>CAYPMR010000041.1:0-34824 GCA_964411665.1 uncultured Granulosicoccaceae bacterium | reverse complement strand
TCAATAGCGGCTTAACTTCTACTAAATCCGTCAGTGCAAAATGGGGGGATTACAAAGGCACAACACTATTCATATCCTCAAGAAATTGCTCTCGGCGCGTCTTGTTCCGGAATCTCTCATACTCCTGATCTGCAAACGAGCGCTGTCTTTTCATTGAAACAACTTCCTGAATTGGCTTTCTCTGGAAATTAAATGTCAAACTAATAAATCAGAGATTCCCTAGCTAATTGTCAAGGTCTACTGTTTCATTAGTAGTTGTCTAAAAATATGGTTAAATGGAAGAATGTACAAGATTACATAAACGGTTAGCCGTTTTTGTTACCTGTTAGGATTGAACTGCCATGGTTGGAACTGTAATTCTATTGATAGCTTCAGTATTTGGAGTAATTGCTTCTAGTAGACCTAGAAATAGAAAATTTTCGGTATGGATCAATAGTATCAGAAGAGAGTGCAGCAATTTAAGAAGAAAGAATGATCATGTTAAAGCTGCAGTACTGTTAAGGATAATTGATCGTAAAGTAATAAAATATGCCACCAATTTTATTGGTGGGATAGTTAGTGGATTTGGTAATTTTAAGGACATGGGAGCGTCGGCTGAAGGATGGATAGTTTTTGGGTTATTTAGTCCATTTATAGGTCTAATGTTTCTTGGAAAAAATTACTCTAATCCCCTTTTTTTCTATTCGAGTGTTTGGTTTATCTTCTTTCTGTTATTTCTTTATTATTTCTATCATTTCACTACCACAAAGCTTGAGCCAGTGCAGGCACTTGACTCTGGGCGCCAGTACCTGAGAGTTAAAAATAGATTGAATAAGCTTACGCTTCTTCTATTTCCAATAAATACTCTGTTTGGACTGCGACACAGACTATTGCGCATATCTGGAAGTTTGGAGATATGTGTTAGGCAGGTAGCCCCTCATGTCGTGCTTTCCATGTCATTGACATCAATTGCGATATTTATTCTTATCCATAAACTTTGTCGCAATTATTTGGATCTACCTCCTTATGTATTTTATCCTTTAGCTTCTTTGCTTGGTCCGCTATTTTTTCTATTTGTAGGTTTTTTGATTTTTCTTGCATGTCAACTTCCATTTTTCTTCAGTCAATCGGATCCTGTTGATAAAAAATTTATGCGGAAGATAACCAGAGGGGCAATATATCTTTCCATAACCACATCATTGACATTTCTCTTGTACTACACATCGAGATACGATACTTCAGTTTACTTTGATACTAGGTCAGTATGGTTGGTGTATACAAATATAGTTTGTGACATATACGTTATATATTTGTTCAATAACTTAATGCTCGGCATAAGTCGCACGCGCAGGGCGTCTAATCAGTATTCACTTTTGATAATAAGAGAATATATATTATTTTTTGTTAGATCATTCGTTGCATCTGCAATATCTATATATATTGGATTTTATTTTTCAGATACACCTCTAACAATATTGGGCACTGCGCGTTTGTTTGTCGGATTAGATCCCTTCGGAGAAGGGATTTATGTTGGCTCTGTTTTTTGGTTGGTTCATACTGCTTTGTTGCCAGCGTTTTTGATTGTGACTGTGCCAATTACATTTATTATTGCAAGATTGTGGAAATTACTGATACATAGATTTGTAGTATCTGCGATTAGAAATGGTAATCCTGCGATGTATATAATGTCACTATTAATATTCCTTGGAACTGCGCTTCAGTTGTCATCTCAGTTTATGGATTCGTAGCACACCCTAACAATCGATGCATGCCGACAAATAGCCAATGTGTGTTGACTCGGTTCGAGTTTAGAAATTTTATGAAGCGGCTATTTCGCAAAGTCAGCTAGAGGAGCCAGAGGGTGCATAGGATAGAAGTGCTAGTGATGATTCATGAGAAGTAGTCTTAGCAAAGACTGGTAGCGTCTGCTGTATTCGTATTGCTCAAGAAGATCGCTTCTGCTAACTGATTTGGTGATTGCCCTGATGTGCAATCGTCAATTCTTTCACCGCCAACGAATTACAGTTTGTTATTTGAATTCACGGTATAAATCACGGTATATTATGTATAACAAAAAAAATTAACGTTAAAAAACAACATTATAAGTAGTTAATTCGAATCCTGCACGCCCCACCATATTCTTATCAAATTTTAAATCCTCTTCGCAGTAGCGGACTCTAACCAATTAACGGGGGATAGGCATTTATTTATCCAGATAAATCAGTAAGTAATTTTGCCAAACGAAAGTTTACGTAGTAGTTGCTACGACCATGCTTTATTTTGTGGAGGAAATCATGTTCAACCAACATTTCAAGATGTCTTGTTGCAGTTGGTCGGGTGATATTTAAGTCGTTTTCAACGTACTCAATACGAGTATAAGGCTGGCGGAAAATATTATTCAACAAATCCTGACTGTAAATTTTTGGAAGATTGGCTCGCATACGTTGCTTGGACTGCGCCATGAGGTCACGTATTCCCTCCACCAACTCTAAAGTACTCTTTGATGTTTCGATTATGCCGCAGAGCATAAACTTGACCCATTCTTCCCAATGACCATGATCTCTGACATCTTGAAGTAACGAGTAATATTCACTTTTATTTTGATTGATATATCGGCTTAGATAGAGAATGGGTATGTCTAGTAATCCAGTTCTTGTTAAGTAAAGTACGTTGATGATTCTGCCCACACGCCCGTTGCCATCAGGAAACGGATGTATGCTTTCAAACTGATGATGAATTATTGCTACTTTTATTAGTGGATCAAGCTCACTCGTCTGGTCATCGTTCATAAATTCGTCGAGATCAGCCATGTGCCTTTCGATTTCATCGGGCTGTTGTGGTGGTACGTAGACAATCTCGCCGGTAGAGTCATTTTTCAAAGCGGTGCCAGGGGTTTTACGAAATTCGCCGCTATTGCCTTTTAATATCTGAAACATTTCGACGATTGTTTGCTTGGTAATATTCCCTCCTCTCTGATTGATAGCCCTGTGTCCTTGCATCAAGGCATCTCGATATAATGCGACTTCTTTCGCTGGCCCGGCTATCAGCCTTGCACTGTCTGCGCTTACTTGGAAAATTTCATCCTGTGTCGTTACCACGTTCTCTATTTCAGAACTGGCTTTGGCCTCCTGCATCGCCAGAGAATTTATTAATATTGTCTGATTTGGTATTGCGGTTGCCTTGCCTTTCAGCTCGCCAAGTAAACGATGAGCCTGTGGAAGCAATTTGAGTATTTGCTGCGTTTCGATGTTTGCAGCGGGTGGTAGCGACGGAATTTGATAGATTTGCTTGAGCTGGTTGCTCATCATGTTTATTCGATGTTTTTTTACATATTCCCATTATATGTTAAAAAAATTCTATTTTCTTTACATATCGACTTCTATATGAGCTAGAAGTGTCTTTTTGTTTGTGCAATATATCGCATAATATGATGCCCATTTGCCGCAAAAAAGCTGAGTAAATCGACTGGCTCGCTGTAGATTGTCTAGTTGTGTCGGCTTATGCTCTTTGCCTGTTTGAAAAAACTCACGTGAGTTTTTTTGTATTTGAGCATCGACATTGATATCTATGGCTAATCGCTCCGGTAGAAATCAGCAGACCACACAGGCCCGAGACGCTCGTAAGCGTGCCCGTAATAGCGTTGGTGTCGGTGCCTGCATGGCCGACAGCACCTCTATTGGTTCTGTATACAAGCCGTTGTCAGACTCAGACGTTAAAAGAATTCATTCTGCTGCTCTGGATTTACTCGCGACCGTGGGTATGGCCGAACCAACACCGAGAATCGCTGATGTTGCTGTTGCTAACGGCTGTACTTTTAGTGAAAGCGGACGTCTGCTTTTTCCACGCTCGCTGATTGAAGACACTTTGGATAAAGCAGCAAAAGAGTTTGTCGTTCACGGGCGTGATCCAAAGTTTGACTTCGAAGCTCGTAATGGCAGGGTTAACTTTTGTACTGGTGGTGCTGCTGTAAAGATGCTTGATATGAGCGATCGGGTATATCGGCCTAGTACTCTGGAAGATTTGTATGATCTGGCCAGGTTATGTGACACGCTTGAGAACATTCAGTGGTTTACAAGGCCGATAGTCGCTACAGACATTGAGAGCAACTTAGATCTTGATGTGAATACTGTTTATGCGTGTGCCGCCGGTACACAGAAACATATTGCGACCAGTATCACTGAAGGTGCACATGTTTATAAGATGCACCCTATGCTTGATTTGCTTAGCGGTGGAAACAAGCAATTTGCCAAGCGACCGTTTTGCACGGTACATTCGACAATGGTTGTCTCGCCTATGACCTTTGCGCAAGACAGCCTCGATGTTGCCTGTGCCGCAGTCGATATCGGCATGCCCATACACTGTCAAACAGGTCCGCAAGCGGGTGCAACTGCACCGGCTGCTTTGGCCGGTACCCTGGTACAGGGTTGCGCAGAAACCCTCGCATCTTTAACGGTAATCAATCTGCTAAAACCGGGTCATCCCGTTGTACTTGGAAACTGGTTGTTCGTCTCCGACCTCAGAACCGGGGCCTTTAGTGGCGGGGGTGGTGAGCAAGCTTTGCTTGGCGCTGCATCCGGTCAGATGTCCGCTTTTTATGGTATTCCCGGCGGGATGGGGGCGGGGATGACTGATTCAAAACTGCCAGATAATCAGGCAGGGTTCGAAAAGGCATTGACTATGGTGCTTGCCTCATTATCGGGTGGTGGATTTGTCTATGAGTCGGCCGGCATGTTGGCAAGTCTTCTGGGTTGTTCTTTCGAAACCATGATTATCGATGACGATATGTTATCAAGCGTACGGCGTATCGCCAGAGGTATCGAGGTGACAGACGAAACCTTATCTGTGCCTGTGATCGCCGAGGCTGTGGCCGGTCCCGGCCATTATCTGGGGAACAGCCAAACCATCGCATTGATGGAATCAGAATACGTCTACCCTCAACATGCTGATAGAGCGACTCCCGACGTATGGCAGGAACAAGGCGCTAGCGACGTTTGGAAACGAGCTACAGATAGAGCCCATTTAAGTTTATCCTCACACAAGCCCTTCTACATAGACAGCACGACGGATGCCTCAATACGTAATCAGTATCAAATATTTTTGCCGTATCCTTCGACCTAGTTGGATAGTTGGAGTTAACACGGTGACTTGTCATCTATTTTGCCAATCAAAAAAACTCACGTGAGTTTTTCCGAGACTAAGCCTCGACAATGATATCAACCGAACATCTGGGTACGTTTTTAATAGCGACTGCTTTGTTTGCCTACATCCCGGGCCCGGCCACGATGTACACCGCTGCTCAAACCATTGCTCGTGGTAGATCGGCCGGGTGGATGACTGTGTTGGGATTACACATTGGCGGCTATGCCCATGTCATTGCTGCAGCGCTGGGACTTTCTGTTCTATTTACGGTTGTTCCTGTGCTCTACTCGATCGTAAAGTTGGTCGGTGCTGCCTATTTGATTTGGATTGGCGTGCAGCTATTCCGATCAACACTGAATTTAAAGCATGATGATGCTACTGTAACAGCCGATGAATCGCCGGTACGTGCCTTTTGGCAAAGTATTACGGTCGAGGTATTGAACCCTAAAACTGCGATCTTCTACATTGCATTTCTGCCGCAGTTCACAGACCCTGCTGGTGCGTTACCTTTGTGGGGGCAGCTTGTCATTCTGGGCATATTTGTCAATATAGCGTTTTCAAGTGCTGATGTTGTTTGCGTTCTACTGGCATCGTCCATAGTCAGGTATTTCAATAAATCCCCATCAGCCGGTCGTATTGCACCCAGGATAGGAGGCAGCATACTGATAGCGTTAGGTGTTAATCTTGCGCTTAGTGGTCAGTGACTGCGTTGTGATATGTCATGTTTAAAAAATGAGCTCTGGATACACATCAAAAATACCGGGTAAAAAAGCACTGTCGTATTTGCTTGTTGCTGTCTTCTTTGTATTAGTTGCACTGATACCATTTCAAAGCATAAATGCGCAGTCAACTACAAATGAGTCATTTACCGTAAATCTGAAAAGTGTTGATATTCACACGCTGATTGAAACTGTCTCTTCACAAACGGGTAAAAATTTTATTGTTGATCCTCGGGTTCGGGCTACTGTGACTGTTATTTCGTCGGAGCCAGTAGATGCTGAAAAACTGTACCTGTTGTTTTTGTCGGTGCTTGATGTACATGGGTTTGCCGCTGTAGAGTCGGGCAGTTTTACCAAGATTGTACCTGCGGCAGTTGGTGTACAGAGCGCAGTTCCGGTGCAGACAAATCAGCCAGTTGATGCTGATGACTTGATAACAAAAGTTATTCAGATCAAGAACGTACCCGCTCAGGAATTGGTAGCGGTATTACGACCACTACTGCCCGCCACCGCCAGCTTAAGCGCAGAAGTTAATACCAACACCCTGGTAGTTACTGATCGTGCTGCGAATATAACCAGATTGGCTGAGCTAGTTCGTCAGCTGGATCGTATTAATTGAAGTCATAACCTTGATCGAGTTATGAGGCCATGGTGACTCTATGTTAGACGGTATGAATTCAGTTTCAAATGAACCATCTTCACTTGAAAATAGTATTCAAATCGGATTTGGTGGTGGTTGCCACTGGTGTACTGAGGCAGTTTTCGCTGCCTTGCATGGGGTATATCAAGTTCAACAGGGGTATATTACTTCAACTGCACCCAACGATACGTTCTCAGAGGCCGTTCTTCTGGATTACGACGAGCAACAAATTGATTTGAAGACATTGATTGCAGTTCATCTTCGCACCCATGCCAGTGCATCGCAGCACTCAATGCGAAGTAAGTATCGAAGTGCTATTTATGTCGAAGACGATGATCTTGCTATACGTTGCAATAGATTGGTTACAGAGCTTCAGAATGAGTTCGAAAACCCACTGATAACGCAAGTATTAAAGATGGTGGATTTCAGGTTGTCACCGACGCGTTACAGAAATTACTATCTGTCGAATCCAGATAAACCTTTTTGTAAGGTATACATCGAACCGAAGCTTGAGATGATGAAACGTGACTTCGGTTCTGCAATCAAAACTACCTAAAGCGCGGTACTTACCAATCTGATTGATATGAGAAAGAGTGCTATTTGCACTGCCAGAAAAAACCATTTCTCGGACAACCGTTCAATCAGGAATTTTCCAACCACCGTACCTATTGCAGCTATGGGTAATAGACAGGCTGCTACTTTAAGAGTCGATGAGGTGTAAGGATATAACGCTGAGTAGGGAATGACTTTCGCCAGATTAATCGCCGTAAACACAATTGTGGTAGTACCTGCGAAAACCATTTTAGGCAGTTGCTGGGGCAATATGTAGATTTGAAAGGGTGGTCCGCCAGCGTGTGATACAAAACTGGTAAAGCCTGACAAGGTTCCCCAGAAAAGTCCTTTTTGCAAGTTTGGTCTTTTTGGGGGCAGGGTGGATTTCTTCTTCGTCCAGGTGTACAGGCAGAACGAAATTCCCATTATTCCAATAAGCATTGACACCATGCGGTCCGAAATTATGGCTGCGGTTGCCCAACCGATCACGACACCGATAATGCCGGCAGGAATAAGTATTTTTACGTTCTCCAGACTGAACTCTTTGCGATATAACCAAACGCTGACCATATCGGAAAGGATGTATATCGGCAGTAGTAACGCTGCGGCCTTTAAAGGCGACATGGTCAGTGACATGATGGGTACGCTCAGCATAGCCACTGCGGGCAGCCCGCCTTTCGACAGACCAATTAAAAATGCTGCCAGCCCGAGCATGGCAAACATTATCGGGTTCTGCAGTAGTGATTCAATAGTCGGCATGCTTGAGCGTTTGAAAAATCATGCTACGTTGTTGTTATAAAGATCTTTAGGTAACTCCCGTTTGGTTGATAGCCGCAATAAAGGCAACAACTCGCTGCCCGGTCCAGATTGATGCAATCGCTATACAGGGAATCGCAAGACTCCAGCGTATTGCCGGGCTCCAGTTGGGTTTGAATTTAGTCAAGGCAAGTAGAATTGGCCACATCAACAACACGATAGCCAATTGACCCAGTTCTACGCCAAGATTAAAAGATAATAGAGTAATCCAGATATTGGATGAAGTAACTCCCAACAGTTCTTTTAATACAAACGAAAACCCCAACCCGTGTAACAGTCCAATCAGAGCTGTTACAAATAGCGCCGCGACACCGTTGATTTTTTGAGTACCTCGACTGCTGATCGCATGTACTGCAGCCAGAATAATCGACAGCGCTATGCCGGTTTCCACCAGCGGTATAAACCAGGGAGCAGTTGGTGCGAATCCGAAAAATCCAAGCGATAGGGTGATGCTGTGTCCCAGCGTAAAGCCAGTGACACGCCAGGCGAGGCTCGTTAGCGTAGTTGCACCTATAACCAGGCATACGACGAACAGTACGTGGTCGTAACCCTTGAGGATATGTATAACCCCTTCGACTACAAAGGTTCGGGCAGCACTCCAGAGTGATCTATCGATAAATACCGGTTCTGCCAGCAATCCGTTAATTCGATGAACTGCTGTTGTGTCTCCGTTGTAGTCTAAAACAAGGTTGGCGGTCTCTTCTTGCCCTGGTAAATCAGGGTCGAGTGTGCTGGATAGTGTGTAGCTTGAAACCGGATGGCCTGGTCGATATTTAAGTAGAACATCAACTACGCTATCACCAACGAAGGGCGACGGGTCGTAGAGGAATTGGGTGTTTTTAAAAGACTTTATCGCTTCAGTGAGTGTGCTGAAAGGTGTTTGTGTGTCTCCTGAAAAAACCAGAACCTTTGCAACTGTTGCCTGTAGATTTTGCCCTTTGAAATTGATGTTATGTCCATCGGCTGCTAACTGACCGAGTGGCAAAGCATCCTGTTGCAGGGCTCTAACATCCAGATAGTGCATTAACTCCTCATTTACTATCCCATGTGTTGTGAAAGGAGCGGGCGTTCTTGTTCCATCTGCCTGTTCAGGCCCCAACAGGGATGCGACCAGATAGGGCATTGGGATGCGTAGATAAAGATCTATACCTTCTTCATTGTGGCTAACATGAAAAATACGAATATTAAGATTTAGCTTGAAGTGTGCGAAGGATTGTTGCGGAATGACCAGGAGACACAGTAGCAACAGAGAAATCAGATTGAGCGAAGCGTTCTTGCTAGAACGTTTTAGTAATCTGTAAACTAAAACAGAGAGAAAATTTATAACAATTCTTAAAAAAAAAGGCAAACCAGTTAGGTTTGCCTTTTTCTTATTTACCGGATTTTCTTTACACACTGGGACGAGCTGTCTACTTTTCTGCTGTTACCATGTTGTGTGAACCGAAATAGTATACATGCCCTTCTTTGCCTTCCAGATCGGCCTTGGTAATAGTTACCGAAGGTGCATCAAGTATCGTGTTTTCATGAGTTTCTGCCCATTCGGTCGCTGGTAACAGTGTAGATGTGTAGTACGTTGTTTCCGGTACCAGATAATGATGCGGAATGGCTATTTTGGCCTTGGTCATTGCAACTACCGAGTCTGCCTGTTTGTAGTCCAGTATGTGTCGCGATCCATCGACTGGTACGAATACAATATCTACTTCGCCTATTTTTTCCAGAACTTCGGCAGGTGGTTCAGGCCGGTTGTCTCCCCACATCAGTAATCGCATACCGCCGGTTTCAATGAGGTACATCGTATTGTCCATGTGCCGGAAATTATCGACGCAGGGATCGTCACGACCTTCGAATTGTTTTACAGCTTCGGTCCAGGGAATTAATCCTGGGGCCACACACTGATGCTTGTCTGCAATTCCAGTTATTTTTACATCACCGAGTTCGAAATTTCCTCCCATGCGATCAAGCAACATGTTGGCATCGATCTTATCGAGCGCATCATGATCAAAGTGGGCGTGGGTGGACATACCAATGTCAACTTCAGCTGCCGGAAATTCTACGTGATACCAAAGACCCCATGCTCCGGACGGATCATTACGCCAGGGGTCAACAAGAATGGATATACCTTTCGGCGAGGTCACGCTGAAGGAAGAATTACTGTAGTAAGCGATTTCAACGCCATCAGCCGCCTCACGGGTGCCACCTTCGTTTTGAATCTGAATGATTCGATCGTGATTATTACCGGATTTCCAGCTGGTGAGTCCGGTGCCCTGAGCAGTCGATATGCCCAGCGCGACGCCGCCTACGACCAGGCCCGTCAAACCGAGCTTTGTTCGATTTTGCATTGGTCTTCTCCCTGTTTTGGTCGACCGTAGCCGACAGGATGAGTGCTTCGTCCGATACTATCCGAGATTACAGATAGACGCAAAACAAGTCGTCAGATTGGTTAGCGTTGTGACGTTGGGATTTCGCCAAGCGTTGTTGCCAAGACCTTGATTCCTGTAGTGTTCATATACAGATCTCTAATGACGTCGATCAAATTAATGATGCACAAGCTTATTGAGGCGAAATCTAAAATGCCGACATTAGCTTAAAGCTTAAGCTTGCTTGACGTATTCATCATATTCCGGGGTCCAGCGCGAATCTGCTATTGCCTGTTGAATGGCATCAGTTGAATCGAGTGATGTCAGTCCTTCCGTAACCGCTTGCTCAAGTACCGCAATAGCTACCTTTTCAGATACTTCAAGCAAACGAGTGACTGAGGGAAAGAGTAATCCGCTGTTGAGTTCCTGTTCACTGACACAGCCCGATAGAGCGAAAGCTGCTGCACTGATTTGATCATTTGTGATGGTGCGTATCTTGCCGACAATTGCAGCTAGGCCCAAACCCGGGAAGATAAATACATTGTTGCCCTGTCCAACCTGATATTCCTGACCGTTATGCTGTACCGGATCAAACGGGCTACCAGTAGCAACAAGACATTTACCGTCGGTCCATTGATACAGAGATTTTGGAAGCGCTTCGGAGTGGCTGGTCGGGTTTGAAAAAGGCATTATCAGTGGTCTTTCAACATGGCTTGCCATTTCTACAACTACATCTTCATTGAATGCGCCTGCCTGACCTGATGTGCCTATAAGCACGTGGGGTTTGATGATTGCGATCAAGCGTTGCAAGTCAGTCATATCATCCGGGGCTATACCAAAACTTTGTAGTTGTTCTTCAGACCACGCCATCTCCTTTTTGTATGAGCCTTCTTTGAGATCCTTCTCGACAATGAGCCCACGACTGTCAGTCACGGCTATGATCGGATTTGTGTTTGAGTTACTGTCTGCATGCATGGCTGCCCGTAGCTGACGTGATATGCCAAGGCCCGCAGCACCGGCGCCGACAATAACGATGCGTTGCTCGGAGAGTTTGCCACCGGTAACTCTTAAGGCTGACATCACGCCGGACAATGCCACAGCACCCGTGCCCTGTATGTCATCGTTAAAAGAAGGCACTTTGTTTATGTAGGTTTCCATGATGTTGAGTGCGTTGTCCTTGCGAAAGTCCTCCCATTGCAACAAAGCACCCGGAAACACAGTGCTCACTGCATCAACAAATTCTTCAAGTAATTCATCATAAACCGGGCCCTTCAATCTGGCATGTGGCCATCCCAGATAATATTCATCTTGCAGAAGCTCCGCGTTGTTAGTGCCAAAGTCGAGACAAATCGGTAGTGTTTTACCCGGATAAATTCCTGCGCCGGCAGAATACAAAGCAAGCTTGCCTACTGAAATGGCCATACCACCGGCACCCTGGTCACCAATGCCGAGGATCGATTCACCGTCGGTGATAACCATCAGTTCAATTTGCTGCTTTTTGGCTATGGATTCAAACAATTGCAGCATTCGACCTTTGTGCTCAGGCGTTACCCAAACACCTCGACCTCGTCGAAAAGCATGACTATATCGCTGCGTTGCCAAACCGACAGTCGGTGTGTAGACAATCGGCATGTACTCTTCCAGGTTGTCAGTCAGCAATCGGTAGAATAGGTGTTCATTTCTGTCTTGCAGGCTGGACAGCGCGATATATGTATCGAAGTCATCTGTTAGACGACTAAAGTGCTCATGCACCCGCATTGCCTGGTTTTCCATGGTGGTTACACCGTGGGGTAGCAGACAATCTATATCGAAAGCAATTCTTTCCTCGCGGGTAAATGCCGATCCCTTGTTTAGTAAAGGGTCTCGCAGCAACTCAACACCATCGACACTTATCTTTTTCATTTCTTTTTTAGACTATTTATTTGTTCAAGGACTTGTGAGCCAAAGAATTCTAACAAACTGTATGATGTCTGAGGCTCGAGAGCAGGTTCAGACTATTTTTTGACGCTGCGGTTCCGAACGGTTGGGGCAAATGCCTGTCGTACTTGTAGCAGGCAGTATGTAGTATATCAATATTCAGAGGATTTGCCTCGTTCAAATGGGTTTAGTGGTCTCATTTATGTCCTCGTGACACATGATGGTGACAGCAGCGAAAAATGCAGTGAGAGAGAGTAAAGTACGATCAGGTCTGTTGCTTGCCGGGGCTATTTTGCTGCTGGCTGTGTTGCTGCTGCTGGCTTCGCGCCTTTTTTCTGCTGAAGCTTTCGATTCAGAACAACTGGCGCTGCATTTGGAAAACAAGCCGCCGCTTGTACTACTTGCATACTTTTTTGGCGCAGTGCTGTTTACTGCTGTGGGATTACCCAGGCAGTTGGTAGCGTTTGTCTGTGGGTATGTTTTCGGATTGTGGCAGGGAGTAGTGCTGTCGCTGTTGGCCGCTTTGCTTGGTTGTATGCTTGCCTATTTTGTTGCCAGTCGCTGGCTTGGGCCCTGGATATCAAAACGATATCAATCAATCATCCATATGCTGGACAAGCTCGTTAGACATGATGCTTTTGCAAAAGTGATTGTTGTTCGCCTGCAACCTTTTGGCACTAATTTACTGACTAACCTTTGTGCTGGTGTATCCGCTATTCGACCAATAACATTTTTTTCGGCCACTTCAATTGGTTATCTGCCACAACTGCTGGTGTTCGCGCTCGCAGGTGATGGAATACGTCTCGGGCAGGAATCAAAATTATTACTTAGTGGCGCAATGCTGCTGGTTTCTCTGGTTGTAGCCGTATGGCTTTGGCGTCGACATCTTGCGAGGGAAGCTACAGATATCGAATCCTGAGAAAGTAACTTGTGCTTTTAGCGATTTGGAGTTGTTATTGATTAGTCTCTGAGTGCGCTTTGGCGAGTAGCCAATCGCGAAAGCGTTTTACTTTGGGTTTCTCAGCAAACTCTTCGAGGGTGATCATGTAGTAGGCAAAACTCATTGGCAGACTCAGATCAAATGGGGCAACCAGGCGCCCGGCTTCGATATCGTCCTGAGCTAATGCTTCCAAAGTAAAAACCACACCTTGTCCCTCAGCTGCCGCTGCGAGTGCCAAATTGACCGAGTTAAAAGTGATGCCATGTTCTGCATCAATGTTTTCGACTCCTGCTGCCTCTAGCCACACTGACCACGAGGGGCGACCTTCATAGGGTGTTGCATCGTGCAATAGGGTCTGATGACGTAAATCATCCGGTGTTCTCAGAGCATGCTTGCCTTTTAGTAGTTCCGGGCTGCAAAGTGGAATAGCAGAAACCTCGAAGAGTTTATCTACCGTGCAGTTGTCATAAACGCCCTGACCAAATCGTATGGCGATATCAACTTCTTCACGTTTGAATTTGTCTAGCTGAATAGATCTTTTTTCGTTGTTTTCACCGGTGTCTATCAGACTGCGTTCTGCTGAAATTTCCAGATCAATACCCGGGTTTGCCCGTGTAAACCCAGCAAGTCTGGGTACTAACCACTTGGAGGCAAAAGAGGGTGAACTCCAGACTGTCAGCGTTGTATTGTCATCCTCAGCCTTCATAAGTTGTACGGCTTCAGCAAGGTTACTGAAACCTTCGGTGGCTTTGGCAAAGCCCCTTTGTGCGTCTTTTGTGAGTGTTATACTTCTACTTTGACGGTGAAAGAGTTTGACACCCAGGTTATCTTCGAGAGATTTAATCTGCTGACTGATAGCCGCTGGCGTGACAAACAGCTCCTCCGCCGCGGCTTTGAAGCTGCCATGTCGGGCAACAGATTCAAACGCCCTCAACGCATTCAGTGATAAATTCTCGGCCATGGCTTTTTGTCGTCCCTCCGGCTGTCCTTGAACGGCTACCAACATTCTCCTGCCCGGCAGCATTGGCTGGACATCCTCTTTACGAGGATGCCTTTATAGCGAGGAGAGATGGCTAATAGATTAGATTATCTTAAGTATAACGTAATTTATACTCGTTTGTTCTGTCCGGGCGAGCTGGATAATATAGCCCCATCGTAACGGTGCTTGATGTCAGTACTTAAGTACTGTTACCGGTTCTGATCAGTGTTTGAAGCTCTAGCGCAAATACTGATCAGGGCAACCGAACTGACCATCAACGGTCTGATCGAACCTCCTCCAAGTGGTATTTAAGGCAGGATGCCCTGTGTCGCCAAGGACGGCGTCTTTTTTCCGATTTACGCCCAGTTTTTGCCTGCCCTTCGTTGTTTGGAAGGAAACTTGCTGCCTCGTCGCTATATTTGATGCAGCTTATTGCCATGCGGCGTGTTTTTCCAAAAATCACTGACACACTTGCGATTTTTCCGCTGCGCGTCTGTATCTGTCTATTTTTCGTCCTGATTGCCGGCTGTGGGATTAGCGATATCATTCCTGACAGTGATGCACTGGATGCTGACGGTGGAGGTAGTCGCAGTACGTACGTCGGGGCAGCTGTATCGTTCTCCAATCTTGAGCCCGATGCGTCAGATAGCACGCAGTTTTCGGTGTCGGATACAAAGGATAGTGGTTTTGGATTTACTTTGGGCCGCGATTATTCGCCGAGACTGTCCTTTGAAGCCCGGTTAGGTCAATTGGGTGCGGCCACTTTGAGCCCTGTTGCCACCGTGGACTATGCATTTGCGGGAGTCTCCGGTGTTTACTATCCGCTAGGGGATGAATACCTCATCAACCGTCGTGAAGGTTTGTTGCCATTTGTCCGAGGTGGCATTAATTACCTGATACACGATGCTTCTGTATCCCTTGATCAGGAAGACAATTTTCAACTGGTCGCCGGTGTTGGTGTAGATTTCACATTTACCCAAAGACTGGGTGTGCGTGCTGAACTTAACTTCCATGATGTTGATGCGCTGGCTGCGCATTTTGGTGTGTTATATCGATTTAGCGATATTCGCGACAACTACACACCACCAGAATCAAACACACAAGTTATAGCTAATCCAGAGGTTCGTCTTCCTCGTCCCAGTGGTCAGCGCTCGAGTGATGTTCGCTTGACAAGACCTCCTGTCAGGCTACCCAACTCTGGTGAGCAATCGCAGTCAATTCCTCGAAGATTGCCTGGGATAGTCACGGTACCTGAAGTTGCATCTGATGTGGCGCGAGAACCTTTAACCCAGGTTGTACCAAACGCCTCGCGACCTATATCAAGAACGCAATCCCCACCCGTTTCGGTGTTGCGTTCCGGCGTACTGAAAGGGGTTAGATTTGCAACCGCCTCTGCGATACTGGATACCCGATCCCGCAATGTGCTCGATCAGTTAGCCGTCGAGTTACGTCAGAATCCGACGGTTCGCGTAGAGCTGCAGTCGCATACTGATGGAGTGCGTAATGCTGATTTCGCAATTAAACTTTCCCGAGCACGTGTTTCCCAGGTAGGCCGCTATCTGCTGTCACGTGCTGTCTCTCCTAATCAAATATCGGCCCGCGCTTTTGGCAGCAGGCGCCCGTTATTTTCAGATATCAAAGCTGTTGGCAATAATCGTTTGGAGTTGCAGCTTTTGACACGTTAAAAACGTGCTGACTATCGTATGGAATGTTAGTACAGAACGTTACTGCTAAACATTGTCGGTTAGAGTAATTTCTGGCTGCTTTTGTAATGTAGTAAAAAATGTAATGTAGTAAAAAATTCTTCATCCCCTCCAGTCACTCAAAGCAAATTCATTCCCGTAAATCGAATCAAATACAAACCTTTAGTACCGAGAGCTGTATTTTTTTGCCTATGAGTGTCACTTCTCAAGTGTTCCGTGCACCAGTCGCCAAATAAGAGAAGAAACTGATTATCTCTTGGTCGAAATTCTGCAAATGATTTGATTCCAATCGGTAGGGCCGTTGTTGCTTATATGGGACGTTCTTGATGTTGTTTCGTATTTGAGATCGTCTTTATTGTGTGTTGAATGTATCCAGGATAGATACGTTGTTTTTATTACATCGAATAACTAGACATCGGTTGTTCAAGCTGACGCCTCCCAGGAGTCAGCGTTTAACCCTGTCTGCAAGTTTTTTTTGTATTTGTGTGATGGTGTTTTTCTGGGTCGAAGCGCAAGCCATCGAGTTGACCAATTATTTTGAGGTACATCTAGTCAAAAACGTATCAACAAGCTGGCAAACAGTTGCACTTGATAATTCGTATGCCAATGCCATTGTGGTCTGCACATACCAGTTGCAGGACTTCACTGCTGCTCATCCTCCTGCGGTCACACGAATTCGTAATATCACGGCGAGTAGTTTTGACTTGCGAATACAGGGTTGGGAAGACAGCGCTGCTACCGCTAACGATGTGCACTGCATCATCGTTGAAGAAGGTGCTCATACCTTGCCAGATGGTAGACAGCTGGAAGCGCATAGTGTTGTTTCGGATCAGACAAACGGTCAGTTCGCTACAGATGGCACCTGGGATCAAGCCTTAATGGAAGATGTCTCTGGCAGCATCGTGAACACTTATAGCAGACCGGTCGTGCTCGGTCAGGTCATGTCCTTTAACGACAATCGTGCCAGTGTGATTTATGTGACAGATTGCGCTGCTCGTCGGAACCATCCGTTTCAATCTGGAGCGAACGACACCATCTGTGTCGGTAAACACATTGGAATGATCCCCTCATCACGTAATCCGGAGACCGTAGGTTACATCGTCGCGGAAGCTGGTAGTGGCACAGTAAACAACGTTTTCTATGAGTTGGCTCTGGGTGCAGATACTGTAGCTGGTGCTGGCAGTGTTCCTGTTGATAGCTATGCGCTTTCTACAGATCACACAATGGCTGTATTGACACAGGGCGGAGAAGACGGTGGTAACGGATCCTGGGCTGTTCTCTTTGGTGATGATTCGCTACCCAATGGGTCGGTCACTCTGCAGGTTGATGAAGAGGTATTCGCAGGCGATACAACTCGCAGACACACAACTGAGCCGGTTTATTACTGGGCATTCGCTGCGGCAGAAATAACTTTGGAAAAAGTTGTTATAAATGATGATGGCGGGGTCGCTCTTAATACTGATTTTACTCTGAGTGCAACGGGTGTTGATTTTATTACTGGTGCGCATGGGGATGATGCTGTTACTGATCAGCCTGTACATCCGGGTACCTATACGCTCAGTGAAATAAATATTCCTGGCTATGTTGGCTCTGCCTGGAGCTGCGTGGGCGGAACTGTTTCGGCTGCAGGCGAAATTTCTCTGGTAAGTGGAGACAACGTTGTTTGCACGATCACCAATGATGATGTAGCCCGTGCGACCTTGACATTATTGAAACAGGTTAACAACGATTCTGGTGGTACAGCATCTGCTGCAGACTTTACGCTGACATTTAATGATGGAGCTGGTTCTACAGGGAGTGGTGTGCCTGGAAGTGCCAGTGTCACCGCTGTTAGTGTAATTCCGGGTTTTTATAAATTAAGTGAATCACCAGTTAATGGATATCTTCTGACGGGCATCAAATGTGATGGCGCTGATTCAGATGGACTTGACGGACTTAAGCTTGGATCCGGTGAGAATGTCACTTGTCAGTTTGTCAATGACGATCAAGGTGTAGACCTTGAAATAGTCAAATCAGTCAACGATGCATCACCGAACATAGGTGATGTACTTACTTTCACATTGTCAGTGAGAAATGCCGGTGCTAATCCGGCGACCAATCTGACAGTAACCGATATTGTTCCAGCAGGATTTTCGTACGTCGCATCATCGATTGTTGGTGGTGCGACTAACGACGATACAAGTCCAGCTGGTTCGGGGTTGGCATGGACGCTCGCCAATCTTGCGCCTGGGGCAGGTGTGTCTCTTACATTTCAGGCAACAGTTCTAGCACCCTAGGGCAGCGTAGAAGGGATTAGCATGAAACAATTTATCAAAGTACATATGAAAAATGACGAAGGCCAGATGCCGCCATTATCTTCCAGAGTCAAGCATGTTTCGAAGATGCGCCCGGCACTATTGTTATTGACGGTTGTTCCTTTAGTTGCCTACCCTTTGGTTCTTTCTGATTACCTGAATCAGTCTACTGTTACTGCTTCTAGCGATCAGTTTGAAACCAATTTAGATAACAATGATAGTGAAGTACAGATTATTCCTAATGCTGAACTGATTATTGTAAAACAGGTTATCAACGATAATGGTGGTGATCTTGTATTAAGCAATTTCGGTTTAACGACAAACGCCCCTACGCTTCCTGTTTTCGATAGTGGAGTTGTTGCTGGTTCAACCACAACCTACACCAGTGAGACTATTTATGTTCCCCCGGGTACATATACCTTAGAGGAAAACGATGTTGCGGGTTATACAGAGGGTACATGGTCTTGTACGGTTGGCACCGTTGGAAATACTGCATTTGATTCTGGTGAAGTGACTCTGGCCTTTGGTGAACAGACTGTCTGTACCATAGTCAACGATGACATCGCGCCGCAACTGACATTGGTTAAAAACCTGACTAATGATAATGGTGGTGATCTGACGATAGCGGATTTTGCCATATCAATAGACGGTGGAGTTGTGACCAGCGGTGTTGCGAATACGGTACTGGCGAATACTGATATAGAGATCAGTGAGCTGGATCTGGATGGTTACACCGAAGGTACCTGGGCATGTCTTGACGCAAATGGGCTCTCTAAAGTGCCTGCAGCAGGTGCTGCCACGGGTGAAACCTTCCAACTCAATCCGGGGTCGGATGTTACCTGTACGATCGAAAATAACGATATCGAACCGCAGCTGACGTTGGTTAAGGGTCTCACTAATAACAATGGTGGTAATCTGACAATAGCGGATTTTGCACTATCAATAGACGGTAGTGTTGTGACCAGCGGTGTTGCGAACCCAGTGCTGGCGAATACTGATATCGAAATCAGTGAGCTGGATCTGGATGGTTACACCGAAGGCACCTGGGAATGTGTTGACGCTAATTCGTTGTCAACTGGATTACCTGCCGCTGGTGTTGCTACGGGCGAAACCTTCCAGGTTAGTCCGGGATCTGATGTCACTTGTAAGATCGAGAATGACGATATCGAGCCTCAGTTGACATTGGTCAAGCAAGTGACCAACGACAACGGTGGTGATCTGACGATACTGGACTTTGCCATATCGATAGATGGCGTCGTCGTTGCCAACGGCGTTGCGAATCCGGTACTAGCTAACACGGACATAGAGATCAGTGAACTTGATCTTGATGGTTACACCGAAGGCACGTGGGAATGTCTTGATGCTAACTTGTTGTCAACCGGCTTGCCAGCAGCAGGTGCGGCTACTGGCGAGATCTTCCAGATCAGTCCGGGATCGGATGTCACCTGTACCATTGAAAACAATGATATTGAACCGCAACTGACATTAGTCAAAAACATTACCAATGATAATGGTGGTGATCTAACGGCTGCAGATTTTGGTCTTTCAATCGACGGCGGCGTGGTCGTTGCCGGTGTTGCAAATCCGGTTTTAGCAAATACCGACATAGAGATCAGCGAACTTGATCTTGGTGGATACACTGAAGGCACATGGGAATGTGTTGACGCAAATCTGTTGTCTGCAGGTTTGCCGGCTGCAGGTGTGGCCACTGGCGAGACTTTCCAGGTTAGTCCCGGATCGGATGTTACCTGTACGATCGAGAACAACGATATCGAACCCCAACTGACGTTGGTTAAAAATCTCACTAACGATAATGGTGGTGATCTGACAATAGCAGATTTTGCAATATCAATAGATGGTGGTGTTGTGACCAGTGGTGTTGCTAATCCGGTAGTAGCTAACACGGACATAGAGATAAGCGAGCTTGATCTCGATGGTTACACGGCTGGTACATGGGAATGTGTTGATGCAAATCTATTGTCAACTGGATTGCCGGCAGCAGGTGCAGCCACTGGCGAAATCTTCCAGATCAGTCCGGGGTCGGATGTCACCTGTACGATCGAAAATGATGACCTGGCGCCGCAACTGACGTTGGTTAAAAACATCACCAATGATAATGGTGGTGATCTAACTGCGGCGGATTTCAATCTTTCAATCGACGGCAGCCCTGTCACCAGTGGATTTGCGAATATTGTTTCCGCGAACACCGACATAGAGATCAGTGAGCTTGATCTTGGTGGATACACTGAAGGCACATGGGAATGTGTTGATGCGAATCTATTGTCAACCGGTTTGCCTGCAGCAGGTGTAGCTACTGGCGAGACCTTCCAGATCAGTCCTGGATCGGATGTCACCTGTACGATTGAAAACAACGATATCGAACCGCAACTGACATTGGTTAAGGATCTCACTAATGACAATGGTGGTGATCTGACAATAGCGGATTTTGCAATATCAATAGATGGTAGCGTTGTGACCAGCGGTATTGCGAATCCTGTCGTGGCGAACACGGACATAGAGATCAGCGAGCTGGACCTGGATGGATACACCACGGGTACATGGGAATGCGTAGACGCGAATCTGCTGTCAGCTGGCTTGCCACTGGCGGGCGTTGCCACGGGCGAGATCTTTCAGGTTAGCCCAGGATCAGATGTTACCTGTACGATCGCGAACAACGATATCGAACCTCAATTGACATTGGTCAAGCAAGTGACCAACGACAACGGTGGTGATCTGACGATACTGGACTTTGCCATATCGATAGATGGGGGCGTTGTGACCAGCGGTGTTGCTAATCCGGTACTGGCGAATACAGACATAGAGATCAGTGAGCTTGATATTGATGGATACGCTGAAGGCACATGGGAATGTCTTGACGCAAACTTGTTGTCAACCGGCTTGCCCGCAGCAGGTGCAGCGACTGGCGAGACCTTCCAGATCAGCCCGGGATCAGATGTCACTTGTACGATCGAAAACAACGATATCGAACCGCAACTGACATTGGTCAAGGATCTTACCAATGACAATGGTGGTGATCTGGCGATAGCGGATTTTGCAATATCGATAGATGGTGCAATCGTGACCAGCGGCGTTGCGAATCCGGTACTGGCGAATACAGACATAGAGATCAGTGAGCTTGATCTTGATGGTTACACCGCAGGCACCTGGGAATGTGTTGATGCTAATTTGCTGTCGGCTGGCTTGCCTGCAGCAGGTGTAGCTACTGGTGAGACTTTCCAGGTTAGTCCGGGATCAGATGTCACTTGTACGATCGAAAACAACGATATCGAACCGCAACTGACATTGGTCAAGGATCTTACCAATGACAATGGTGGTGATCTGGCGATAGCGGATTTTGCAATATCGATAGATGGTGCAATCGTGACCAGCGGCGTTGCGAATCCGGTACTGGCGAATACAGACATAGAGATCAGTGAGCTTGATCTTGATGGTTACACCGCAGGCACCTGGGAATGTGTTGATGCTAATTTGCTGTCGGCTGGCTTGCCACTGGCTGGAGATGCGACTGGCGAGACCTTCCAGGTTAGTCCGGGATCGGATGTGACTTGTACGATCGAGAACAACGATATTGAACCACAATTGACCTTGGTTAAGGATCTTGTCAATGACAACGGTGGCGATCTGACGATAGCAGATTTTGCAATCTCAATAGACGGTAGCGTTGTGACTAGCGGTGTTGCGAATCCGGTACTTGCAAATACTGACATAGAGATCAGTGAGCTTGATCTTGACGGTTACACCGCAGGCACCTGGGAATGTGTTGACGCGAATCTGTTGTCAACTGGATTGCCCGCAGCAGGTGCGGCCACTGGCGAGATATTCCAGGTGAGTCCGGGGTCGGATGTTACCTGCACGATCGAAAACAATGATATCGCGCCGCAGCTGACATTGGTCAAGAACATCACCAATGATAACGGCGGTGACGCTGTGGTCGAGGATTTCGAAATATCCATAGACGGTGGTGTCGTGACCAGTGGAGTGGCGAACCCAGTACAAGCGAACACCGACATAGAGATCAGTGAGCTTGATCTTGCAGCTTACGCTGAGGGCACATGGGAATGTGTTGATGCAACTTCTTTGACTAGTGGTTTGCCTGCAGCGGGTCTTGCTACCGGTGTGACTATTCAGCTGAAACAGGGTGCAGATGTTACCTGTTCTATTACCAATAATGATTTGGGCATAGATTTGAGTATTGCCAAGTCCGTTGATGATTCAACGCCGAACATCGGGCAAGTGATTACATTTACCTTGACGGTAGTGAATAACGGTCCTGATGTGGCAACCAATGCCTCTGTGAATGACGTAGTGCCTGCTGGCTTTACATACGAGCCAGGTTCAATTGCTGGTGGTACTAGCAGCGATGATAGTGATCCTGCCGGAGCGGGGCTTGGCTGGATAATCGCCAATATGCCAGTTGGGGTACCGGTGTTTTTGACCTTCGACGCTGAAGTGAATCTTCCGTAGTCAGGTAGGTACAAGGACAACCGCTCAAGATGATGGCGATATCATCCACAATGGCAGGCGCGTACAGGAAATACGCTCTGCATAAAACCGCGCAGCTCGCCGGTTTTATGCTGGGTGTGTTCGTGTCTGTGTTGCCGTTGTCTGCCAGCGCATTGTCCGAACCTGATTTTGAAAATAGTTCGACTATTAGCTCGTCTCCGGATCAGTTCGAGCCAGGGCTCGCTAACAATATCAGCGCAGTACAAGTATTGCCCAAAGGCATAACGGTGACAAAGACTGCCGATGGCAGTGCCTTGTCGTCACCGACGGTTGCTGGTGATCTTATTACCTATCAGATCGTTGTCAGCAATATCGGATTACTGGATCTTACCAATGTTGTATTAAGTGATTCGATCATTCCAACAGCGAATTTGTCACTTGTAAGTGGTGACATTGATGATGATGGTACGCTTGATGGACAAGAGGTGTGGACTTACAGCGCCACCTACGCTGTTACCCAGCAAGATCTTGATAGCAATGGCGGTGGAGATGCCGACATTGATAACACAGTTACGGTAACTACTTCAGAGTTGCCCGCGGCGCAAGCCTCTGACGAAGTACCGATTACACAAGCGCCTTCTTTCACCATTGATAAGATTGTCGATAGCACTGCTATCGCAACGCCGAACACACTTAACTACACCATAACTATTGCCAACACCGGCAATCTGACATTAACCGGTATTACTGTTAATGATGTGTTGCCGGATGGTTCACCTGCAGTCCTGACAGGTCCGGTCACTGATGTTGGTCTGCCTGGCAAAATCGATGTTGGAGAATCCTGGGTTTATACCACTACCTATGCTGCAAATCAGGCTGACATAGATGCAGGTTCTGCACTCGTTAATACAGTCTCCGCCACTGCTGTGGAAACGGGCACCACAGTATTGTCTGCAACGGCTCAAACTGATGTTAATGCAACGCCTGATTTTGAAATAACCAAGATTGTTGATGCGACGTCCATTAACGAGCCAACAACGCTTAATTACACCGTTAGTCTTGAAAATACGGGTAACGTCAGTTTAAGCGGCATCGTATTGAATGACACTTTGCCTGACGGATCTGTGGGCACTCTCAGTGGCCCGGCTAGCGATACAGGTTTGGCGAACGCTCTGGATGTTGGTGAAACCTGGGTTTATAGCCTGTCATATACAGCTACTCAAGCAGATGTTGATACGGGCAATCCGCTTATTAATAACGTCTCAGCGACAACCGTTGAAACGGGTGCATTGGTAAAACAGGATACTGCTGAAACAACAGTAGATCAGGTGCCTTCCTACACGGTAGCCAAGGTTGTTGATTTGGTATCAATAGCCAATCCTGAACTGCTTTCATATGTTATTACAATTGAAAACACCGGTAACCTATCACTCACCAATGTAGGTGTTACTGACGTCTTGCCTGACGGTAGTGTCGCGACTTTGGTTGGACCAACGGGTGATGCAGCTCAAAGTGCTGTGCTTGATGTGGGTGAAGTCTGGCAGTACACAACAACCTATTCTGCTACTCAGGCTGATTTGGATGCAGGTGCTGCGCTGCTCAACAACGTTGAAGTTGCCGTTGATGAAGTGACAGATCCAGAATCTGCCAGCGCTTCCACCAGCGTTGCATCCACTCCTCAAATGAGTGTTACCAAATCTGTTGATATTGCATCGATTAATTCTCCCCAGACACTGAGCTACACGATAGATGTCAGTAATACCGGAAACGTAACGCTTAATAACGTTGCGCTTACCGATACGCTCCCGGATGGATCTGTTGCCACTTTGATTGGACCTTTGGCTGACGTTGGTATTGCTGGTGCGCTTGATGTAGGTGAAACCTGGCAGTACACAACGACCTATCAGGTATCTCAGGGCGAGATTGATGATGGAGCTACACGTACCAACACAGTTGTGGCTACTGCGGATGAGCTCGATGGTGCTTCATTATCGGATTCCGCAATTACAACAATAAACCGAATACCGGATTTCATCGTTAGCAAAACAGTTGATCTGAGTGCAACTAGCCAACCCGGTATATTGAACTACACAATTACCGCTGAAAACACCGGTAACGTGTCGCTTGGTAATGTTGTTGTGGATGACACCCTGCCTGATGGTACCGCTGCAACATTAACCGGGCCTTTGACAGATACAGGTGTGACTGGTCGCATTGATGTTGGGGAGACCTGGAGTTGGACGGCAAGCTATAGCGTCACCCAAAGCGATATAGATTTGGGCAACAGCCTGATCAATGAAGTAACAGTTAGCACTGATGAAGCAGGTACTGCCAGTGACACAGCTGAGACCAGTGTCAGTCAAGCACCTGGAATTACGATTGACAAGATTGGTAATACGGCGAACTACGTGGCTGCGGGTGATCTACTCGAATATACCTTCACAGTTACAAATAGCGGCAACGTCGCATTGACATCGATAGTAATAAGCGATCCAAATGCTGATCCTGGATCAATCAATTGTGCCCCATCAATACCTGCGACTTTATTGCCGGGTAATAGCTTTAACTGTAGCGCTTCGCACACAGTTAATGCTGATGATGTATCACTGACCCAAGTAGATAATATGGCATCTGTCGATGCTGCCACACTGGATGGCTTCGGTGTGGATGATGCCAGTGATGTGGTAACCATATTTATGCAGCAGTTACCACCTGTTGCAACTGATGATGTGTTTATCTCACCGGTCAGTGCTGTGCCGGTCACTTTGCAGGGCGCTATAAATGACAGTGATCCCAACGGTGATCTGCTGCCACCAACATTGTCGTTTGTTCACCCTCTGGCGACTGATCTCGATGGCGATGGTGATTTCGATTCTTTGATTGTCCCGGGCGAGGGTACCTGGCTTGTCGATGCTGTTACTGGCTCAGTAGTGTTTACACCTGAACCAGGTTTCACTGCAGATCCAACACCAGTGCCTTACACCGTTACTGATGCAACGGGCTTGATCTCAAATCAAGCGTTATTGACTGTAGATTATCCTCAGACAGCGCCGACTGCCCAGAATGATTTTAAAGTCAACCCGAATGCTCCTGCTCCCAGTAACCCGACAACGCTTAATGTGCTGGCTGATAATGGTAACGGGCCGGATACTGATCCCGAGAACGATCTGGTTGTAGCAAGCATAACCCTGCTTGATCCAAATGCCACTGACAGTGATGGCGATGGTGATGCTGATACTCTGATAGTTGCGGGTGAAGGTACATGGACGTTGGACAATAATACGGGTGACATCACGTTTACACCGGTCGCTGGATTCTTCCAGGATCCGGCGCCTGTTGAATACCAGGTCAGTGACGGAACAGGACTGACGTCCAATATTGCGACAGTAACCATTGATTATCCGCAGACTGCACCACTTGCTGTTAATGATGAGTTGTTGAATCAGCCACTCGGACAATCTGTCACCTTGGCAGCATTGGCCAATGACAGTGACCCGGAAGATAACCTGGTAATCGGTAGTCTGGTACTCCTGGATCCGGTAAGTGGTGCACCGGTAACCAATTTAGTTGTTGCTGGTGAAGGTGTCTGGGTAGTAGACCCCGCTACAGGTGACGTGACTTTTACACCAGAATCCGGCTTTTTGGGTGATCCGGCACCTGTGCAATATACCGTTAGTGACTCTACCGGTCTGACGTCGAATATAGCGACGCTAACAATTACGTATGAAGAACCCGCCACCCTGGCAGGCACTGTATGGCTTGATTCAGATCGTGACGGTCAAATAGGTGTCGATGAAGAGCGCAAGCCTGGCTGGATACTGCGCATAGTTGATGACGCTGGCGTTGTAGTGGCGACCACCACCACTGATGAGAATGGTGATTATCTGGTTACAGGACTGATACCCGGATTTTATACAGTCGAATTCTACAACCAGAACGATGTATTTGTAGACAGCCTGAGAACAGATACACCACTCCTGTCAGGTGAAATCGTTAACTTACCTTTACCTGTAGACCCCAGCGGTGTGGTTTACGACAGTATCTCCCGTCTGCCGGTTGAAGGTGTCACCCTTAATCTGTTGAACTCCTCTGGAGTTGCTGTAGATCCATCTTGTCTGGGACAAAATCAGCAAGGTCAGGTAACTACGGCTGATGGTATATATGCCTTTGATGTTCTGCCTGATGCACATCCATCGTGTCCGTCAATAGATGTATACGAAATATCGCTTGCTGCTGTTCCAGCGATTTACTTCCCGACCTTCTCGTCGATTATAAGAGAAGAAGGTGCAAGTAACTGTGGCGGTCCGCTCCTCGGTTGCGCAGTGTCTTCAGTGTTTGACTCATCGTCAACTGAGAGCGCCTGTACGTTTGATAGCCTGCCCGGCACCGGTGCATGTGAAGTGCAAGTTCAACCTGATGCCCCTGTTAATTCTGAAGACACTCGCTATTACGTAGAGTTCGAGCTTGAGTCAGGCGATACCAACGTTATATTCAACCACTTGCCACTGGATGCCCGTCAGAACGCTCCTGAGATATTACTCAGCAAATCGGTGGACCAGCGCCAGGCATCAGCCGGTGGTGTGGTTCAGTACACGCTAATTGTTGAAAACCTCAAAGATGTTCCTGCCGTGGATATCGAAGTATTTGATAATCCACCCCCGGGATTCACGATAGAGCCGCGTTCAGTACAGCTATTACGTGCTGGTGTTGATGGTGAGTTGGGTACGGCTGATGATGAAATCACTTCGCTGGATTCCTCAACTGCGGATCTCGATGCCGATACGATCGCCTTTGAGCAGATTGACCTGGAACCCGAAGAGACGGTCCGTATTACCTATCTTTCATTGATCGGTGTTGGTGTTATCGAAGGAAATCATATCAACACAGCTGTTGCCAATGGACCGTCAGGCGTAGCCAGTAATTCGGTTACTGCCACTGTCTTGATAGTCGCTGATCCAGTACTTGATCAGGCAACCTTAATTGGCAAGGTATTCAATGACCACGATGGTGATGGGTTGCAGGAAACAGCTGATGCCACATCAGTTGTTATAAAAAGTGACTACTACGGCTGGAACAGTCTGTCATTGCCGAATCTGGATGGGCGTCGTTCAATTAATGATGATCCGTCTCGTGAGAGTGTCACGGTGAAAATGCCGCTTGGCGACACTAACGAATTCCGGATCGAGACCGCTGAAGGAACACGAATTTCCGTAGATGAAAACGGCACGATTACAGAAAGGCATATTGGTGCCAAAGCTCGCGGACTAAACGCACAGGACATTCGTGTTTGTACGCACAATACGAACTCCTGGTACACCAATCGGCAAGGCTTTCTGGATAACTCACAAGGTGAAATACCCGTACTTGAGATAACCATCAGCAACCACGGTATCAGTGAGCGTGGATTACCCGGCGTACGTCTGGCTACGGTCAGAGGTCTGGTTATTGAGACAGATGCTCACGGACGTTTCAATATACCGGATGTTGATGCAGGCAGTGGTGGTTATGGTCAGAATTTTATTCTTAAAGTTGACCCGGCATCCTTGCCTTATGGATCACGGTTTACAACTGAAAATCCTTATGTGCTGCGCATCGTCAATACGGGCTTGAATCGTATGAACTTTGGTGTGCAAGTCGATCATGGAAAGACAGATCGATTCGCAACAGGAATAGCACAATGCCAACACGGTGAGGAGCAGGTTCAAGCTCAAGATGCCATTGTTGAAGTTAGTTTGGGTTCCATATTCTTTGATACCGATAGTGCTGAAGTTCGCGCCGATCAGGCGGGTATTGTTGAAGATATTATTTCTAAATTACGAGAGTATGGTGGTGGAGTCATCATCGTTGCTGCTCATACTGACTCTCGTGCATCCGCGCAATACAATCTTGCATTGGCAGAACGAAGAGCTGATGCCATACGCGCCAGATTGAGAGATGCGCTGGGCGACACTCTAATGGAGTCTGTCAGCGTAGAAGTCGATCCCCAGGGATTAGTGGAGTCGACAAAATGAGCATACGTATCAAACTGCGGCATACATTGATAAGTAGTTTTGTTGCAGCAGCCGTTGGCAGCGTGGGTGGCATAAGTGTGGCTTCGACTGAAGAAACACAGCCGGCAGAGGTGGCCCCATATCAGCTTAAGATAATCAAGCGGGGTGAGTCTCAGCCTCGGGGTGACAATAGTACCGCTGCAGGTCAGCAACAAAACCGGCGGGTGGATGTGCACCTTCTGCGCAAACCTGAACCCAGCCCATCAACACAAAGCAGTGCGATTGTTGCTGGCGGTGGTGGTGTCTGGATTACCCGTGATCCAGCATCACTCGATCGATTGCTACGAGTTTCATCATCCAGCACTCTTTCAATAGAAAACGGGCAGCCTGTTAAGCCACTGGAATTCGATGTCTCTACCAACTATCCATATTTTATAAAGTCAGCTGAAGTACTGTTGTTCAGTGGTGGAGATTCCCTCAGTCAAGAACCGTTGTTAGTCATACCGGTTGAGCTTGATGGCTTGTCTGCCACGGCAGTATGGAGTGTTGATGATGGTGCTGTTGCGGATAATGATGGCGACAAGTTTTTATCACAATTAGCGCATGGAGAAGAATTTGAATATGCCTTGCGTGTCTATGATGGTCGTGGGAATTATGATCAGACACACACAAGTTCATTGCGTGTCGTGGACGCCGGACGTGTGGATGCTGATCGAAAGAATGAAACGGTAGGTGATCTGGATGGGCAGAGCAGTGTTACCTTGCAATCTCTTGATACGATAGATGATAGTTTTGAAGATATAAATAGCGAAGGCACAGATCTTGGCTACGAGCCACTTGCCATCCAGGGCATTGTTGTTGAAGGTGCTCGCGTCAGAGTACATGGTCAGGATTTGGGTTTACGTAGTGGTTATAAAAATAGTGTAAACGTCAATGGCGATTTTATTGACGTAACAGAAGATGGCCAGTTTATCGCGGAATATTTGTTGCCATCCGGTTCTCACGAATTTGATGTTTCCGCTGAAGGTGATCATGAAGAACTGCCAGGTTTTGAACAGAAACTGACTGCCAGGGTTGACTCTAATTACTTCTTTATGGTGGGTCTGGCAGATTTAACGGTTGGCGAGAATGATGTCTCCGGTAGTCTTGAACCACTTTCAGTAGATGAGGGTCGCTACGATGGTGATATTTTTGTTGATGGCAGGCTGGCGTTTTATCTCAAAGGAAAAGTTAAGGGTAAGTATTTAATTACCGCTCAGCTGGACACAGGTACAGAGGATGTCTCTGAATTATTTGATAACTTCAATCGCAAGGACCCACGCAGCGTATTCAGACGATTGGATCCGGATCAGTACTATTTGGTATACGGAGATGACTCCAATATTTACGACGATACCGATAGCCAAGGTAAGTTTTATATACGAGTTGAATGGGATCGCTCTCGTGCAATCTGGGGGAATTTCAACACAGCATTTAGTGGAACCGAACTAGCCGCCTTTAATCGTAGCTTGTACGGTGCACAGTTGCAGTACAGAGATACCAAAAATACCAATCAGGGCGATGCCAAAACAGAGCTTTCTGTATTCGCATCAGAAGCTCAAACGGCGTTTCGACACAATGAATTTCTCGGCACCGGCGGAAGTCTCTACTTCCTGCGCGATAAGGACATAGTGCTTGGATCAGAGAAGGTCTGGGTAGAGGTTCGGCAACGTGGTGGCGAGCGTGTTATCGAACGTGTCCCGCTTATTGTCGGTCGCGACTATGATATAGACGAATTCCAGGGACGCATAATACTGAACCGACCTCTGTTAACTGTAGCCGGGCAATCTGGTCCATCTATCATTAGAGACGAACCTATCGATGGTAACGAAACCTATCTGGTAGTTGACTATGAATTTTTACCGGATAATTTTGATTCAGGTAATGTAACATCGGGTTTGCGTGCCAGGCGTTGGTTGGGCGATTACGTCGCGATCGGTGCGTCGATTGCACACGAAACGCGTGAGGCTGACGACTACAATGTGCAGGGTTTGGATCTGACACTAAAGAAAACCGGGAGTACCTATTTCAGGGCTGAATGGGCACGCAGTGAAGCGAGTCAAACAGCTGGAAGTTTTCAGTCTGATGATGGTGGCATATCATTTACAGCGTTCAACAGTAATGCAGGTACAACTAGCGGTGCTGCCTTTAGCATAGAAGGGCGTGTATCACTTAACGATCTCAAGGTACGTGAAGGCCGCTATGGCGAAGGTACAGATACAACGATTGGCGCATGGTACAAGTATAGAGACGCCGAATTTTCTGTAGCCAATCTTGATACAGGTGATGATACAACCGAAGCGGGCATTGAATTCCTGTCGCAAATTAATGACAAAGCGTCGATAACCGGGCGTGCGATTTTGCTGGAACGAGATGGTGTGTCGCGTGAAACGACAGCAAGCCTGCAAGGTGATTATGATGTGACTAACAGACTAAGTGTTGGTGCCGAATTAAGAGAAATTCGCGAAGAGAACCTCGCCCAGTCTGAAGAAGGTGGTGCGACGCTGGCTGCAGGTAAACTCTCTTATGATGTTTCCGAACCCTTATCGGTTTTTGCAGTCGCACAAACAACCTTACGCGAGACAGGGAACTATGAGCGTAATAATCAGTTCCGTTTGGGTGCTGAGTACAGTCTAACTGATCGACTCTTGCTTACCGGTGAGGTCTCAACAGGTGATCGTGGCGATGCTGTCCAGGCCGGGGCGGAATACCTGTTCAGTGATACCTATAGTGTCTACAGTAACCTTTCTCACGAAATATCTGATCGTAGTGTTATACGTCAGACAGCGACCTTCGGCCAACGCAAGCAGTTATCTAAACGCCTTAAGGTTTTTACCGAACATCAGTTTACTCATGAAGATAATCGCCAGGGTGCGTCGCATACACTAGGGCTTGATCGTCAGTTCAATCGTTATTTGAGTGCTAATTTATCCTTGCAGTTAGGAAGTTTCGAAGATAACGACGGTGGCACTACCGATCGAGATGCGATCTCCGTTGGTGTGGATGTTAAAAGAGATGCGCTTAAGGCTGGTAGTCGATTGGAATATCGACGCGACCGTGGCACCTCTATTGATACAGATCAGTTTGTAACAACCAACCGCTTTGAATACCGTAAGAGCGTAGCTACCCGTTGGCAGGGTGTGCTGGATGCTTCTGTCACTGAAGATAGACTCAGTGGTCAAGAGGATGCGCGTTTTCTTGAGGCAGGACTGGGGTTTGCCTATCGACCGGTGACACACGATCGGCTCAATATGCTGGGTCGATTGACCTACCTGTTTGATTTACCACCGCTATCGCAAAGTAGCGATACCGACAGACGATCCCTGATAGGCAGTCTTGAGGGCATCTATGCCATTAATGCGAAATGGGACGTTGGGGCGAAATTTGCACATCGCGAAGGTGAACAGAGGCTGCAGCGCGGTGACGGTATCTGGTTTGGTAATGACGCAACACTTGCGGGTCTACGGGCTCGCTACCGTGTGCCTTTTGGATTCGAATTACTTGGTAGCTGGCGTTGGTTGTCATCTGATGCAACGGATGGATTGCAGCAGGGAGCTTTAGTTACCTTTGGTTCAACGATTGGCGATAATCTCAGTCTCTCTGTCGGATACAATTTTACCGATTTTGACGATGACCTGGGCGATGACAGTTTCGAAGCCAGGGGCTGGTTCCTTAATTTGGTTGGTCGTTACTAGAACCCATCTCGTACGGTGCGTCTATGCGCTTGATCATGCACGTGGATGCTGCGTTGGATTGCGTTCCAGCGCTCGCGCAGGCATGCGCATTTACTGGCGTGTAAACAAAGGAGGCGCCCAGTCCTTCTCGAACGAAATCCGCCCTGTCTTTGCGCACATGCTCTAGTTTTGAGGTGGGTTCTGGAAGTAGTATCTCTTACCCAGCAGCGCTCCATACCAGTGCCGTTGAGCGCTAGACCCCGGCTGTAGATAAATATCTTTCTGCAGTTTTGACCATTCTGGCACGGATATTCCAAGCTCTTACGCAGTTTTTTACCATTTCATGCTTTTGGCATCCTGCGCGTGTGCGTTTGGTTTTCAGAAGGCGGGAAACTATTTTGCTGCGAATTTGTATAAACGCTGCTTCAACATTGGGTAGGGCAAGGCTTTGACCCTTTTTAATGCATCTAATTCCGTAGGTTCTTTTCGTACTGGTTGCTTACTGACACTGATGGTCAGCACCCTCGCACTTTCTGCTTGCGCTGGTCAGCATAGGCAAAATCTGGGTGGATTCGGCAACGTCGGTAGCGCGAGTAAACAGTTTGTTCCGAAAAAGGGCAAAGAGCCGTTTACCAGCCGTTGGTATGCAGGCGCTTCACTCGGGAGCTCGAGACTTGATCCAGATCTGAGTGCAACTGGCTTCAGTGTGCAAACTGGCACTTCTGCGGCCACTCAGTTTAAGGCTGGTTACGATCTGAATAATCGCTTCAGCTTCGAGTTCGACAGCTCGGTACTGGGTACGGCAGAGTTGGAATCAACTGCCGAAGTTGAATATACCTCTTTCAGTGCCAGTGGCTTGATTTATGGGCTAACCGGTACGAACAATCGTTCCAGGCGCAAGAACTGGAGCGCATTTGGCAGATTCGGTTATGGCCTTTCCAATTCTGCCTCAAACGTACAGGGGCTTGATGGACGTGATTTGTCAGGGCTGACACTCGGCCTTGGTGTTGAATATGGTTTTGCTAATGGTCTGGGGCTACGATTTGAAGCGACACGCTTACATGATGAAGCTGTCTTCGCAGGTCTTGGTGCCATTTTCCGTTTTGGTAAAAATCAAAAATTTGTCCCTAGGTTAGCTGCGGCAAAAGCAGATGGGGATTCCAGCGAGAACCGCAATTCGTTTAACAACAAGCGCCCGGTTTCTGTAGAGAAGCCATTGCAGGCAGGCCTACCCGGTGTGTTTCAGCAGAGTCCTCACCCGAGTCATGCCGCCAGTCTTACACCGCGTATTCCTGGTAGTCAGGCCAATCGTTACATCAGTAAGGTAGTTGTGGCAACGGCCTACGATCTGGATGGCGATGGTGTTGGTAACGAGGCAGACGAATGCCTGAATACCCGCACTGATGTCTCTGTTAATGCTATTGGTTGCGGTCTCTTCGACGGTGTGGTTGAGGGGCTGTACTTTAAAAATGGCAGTTATGGCCTGGATTCAACCGCCAAACTGATTCTTGACCAGCTTGCAGTCACATTAACCGCCTTCCCCGAGGTGCGGGTTGAGGTGCAGGCTTATACGGACAGCATAGGCGCAGAATCGATCAATGAATCAATGTCTCAAGCACGTGCTACAGCTATCGTGCGCTATCTTGTCAAAAGGGGCGTTAACCAGAATCAGCTCGTTCCGGTTGGCAAGGGCGAAATTCGCCCGATCGCTGATAACGACACAGAACAAGGCCGAATAGCTAATCGTCGTGTCGAATTATTAACGTTGCCTGGTCGCGATATTGTGCCTCGACATGTTACAGCAGTAACCCCTGCTGCGGAGGTTTACTTGTTAAACAGCCGTACAGCCAATAAACCGCGCCCTAAACCCAAGCCAGTTGCCAAAACTGATGATGCGGTTGCATCGGCAATAAGTCCGGATATTCAGGCAGCGCATGCTGCCTCCGAGAAAATTAAAGTAGTGCCCAGAGCATTGGCGCTGCCGGGTACTAGTCTTAACGGTGTTCAGGAGAATATTGATTTTGACGGAAGAAGCACTGATTTGAGTGCAACGTCGCTGTCAGCGCTGGACGTAATTGTCTCTCAATTACAACAACATCCATCAGCACGCATCGCAATTATGGCGCACACAGATAGCCAGGGAAGCGAAAAACAGAATTTGGAACTCTCTATTCAACAAGCTCAGGTAATCGTGGATAACCTGGTTACGCGTGGAATTAAAAGAAAACGATTAAAAATAGAGGGTTACGGTGATGAGCTGCCCCTAGCACAGGACTTGACAGCAGCTGATCGTGAGCTAAATAGACGCATCGAATTCCGTGTACTTTCTCGATAGTTGTCTGATTTGATTCGAGTGAATAACGAAAATATGTGCTAATTGTTTATGTCACCGACAAACGTTTGTGTAAACGTTGGTGGCAGAAATCTGACAAATGGAATGTTTTTTCTATAATCCCAAGGATCGTTGAGCGCAGTTTTTGCATATTTTTGAAGTGACCTGACACCTGAAGGTTTCAGTTAGAAGAAAACAAATATTAACCCACAGTTGTACCTGATGGTCTGTAAGGAAATTATGAAAACTAGAATTCGGTGGAAAAGGCTTATGCCTGGTCTAATCAGTAC
>CAYPMR010000040.1:29604-34925 GCA_964411665.1 uncultured Granulosicoccaceae bacterium | reverse complement strand
CTAAATTTGTTGAAACGTCTATGTACTTAAAAATCTGCGGGATCTAAATTATCGCCGCATCGACAAATGGTGCGATGCAGGTTGCTGCTGGAAAAATTGATTTTATAGACGTCTGGTCTTTCTCGAGATAAAGAATTTTTACATTCGCACCTGCATCCATGGTTGCATAGGCTTGCAATCCATCCTTACGCGCTTGCCACAATAGTTCAAGAGTCGCCCAGCTTTCAGGCTTAAGGTAGGTAAGTGTTGGCCGGGCAGCCATCATCGTTGCGTGCATGGCAAGCGCGTTAGATTCAGCAGTATTGCCAATAGTTATAAAATTCTTTGTTGATAGGGCCTGCTCTATTACATCGCAGTCTTGTGTAGCTTGCGATATCCAACTTGGAAACAAGGGACTGGTTACTTCTGTATGAATCATTCCTTCAGTCGATGATTGCGCTTTTTTCTCCGTCGATATTGTGATTATCGCCATACGAATTTCTGGCCAATCAATAGCCAGCGGTTGTGCAAAACTGTCCATTCCATCTGCACTAGTGCCACTCTCCCAGCGCACGAAACCGTGCCATAGTGATCGTGAAGCACTGCCACTGCCAATGCGTGCGATAGTGCTTAATGCTGAATCAGGTAATTGTGTCTGAAAGGCACGATCAAGTGCTAGTGTCAGCGCAGCAAACCCGGATGCAGAGGATGCAAGCCCCGCTGCAGTCGGTATAGTATTGTGGCTATCTATCTGCAGAGGGATCTGTTTGTCTCGACGAAAATAATCAACAAATGAGAATAATCTTTTCGCTATCGGATCGTTCCCGTCCAAACGACTACCATTGAATACAAGACTATCAAGCTCAGCTGGCTCTATGCTGGTACTTGTTCCCCAACTGCCCAGTGATAGCGATAGCGATGAATTCAAGGGTAGATTAAGAGATCGGTTGCGTTTGCCCCAATATTTTGACAAGGCAATGTTGCTGGGCGCGAAGGCACTGGCTTTCACCGGAGCTTTCAATTGTCCAGGCAACAGCTTATTGAAAACCGCTTGAATTTCTTCAGACATGATAGCGAATACCATCGGTTGCAATAGTAACTGGCGTAAATCCATCTGGTATCGAACCGATTGCCAACACACAATCTCCAAGACCGGACCCGGAAATTTTTACCGCCAGGGGATTCGAATCAGACAATGCGTCTGCGACTATCTTGTCGAGAATGTCATTCGAAACACCAAGAGCCTTCATTAGAACCTGATAGTCCTGTAGATGATCTGCGAACAGCCTCCAGTTAGAGCTTAATGCCGCCTGGATAGCAGCTTCTGCCGCACTACCCATTTGCAGATATAAGTTGTCATAGCCTTGTTTGTCTTTGTCTCGCGCAGCAGATACAAGCGCAAGTACTTCTGCTGTTGGTGTTTTAAATCCGGAGTAACGCAAGCTTGGTGAAGGTGCAGGTGGGAGAGGTTGTATGCTTGGATAATCGTTTATCTGAGCACCCGCGAGCACAGATTTGGGTAGCTGATAAGCAAGCATTCCACCGCAGAGACTGGCAGCAAGGTCTGCACCACTGCCACGCCCCTGTAACTCTCTTATAACAGCAAGTCCTGTTCTGTGTAAGTCGCCAAGTTGTCTTTGATGCAATCCAGCCGCACCTGTCGGCACATCCTGATGGACAAAAAAGTTTAACGCTGCAAGGGTCGCAGCAGTAACGGCCGCAGACGAACCTAAACCTAAGGTAGGATCAATCTGCGAATTTATCGTCAATCTGATTCCGTGCGCTAGACGCCCGGCATATTGCGCAGCCACTGCGAGTACGAATCTGTTTGGACCATCCACTTGAATCTCATCAAGGGACATGGATACAGGCTCAGCGATAGTTGTATTAATTTCAATGAGTCGAGCATCGATTGGTGTCGCAACAACTTCGATACGTTGGTCAATTGCGCAAACGATTGCAGGGTATCCATACACCACCGCATGTTCACCAGTTATCATGATTGATCCCGGTGCAGAAACTCTAATGGTGCGATTCATTTAAGTGGGTGAGATTGATCGCAATCGACAAATACCGAAATACATCGGAGAACAATCTATTCAATCTTCTGTATGCAAGGATGCTCCTTGCCTGGATATTTTCAGCGGTTCCCAGCAAAGATCAGGATAGAGTCCTTTCAAACTCTCCAGCACATCAGAATCAGGCAAGTATACCAACATTATGCCACCGGCCTCGCCGCGTACCGCTCCGGCACCGGATATTTTTGCTGCTCCTCCAACGTTCTCAACTGCTTTAACGAACTCCTGGGCGGAAGTTGTTACTACGCCAATCCTTTCCAGTAAACGCTGGTTCTCACGGATAACCAAAACAGGCTCATGTCCGTTCTGCAGATCAGACAGAAACTGATCAGTACAGGCTTCGAAGGCGTCCCAGAGCGCTTGATCGTGACCTGATGCTTTCCTTACTCTGGCAACACACTCGCCTGTCGAAGACTCGGGCGTTCCATGCAAAACCCAATACCAGTTATTACCATCATTATTGACAAGACTGTTGTCTTTGTTCATTTCGAGCTGACTTGCTTCACCACTAACTATCCGATTAAGGCCACCGAATACAACTGCTGCGGCATCCACTGCACTCCCTTTACCGTGTTGCAATCGCTCACAAGTTCGCACCTGTTGAAAACGTTCAGCAGTGCTTTTTGGTGTCTCCAAAAGGTGTTCATAGAGTGTCAGTGTAGCGGCTATTACCGATGCGGAAGATCCCATGCCGGCGCCAAGCGGCAAAGTTGAGCTGCTGGACAGTTGACCGGGAACAGGCAGTTTATGTGTTTGGCTGATGCCTGGAACTGGCAAGTAATGCACAAGTGACGACAAGGTGTAGACCACCAGATCATCGGGACGTCTAAGGATATTCTGAACAGGCAAATCTCCCTGTATGAACTGATCGAATCGTCTATCCAATCGTTCCTTGAAGCTTTTCAGGCGTTCCAAAGGATACAGTTGCCCCTGACTCAGTGCTCCAAAGGCAGTACGGAGTCCCCCTGTTTTGTGCATGGGCGTGAACCAGACATCTGTGTGGCGATCAACAGCCACTGCAAGAGCGGGAGCACCATAAACTACGGCATGCTCTCCTGACAGAATTAGCTTACCTGGCGCACGACCAAAGGGTTTTTTAGGATCAGGAGACAATGGCTTCGTAGTGACGTTTGTGGTCACTTATACCAGTAAGCTGAAAACGCCCGCGAGAGGAAACAGGTGCGTTACCAGCGATAGAGACTGATGAGCCATCATGTGGATCAGGGGCATGCCATAGCTCAAGATATTCGTCATAGCTGAGCGCAGATCGATCGCTAATCAAACTACGGTGATGGGTCGAATGAAGGTGAGTTTGGTAGCCGCCCTGCACTTCGCCAGAGAAAAATTCTGCCACAGCACCAGAGCCATAACTGTATAAGCCAATCGCTTGTCCAGACAAATCGTCAGTGCTGTTTTCAAGTGCAGACACCAGACTCAAGTACAACGATCCAGCGTAACAATTGCCAATTTGTCGTGTATAAGTCAATCCAGGTTCGACCTTGTGTTGATCTGCTTCCACATTGTTGTAAGACGCAAGCCGTTGATGTGCTTTTTCACCCATGCGCGCAAAAGGCAAGTGAAAAGAGAATTGAGCAAAATCATCATAAGCACGCCCACCATTTAAAATGTAGTCATCCCACGCTTTAGTCATACTTTGAAGATACTTCAGGGCAGAGTACTTGCCATCGACTAATGGGGTATGACGATAATGCGGTCGCCAGAAATCCATTATATCTTCACTGTGGCAACCGCTTGCGGTGTCTACGGCCAGTATGCGTGGATTACTTGATACCAACATGGCAACTGCACCAGCGCCTTGGGTCGCCTCGGCTGAACTATTGAGATCGTATCTGGATATGTCAGAGGCGATCACCAAAACTTTCTTGTCAGGGCGTCTGGCAATATGACCACAGGCAAGTTGCAAAGCAGCAGTTGCACTGTAACAAGCCTGCTTTAATTCTACATTCCTGACAGCACTGGGTAGCCCCAACAAGCGATGCACATAAATACCAGCAGATTTGGACTGGTCAATACCTGTCTCGGTTGCAAATAGCAGCGTGTCGATATTGTCGCAGTCACTGCTATCCAACACACCTTGTGCTGCCTCTGCAGCCAGCGTAACGATGTCCTCATTGTGTTCTGGCACAGCTATTTTGTTTTGACCAATGCCGCGTGAAAACTTGGAAGGATCAATGTTATGCCTTGCAGCCAGCTCATCCATCGCGAGGTAACGCTCAGGAATATGAAAACTGATATTGTCTATACCGATCTGTTCCATGACTGATTTTAGCTGAGCAATACTGAACTGTTACTGCGCAACTCTGAGCAATTGGCACAACCGAGCAGGAATAATGCAGTTTTAAATGAGCGATGTAGTGTTTCTATCGTTTTCACGACTGATTCAAAAGAATCCTGTGCGGCAGCTAGCAAGGGAGCCGCCATCCCGCACAGTTGCGCACCCAGAACGACGGCTTTGGCCATATCTATAGCTGTGCGTATTCCACCACTGGCAATCAGTACCGCATCAGGCACATGGCTTTTGCAATAGTGTGCAGCGTCACGTAACGCCTGCACGGTAGTTAATCCCCAGTCTTGAAACTGAATTCCGAGATCATCTTCAGGGTCTTTAGTGCGATGATATTCGATACGACTCCAGGAAGTGCCTCCACGCCCTGCCACATCGAAATATCGAACGCCGGCAGCAACACCAGCGGCTATATCTGAAACCGACAAACCGGCGCCAACTTCTTTAAGCAGCACAGGCACGCTTAACGAATTAACAATTTCTGCAATGCGCAAATGCAAATTTGCAAAATTACGATCACCTTCCGGCTGCACAGCTTCTTGCAACGGGTTTAAATGAAAAAAGAGTCCGTCCGCATCGAGAATATCGACAGCTTGCTGACACTCCTCAATACCAAACCCCTTATTCAACTGAACTGCCCCCAGGTTAGACACTAGCGGTACGCTCGGGGCCAGGTGGCGCAGCTCAAAACTTTCGCGCGCTTCACTGGAGCTAAACATAACCCGTTGAGAGCCAACGCCCATTGCCACACCACAATGCTCAGCGGCGCGGGCAAGATTATGGTTAATGCGGGTTATGTCAGAACCCTTGCCACCTGTCATCGAAGATATGAGCAAAGGAAATGATAACTTCTTGCCGAGAAAATCAACACTCGTGTCAATGGCATCGAAATCAAGATCAGGCAGTGCACGATGAGAGAGCTTAATGCTGTCGAAGCCGGCGGCAAAACGCTCTATATC
>CAYPMR010000040.1:0-29504 GCA_964411665.1 uncultured Granulosicoccaceae bacterium | reverse complement strand
GTGCACGATGAGAGAGCTTAATGCTGTCGAAGCCGGCGGCAAAACGCTCTATATCGGGATCGTCTGCGATTGCTCTCAAGTGTTCGAGCTTGCGGTTATTGATCTTTTCAGTCATGCCCGTTCCATGACCAGATGCGTGCGCATTAACTCACCCGGATTGGTTTGCGAAGCCAGCAATGACAATTCGCCACACAGCACTGTTGCGGCGCACAAAGCCGCTAGTCGCCGACCGTTGTCTCCGACATCACGCTTCTCCCGGCACCCCATTTTCTGCATAGCTTCCTCGGCCTGAGGGTTAGATTTACCGTTGCCGACAGAGCCTACGATCAAGTTGGGTAAGGTACATGAGAAGTAAAGCGACTGATCGCGTTTTTCAGCATGAACGATACCTTGGGATCCTTCCACTATATTGGCAGCATCCTGGCCTGTGGCCAGGAAGAAGCCCAACAGCATATTCGCAAAGTGCGCGTTAGCGCTTCTGATACTGCCAGCTATGGTGCCACCAATTAGGTTTTTTTCGGTGTTGATGCGCACCATCGCTTCAGGCGTAGTGCGCAACATACTCTGACAAAGCGCTTCCGGAATTTCGATTTCGGCAATGACGTTTTTACCTCGACCCAGGATAGCGTTTACAGCGCTGACCTTTTTATCAGTGCAATAGTTGCCTGAAATCGAGGCGTACGCCAATTCTGAATATTGCTCTAGCAGCCACGTTTGCAGCGCATCGGCAGCGGCTGTGACCATGTTGTGTCCAGCGGCGTCACCAGTTAGGCACTCAAACCTTACAAACAGCAGATTGCCCACGATCTGTTTGTTAACACTTAACAAGCGGGTAAAACGGCTTGTGGATTCAACGATCGCGCACAATTCATCCTCACGCGACACGATTGATTGCCACGCTTTGTTTGCCGCTTGTGCGCTGGAAGCACGCAGCGCTATTGACCGACTCATTCTTTCATCTATGACGGTGCATTGAATACCGCCTTCACAATGACGGGAAATGCGAGCCCCTCTGGAGGTGGACGGCCATAAGGGTTTTTCATAAGTCGCTAAGGGTACCGAAACATCTCCACTGACAACCTCACCGCTCAGGCGCAGTGGCCCAACCCAGCGCGTGGGGATTGCAGTGTCGTATTGTGCATTCTGCTTCATTATCGAGGTATATCTGCCGCAATGCTATTCATTGGCAATAACGCATCGAGAACAATCCGAGCAGAACTAACTACCAAGAGGAATCGATGTAACACTGAGCGATGTAGCAATGAGCGCACTAAGAACACTAAGAGGGATAGATATTTTTCGCTATTTTGCCGATCATGGGTGAGCATTTAAAACGAAGCTGGCTAAGCAGCATAAACACCCGAAATTGTACATTATTTCCCATTCGGGCCGCAGTATTTTCTCAAAAACAAAGATTCTAAAACAGCGGGCTCTGAAACACGAATAAAGAACGTCTAATGCAGCACAACAGCTCCAGGATCGACGAAACCGCAGAGTCCATTGATTGCCATACCCGTAATACTGGTTTCCAGGGCGCTGATAGTCGCTCGCGCTGTTGCACGGCGAGCGAGTGGTGAATCCTGATCGTAGGCGAGCGCTATCGATTGTTGGCGTAATCGATTGTTGATAACTGTCTGAACGAAATGCGTAGAAATGGTATTATTTTACTACATCAGATGAGCGACACGGAATCGGCCATCTGAATTTTGCAACAAACTTTGCTACATCAGATTTTGCTACATCAGACTCTGCACATATATTAGTGCTCGAAGGTCACTTAAAATTCAAAGCGCCGGACGGTTATCCCATCGCGATGGCAACTTATTATTCTGGCACCTCTAACTCTGCAAACTTGTCTGCCATGGTCGGATTGCGCCGTGTCAATTTCTTGATAGTGACATCCTGCGCCTTGTTATTTGCAAGGCGAAGATTACGATCTGTGCCAAGCAAGGCATCTTTGGTTTTCTGTAGGTGATCAATCGATTTGTCGATTTCTTCTATCGCCTTTTGGAAGCGTCTTGATGCCAGATCATAGTTCTTTGCAAACGCGTTCTTGAACGAATCAAGTTCACTTTCAAAATTCGTAATGTCTACATTCTGCGCTTTGAAAAGCGCTAACTCGTTCTTGTATTCAAGCGATTTCATCCCGGCATTACGCAATAAGGTAATTATCGGTATAAAAAATTGCGGTCGAACAACATACATCTTCGGAAAACGATGAAACACATCAACGATGCCTGAATTGTAAAGCTCACTCTCGGGTTCCAGTAAAGATACCAGTACAGCATATTCGCACCCCTTCTCTGCCCTGTCTTTGTCCAGCTCTTTTAGAAAATCTTCGTTCTTCTTCTTCGTCGCTGTGGTATCACTTTCGTTCTTCATTTCAAACATGATGGAAACGATTTCTGTATCAGCATCATCTGTGTCACGAAAAATAAAATCTCCTTTACTACCGGCTCTGGCATTGTTGTCTTTTTCGAAATAAGCTCTCGGAAAAGCTGTTGCCCGTATACGATTGAATTCGGTCTCGCAGTGTTGCTCCAGTGACTCACCTACCATTTTGGTAGACAGGCGAGCCTTCATATCACGTAGACGCTCGATAGCGTCATCACGATCTTTTATCTGAGTTTCGTACTTATCCTTCATGGATGTCTCAGCGAGTTGTTTTTCCAACGCCGCTTGCTGAAGGCTATTTTTAAGATCATCGCGTTCTTTTTCAACTGCGCTCAAGGCCTCAGTGATAGCGAGCTTCTGTGATACGTCTTGGGCTTCGAGCCTGGATTTAAGATTATGGATTTCCGTATCTTTCGTTGTAGCTGTGTTCAGTATCTCTCTGGCAAGTGTCGCTTCGGCAAGTTGGGTTGCTGCCAGATTTTCCTGCTTGAGCTGTTCAAGTTCACTCGCCAGCGAGTCACGCTTCTTTTCACTTGCAGCCAGAGCTTCTGTTACCGCAAGTTTTTTTTCAACATCACCAGCATCTAACTTTGCTTTGAGTTCCTGAATCTCGATATCTTTAGCAGCAGCGGTTTTTTGCATTTCGCTGCCAACCTCACTTTTCGCAAGCTCGATTGCGTTGAACTTATCTTTCTCCGCAAGCTCAAGTCTCTCGTGTAATTGTTGAGCGAAATCACTATCACGAACCTGCTTTAAAATATCAGCATACCCGGATTCATCAACCTTGAATGCTTTGCTGCAGTGAGGGCAGATAATTTCATGCATGAGCGTTTATTCTTCTCTTTACCAACGTGTTTTTTGACTGACAAATGGCGGTTATCGCAACCGCCTTTCAGGGATGAAATATACCACGCACGGCCAGAGTAAAACTAATCGCTCCGTATTTCGTTATTTACTAAATTCATAGGCACAGTCGCCAGAATCGATCAACCACATCTGTAAACTATGCCTCTCAAAACGATCAATCAGATTGCAACAAGCCCGCTGCCACCTGTTTCAGCTCAGCATAGCTCGCGTGCGTCGTAGCGGAACCCCTTTTATGTACAAATCGATATACAAGATTGCCTGTGCGATCAAAACCATAAACCGTCGGAATACGATCAATGCCGCCAAAATTTCTCCGCACCTGCTCTGATCCGACTATCGCTGGAAACACCGGTTGGGTTTTCTCTATGAATCGCACCATCCGGTCAACATCATTGCCATCCCATGTTTCATACACATTAATTGCGACGACGCGTAAATCTGTTCCCATGAATTCTTCCATGAGTTGATTAAGGTGGGAAAATTCGTCCAGACAGGGCGGGCACCAACTTGCAAAAAAGGTCACGATCACAGGTTTGTTATCGATAGACCCGGTTGTAACTTTCTGCGCACCGATTACCGCGGGCAGAGTCTCCAGAAAGAGGCGTAGCTCAGGCTTTAATCCCGGCAGGCTTGCATTTGCGTCGTTTACTTTTTGGAACTCAACTCCCTTCTCAGAGCTGGCCAACGGGGAACTGATCACAATTCCTGTGATCAACAACGTTATAAGTGCGCGCAACAACTGCATATTTAGCGATCTAATCCTCTGGCATTGTTAATTAACGAAAAGACAGAGAGCTGGATGGAATTTACTCCAACCAGGCAATCTTTCAAAAACTCGAATCTTGCCCCGTCGTTTGACTTTACATTATGATCATTCAATCACTAGTGCATGAATGACCGACCCGCGAATGATCGATTTAATCCAACTTTCAGAAGTTTCCAGTAAGCTTTTCGCAGCTTTTAAAGCCAGAAAATTAGACATTTCTCTAAACCTTAGTTCACGCATATCATGATACTGGATGATGAATTTCAGATAACCCTCGATCGAGACAGGGCATTCAAAGGGTTAAACGATCCGCAAATTCTTAAAAACAGTATTCCTGGCTACGAATCTATGGCGAGTATCAGTAGCTCCGACCTCCAAGCAGTCGTTGTAGTGAATTTTGGCCCGGTCACGGCAAAATCTGAACCATAGTGAACTCGACCCCGACACAGTGAACTCGACCCCAGTAAAGGCCCTGAGTCATTCCAATTCGCGAGTCACGGGGACAATAACTCTCTCACTGGCCCTAAATGACTACAGGCCCGTATAAAGGGAACAGAAAAAAATACCAAACACTATGCGCCCCAGCCAATTAGAAATCATTCTGGACACAGAATTCTCCAGCACCCGTGACGGGCACCACACACCCGTAATGATTTGGGGACCACCAGGGGTTGGTAAATCTGAACTCGTCGCTCAGGTCGCACAACAACATTCAGTACCATTGATTGACATTCGTTTGTCACAATTGGAGCCAAGTGATTTGCGCGGCATTCCGTTTCGAACAGACGGGTTGGTGGAATGGGCGGTGCCACGCATGCTGCCAGATGTTGAACGCCATGGCGGTGCAGGTATTTTGTTCCTCGACGAAATCACCTCCGCCACACCGGCTGTTTCAGCCGCTGCTTATCAACTCATACTTGACCGTTGTCTTGGTGAATATAAAGTGCCTGAGGCATGGGTAATATTTGCAGCGGGCAATCGACAAGGCGATCGTGGTGTGACCTATTCAATGCCAACACCGCTGGCAAATCGCTTTACGCATTTTAGTTTTGATGTAAATCTCGATGACTGGGTGCTATGGGCGCACAAGCGAGGAATCGATGAACGGCTTATCGCATTTCTGCGCTTTCGACCGGAACTGCTATTCGATTTTGATCCTGCTTTGGACCCGGTAGCGTTTCCTACGCCCCGCTCCTGGGAATTTGCGCATCACGCGTTACAAAAATTCGATTCTGGTTCGATCATTCTGGCAAATGCACTGCAAGCCTGTGTCGGTAATGCAGCAGGCATTGAGCTGAACGCATTTATAGAGAATCTGGACAATCTGCCAGATGTTGATGCTATTGTTTCCGGTGTTAAAGTACCTGTGCCCAATTCCATTGATTTGCAATATGCACTAGCTTCCTCGCTTGTCGGTCACGCCGTTCGGATAGCGCAAACAGAGGACAGTGAGTCCAAACTGGGCAACATTCTTGATTTTGCTTCCAGCTTTCCCGAGCGTGAAATGGGTGTCATGATGGTCTCTGACATGCATCGCGCGATTGGCGATCCACTGTTCAAACTACCCCAGTTTAAAGGCTGGGCTAATCAGGTTTACGATGTCTTGATTTTTGATGACGACGAATGATGTTGCCCTATCTCTCTTGGAGCAAACACAACACAATCATCTTGCAGCTATTGACAGCCTGCATAGACCAATGAGAGAGATCACTATCCAGGACAACTGAATTAACACTGAAGCCAGATTAAATTGATGCGTTAAGCTGATTAACACCATAGAAGCAGCCGCCATATTCATGAGCGGATAACAATAGCCTTGCCCCGATATTCTTCCAATTTGCAATAGTCCATACGAAAGCATATAAAAAACGAAACCGACAACTCCCGCTATCTCCAGTAACAATATTAAATCCTGATCCTGTACGTTCACCTGTATTTATTCTCCGTGAAAAAAGCGATTCCTTAAATCTGCAGCTGATGTCATGTAACCCAAGTTGATTCAGAATTCTGGTTATATTTTGTAAATTTTGCTATCGTACTGGTGGGGGAGATGTATCCCCCAAAAGGAGGGGTAAGGATAAGCTAATGGATGAAATTCCCGCGCAGGGGCGTTGCTGATGAAGATCCTTCTGGTCGATGATCATGCAATGTTTGCCGATAGCCTAAAAACAGTTCTCGCATCTCATTACACAGTAACCACTGTTTCCTGTGGTCAAGATGCGCTAACGGCCATGTCTACTGCTCACCACAAGATTGTCCTTCTGGATCAAAACCTGCCAGATCTAGATGGCCTGACGTTAACAAAAGTGTTTCGCTCACTTCCGGACCCACCCTCGATACTTCTTTTGAGCGGAGACAATGACTATTCCCTGAATCGAGCTGCCAAGCAGGCAGGCGCTTGTGGTTTTTTACACAAATCCTTATCAGCAAACGATCTACTCAAAGCAGTTGAACGCGTGCGAACCGGCGCATCGATTTGGACTGAATCTAACGATGTGCATAATGAATTGAATCTGATCGAGCCTGAAAGAGATTCGCATTGGAATCATCAAATTATCCGACAAATGGGCATCACTGAGCGTCAGTTTGAGGTCTTAAAACTAATGAGCAATGGTCTTTCAAACAAGGCTATCGCAAGGGAACTCTCTATCGCAGAATCCACAGTCAAGACTCATGTCAAATCATTGTTTCAGGTGCTCAAAGCCACCAACCGCATGACCTGTTACCAACGCGCAATGGACTTGGGTTTACTGGTTGATACAGCGACATCACGATAAAACCTGCTGCCTGAACTGGATATCAGGCGAAGCACACTAGCGATCACCCAATAGCAGAATACACTGTGTGGCTATGTGCTAAAACGCGGGTTGAAAGTGTTACTTAACGCAGTTACCGTGTGACCAATCAACGCATAATGCTTAAGTCTGTTTTTAGGTAGTTACTTAATGTGACTTTATCCGAGCATTTCGAATTTTTACATCAAAGTAGCTGCAAATAGACTGCGATCAAGAGACTCATGTGGAAACTACGCGGCATGAACAAACCATCTGCCTTTTTTGATCAAGAGGGAAAAGCCGTTGTAAAGGCAAAAATACTTTCGGAGTTACCCTAGCAACACTATGGAAGACCACGTATCAAGAAAACTCGCTGCTGCGCGCACGCGGTTAATTCTTGATAAACCGTTTCTTGGCGCGCTGGTACTGCGGCTACCCCTGGAAGCTGCACGGGCGCCATGGTGTACCACCACCGCCACTGATGCACGAAAAATATACTACAACCCTGACTTTATCGACTCACTTAATTTAAGTCAGGTACAGTTCGTGTTGGCGCATGATGCTTTACATTGTGGCCTTTCTCACTTTGCCAGACGAGAGCACCGCGATGCACATCGCTGGGACATCGCTTGTGATCACGCGGTTAACCAACTTCTCAAGGAAGACAAACTGCAACCGCCGGAAGGTTCTTTATATGACGACGACTATGCAGGCATGACTGCAGAGGAGATTTTCCCGTTCATTCCAGACGACACCAACGAAGAGACACTCGATCAACATCTTTACGACAACAACCAGGGAGCTAGTACAGGAGACGATACCGATGATGAGCCAACCAATCACTCAGATCCTAACGCCACGGATAGCTCCAAAAATAGCAATAACAGCGATGAGCACAAAGATAACAACGGCAATGAGAATGGCCAGAACGAAGCTGATGAAACAGGCAGTACTGCCGAGCAAAATACACAATTGAGCGATGATCATTCGTCAGGCGATACAGACCGTCCATTACCACTAACTACTCAGGAACGTGAACAACTAAACATTCAATGGCAACAACGCCTTGCCGGAGCTGCACAACAAGCATCACAAGCTGGCAAGATGAGCGGTAGTGCAGAACGCTTAATCAATAAATTGTTACGCTCATCGATACCGTGGCGAACTCTGCTCGCACGTTATATGAGTGGATCAGCACGGGTGGATTACAACCTAATGCGACCCTCGCAAAGACGCGAAGGTGATGCGATCATGCCGAGCTTACATGCTCGACAAATAAATCTTGTAATCGCTCTGGATACCAGTGGCTCGATAGAGGAGGACGAACTGGATGAATTTGTAGCAGAGGTCAATGCTATAAAAGGCCTGGTCAATGCACGCATCACCCTGTTGGCTTGCGATGCCCAACTGGATGAAAATGGTCCGTGGATTTTCGAGGCATGGGAACAACTGGTATTACCAGACACTGTGCAAGGTCGTGGTGGAACAGATTTTAACCCTGTCTTTACATGGGTAAGCAACAATGATATTCAACCAGATCTGGTCATTTACTTTACCGACGCAAAAGGTCGGTTTCCACAAAAGCCACCAGCGACAGAAACACTCTGGTTGGTCAAAGGGCTAGCAAAGATACCCTGGGGTCAACGCATTCAATTAAATTAAACAATGATCAGAGCATTTTCACAAAGATTAAATCCGCCATTCTCGGGTCAGGTACAAATTGCCCAGTCTGACAACTACCGCGCATTGACACTTGATGGCCAAATGTGGGAGGTGCAGTTTGTAAAAAGAACCCACCTGAGAGTCGGTAATTTCTCCGCAGCCGAATTAAAGTCCCGATCGTTCAGCGCAGATCAGTTTGATAAAGAAGTAGCCGAGCCTGAATTAGCAGAGCTACTGGAATATCTTGCCGAAACCAAACTGCCATTTCCCGGTAACGACCTGTATGAATACTGGGTACTTGATGCTAGCGACCAAACACCGCTTGCTCTTATCTACGCCTGTTCGGAAGAAGCACAGATGGCAAAGTTTCCGTCCAGAGCAGAATGGACCGCTTTACCCGATGCGGTCATGCCAATAGTGAAAACAGACGACGAAATAGCATCCAAGGCAACACCCGTGAACTATCGACTTGAACAACAAGTAGCAGAACGAGCAGGCATGTACCCCAAGGCACTATGGTTTGACAGGCGCCAAAAAGATTCGGCAGACTTTCCTCCTGTTCTGATCAGAGAAGATTGGGCCAGCGCTGAGCAAAGCAGCATTAGCCGGCGTTATATCGAACGGCAGGCACCCAGATTATTAATGCTGCACAATTTACCTGACGAAAGACGGGATCAACTTGAACGTTGTTGCGAACCCTATGCATCAGAAGTAGCACGGTTTTGTGGATTGTACCCAGAGATACTAAACAACAATTTGATTCGAGCACTACAAGTTGAAGCACGACTTCGTGCATCAACGGGCGCTGATAAACATTCGAATGTACAGAATCGCCGAGATGGCGTCTTGTATATTTAGTTCGATTTACTCAGCGCAGGCTTTAAATTCTCCTGCACATCAATTTTTATTATGACAATAAGCTTCGGCCAATCTACAACACCAGACGACATGCGTATTTACGCAATTGGCGATGTGCACGGCTATCTGGAATTACTCAAAAACATTCATCGAAAAATTAGAGCCGATCTACACGACATTGCAGGCAAACAATACAAAATAGTTTTTCTCGGTGATTATATAGATCGAGGGCCAGACTCAGCTGGCTGTGCCCAATTCTTACTAGACTTGATGCTAGAAGATGAACATGTCATTTGCTTGAAAGGCAATCACGAGGACAAGTTGGAGAAGTTTCTAGCCAATCCGCAGGAATTGGCCAATTCGTTTTTTGGCTACGGCGGAGTGGAGTGCACTATGTCGTATGGTGTGGATATGACCGCGTATAAAGACATATACAAGGATGCTGGCAAAATCCGTGCAGAGCTTGATAAGAAAATTTCATCTGATCATAAGCAATTTTATTCAGAACTCCCAAAGTCTGTCACTTTTGGCGATTACCTCTTTGCTCATGCCGGTGTTCGTCCAGGTGTACCGCTAGATGAACAATCGGAGGATGATTTGATGTGGATTCGATCCGAGTTCATCTCGAACGATGAACTCTATGACAAAGTCATCGTGCATGGTCATACCCCGCAATACCCTATGGAAATCCTGACCAACCGCGTCAATGTGGATACCTGTGCTTATGACACAGGTGTATTGAGCTGTTTGGTATTGGAAGGCACTAGCCATAAAGTGATCGAGGCCACCTAGGCAAGTTCTGAATACATAATTCCTAAGAGCTGTTAGTGTCACAATGTGAGTATTGCCAGCACGAATGCGTCGATTGCAGCGAACAGCGTTCCAGACATACCCCGCAAGATCCAGCTCTGCAAGTGCCAACCATATAACACGCTCCTGTGCATTCAGCCGGGGTTCAGTCAAGGTTTGGCAAAACAGTTCACTGTACAATAATCGTAGAGACAAGCCAGTTGCACCTCCCACTGACAACTGGCGATCTCATCGAATCAAAGCAGAGACGAATTATGAAACATAAAATGAAACCTCTACTGCATGGCATAGTGTTATTACTTTGCGTTATATCGTCGACCAAGGGTGTTGCAGCAGAGACAGCCTTCGCTATCGATGTATCCCGCCTGACGATAAACAACGATAGCGATTCTGAGCTAAATCCAGTTGGATTACGAGGCAGACTGTCCACACAGATCAGCAGGTATTTTGATGTTAGTGGGCACGGTGGTTTCAGCTTCTCCGAATCAACATCCGGATTTGATGACCTTGTTCTGACCTATGCAGGTGCTTTTCTCAAAGGTGTATTACCTATTGGCAACCGCAGCGCAGTGTATGGTCTTGCCGGATTTACGGTCGCATCATTCACAGAGGACCTTGGCAGGCGACCGGTCCGTGGGGATTTTCGCGAAGATAGCTCAGGATTTTCCTGGGGCTTTGGTGCTGAAACCCAATTAGCCGAGAACGTTGATTTAACAGCTGACTTTGTCAGTTATCTACAAAGAAGAGGCCTGTTCGAAGAAATTTTTGCCGTTAGTATCGGGCTTAAAATATATTACTACTAGAAGCCGTCTCAAAATTGATCTCGCACGTAACGTCAAGTAGAGCGTGCAGCCACGTACCGACCTACGGTGGCAATACGACAACTGAATACTGCGCGGAGATCGTGCCACCTACGGCAACTGAAAGACCCGACCAGTCGACCACATTACCACTGATGTTGAAGCTGGTGCCGGGCGGTATGCTGATCGGTGCGACGCTACCGAGCCCGACAGGAACAAGGTCCTGAACAGATACGTTGGTTGCATCATCTGGCCCAAGGTTATCAATTTGCAGAGTAAATACAATCGTGTCACCTATGTTAGGTGTCTCATCAGTCACTGACTTTGACATCACCAGATCGATCGCTTCATCGTCATCGAGCAACGTTACATTTGCGGTATCGCTAATATCAATACCATGGGTTGTGTTGCTGAGGTTCTGTAAACTGACTATCAATGTTTCATCCGGTTCAGGCACAATGTCTGTCACAGGATTGATAGTAATATTTGCAGTATCACCTGCCTGACCACTAAAAAAAAGTGTGCCCGTGGCTGCTGTGTAATCATTGTCGGCAATTGTGGCAGTACCGTCAGAAAGTACATAATCGACAGTGAATGGTACGAACCCGGCTGCATCCGTAACATCGTGTGAAAGCACAGCTGTAACACTTATCGGTCCACCATCCTCTGGCGCACTGACATCGGCAATCGTGATAGTCTCCACGACATTAGCTACAATCAGAAAGTCTTCACTATCGCCAAATCCATTGTCACCACAACTATTAGCCGGATTAGTATCGTTGAAACTCAACATTACCCTGCCCCTGAAAGTGGTATCTTCAGTGACTGCCGGGATGCTTACATTTTGTATGACAGAGCAACCTGGTGGTGCAGTTGTCTGGTTGTAACTACAGTTGCCAGTAGCGAAAACTTCAGGCGTGCCATCGCCATTGGAATCAATCAAAATCACAATATTTTCAGTATCACCCGTACCAGCCTGGTTGCCCCCGGGATTTTCAGTATCACCTACAATGGTCGTAATCGTTTGTGTGCTAGCGGAAGGGTATTCACCGCCGATACTGATCGGCAAGGTTATACTTTCGTAGTCTGAGTTACTGCTTATTGCACACAAGCCCGGTGGTGTGTAACGCTGGGCTTGAGAAACAGAGGGTAAACACAGGCAGCAAACTACGCCCGTTAAAATCAGGTAATCGATTAACTTCCAACCCTCCTGAAGGGGTCGTCTAAAGCTCCAGATATAATTCATGATGCAAACAACTTTAAATCATGAATAATCCAACACAAAATCTATACCCACCGACAACGTACGCAAAGGCAAATAGCATTTTTTACTGTGTATCAGATTATTTCGATGCGGATCGTACAGATGTAAACGATTTCATGCCAAACGAGCCAACGTTATCACTGCACTATGAGTCGATACTCTATGCGATCAAAACTTTAATTGGTCGTATCGATCACGCGATCAAACCGGGAACGTCCTTCCAATTCCCCGACCAACCACACAATCGACGTATGTGGCAATAAATTGCGAATGTTGTCTTTGATCCGAAATTGCACGTTTTCTTCGAATGCATTCAAGCCTTCATTAAATACGATAAGTTCTGGCTTTTTAACCAATACACGTGCAAGCGGTAAATTCTGTCGCGACGTACTGGACAGCCTTGATCCGGAGATACCCGCTTCCGCGTTTTTCAAGGTGAGCAACATGATGTCTCTTGAGAAACCAGCTTGTGTGATCACCTGGCTGACGATATCCAATACCTGAACAAGAGACTCATCATCGATATCTCTCGGTAACAGACCGAAAAGCAAATTTTCAAGCACCGACAATCCGGGATGATACTCACTGTACTCAAAACGTTGCAATGAAGTTCTTTGATCCTGATTTAGCAGACTATCAATCTCATCCCGTATAAACATGATTCTGCTGATAACTGAACCCGGTAGTCCAATATCATCATGATTATCCAGCACAAGATTTAAAAACAGTAGCAGCAGAAATTTTCTATCCGCTTCGTTATATTTACCTGAAGACTTTTGACTAATGGAAAAGGCATTCTGCAAAATGGAATCTGCCTGCTCATCCGAATGCAGATTAAAAGCGATCATTGTGTGGTCGCGAGTCTTTTCAGACGACAATCCCTGAATGATCATTTTGGCAATTTGCTCGCCAATATGCTCAACGATTCGATCAAAGCCATTTGCTGATAGCACATCGCCGATCGACGGTGAATAGAGAAGTTCTCCAGGTGACCTCTTACTGTCTATCATTTTCCCGAAAGCAAGATTTTCAGCTATCGATAATCCATAACACCATTCTCTTTCATCAAACGACTGGATGGAGATTTTGCTGTCATGCAAAGCCTCAATAACCAATGGTCGAGATTCGGTTATCATGCCCGCCTGGGCTAACTGTGATTCCCCAACAAGATACTGAAAAAGACCCTTTTTCATGATACTGTGATCTGCCTCTGCAGCTTCCATGGACTGCAAATACCAGCTATCCAGAGCTTCCTGATTTTCAAACTGATACCTCTCGTAATCTATCCATTCGGCATCAAATAAATCGCTGTTGTTACCAGTAAGCTTCGCCTCCACGATGTTACTTTTATTCTCTATTGCAGTTGGTAAATGCTTTAACGGTAACAAAATATTTTCATATACTGAGATATTGAATATGGGCGGTGAGGATGTCTGATACGCTAGACGGCGGCTTTTGATACTACCGGGTATTTCTTTAATCTGTTGATCACCCAACCAGGTACTGCCGTACATCGGAGATCGCAAACTCAGGATGATTTCAGCTATGTGTAGCCGTTTATCTGCATCAGGCTCCACGATTGCAACATGCTCTCCTGCTGCAAGCTCAAAATTGAATTTCGACAAAACTCTGTTGCCATCTTCTTCAGTGACTACATTTTTCATCTTTAACGGAAGCAGTGGCGCTTGCTCCCTTGCAGGTACATCAACGTAGTAGTCCGACTCATCTGCCCCATCTACGTCAAACTGTTCTGTAAGCTGCTGGTATTTAATCTTTGCATCCTGTTGCATCTGGTAGTATTTAAGCAATTCTTTCCATGGTGAAACCATGTCTTTGTGGCCGGCAATCGCCGCGATAAGCGCACCTATCGTCAAATGCCCTCGAAGCACTAACAACCCGCCAATTAAGTAAAACAGAATGGGAGTAAGTTGATTGATAAAATTATTTATCAACTTTATCCAGTATTTTTTCTTATAAATTCTTAGTCGAATGTCGAACAAGCGACCAAGCTGTTGCGAAAATCCCGACAACACATAGCGCTGCACGCCATGGACCCTAATTGCTTGCGCGCCACTAACGGTCTCTCCAATGTATTCAGAAAAAGACCTAACCTGCCGAACTCTTTCCTGATTTAGTGAATTCACATGACGTTGCATGCGGGGAATGATAAAAACCTGTAACGGTATCAGTGCAACCGCTGCTAAACCGAGCCAAAAACTCTGCACAAACATGAAAATAAGTACCGTCAACATGGTGCCGCCCTGAAATAGCGGCAGAACAACCGACTCACTCATATATCCTGCTAAATTCTCAGCTTCAGAATTAAGTTGTGCGATAGTTTCACCTTGCGATACCACACGAAATCTCTGTATAGGAAATCGAAGAAGTCGATCTACCAGGCTGTAACGTAATCGACGAACCAGACGCTCACCAAGAATCCCTTTTCTTACATTGATTATGAGTTTGATAAACGAGTTGACCAGATACAAGCCAAGGTATATCCCTATCAATACAACTAATAATGATTCAGCGTTTAATGACAAATTGAAAAAGTCATGGGTTCCGTTTCCGACACTGGAAAGGACTTTATTTATGATGGTTTTTGGCAGCTCTAACATGATGTAGAGCGTTGGCAGATAAGCCAGTGTCAACACCACCAGTATCAGCTGCTCTCTGGCACTATGCTTCCAGATAAATTCGTTGATAGATTTATCCATTCAGGCATCTATCTGTCATTGGAAAAACAAAGCCACACCAAATAATATGAGGGATGCTGCACTAATTGATGAAAAGATAATCATCACCCTTTGCTTTTTTATGACAGGCGATACAACCTTTGGGTTTACCTTTCGCAATTCTACCAGCGAGCTTTACCCCATTAGGGGTTGTGTCAATCGAGCCATCTGGATTGTACTTTGCCCAAAACCAATTTTGATGCTCTTCATCATAACCAGCTTCACGTTTAAACATAATCGTATAGTCATCAAGATAAGCACCTCTATTTTTAGTTACTGAACCCAGGGTTGCACTATCACCACGATAGCTCCTCTTGACCACAATCGTTGCTTCACGATTATCGACAATAATGTTGAATATTATTGATTCCAGAATAGCGCCATGAGGATGGGTACCAAAATAAGGCTTATGGGGAAATGCATTATCACCAACGAGATCAACTTTAAGCATCTCATCCCACAAGCGTTCTGCAAAAGCCACATCCTCATCATCGCCAAACCACTCTTGATCCGAGAAAGTGGTGCCCAGCACAAAAAGAAATACAATAAACAAGACGGTTTGTGCAAAAAATAAACACTTGTTTTTTATCACCTGACTCTCCTTAACTTCAATTGCGGCCTTTAGTTTCAGTATTTTTGCCAGCCTTTTCTGTTGAATCAATCTCAGAAATTGGCAGCAACACGGCAAATCTGGCACCGCCTTGCGGTGACTCAGAGCAGCTAACCTCAGCATTCACCGAGCTTGCATACAATTTGACCAGCGTCAGACCAAGCCCCCCATCATCTTTAGCATTTACATCCAGATTCGCTATTTGATAATTTCGACTAAAGATCATTTCTCTGTCAGATTCAGGTATACCGGGTCCTGCATCATCTACACAAAGATGAACGTTTTTATGTTGCGGCTCCCAACTAATACTAATTGTGGACTCAGGTGCATAGTTGCTGGCATTCGATATCAACTGAGTCAGAATGACCCTCAATACTGATCTATTAGAATAAACCGGTGTAGAAAGCCCGGACAGCTGTATTTTTTCTCTGTCTCTGTTCCTTAGCTCTCTGACAATGCGTGCAATTTCTTTTTCAAGGTCGAACAGCTCCAATCTGGGTTGATAGTTTCCGCTCTCTATTCGATAAAGCAGTAACATGTTGTCGGTCATACCCTGTAATTTGGATAAATCTCTGTCGAGATTATCTACAACAAGAGCTAACTCGCCGCCGGTTGGATTATCCATGCGTAAGTGATCAATTTCTTTACGCATATTTACCAGTGGTGTGCGTAGCTCATGTGCTGTTTCTGCAAGCAACTTTGATTCGAGAATAGATTGATTATTGATTTGTCTAATGTGTTGATTAATCGCTTTACCCAGTGGCAACATTTCTTTATCCACCGATCTTAAATCAAGCTCTGCCCTGTTATCACCTCGTTGGTATGACTGCACTCGATCTCTGAAACGCGCCAGAGAAGACAAGGCTATCGTACTTAACACGAAACTCATGATAAATGCAGCAGCCAGCACCAATGGTGTAAAAAGCGCTAGTTTTTTCAGCGTAGATATTCGTGCGTTTTTGATGTGATTGGTATTGTCAGCAACAATTAATTTATACGGATGGCCCGTATCGTTGTCGGTATTGAGCTTAAAGTGGTATTGATAAACTCCCAACACAATTTTTCCGAAGTCAACGAGCTTTTTGCCATTGTGGTAACCAATCTCAGGCAAGCTATCTCCACCAAGATTGTGCGAATCAGTTAAAAATTCATTGCTCATGGTTTTAAATTCAAAATATTCAGCCTGATCAAAGCGACCAAGCTTTAGCTTGCTCTCCCAGTCGTGGCGCAAATTAAATAAGTCATTACCATCTACATACACCACTTGTGAGAGCGCTACAGCGTATTTTCTAAGTTTCTCAAATAACTCGTTTTCCGCAAATGAAACCGCCTGACGATACAAGACAAATTCAGCAGCCAGGGTGACAAGCAATAACGCACCCAGTACACCAGCGAAGACTTTGGAACGTAGTGAGTTGAGCCTAAATATATTCATCTGGATTGTCGTATAACACCGCACGAGAACAAATAACCAAATCCCACTTGGTAAAGACCCCTATTAACTTTCCGCTTGCAGCAGACTGGCGTCAGTTTCGGCGCAACTGGCACGCGTACGCAGGCGAGCGAACAGATCGCGCCCAATTCCAATGCTGATTTCAGGATCGATAGCAACAAAATCTCGTTCCAATTCGCCTGCTGCAAATGCATCATGCAACTCCTGTTGCCAATGCAACACGCGAGCAGGTGCTTCTATCAGCGAGCCCGCTCGGATAAATGTGAGTCAGCAGTGGCACGCAATTACCTACAACATGGAAATCATCCCAAATAATCACAATACCAAGATTAGGCTGGCGCTCAGTGATAGTCTCGGTCTGTGCCAGTAACTCGGGTTTCATCCTCTGAGGCGATCTCCAGCGGATCATGGGCTAATACCGGTTTGTTTATAAGCATCAATTCTATCAACCACTTTATCCAGACGTACAAAAAGTGGCGAATTGCGCGCCGAGCGCCACTAATACGGCTCAATAACACACCAATAACACCAAGATGCACCGTGTTTTTACCTCAATTTAGGTGACTGTGCTGGGTTGTTGACGACATTAGGGTAGCAGACCGGCTAAACAGAATTGGGGCCGAACCTGGACTTACGTTAATATGGAGCTATAGCTGCAAACACAGATGCCCCCCCCTGCATCTGTATCGCGTCGGCTTGGCAGAACCCACAAATTGAAGGTCGACGCAATACTGGATGAAGCACAAACCTCTTCAACAGACACTTGATAGATACGCGTGGCAAACTAATAAAGAGTTCTTGTGCCCCCCCCCTAAAAGCACCAGATGGTCTTGATGATATCCAGATTTTTTTGGAAGGGGATTCCAGAGACTAAATTTCTAAGCACTCTGTCAGAACCACGATGCACCACTACACTATACTGGAGTAAAATCAGTTCATACCCCTTACGTTCCTACAAATCTATGAAAACGTTTTTGATACCCGTCAGATTACTCATTAGTTTCCGTAAAATAACCCAGTTGATGTTGCTGGCAAGCGCAATGTGCCTGCTAACAACAATGGCTCAGGCTCAGGATCTTCCTGTGGTATCCGGCGCCACCTACGATGGACAGGAAATTAGCTGGAATCCAGTTGACGGAGCACTGGGATATGACATCTATATAAGCTCAAGCTATGTCGACACAGTGGTCGGCATAACCCGCTACAGGCCGGAGCGGCTGGGCACTTTTAGAGTAGCCGCGTTTGATGGTAACGGAAACTACAGCCCTACAGTTCCTGCGGATCGCACGGGCTTATCAAATTTTGTAGCCGTAGACGAGCTGACATCTGGAGTGGATCAACCTGAGAATGTCAGGGGAATCGTTTACTCTGTTTCGGCTGGGGAATTATTCTGGGATCGCGCTGTGTCTCGCAATCTTGAATACGATGTATTTCTAAACGGAACCCTGGTGGGAACCACAACTGGCAGCAGTGTATTTATAGACACACTTTCATCAGACAACGCCAATCTGGTATCCGTTGTTGCAAGATCGGCTTCAGGTGAAACTTCTGAACAGGTGATACTCGAATTCGATACACAGCTTGATGTCTTCCCCAATGCAGCAACTACATTTGACACTGGCAACTCAGGTACCAGTGCCCCGATCTTTCGGCCAGCATCACCGCAAAACGTCAGAGTCGAGGTGTACGGGCCCAACACGTTAGAGCTGTTCTGGGATAGAACGCCATTTTCTGCCAATATTGTATCGACTGATGTAATTAGAGACGGTGAGTTAATTGGTAGCGCCGAGGGCAATAGTTTTTTTGATCCCACTGGTAATTTCAATATCGGCAGCACCAGCGCGGTACCACACACTTATGAACTAATAGCTATTGACGGCAATGGCAATCGCTCGCTTCCCGCGATATTCAATCCCGGCGCTTTTGACCCGGGTGCGTTTGATGATTCTAGCGAAGCGATCATAAGCAGAATACTGGGTGGCATTACAGAAATCACAACCAACAACCCCCACGTTCAATTCTTCCCGACATTACAAGACCTTGCCATAGGCGGGGGTTTGGAGGCACTGGAAGAAATCTCTGCAGAGCTAATATTTGATGGCAATGTGTTGCTCGCTTCCACTACGGTTTTCAATTGTGACAGCGGAACACTCACTGTGGACGCAAATACTGCTGCCATTAGCTCTGTAAGCCTGTCTTTTGAGTTCTGTGTTTTACCAAATGTAGGTAATATTGATGGGAATTTTTCGCTCAATGGCAGCGATGCAGGTGGCTACACTGCGACTTATAGCAGGCTCTTTATAGATTCAATCGATATGCCGATTGATATCAACGGAGAAGTCAGTTTGACTGTTGGGCGAGCCAATGGTGACCGTACCCTTACCTACAGTAATTTTGAATACGGCTTAATTGGAAACCTGCTCGATGACGATGGGCTCGATACCGTAGTGACTCTTAATCAACAAGTCGCAGATACGGTTTTTGATCAACCACGTCACTTTTTTACAACAAATTTTACTGTGTCAGCACCCTTTACAAACGGTGAGGAGCTGACGATAACGACAACTGAGCGATTCGAAGAGATAGTAGTAGCTGATGAATTAGGGACACCCAATTATATCAATGGGCAGTTGATTGCCGAAACAGCTGATGGTGAACGACTAACATGGAGTGCAGATCCAGCAAATCTGGATACCTGGACTGCTCGTGTCGCTGAAGGCGATGGATTTCGAGTCATCCTCGGTGCCTGGAGTGAGTCCGCGAGGCTGCCCTGCCTTTCCGCAAACCAGGAAGATGAGTCCTTAACAGGTTGTCAATTTCAGTAAAGTTGGTAAATTCCCGCTGATCCTATATTTCCTGATGATCTTCTAATTGTTTGGACATCTTTACCACTGACTCCCCAAAGGCAAAAGAACTATTAAAAAATGCCTGTCGAAGCCCCTTTACCATCGCTTTATAAAAGCTGGTTGCATGTGGGGTTTCGAGTTCAGTTATATAGTTGTCCATTTCAGTATTTGATAATGAATCAAATATGCAGATATATGATGACAGCGTATACGCTTTCAATTGCTTGCGAATTGTATCTATAAAAAGATCGAATGGTTCGGCTATTTCCTCTATTGGCAGGTGAAGCTGACTAGGCAGTGACAAATTGCCCGCTGTTGCGATTGCAACCTGCATGGTCTTAATTAATTCGAGACCGACTTCCGTAGATTGCAACAACTCGTCAAGAGTTTTGACCTGCTGTACGCGCTGTTGCGCATTGGGATTTATATCTGCATCGGAGGATGTCTCCAAATCAGCAATACACTTATCCAGATCTTCTGCGCCTTCTGTTGAATACACTGTTTCAGAAATTCTTTTTGTTTTTTTACCTAAAGGTGTAGATAGCCATTCTATATTTTTACTGATTTCTTCTTCAGTCAATCCATCTTTCAAGTCTTCCATAATCACGCGCTTCATACCGTCAGCAGAAAAATCAACGTCAACTTTCTCCAATAAATACTGCCAGTATTCTTCGGGCACACTTTCGTCTGGCGCTATTGTTGTTTTATCGCTTTCAATGCTTTGACGCACACTTACCGGCAGAGAATTAATTAACAGCTCCAACCCCGAATCAACATAGAGCTTCTCCAGAGTGCTTGAGTGAGTATCAGCCAAAGCAACTGATGAAATAAATCCGCTTAAGACAAGACAACCTATGGTTTTCAGAAACTTCATATCCACCTGGCAAAAAAAACGCTGAAAGAAACTATTACCTCGAATGTAACCCAATCTGCAACTAAACCTGTAAAATATAGATCAGATCTTCAAAAGACCTTAAAATAAGCACAATATCCACGCCATTAAATAATGAAAGCTACTAAATAATGAAAGCTATACTTGGCTCAATGACCTTCAGCGATCAGGTTAATCAGCCTGATGCCGCCACAATGATCAATACATTTTGCGATGCAGGCCACAATGAGCTTGATACTGCCTATATGTATTGTGCGGGTGCCACAGAAAGCCTGTTAGGTGATTTAAATAAATGCGGCGATCTCAAACGTTGCAATATAGCGACCAAAGTTAATCCACTGGAAGGTGGTTTAAAGCCCGAATCAGTTGATCATCAACTAACAACTTCTTTAAATCGTATGGGTGTAGACAATGTTGATCTTGTTTACCTGCATCAGCCCGATCTGGACACACCGATCTCACAGACGTTAGAGGCACTTGATCGACACTATCAGGCAGGGCGATTTAAACGATTTGGTCTGAGTAATTATGCATCCTGGCAAGTTGCAGAAATAGTCGGAATATGTGAGCAGCGCGGTTACCTTATGCCTACTGTGTACCAGGGTATGTATAACGCTATAACACGCGATGTCGAGCGGGAACTTTTTCTTTGCCTGCAGAATTATAATATTGCATTTTACGTATATAACCCTCTTGCTGGCGGCCTGCTAACAGGCAAACACTTTAACGTAGCAACGCTACCGGAAGCTGGCCGTTTTTCAGCTAACGCTGAATATCAAAAACGCTACTGGAACACCAATTATTTCGATGCCGTAAATACATTTAAACAATCCTGCGAAGAGTCTGAAATAGCACCAGCCAGTGCTGCATTACGTTGGCTGACACACCACTCTGAATTAATCGAAAGTAAGGGAGATGGTGTTGTTCTAGGTGCAAGTACAATCAGTCATTTCGAAGACAACCTGAGAGCCTTATCACAAGGCCCGCTTCCAGCGAATGTGACTAGTGCATTGGATGAAGCATGGGATATCTCACGCCCCAATTGTGTAAAATACTTTCGCCCCTAGTTTGTAGAATACAATAATGAAACAGACTTAAGAGCCTCAAAAGAACACGTCCGATGCTGCAATGGCTAATCTGAAATTACTGGCTCTATTGATTGTAGCGATAATCGCAATTGTATTCGCTGTCAGGTATTTCTCTGCTGAAGCACCTTCGCTCACGAAAATTCCTTCAAACAGTACACTGGATGATTTACAACCTGATTTCAACTCTCAAGAAAAAGACAATACGCCTATTACGTCCGACTCAAGCCTTTTTACGGATACGATAATTTGCAAAGCAATTACCAATGCGATCACCGGTGCAAAACCGGAAACTATGAAAGCAGCGGTATTAACTAATAAAATTGTAATCTCACTAAATCGCGAAACAGATGGAAAAAACTTGTCTTACGATTGTAAACAAGTTGATAACAGATATTATTGGAACAATTCATCCAGAGTTCTCAGCCAATCAATAATTGAAGTAGATGCGAAAGTGGTTTTACCGAGATTGGATCAACTAAAATTATTCATCTACGAATCACTCGATACCGGCAACATTGTTAAATCTTACAATATCGAAGACCTTAGATAACCAACGGGCATGGATATTGTTCGCTTAATCGTTTCTCGAAATATCCAAAGTTAACGCGCTTGTCGGTAGAGTAGGTGCAAAACAATTCTACATAGGAGAATAAAATGGATTTGATGAATATGGGCAAACAACTGCTTGCAGATAAAATGGGTGACCAGGCTGGCGGTATAATGGACGCTTTGTCTGGCATGACTGGTGGTAATCTCGACATGAGCTCTCTGATGAGCAAACTCAAAGACGGCGGCCTCGGTGGTCAGGTTGATTCCTGGATGGGTGATGGCGAAAACGAACCTGTATCTGCAGAGCAGCTAAAATCTGCTCTAGGTGAGGAAGAGCTTGCGGCCGCATCCGAGAAGATGGGCTGTGATGCGGATACTTGCGCTCAGCATCTATCTGACGCGATTCCCGGTCTAGCAGACAAATTCAGCGGCGGTGGTTCAATGCTGGACGCGTCTGCACTGACAGAAAAGCTCGGCGGTGCGTCTGGTTTGATGGGCATGGCAAAGAGCTTGTTTAACAAATAGCTCTTAAAGTTTTTCAGTGTTATTGGTACTTGCAGCCGATCTAAGCTCGTCTTAGCAAGGCTGCGGATACTTCTTATCATCTATCTACTACGAGCATTTTACTACGCTCGATTTTAACCAAGCCTACATTTAAACCTGTAAGATTGTTATCAATTTAAGACGAGCTCGACTCTTCTTTAATTAGTCAGGTGAAATTAACGTAAATAGTAGGTGTATTTTATGAAAATTGGTTTCAGTATCGCACTTCTCATCATTCTGTTGCCCCCTTTTGTAACCGCAGATGCCCCTGTTAAAACAATTAAATCCAAAGAACATAGTTGCGTAGAGCTAAGAGACATTGTCAAAAAAGAACAAAAAGTTTACATGAAAGGATTGGGTGCTCTGTATGTTTACGCAGACAGTCATGAGTCATGCAGCGACAATAGAAAATGCAAAAGTGGGCTCGTCTATTGTGAACCGTTCCAAACCAATTGGCGCACTTCAGATAAAAGATTTTGCTCAGTTGGCCACTCTTGCAAAGTAATAGCAGACAGAGATTTCGATTGAATGCCGTCCTCTGACAGGCTGTTAAAACGTCTCAAAGAGCTAGAAGCAAATTTTGAGTATCGAAATACCTCTGTAGACGACACTCCCTGGTTTAAGTCTGTCACAGGTCCTCTTCCTGTACTGATTTCTGCGCCCCACGCCTGCACGCATCGCCGCAACGGAATAGACAAGATGCAGGAGGAATATACCGGGGCACTCGCTTTATACATGGCGGAATCTTGTCATTGCAACGCTATAGCCATCAGCCACAAAATCTCCGAAGACCCCAATTGGGATGAGACAAGCGAGTACAAAACGGCGGTAAAATCATTGGTGCAGGAAAATAAAATCAAATTCCTGATTGATCTTCATGGCATGAGTATTAAAAATAATATGGGTGTTGCCATAGGCACTATCAAGGGACGTTCCTGTGAAGCTGAATGGGTTGTGCCTCATTTCACTAATTCAGGCTTCGAGCTTAGCGATAAAAATGTAACTGCGCCAAAACAAGCCTGGCGCTCCCTGGTGATAGACCATCCAAAATTTACCGGCGGCCTTGTCAATCACACACTGACCCGATTTGCATCAGAGGAGCTGGGTATTCAGGCAGTACAGATTGAACTGTCACCGGAGGTGCGTGTTGTCGAGTACAAAGCAACACCCGACTGGCCCTATGACTACTATGGTGATCCGCCTGCAATTGAAGCTACAGTAATGGCATTGCAGTCATTGGTGAAGCAGTTTCAATGATAGGCGGAATTATTACTACAGAGTTACTTCTGTTTGCGATAGCCGTATTTATATTGGCCGGTACGGTAAAGGGCGCACTGGGAATTGGCTTGCCCACGATCAGTATTTCAATACTGGCGCAGTTTGTTGATCCGCGTATCGCGATCGCCTTGTTACTCGTACCGGCTCTGTTCACTAACACATGGCAGGTTTATCGCGGTGGCAGGGTAAAACGCTCTGTTACTTTGTTGTGGCCATTTGTACTGAGTATGTGTGTGGTGATGTTTTCTGTATCTTTACTAGCAGCACGCGCCAGCACTGAGGCCCTGACTGGAGGGATCGGTATCATGGTCGTACTTTGGGCAGTCACCAGTTTTATTAGCAAGCCACCAAAAATACCGCCACATCTCCACAGGCCCGCACAAATTCTACTCGGCGGTATGTCCGGTTTGATGGGAGGACTAACAGCCATTTGGTCGCCACCTTTAATAATTTACTTGCTTTCAATCAGATGTGACAAAGATGATTTTGTGCGAATGACTGGTCTTATCCTTCTTTGCGGCGCTATTCCATTAACGATCGGCTACGTACTGAACGGACTGCTGGACAAACAACTAGCCATGGCATCGTGTTTAATGATCATTCCGACTCTACTCGGGTTTTCACTAGGTGAAGTGATTCGAAAACACATGAGTATCGAGCAATTTCACAAAACTGTACTTCTTCTTTTCGTATTGATGGGAATCAATCTGATACGTCGCGCGTTCTTCGTATAACCTGACTGTACTTAGGGCCAGTTCGACAAATAATTCATAGCCCGTATAGCAATAGTAGGCTTGGAGTTAGCCAGCCTGATTGACCGACGAATCTCCCTTGCACGCAAGCAAAATCGTTCCCGCTCAACACCTTTGTCGTTTATTTGTCTCATTCACAGTAGCAGCGCACTTGTGATATTGGCGCCAGTTGCAATCGGTATGGAAGGCATGCAAGCTGAATGGGGAATTGAACTCTTGTTTTCAATTGTCTGGCAAGGCGTATTACATAGCTATTATCTCGACAACTTACACCAACTCTATATACTACATGGATTAACAATCCGGCCCACTAGCGCCTATCCATGCTCGAACAATCAAACCCATCCATAGGAAGATTCGACAAGTCTTTCTTGATCCACATGATCAAGGACTTCTTTTTGGTTTTGCTCCTGGTCAGCATCATTGAATTTGCACTCAAGGCCGGTAAAGTTTATTTGGACTACCAGACCAATGGTGAAAATGAAGCGAGGAACGTGGCCGTGGAAATCTCGGAAAACGTTGTATCGATTATGTCGAACTCGGGAGGTCCGGTTGCTGCCAGAACGGTCTACCCTATTCTTGATAAAGCCTGGACAGATCTTGGATATGAAATCGCTATAGTGCCCAGCGCAATAACTGTGCAGGCTATCGAAAAAATATTTAATTTCTCACCAGAAGGCATTCCGATCGCTGGCATGGCGGACGAACAACACAAGACAGCAACTGTCGAAATCGCAGCCAGAGAAGTATGCCTTTCATGCCACGTGGGTGCGGCACCAGGAGATATATTAGGGAGTGTCACTGTTCGCAACTACCTCGGCCGTGATTTCGCTATGTGGTGGGAGGACGTTAAACTAACCATGGGTCTAGCGGTTGGCAAAATCGTCCTGCATTCTATTTTGTTGTTTTTGATTCTCAGAGCACGTATGGAGCCGTTGCTACGCTTGAGATCAGTGGTGAGTAGACTCTCGAAAGCTTACACAGATCTTAATCAACGAGCGGAGGTTCGAACCCCGGATGAATTTGGCGTACTGGCTCGCGATCTGAATGTATTCCTTGATCGTATCACTCGATTGGTTGATGAGTTGAACACGATGCTGCACAAAGTGGTTAACGTTAACGATGACATCATACAAATACAGATAGATCTGCGATCCAGAATAGATAGCGTAGTAAAAAATACTCGCACCATCGAGCGCAACGCCATACACACCGCCAAAGGCGAACCAAAGCTCTCGCAAGCATGGTTTGATGCTGTCAAACGCTCAGTTGCTGAATTAGACACTGAACTTGCCAAGGTCAAAAATGTACCAGGCGCACAACCTCTACTCGATAATTTGCATTCAGTGGTGACAAATGCAGAAGAACAAATCAGGAATTCCGAACAGATTTACCTATCAATTGCTGACCTGGGAGATGAAGCAGATGCACTCAGGCGACCCATGTCCGAGATGACCCGACTGGAAGAGCGCATGCAAGCGATTATTGAAACTGGCTCACAGCTTATTGGCCGACTTCGAACATCTGATGACGAACAAAAAAACTAAAAGCCATCTCAACATTAGAGACTGTGCGCCCCAACTAGGCGCCCCCTTTGACGGTGGCGGTGCAATCAAACAGCAGGGATAGTATTTAAAATGGCATGGGATGACTACGATTGATCTGATTTAGATCGGCCATGACTTCATCGCTTAATTTAACATCTTTCCCGGCCAACAGATGCTCAAGCTGAGCCGTGTTTGTAGCACCAAAAATCGGTATACACGGGAAAGGTCGCTGCAGACAAAATGACATTGCCATGTGCACGGGATCGATAGCGTGTTTTTTAGCGACATCAACAAAGGCACGCACTGCATCGTCCAACCTCGGTGATTCTCTCGGGGATTCACCAATTATGTCGAGCCGCGACCCTTTGGGCCTTGCACCATCAAGATACTTACCCGTCACAAATCCGGTCGCAAGCGGCGAAAATGCCAACAAGGTAACCGCTTCATTGTGGCAAAGTTCAGCCAAATCACCATCAAAAGGCATCCGACAAAGCACCGAGTATTCGTTTTGAATGGATTCAACCCGTGGCCCGCCCAAACGTTCACTGGCAGCAAGCCATTTATCAGTCCCCCATGCGCTTTCATTCGATAAGCCAAATGAGCGAATCTTGCCTTCGCCAACCAGAGCTTTGAGTGTACTCATTACATCTTCCATGTGTGCCAAGGCAGTTGCACGATCCTGCTGTGACGGATCGTAATCCCATATCTGACGAAAATGATAAGAGCCGCGGTTTGGCCAGTGGAGCTGATACAAGTCGATGTAGTCAGTTTGCAACCGTTTCAATGAACTTTCGCAGGCACTACGAATAGTTTTACCACTGACCATCTCTCCTTCTCGAACGAAAGAGCCATTGACTCCCGTACATTTCGTGGCAATAACATACGAACTACGCTTACCAGACCTGGCGTTCCATCGACCGATCACTTCTTCGGTTATTCCAACAGTTTCTTTTTTTACCGGATTGACTGGGTACATCTCAGCGGTATCCAGAAAATTGATACCTTGATCAAGACTTAGATCCAGTTGCTCGTGAGACTTGTCCTCTGTTGTATTGGTACCAAATGTCATCGTGCCGAGGCAATAAGTGCTTACCTCAATATCGGATCGACCTAACAGTGTTCGTTGCATAGTTATTCTCAAAAAACGTCAAAGCTATCAAAGTGTAATTTTAATTTCGTCAAAAGGCTATGGCGACTAGAAGCCATCTCATAATTAGAGTGAGGTGTACAAGATCAATTTTGAGGCGACTTCTAACAGCTACTTGTACTGCACTACGGCTTGACGACCATTTTTCCGAAGCTATTACCGAGCAGTAAATCGTTTAATGCAGCAGGTGCGTTTTCAAGCCCGTCTATCAATTGCTCTTTATAAACTATTTTTCCAGATTCTAACCAGGCATTCATATCTCTAATAAATTCACGATGCGTATCTTGTGTAAAACTATCGAAAATGATAAAGCCTTGCATCTTAACTTTCATACGCAGGATAGTGCCCATGATTGCCGGACTATAATCAGGTCCATCGGGCAAACCTGTCAGGTTGTACCAGGAAACAACCCCGCACACCGGAATGCGAGCAAACGGATTAAGCAAAGGCAATACGGCATATAGAACTTTGCCACCCACATTCTCAAAATACACATCAATACCATCAGGGCAACATGATGCGAGCTGCTCGGCCAGGTCATCAGATTTGTGGTCGATGCAATGATCAAAACCCAGATTATCAACCACGTGCGCGCACTTTTCACGACCACCAGCGATGCCCACCACATGACAACCCTTAAGCTTTGCGATCTGGCCTACGGTTGCACCAACAGGCCCGGATGCAGCTGCTACGACTACAGTTTCACCAGCTTTTGGTTCACCAATTTTTAACAAACCCGCGTAGGCAGTGTAACCGGGCATACCGAGAATGCCCAAATACCAGGTTGGATTGGAAAGGCTTTTACCAAGATTTGTAGCATCAGTGCCATCGCTAACAGCATAGTCCTGCCAGCCACTACGTGACACGACATTATCACCTGCTTCAAAACCATCAAGGTTTGAAGCAACAACCTCTGTTATCGCACCGCCAGTCATCACCTCACCAATTGCAACCGGTGTAGCATATGATTTCGCATCATTCATGCGCCCTCGCATATACGGATCCAGTGACAAGAAACGAGTGCGTAACAGCATCTCGCCTTTTTTTACTTCCGGTACAGCTGATTCCTCGAGCCGCAATGTATTTTTGTCCGGTAGACCGTCTGGTCGCTGCGCCAGCACGATACGGCGATTAACGTTGTTAGTTTGAGGCATGAGGCGTCCTATCGATTAGATTGATGGATATTTAGGTACGTACACCTTACCCCGACCGCGGGAAAGGGGCATCAGTGTATTATCATGTAAAGAAATCAATGACTGAAGCTCAAGCGCATTCAGACTGGCAGACTATCAGCAGGCTACAGCACGAGCGCATGCACCATAGACCGACCCTATCGCGACAAAGATACTAATAATCAAGTCTTTCACTATTTCTATGATTTATCAGTAGGCTGATATAGACTGAAACCTCGTTGATTTTGTGAACTTATTCGGTCGTGGCTACAAATCATGATAACTAAACTATCTAAAACTCTGCTTTCCATAATCTTTCTTGGTTTTTTCAGTCATGCATTCAGCGGTGACGACACGTTGACAGAAGATGCTGCAACGACTGGAGACGCTGGGTTGACAGGTGATAAGGTGGCAGGAGAGGAGAGATACAACATGACCTGCACCAATTGTCATGGACCTGCAGGTAAAGGAATTGCCAGTTTTCCAAAAATATCCGGTAATGAAATTTCGTATACTACCTCAAAGCTGGAAACCTACAGAGATGGAGTAAAAGTTGGACCCAACTCGGCTTTGATGATTCCTATGGCAAAACCATTAACCGATCAGGAAATCGCAAATATCGCGGCGTATTTAAAAGAGGCAAGTAACTAATAACAACAGGAGGAAAAGTAATGGCTAAACTTGGAACAGTATTATC
>CAYPMR010000039.1:6591-35167 GCA_964411665.1 uncultured Granulosicoccaceae bacterium | reverse complement strand
GCCATGGATCAATGCCGTTGATTTGCAGAGATTTTTCCTCGATATTCGAGCCATCAAAGGGTATTACATGGGTTGTATAGGATGATGCTGGTACCAGCAAGCCTGCTTCATCGACGCGCAACAGCACGGCCGCGATTTCCAGCAAGGCATCGGTTTCGGCATTAAAGCCGCCCGTTTCAACATCAACCACCACGGGTAGATAACCTCTGAATCGCTCGACTATCGAGAAGGGCTGGCCTGGATGATACATAGTTGACGCAGACTTACGCGGGGGATGTCGACCCAGTTTAACGGAATACGGATCTGCGCAACATGTAATCTGCAACTGTTACTATGGGCCTAAGCCCATAATTGTCCTGTTGCTGTGTCCTGGATGTTACAACATTTTCTGAAAATCGCCTTTCTAACCGGTAAGCCATACGATTTGCCAGGTGACAGAACCACCTTGCAGCTAGCCGTTGTTTTGTCATTTGTGACCTATGTGATTGCAACCTGGCAGATATATTCACCGGCTCTTGCTGTTGGCCATGCGTTGCTGGACATTGCATTGGCCGGTGCTGTGTTGTCTTTTGCGCTGAGCAAGGTTGGCAAAGCAGAGCGTTTCAATCAGGCCTTTGCGGGGTTTTGCGGGGCGAATGCGGTGTTAAATATTGCAACTTTACCTATCATTTTCAGCCGCGTAAGTCAGGAGAGTGCAGCAACGGAAGGCGCCCGCCAGGAAATTGACTTGATACAGTTTCTTTTCCTGGTGTGGAGCATTTCTGTTGTCGCACATATTATTCGCTTCAGTTTTGACACAAATATACCAACCAGTATCGTCGCGGCGCTTGCCTATATAATGTTCGCAGTGTTTATTTTCAGTATGGTTTTCGGTGTTTGAAGCAAAAGCGTGAAACAAATCCTGAATTAGAGCGCTGGCGCGCTTGATGACTCAGGCTGTAGAATGTTGTGTTGCTTGCATTGGGCTGGTTTGATCACAAAAAGCTGATTTACGAAATCGCTCGCTACAAGGCGTCTACCGAAATAGCTCCCAAAGAGCGGGTTGACTGAAGAGCAGATCGCAAAAGAGGCTGGATGAGAAGTTACAAATGCTGTTGAGCGACAAGCTGCAAATAATCTCAAGCGTGCTATAAACGTTACACACAGGTGGAATTTGAAGTTTCCACTATTGCCAATTTTTTTTACAGCGTACCGGGAACCGAAAAACCGCACTGATGGCTTTGAATCCCATCAATATCCTGCGCAGAAAAGCTGCAGGTCTTGGCCAGTCATCTCGATCCACACGAGGTGCCGAAACACCAGCGGTAGTTGCTTCGCGTGATGCCATGCAACGTCGACGCGAACGTCCACCCGAAAGTAAAACCACTCAGGATATTGATGGCGCCAATGCGCCCGAGACACCGGCAGGCAGCTCTGATGTAGCAGCACCAATCGCATCAAATTCGGCCGGCAGATCAAATGATGCAAATCGTGTTGATGCAGCGCACGAGGCTGATGGGCTGTCGGTGTCTTTGTCCCAAGGCGAATCTGTCTCTGCACATCCAAACGATGACAGTAATGGCAAGCATGGCGGCAGCGCTGATCCGTCCCAAAAGGACGCACAGATAACGCCCATCGAAATAGTTGTTCCAGCGCATATTGGTCGTTACACACTCGGCGGTAAACTTGGTAGTGGAACCTGTGGTGTTGTGCATAAGGCACTCGATACGGTTCTGGATCGTGAGGTGGCTATCAAGTTGTCACCTGTTGGTGAGCCGCACCTTTCCACTGGCAAGGTACCCGGAGCGCAGCGTGCTTATCAAACAGAGCTATATGCTGCTGGCCGTTTACGCCACCCCAATATTGTGACGGTGTATGACGCAGGACAGCACAACGAGCTCAATTTCATGGTGATGGAAGCGGTACACGGCAGGACGCTCAAGCATTTTGGCAAGGGGCAAAAATTACTGCCCGTTTATCGTGCTTTAGAAGTGATTATCGATTGCTGCAAGGCGTTGGACTATTCCCATGCGCAAGGCATTTTGCATCGTGATATCAAACCAGCAAACATCATGATTGCAGAAGACGATTCTGTGAAGCTGTTGGATTTCGGGATCGCCGTAGGGTTGACCGATGAGGTCGAATTGAGTCGCAAAGGCCCAACACTGGGTACACCCAACTATATGTCACCAGAACAGATTTTGGGTAAATCGCTTGGCCCTTCCAGCGATCTTTATTCACTGGGCACTGTGTTATTCGAACTGGTGACGGGTAAACAGTTGTTCAAAGCACGCAAGGTAAAAGATCTGTTTCGTACAGTAGTGCATCAGGAAGCACCACGAATATCGGAGTTCCGTCCTGATCTGCCACCCGAGTTTTCGAATGTTGTCGCCAAGGTGTTACGTAAAAAATCACAACAACGTTATCAGTCTGGCGCTGAATTGATTGCTGATCTGGAGATCTTTCTGGATGATTTTAAATCAAGAGGTTTACATGCGCCTGTTGAGCTTCAGATGGCAAAGCGATGCAGTCAGCTAAACTTTTTTTCCGGCCTTGTTGAGCGTGACATATTAAAGATTCTTGATGTTGCCAACGTGTTTAAATTCAACTCCGGGTCTGAGTTGCTCGAAGGTGGAAATCTCGAACGTCGGTTATTGGTCGTTGTACAGGGTATTGTGCGAGAGTATCAGGACGGATCAACCAGGCGGGTATATGCTAATGGCGACTGCCTTGGAGAAATCGGATTCGTTCAGGGTAACCGGATTCAATCGCAATTTATAACAGCAACACCTGTTGAGCTTGTTGAAATTTCAGCTGCAGCACTGGCTGAGCTACCAGCGCAGTTACACCTGAGTATTTATAAACGCGCTTCGAGTGTACTGGTCGATAGGCTTTCAACACACAATTCTCCGTTAAAGCCCGAGATCGTTTTATAGTCTTTTGATAGTCTTTTGACTTTTCCTTCGATCGAAGTGTTGGGGTGTTACCTCACTCTCCCATCAACTTGCGTTCCCACTGCAACGATGACGCGACTATAGTATCGATATTGTCGTATTGCGGGGTCCAGTTCAGGGTCTCGTGTATCTTGCCAACACCGGCGATCAGTGCTGGTGGATCACCAGCACGACGCGGTTGTTCACTGACGTTGATCTTCTCACCGTGCACACGTTCGATCGAATCTATAACTTCTCTTACACTAAAGCCACGGCCATAGCCGCAATTCAGCAGAGTTGAAGCGCCACCTTGCTTCAAGTAATCGAGAGCGCTCAAATGGGCGGCGGCCAAATCGCTGACGTGGATATAGTCACGCACGCCAGTACCGTCTGCTGTCGGGTAGTCTGTTCCAAAAACCATCAGCTGTTCGCGTTTACCCAATGCCACTTCGGCAGCGACCTTGATCAGCAGTGTTGCATTGACTGTTGATTGACCAATTTCACCCTCAGGATCACTACCGGCCACGTTAAAATAACGCAAAATAACATGGCGCATATCACTAGCCGCAGCCAGATCGCGCAGCATTTGTTCTGACATTAGTTTTGACATGCCGTAGGGGTTGATTGGAGCTGTCGGGAAGGTTTCAAGGCATGGGCCGCTGTCGGCATCAGGTGTGCCGTAGGTTGCTGCAGTAGATGAAAAAATAAAATTTGCGATCTTGTTGTTTTGGCAGCATTCGAGCAAATTACGTGTTGCTGCAGTATTGTTGCGATAGTACTTCAGGGGATTTTCGACACTTTCCGGGACGATTGTGTGGGCGGCAAAATGCATGACTGTGTCGATATTATGGTCGCTTAAAAGCCTGTCTACCAGCGCGCTATCTGCAGTATTGCCAACAACCAGCTCACCATAGAGTACGGCATCTTGATTGCCGGTTGACAGATCATCAAGGACAACGATTTTTTCGCCCTGTTTGCCCAGCAATTTGACCACGTGGCTGCCAATATAGCCCGCGCCGCCTGTGACCAGAATATTCGCCTTACCCATGCTTTTATTTACCTTGCTATATGTCTTGATAGTTGTTGCCGTACTTGATGTGCCTGATTTTGCCTTACACAGTTGTTCCGGTGTTATTCGGTCATGGTTTTGACCGAATGGTTCAATTACGTAGGGCTAAAACAAATGCTCGGCAGGCGCACAATGATCCCGGCTCAGCGCTTAGTGTAACATTGAGCACGTGAATTACGCGTCCTCCCTGGAACAACTTTCTGCTGGCGGTGTGCTGGTGACAGCCAGTCGCAGGCTGTCGCGTGTCTTGCATCAGGCCTATCGACAAAAGCGGCTGCAACAGGGGCAGACAGTTTGGCAGACGCCAGTCATTTTACCCTTTGAAGCCTGGCTGACGCGCCTGCACAGCGAATTGCTCGCTGCAAGATTAATTGACTATCGGCTGCTCGATAGTGAACAAGAGAAGCAGCTTTGGCAGGAAGTGCTTCAATGCGATGCGTCACAAGTCTTTCTAAGCCCGATTCGAACCGCATCAAGCCTTGCGAACGCGTGGCGTACATTGCATGGCTACAACGCTGAGCACGCACCGGATTTCAACTTATGCAGTAACGACGTTAGTTTTTTTTCCTCGCTGAGCCAACGTTACGAAACCGCCCTGTCTAATCTGAACGCGGTTGATATGGCGTTGTTGCCTGGGCGCCTGGCAGAGGTGCTGCCATCTGCTTTACGCATGATCGATACAGAACGAAGTAACAACAGTTCTGAAGGGAGAGAGACTCAGGTATCGTCTGTTACCGCCTTGTGCAGCGATGTTACGTTAGTGGGATTTCTGCATACCAGTCCGCGACTGTTGGACTTTCTCCAGTGTATTGATCAGATTTATCCAGTTGCTGTGCATGATTTACTGTCCGGTCAATCTATCGATCTTGCGCAGTGCCGCCAGCAATCTCAGACCCGGCAAGCGCTAGCGCAACCACTACAGCAATCGTCATCCGGGCTTTTCAGTCATGCCAGCACCACTGCCGATGCAGAGCTGCTAAGCGTCGCCAGATGGTCGCGTGACTTGCTTGAAAACCCTTCTTCGCTGCTTGAAATTACCGGGATGAGTAAATCAGATGTTGCTGGTGACACAGACATGCCTTCTGTGGTCATTGTGGTATTTGATTTACAAAATCGCTGGCAGCAGGTGCAACGTATTTTTGATGAGGTGTTTTTTCCAGCTCTATCACCGCACGAAATCCAGATGCAGGTCAGGCCTTATGATTTTGGTGTTGGGAGTGGCCTGACTGATCGACCGATTGTCAGAGCAGCACTTTTGGCTTTGAAGCTGGTGTTGGCGCGTAACCGGGAAAATAGTCTGAGCGGAGCCGAATTCAGTGAGTTATTGCTATCACCGCACTGCATGAATCTCCCGCCGCATGCGGATGAAACATCAATTGCAGCCGAGTATGACCGTCGGCTGCAATTCGATCGCAAAGTACGTAATGCAGGCAGACACGAAATACGAACAACGGATTTACTCGCCTTCGATTCTTTACCAGCGACATTGCGGCGCGCACTCGAGCGAGTAAAGGAGCCTAAATACCCCAAAGGCGTTGCCGCCTTCTGGTGTCAATATTTCAGCAAAATCCTTGAGGCCTTTGGTTGGCCGGGTGCTGCCCTGCAAAGCAGTGAATACCAGGTTTTCCAGGCTTGGACTGACACCCTGCAAAGCTATGCACGCACTAGTAGTGTTGCGCCAACTCACAATGCGCAAGCGGCACTAGCAACCTTGCGCCGTTTACTGGCTGACCGCAGGTTTCAGCCCGAAACATCCGAGCTGCCAATACAAATATTAAGTCCGGAGGAGAGTATTGGTTTACGCTCGGATATTATTTGGGTGACCGGCATGGATTCGAATAATTGGCCGGGTATGGGTTCTGCCAACCCGTGGTTACCGGGCGTTTGGCAAAAGCAGGTATCTGTACCAGGTTCATCTGCAGAGCAAGTGGCCAGGGATGCAGAGTTGAATTGGCAGGCCTGGCAAACTTCTGCCAGCACAGTAATAGCAAGTTTTGCACGTGAGCGTGACGGGCAGGAACAAGTTGCCGCGACTGTTCTCGATGGTTTAACTGAATTGCCATTGTTAGGTGACTCTCCCTCAGGCTCTCTGCAACGTTGCAGTCAATTATTACAAGAGGAGTTGAAACCGACACTGGAAATACTGTCTGATGCTAATGGACCGCCGATCGCTGATGGCGCAGCTGTCAGGGGTGGTGCAGGTATATTCGAACACCAGTCACAGTGTCCGTTCAAAGCCTTTGCGCGCCATCGTTTGTTAAGCCAGCTTCTGGAAGATACAGCCCCCGGCATAGACAGCAGAATAAAAGGGAATCTTTTGCACACGACGATGGAGATTCTGTGGCAAAAGACAGGTAATCTCGAAACGCTTGTTGCCCTCGATGACAAGGCTTTGTCAGAGTTGGTCACTTGCTGCATTAGCGATGCGATAGAACGTGAGTCGCAAAAAAACAGACTCGGTGAATCACCGCAACTATTGACGCTAGAACAATCCCGTTTGCACACATTGATTATCAAATGGTTGCAAGTCCATGAAATGAAGCGTCTGGACTTTGAAGTAACAGCTACAGAAAAGTCGTTAGAAGTTGTTATTCAAGACATGCGCTTTGAACTCAAAGTGGATCGTATTGATCGCCTCAATAGTGGTGAAGAAATCGTTATAGACTACAAAACTGGTAAGAACAACAGTCCGGGTGGGTGGACGCATGAGCGTATGAGCAATCCACAACTGCCACTCTATGCAGTAGCTCAGGGTGATATTAAAGGATTGGCATTTGCTCAAATAGCACGGGACGAGTCAGCTTTTAAAGGCTTGGCTGAGAGTAAGGATTTGATCAAGGGGTTGGCTGAAAAGGTCAATAAAAGTTCAAAAACAGCGGAAGCTGCAAGCGATGCGCAGGACTGGCTTGCACTGGTTGAGTTCTGGCGTGAACAGACCAACATACTTGCTAATGAAATAAAGACTGGTGTGGCTATTGTTGATCCGCAGCCCAATGCTTGCACCTTTTGTGATTATGCCAGCCTGTGCCGAATAGATCCCTTGCGTCTCGATGCACTGGAAGACGACGATAGCAACGAGGGAACACCCTTCGCAGGATTGTCATGACTATTGACAATCAGCCAGCTGATGCTGCTGCTCGACAGCGCGCACTTGATACCACTCAGTCCTTTATTGTTCAGGCGCCAGCTGGTTCTGGAAAGACAGAGCTGTTGATAAGACGCATCTTGTGTTTATTGTTAACAGTTGAACAACCCGAGCAGATTCTTGCCATTACGTTTACCCGTAAGGCCGCTGCTGAAATGCGTGAACGTATTCGCCGGGCGCTGGAACAAGTTGCGCTATCGAATTCCGATGCGACAGATGAAGATAAAGACAGCGAAGATTTGTCTGCATATGAATTAGAAGGCCGTGAGATTGCACAAAAGGTGTTGCAACGCGACATTGAGCTTGGCTGGGGACTATTGCACAACTCACAGCGTTTGAAATTACTGACCATCGACGCATTTTGCGCCAGTCTGACGCGTTCCTTACCGGTCACATCAACTCTCGGAGCACCACCTTCTGCTGAGGAAAATGTGAATGATCTCTATGAGGGTGCTGCACTTCGCACGCTTAATGCGGGATTGGAAGACAGCGATGACTTTGGCGAAGCGGTTAGCCGCTTGCTGGGTGAGTTTGATAATAATTTGTCGCGATTGGTTGGCCAGCTTGCCTCGATGCTTGCCAAGCGTGATCAATGGTTGCGTCTCGTCGGTTCTGAAATTAAACGTGAAGAGCTGGAAGCGGCCATCGGGCATGTCGTTGCTGAAAAGTTACAAGTGTTATCTGATCTTATGCCTGTATCCATTGATGCGCGCGTTATCGAGCTTGCTGGCATTGGCGCCACTGCTCTGCGGGGGCTTAACAACGGCGTCAGCCCGGAGGCTGACAAGCTTGATCAGCTGCATGCTTTGCCAGGCGTATCTATGAGCGATATTCCTGCCTGGGTAGCGCTACGTAATCTGTTGCTGACCAATTCAGGTACGCTTCGAAAATCTGTTACCAAAACATCGGGTTTTCCAACTACTCCCAAGGATGCGAAAACACTGGGAACAAGTGTCGATGAATTAAAACAGTCTAAACAGATGATGGTCGATCTGCTGGCAGAAATTGATAGCGATGACTTTTGTTTGGCGTTGCATAAGGTAATTTTCTTGCCCGGTGAGGGCTATAGCGACACCCAGTGGCAGGTGTTACAGGATTTGTTTTATGTACTGCGTTACGCGATTGCAGATTTACGTATTGAATTCGCTAGTGAATTACGTTGCGATTTTACCGAGATTGCCATCTGTGCAAACGAAGCACTAGGCAATGACGGTGCTCCCACCGATCTTGCCTTAGAGCTTGATTATCGATTACAACATGTTCTGGTTGATGAGTTTCAGGATACGTCGACTTCGCAGTTTGCGTTGTTTGGAAAGCTTGTGGAAGGCTGGCAGGTAGGTGACGGAAGGACGTTTTTTGCCGTGGGCGATCCAATGCAATCGATCTACCGTTTTCGCGATGCGGAAGTCGCTTTATTTGAAGAGGCTAAACGCAACGGCATAAATACCGTCGCGCTGGAAACTCTGCAACTGGGAGTAAATTTTCGTTCTACATCAACGACTGTTAATTGGTGTAATTCCGTATTTACGGAAATATTCCCAACCACAGCTGCACGTGACAGTGGTGCGGTTACATTTTCACCGTCTCTGGCTTTTGGCAAAGTAGGCAGTAGCGACAGCAACAGTGATAACAAAAACCCTGCACGGGATACTGAGGTGTGTTGGCACCTGGCTGAGGTTGACGCGCAGGCGCAGGAAATCACTCGTGTCTCGGCGGATTTGTTAAAACGTTATCCCGGAGAGACGTTAGCGATACTGGTGCGTACACGTAGCAATCTCAATGATATGTTTCATTGTTTGCGTCGCGCAGAGATACCGTGTCGGGCGGTGGAGTTGGAATCCTTGCAAGGCAGACCGGTTGTTGCTGACTTGCGATCACTGGCATGGGCATTGTTGTTCCCGCATGACCGGATTGCCTGGTTGTCGCTGATGCGCGCACCCTGGTGTGGATTGACTCTGGCAGAGTTGTCAGTGATTTCATCTCTGGATGCCAATAAAACATTTTGGTCCGTGCTGATTGCAGCAATACGTAATGGCTCGATGGAAGGGCCTATCGATATATCGGCAGACAGTCGTGAGCGTCTTGCGCGTTTTCTTGACGTGATGGAGCCTGCGGTTAACAGGGCCCGGCGTGACAGAGTGGTTGAATGGGTTGAAAGCTGTTGGCTACAACTCGGTGGTCCTGCGGTATGCAATGACGAAAGTGATATTCAGGCAGCTGAATTAACCATCTCAACGTTGGCAGACATGCAGCACAACGGTGACCTGTGGCATCGTGATCGAGTCATGGCGCGACTCGGATCGCTTTTTGCGCCGAGTGCTATCCCTGATTGTGATCATATACAGATCATGACCATACATAAATCCAAAGGACTAGAGTTCGACAGTGTATTGATGCCTTATACCGAAAGGAAATCGCGTGGCGAAACCAGTGAGTTACTTAATTGGTTTGAGTCAATAGATGACAGTGGCGAGACGCGTTGTTTGCTTGCGCCGCTCGATACCCGTGAAGACAAGGCGGAAAAAAATAAAAAAACTGATGGTAAGGATCGATTGACCACACTTATCAGGCAATTTCACAGTGAACGTGCTGCAAACGAAACACTGCGCCTTTTGTATGTGGCAACGACTCGTGCTCGCAGTCGACTGCACCTGTTTGCGTCACCCAAAATTAATAAAGACGATGAGCTCGATGGGGATAAAGGCAGTTTGTTTAAATGTCTGTTGCCTGCTGTAAAGAATGAGCTTCCCTCGATGCCTCTTGTAGATGAGGGCGTCGACTCCTCATCCAAGGCAATTATGCAGAGTATGGAAGCATTGGCATCAGACCATGATCATGAAGCAATCGCGGCCAGGGAGAGATTGGAGCGTTTACCCTTATCGTGGCAGATGCCCGAATCTCTTGAGCCTTTTGTATGGCCCGATACATCAGCTCCAGATTCAACAGTGATCGAACCTGATAGTGTTGAAGAGCAACTTGAGTTTCTATGGGCGGGTGTTGACGCTGGTGCCATAGGCACTGTGGTGCATAGTCAGTTGCAAATGCTGTGCATGCATGGCAGAGATTTTTGGCAAAACGACGGCGCTGACGATCGGCACTTGCATCTTGGTCAACAACTACAATCGATGGGATTGGCCGGCACCCGATTGGATAAAGCGATAACGCGAGTAGAGAAAGCGATTGAGCAATGCCTGGGTGACGAAACAGGGCGCTGGCTACTGGATAATTCGCATCAAGACAGTTATACCGAACATGCAATGACAGGCTGGATAGACGGTGAATTTCGCAATATTATTATTGATCGCATGTTTGTCGCTGACGGTGTTCGCTGGATAGTTGACTACAAAACCGGTGATCATGGTGGTGGTAGCGTCGAGGAATTTCTCGATAGTGAGCAACAGCGCTATGCTGCTCAACTTGAGCGCTATGGGCGAATTGTTGCCGCGCAGTTGACAGAACCCGTCATGCTGGGACTCTATTTCCCTCTGTTGCAGGGCTGGCGTCATTGGCAAGCAGCCACTGAAAGCGCCTGAGGCAAGCGTAAACCAGTGTTTCCTTATCGTGTTAGCGGTTGATTTATACTGTCAGATCTCCATATTTAACAGGGCGGTGCGTACCTGTGTATCTTTTGTGTAATTCGGATTGTTTTGTTGGTGTCTAAAAAATGGAAACTGAATTCTGGCTGGACAAATGGGATGCGCCGAAAAGAGGGTGGTCTCAACAGCAGGTAAATTCCAGGTTAGTAAAGCATTGGCCATCGCTCGAACTAGCTGCGGGTGATCCGGTGTTGATACCGCTATGTGGTGACTCGATAGATATCGACTGGTTGGTCGCCAGTGGTTTTTGTGTTGTGGGCTCTGAGTTGAGTCAAAAGGGTCTGGCAAGCTGGTTTGAGCGACATGCGCTTGAGTGGACCGTCGAACCTGCCATGTCATCGGGCTCGGGCTCGGGTTCAGATGCTGGTACAACACTGAAGATCATGAAACCCGTAACTTCTGCAAACCAAAATAAATATGTGAGTCTTGCAGCGTCAGAGCGAGGCATGCAAACAATAGATGAGCAAACGCCGCAACTGGCGCCGACGTTCTTTTGTGGTGACTTTTTCAGTTTATCAAAAGAGTTACTATCCGACGTGCCTTATGCTGTGTATGACCGGGCTGCACTCATCGCTCTGCCGCCGCTGATGAGGGAGCGCTATGTGCAAAAGCTGAGCGAGTTGCTCCCGACAGGATCAAAGATACTCTTGATTACATTGATATATGATCCAGAGCAGATGAATGGCCCGCCATTTTCGGTAAGCAATTCGGAAGTCGAGTCTTTATATTCGACGCATTTTGAAATAAAAAAAATTGCAGATTCTCAGGGGCCAGACATTGTAGGTAATCTGGCTGATCGTGGATTGCAGGATGCGGCGGAGAGTGTTTTCGTTTTAACGCGCAACTCGGTTAACTCATAGGTAATTAGCGCAGTTGTAATTCAAGTAATTTTAAGTTCGATATAAATTTGTAACAGAAGGAATTTAATTATGCCCATCGTGTTTCGTAAATTGATTGGTTTCGTGCTGCTCTTTTCTGTAGTCGGGTGGTTGTCACTACAGGCCTTGTTCTGAAAAGCCGTTCTGTCCGTACATGGTGTAAGGAGAATTTGTGAGTACTGTTAAACGATACGAACCCAACAAACCGAAGGCTAAACACAGCTCGATGCTTGCAGGCGTCTTGTTGTATCTCGTTGCCTTGCCTTTGTTACCAGCGGCTATTCGGGCGCTGGCAGGCGGCCATGCGCCCGCTGCAATCGGCTATGCAGTCGGATTCGCTGCTGCCATGGTAGCTGCGACGATGATCAGGCGTGGCCTGGTCATTGAAAACGAAGCGAAGCGGCGCAAACTAGTGCGCAGGGCAAGTACAGTGCCTTATAAATTAACAGGGTGCATTGTTCTTGGCATTGGCATGTTTGTGGTTGCCATGGCCAGTGGTTATTCGTTTATTTTACAACCACTGTTTGGCGTAGCTGCGGGATTGGGTGCTTACCTGTATTACGGCGCTGATCCATCGCGTAATGTTGCTGCCATAGCATCAGTTGGGATGACCTCGGAAGAGTTGATCGAGCTGCTTGATGAGGGCGAGGCACGTATTGAAACCATCGAGCAGGCACGTAAAGATATACGCAATCCTGAATTTCGGGATAAGCTACAAAAAATCACCGAAGGTGCAAGAGAAATCCTTGATACCATTGAAGAGGATCCGGCAGATGCACGAAAGGCGCGTAAGTTTCTGAAGGTGTACCTCGATGGCGCGCAACAAGTGACTCAGGGTTACGCTCGCATGCACAAAAGCGATGATGGCGGGGCCAATATGGAGCTGGAAGACAATTTCCGGCGTGTTCTCGGTACAATCGAGACAGTTATCGCCGAACAAAAGCAGAAACTTGCCGAAAACAACACTCTCGATTTGGACGTGCAAATGGAAGTGTTGCAGTTGCAGCTTGAAAAAGAAGGCGTCACATAAAACATCTACATTGTCGGACAGGAACTACACGCGGGATAATTAACCGGAATTTCCGCTACACAGGATAATTTACAGGAGCAGATAATGGCTGAAACAATCGTTGATACCCAGGTCGAAGCCCCCGCTTTACCTGGCACTGAGCTTTTGCCTGACGTTAAATTCGAGATGGTGCCTTATGAGAAGGCTGATCTCAGTGAGAAGGAGCGTATTGATAAACTCATGCAGGAAATCGATATCGCTGACAGTAATTCGATTATATTTTTCGGCAGTAAGGCTCAACAGGAATTAACCAGCATTTCCGACAGTATGCTGGAGGGCGTGCGCAACAAGGATGTCGGTTCAGCCGGCGATTCGTTAAACAATATGGTGTCAGTACTGCGTGGTTTTGAAGTGCGTGATTTTGACCCCAACGCACGCCCCGGTTTTCTAGCCAGGATTTGGGCAAAATTGTTCGGCGGAATTACACCTGTGGCGAAATTTATCCAGCAATACGAAGGTGTGCGTCAGCAAGTCGACGTGGTAACCGATGATCTGGAAGGGCACAAAACCAAACTGCTACGTGACATCACCTCTCTCGATAAACTCTATGATGCCAATCTCGAATATTTCCATAACCTCGAGCTGTATATCGTAGCGGGCGAAGAAAAAGTCAAACACATCGAAACTGTATTGTTGCCAGAGGCTGAAAGAAAAGCGGAAACCGAAGACGACGTGTTAGGTGCACAACAACTGCGTGATGTGCGCTCAGCTCGTGATGATCTGGAGAGGCGGGTACACGATCTCAAATTGACTCGTCAGGTTGCTATGCAAAGCCTGCCCAGTATTCGACTAATTCAGGAAAATGACAAAGGGTTGGTTAACAAGATTAACTCAACGCTGGTTAATACCGTGCCGCTGTGGCGCCAACAACTGGCACAGGCAGTCACTATATTCCGCTCGGCAGAAGCTGCAAAAAGTGTTCGTGCAGCGAGTGATTTGACTAATGATTTACTGGAGAAAAATTCGGAAAATCTACGTACAGCCAATCGTACTGTTCGGGAAGAGCTTGAGCGTGGTGTTTTTGATGTAAATGCGGTTCGCAAAGCTAACGAAAATCTGATTGCAACTATCGAGGAAAGTCTTGAGATAGCCGACGAAGGTAAGCGGCGCAGGGTAGAGGCTGAGAAAACACTGGTCGAACTTGAGGATAATCTCAAAGACACACTCAAGAGCGCCGAGGCCAAGGCACGTAATCCGTCACCAACTTCCGCCGGCTAGGTTTAATCGCTTCAGACAGGAGAAAGATTCTAATGGGTTTATTCAGCAGGCTATTTAGTGAATTTATCGATGTCATCGAATGGACCGATGATTCCAGCGATACGATGGTTTATCGTTTTGAACGTTATGGCAACGAAATAAAATACGGCGCCAAGCTGATAGTACGTGAATCGCAAGTCGCGGTTTTTGTTAACGAAGGTGAGGTGGCCGACGTATTGAGTCCGGGTACTTATGCGCTGGAAACCAAAAATCTACCTGTGCTGACAACATTGCAGTACTGGGACCATGGTTTTAACAGCCCGTTCAAGGCTGAAGTGTACTTCATAAACACGCGACGTTTTACCGATCTGAAGTGGGGTACCAAGCAACCGTTGATGATTCGTGACGCCGAGTTTGGTGGTATGCGTATCCGTGCCTTTGGCACCTATAGCGTTAGAGTGACTGATGCGACACGCTTTATTCGTGAGATCGCCGGCACTGAAGGTGTCTTTACAACAGACGAAATCAGTAATCAGCTACGTAATTTGATCACCTCACGCTTTGCCACCATTGTCGGTTCCACCAATGTGCCGGTTCTTGATATGGCGGCCAACTATGATCAGATGGGCAAGTTGCTAACACGACGAATCGGTCCGGAGTTTGGCGAATACGGTCTCGAACTGACTAAAGTCCTGCTAGAAAATATTTCCCTGCCACCCCAGGTTTCCGAAGCACTCGACAAGCGCACCAGCATGGGTATGACCGGAAATCTTGATGAATATCTGAAGTACCAAACGGGTGTTGCAATGGAAAGTGCTGCGGAGAATCCCGGTGGTGGTGCATCAGAAGGCATCGGCATGGGTATGGGATTTGCGATGGCTAATAAAATGGGCGAAAGCCTGTCAGGAAATCAGGCCGGCGCAACAGCAAGCGTAGCAAAGGCAGGAGGCCCGCCTCCGGTGCCCGCAGAAGTTCAGTATCATGTTGTCATCGATGGTCAATCCAGAGGGCCTTTAAGCCTGGAACAAATCGGCAGACGCATCAGTGGTGGAGAAGTTAATGCTGAATCACTGGTTTGGACCGAAGGGATGGAGAACTGGGTCGCTGCATCAAGTATTGCTGCCATGCAAACTTTGTTCGCCAGCAAAGGTGGTTCTACGCCGCCACCAATACCATCGAGTTAAAGCAGAACCAGGAGTTAGTTCAACAAGCTTAAGGTCAAGCGACACATGACTGAAAACAAGTTGGCCGTTGGTGAGAAGCACACGCGCGAACTCACACAAGCCAGGTTTCCCTGCGCCCAATGTGGCGCGGTTCTGCATTACGCCATAGGCACCCACAATCTTGCCTGTAACTATTGTGGTCACGCCAATCGTATCCATGATTCAACCGAGGCAATCCTCGAGCTTGATTTGCATCGCGCCTTGCGTGAGCTGCAAAACAGCCGCAAGATAATCCCTGAAACACAAGTACTTAGCTGCCCGAATTGTGCGGCTGAGTTTGCGCTCGATGCAAATGTGCATGCGGGTGAATGCCCTTTCTGCGCGACAAATGTAGTGGCTGGCACGGGTACGAGCAAAACCATAAAACCCAAAGCACTGTTGCCGTTTGCTATTACCGAGGACAGAGCGCGTGAAGCCTACCGTAAATGGCTAAGTAAACTGTGGTTTGCGCCTAATGAATTGAAAAAGTACGCACGGGAAGATACCTCGTTAAATGGTGTATACATCCCTTATTGGACTTATGACAGTGATACGTCCACTTCCTATCGTGGTGAACGGGGTGATATTTATTACGTTACGCAACGCTATACAACCGTTGTTAATGGACGTCGAGTCAGACGCACACGGCAGGTTCCAAAAATTCGCTGGTCACGTGTCAGTGGTCGTACGGGTAGACATTTTGATGATGTACTGGTTGGTGCAACCTTGACTTTGCCACGCAAGATTACCGATTGGCTGCAGCCCTGGGATCTGGAAAATCTATTGCCCTACACTAAAGAATATCTAAGCGGTTTCAGTAGTGAGGTCTATCAGGTCGAGCTTGATGAGGGCTTCAATCATGCGCAGATCGTGATGGACAAAACCATTCGAGGGGATGTGGCACGTTCGATAGGTGGTGATCGACAACGTATTCATCAACTCGATACCAAGCACAGTGCTACTACCTTCAAACACGTGTTGTTGCCGATATGGAGCGCAGCTTTTCAGTTCCGCGACGAAACCTATCGTTTTGTAGTCAATGGACGTACTGGCAAGATTCGCGGTGAGCGGCCATACAGTCGCATTAAAATTGCTCTAGCTGTGGTTGGTGCTCTGTCTCTGCTTGGCGGTTTTATCTATTTCGCGAACGCCAGTGGTGCTTTTAGCGCCAACCCTTATGGCGATTACAACAATCGTCGCTCGGATGAGTTCTCTCTGGAGAACCCTTACTGGCCGAGTGACAGAATGCGTAGGCAACGTGATGATTGGTCGCAGGGTTCACAGCGTCTGCCGCGTTTCGATGATCGCTCTACGATCTTCCCACCAAAACCGGCATTTTAGTTCTAACAAGCTTCTGAATAATTGCCTCTGCTGCACCATCAAGTATCGATGTTGCTATCAATGTGGCAATCATTGGTGACGATCAAGCCTGTCGAATGCTACCGGCACACTCTTTGATGCAATAGTGTGTATATCATGCTGAACAATTTCCCGGAGCAGCTATCGAACTAAATTCGAAAGCACGTGCGTACACTGCTTCGAAACTGATAGACAGGTTGGATTAACTCTTTCTGTGATTTTCGGGTACATTGTGTCGCATCCATACCGTATTGTTATTGCATTGCTTAAACTCAAGTTTCAGTTGCATGCAAGTACTTCGAGTATTTTTTTATGATTCGATCTTATTCATTGTCAACTAGTGTCTCCTCAACGCAAGGAAGGTCTGTTGGGCCCTACGCTCGTGTGGCTGGGGTAGTGGCATGCTTGGCTCTTGTAACAGGCTTTTGGTGTCAGGGTGTATTAGCGGGTTCGACTGTCACTCACGGACTGTCGAAATACGGAGCTCTGAAATACGGTGCTGATTTCACCCACTTTGAATACGTCAATCCGGATGCGCCCAAGGGTGGAGATATTGTGTTGTCTTCATCGGTTGCCTTCGACTCACTCAACCCGTTCATATTAAAAGGTGTACAGGCTTCAGGTATTGGCCTTATTTACGAAACACTGATGAGTGGCTCTGACGATGAGCCGTCTGCTTATTACGGATCGATAGCTGAATCAGCTGAAGTTGATGACGACACACGCTGGGTAATTTTTAACCTTCGTAAGCAGGGGCGCTGGCACGATGGAAAGGCCATCACTGCTGACGACGTGGTATTCAGTTTTGAAACACTGCTGGAAAAGGGGCACCCTTTCTATAAGTCTTATTATTCGGATGTGGCAAAAGTTGAGAAGCTGGACTCACACAAGGTTAAATTTCAATTTAAGCAAGGTAACAATCCGGAACTGCCACTTATTGTTGCACAGTTGACGGTGCTGCCCAAACACTTCTACGAGGAAAGAGATTTTTCCAAAACGACCCTTGAAGCACCGTTGGGTAGTGGGGCATATCGGGTAGCTGATATTGATCCCGGTCGTTCGATCACCTATGAATTGGTAGAAGATTACTGGGCTGCTGATTTACCGGTGAACAAAGGACGTAATAACTACAAAACGATGCGCTACGATACGTATCGCGAGCTGACTATCAGTCTTGAAGCGCTGAAAGCGGGTGATATTGATTTTCGCACAGAGTACATATCCAAAGATTGGGCAACGGCCTATGATTTTCCAGCACTTAACGAAGGACGTGTAATAAAGGAAGACATACCTGATGGGAATATCCAGCGCACTCAGGCTATTGTGATGAATCTTCGTCAAGAGCGTTTCAAGGATGTGCGTGTACGTAAGGCTATGGATCTTGTCTACGATTTCGAATGGATGAATAAAAATCTTTTCTATGGCGCTTACCAACGTAACGACAGCTATTTTCAGATTGAAGAAATGAACGCCAGTGGTCTACCTGAAGGCGATGAGCTGGCATTGCTCGAGCCTTTTCGTGATCAATTGCCAGAATCAGTATTCTCTGAGGTCTATGAGCCGCCGACAAGTGATGGTAGTGGCAGAATCAGAAAACGGTTTAGAGAGGCTATAAAATTACTCGATGAAGCCGGTTGGGAAGTGCGTGATCAAAAACTCACGCACAAGGAGACCGGAGAGAAGTTTGTTATTGAATATTTATTTCGTCAGGCAAGCCTTGAGAAAATCATACTGGCATACAAAAAAAATCTTGAGCGTGTAGGTATAGAGCTCAAACCACGCCTTGTTGATACGGCACAGTGGGTTAAACGACTGGAAGAGTTTGACTTTGATATGACCAGTCAGGTGATGTCTCAGTCGTTGTCGCCAGGTAATGAGCAACGTGATTTCTTTTCTTCAGAAGCTGCTGCAACAGGCGGTACCCGTAATGTGGCGGGAATTGATAATCCCGTCGTTGATGAGCTGGTTGAAACCATGATTTCAGCGCCCAGTCGGGAGGCGACCCTGGCTGCCGTGCGTGCACTTGATCGCGTCATGAAACAAAATCATTATGTTATTTTCATGTATTACGGAAATACGCATCGTGTTGCTTACTGGAATAAATTTGTAAAGCCGGAGTTACAGCCTAAATATGCACTTGGGTTTGATACCTGGTGGGTAGATGCTGAAAAAGAAAAGGAACTGAAGTGATGCCACTAAACATTAGTGACGTCACAGGTTCGCCATAAAAGCGCTTTTTAGCCTTAGGCTTTATACACAAATCTAACAAAACGCTGTGCTTGCATACATTCTCAGACGATTGCTTCTCATCGTGCCGACACTGATCGGCATTATGACGATCAATTTTCTCGTCGTGCAGGCAGCGCCTGGTGGACCGGTAGAACAGGCGCTGGCCAAGCTCAAAGGTGATACAACCAGCGCAACAGCAAGATTTAGTGGTTCTGAAGGCGCTGAAACTGGCGGCACATCGGATACATCAAGAACAATCAGCTCGTCTTCCGGTAGTTCCAAGTACCGCGGTTCACGCGGCATAGAACCCGAACTCATCGCCGATATAGAAAAACAATATGGCTTTGACAAGCCACCGCTCGAGCGTTATGTGAAAATGCTCAAGGACTATGCGCGCTTCGATTTTGGTGAAAGTTTCTATCGCGATGCGAGCGTAGTGCAACTGGTCAAAGAGAAAATGCCGGTCTCGATATCACTAGGTTTATGGACGACATTACTGGTTTATTTGATATCGATACCGTTGGGTATTAAAAAAGCCACGCGTGATGGATCAGCGTTTGATGTTTGGACCAGTAGTCTGGTGATTGTCGGCTATGCCATACCCGGTTTTCTGTTTGCGATTCTACTGATCGTGTTGTTTGCTGGTGGTAGTTTTCTCGACTGGTTTCCATTGCGTGGCCTGACGTCTTCGAATTTTGATTCGCTATCCTGGCCTCAAAAGATCGCAGATTACTTTTGGCACATAACTTTGCCTGTCATTGCGATGGTCGTAGGCGGATTCGCCAGTTTGACCATGTTGACCAAAAATTCATTCATTGAAGAGATAAATAAACAATATGTGTTAACGGCTCGAGCCAAAGGACTGACCGAAAAACGTGTACTGTACGGACATGTCTTCCGCAATGCCATGTTGATTGTGGTAGCTGGTTTTCCCAGTGCTTTTGTTGGTGTTCTGTTTACCGGCGCATTGCTGATCGAAGTGATATTTTCACTTGATGGTCTGGGTTTGTTGGGTTTTGAGGCAGCTCTTAATCGTGATTATCCGGTGATGTTCGGCACACTGTACTTTTTTACCTTGCTGGGTTTGATCATGAATCTGGTTGGTGATTTGATGTATACGATCATCGATCCTCGCATAGACTTCGAACGCAGGGAGTTTCTATGAGCATGGATTCAACAGTCGAGACATCCGCCAAACCAGTTAACAAGGCCAAAGGGTCCAGCTCCAAAGGCTTTAGTCCATTAGCAAAGCGTCGCTGGCAGAATTTCAAGAATAACCGCCGTGGCTGGTGGTCACTGTGGTTTTTTCTGGTGCTGTTTGTGTTGTCACTGGGCGCTGAATTTATAGCCAACGATAAGCCCATCGTACTGAGCTATGACAATCAATTGTACTGGCCGATATTCAATGCCTATCCTGAGACAACTTTCGGCGGCGATTTCGCCACTGAAGCCGAGTACCGCGATGAGTTTGTCGCTGAGTTGATTGAAGAGAAAGGCTGGATGCTATGGCCGCCCATACGTTACAGCTACGACACGATTAATCTTGCTTCCTCGATTCCGGCACCAGCACCGCCTTTCTGGAGCGTAGAAGAAGCTGACGGTGTTGATAACTGGTTAGGCACTGATGATCAGGGACGCGATGTTATGGCACGGGTCATTTATGGTTTTCGTATCTCGGTACTGTTTGGTTTGACGCTGACCTTGTTCAGTTCGGTTATTGGTGTTGCCGCTGGTGCAGTACAAGGGTTTCTCGGCGGCTGGGTAGACTTATTGTCGCAGCGATTTATGGAAATTTGGTCAGGGCTGCCCATGTTGTATTTATTGATAATACTTGCCAGTGTGGTTGAGCCCAACTTCTGGTGGCTATTGGGTTTGATGTTGTTGTTTAGCTGGATGTCACTGGTAGGGGTAGTGCGCGCCGAGGTGTTACGAGCGCGTAACTTTGATTACGTAAGAGCTGCTAGTTCACTGGGTGTTGGTCGCTGGACTATTCTCAGGCGTCACGTATTACCGAACGCGATGGTGGCAACCTTAACCTTCCTGCCCTTTATATTAAATAGTTCCATCACCACGCTGACATCGCTCGACTTTCTTGGATTCGGCATGCCTCCAGGTTCAGCATCCCTGGGTGAGTTATTGTCGCAAGGGAAAAACAATCTACAAGCACCTTGGTTGGGTATCAGTGGTTTTATCGTGCTCGCGCTGATGTTGAGTCTGTTGATCTTCATTGGCGAAGCTGCGCGTGATGCCTTTGATCCGCGTAAGGCAGTTGCATGAATACGCTTGCCCAGGAGAGTCAAACATCATCTGTAACGCAGAGTAACTCGTTGGTTCTTGATGTACAGGATCTGTCGGTTACCTTCAGTCAGGGTGATGAGGAAAAGGAAGTTGTCCGCCATGTGAGTTTTAACATCAAAAGTGGCGAGACGGTTGCACTGGTCGGTGAAAGCGGTTCGGGCAAATCAGTCACAGCATTGTCCATTATGCAGTTGTTGCCCTATCCAATGGCATCACATCCAAACGGCAGTATACGATTTAAGGGCGAGGAGTTGATCGGCGCCGATCAGGCGACGCTGCGTAAGATCCGTGGCGACCGTATTGGTATGATTTTCCAGGAACCGATGACTTCGCTTAATCCCTTGCACTCGATCGAAAAACAAATTAGCGAAGTGCTTTTATTACATAAAGGGATGGATAGTCAGCAGGCGCATGAACGTTTGCTGGAATTGTTGGATCTGGTTGGCTTAAGCCAATTTCGCGACCGGCTCAGTGCCTATCCACATCAGCTTTCGGGCGGGCAGCGACAACGCGTCATGATAGCCATGGCGCTGGCCAATGAACCGGATCTGTTGATTGCAGATGAACCGACGACTGCACTTGATGTAACCATTCAGGCGCAAATACTCGAATTGCTTGGCAGTATTCAACAGCGTCTCGGATTATCTATTCTGCTGATAACGCATGACCTGACAGTGGTGTCGAATGTCGCGCACCGCGTCTGTGTTATGCAAGACGGTAAATTGGTTGAAGAGAATCAAACTGATGCTATTTTTTCTGCACCACAACATGATTACACGAAGCATCTGATCAATGCTGAGCCTGAACCTTTGTCGGCGTCTACCGATGTCGCTAACAATTTGGTTTTGGATGCTCGTGAAGTGCGCGTATGGTTTCCTGTCAAAAAAGGATTTCTGCAACGCACAGTTGATCATGTCAAGGCGGTAGACGATGTTAGTCTGCAACTTCACGCCGGGCGTACTTTGGGCGTAGTTGGTGAGAGTGGCAGTGGCAAGACGACGCTTGCCATGGCGCTGCTAAAGCTGGTGCCTGCAACTGGCAGTATTAATTTTGCAGGTGAAGATGTTCTGGAAATGTCGCGTTCCGAACTCACAGCGATGCGCCGTCAGGTACAAATGGTCTTTCAGGATCCATACGGAAGTCTGAGCCCACGCATGTCGGTTGAGCAAATTATTCTTGAAGGCCCCGGTGCACATGGTTTGCGCTGGAGTCCAGAGCATGCTGAACAACAGGTTTGTGATGTCCTTGAGCGCGTTGATCTCGATCCTGATGTGAGGCATCGCTACCCGCACGAATTCTCTGGTGGACAACGTCAGCGTATCGCGATTGCGCGGGCGATGATTCTGCAACCACGTCTTATTATCCTCGATGAACCAACTTCTGCCCTTGATCGTGCTGTGCAAGTGCAAACTATCGAACTACTCAATTCACTAAAGGATCAACATCAGCTGTCCTATCTTTTTATCAGTCATGATCTGAAGGTTGTACGGGCTATGGCTGATGAGCTTATGGTGATGAAGGGCGGCAAAGTGGTTGAATCCGGCCCGACTGAGGCGATTTTCGAAAATCCGCAACAAGCGTATACACGCAGACTAATCAGTGCCGCTTTCGAAATGCGTACCCTCGAAGACGTCGACGACTGACACTGCGTCTTACAGACACCCTGAATAAACGCCATCCGATTACCAGTGGCATGTCTTACGGGTGTTCACAACCTGTCCGCTCAGGTATATTCGACTCTTCACATTGATAGAGAACACATATGTATTCGGAGAAGCTTGAGTTACTTATTGCCGGAGAATGGTGTCAGGGTTCGGAAGGTAAGACGGAACCACTACTGAATCCCGCCACTGAAGAGGTCATTGCACAAGTACCGCATGCCTCCGCCAGCGATCTGGATCGCGCCATAAATGCCAGTCTTGACGGGTTCAAGCACTGGCGTAATGTATCTGCAGCAGAGCGCCAGCAGATTCTGGAGAAGGCTGCATGTCTGATGGAAGAACGGCTGGAGAGTATTTCAACAACCCTGACTCTTGAGCAAGGCAAGCCAATACAGGAGTCCAGACTCGAGATGGGTTTTGTTATCAGCGTATTACGCTGGTATGCGGAAGAGGGCAAACGTGCCTATGGTCGAGTGATTCCTGCGCGCGTGCCTGGTGTTAGACAAATGGTTGTCAAAGAGCCTGTGGGTCCCTGTTGTGCATTTGTTGCCTGGAATTTCCCTGGTAACAATGCAATCCGCAAAGTTGCCGGTGCACTTGCCGCAGGCTGTTCCATTGTTATAAAACCCAGTGAAGAAACCCCCGGTACTGCTGTTGCCATGGCGCGTTGTTTTCAGGATGCCGGTTTGCCGCCAGGTGTGTTGAATGTTGTATTCGGTGTACCCGATGAAGTGTCCAAACACGTTCTGGGCTCATGGATTCCACGGAAATTGTCTTTTACTGGTTCTGTTCCTGTCGGTATCCACTTGCAAAAACTCGCAGCAGAAACATTAAAGCGCTGCACTATGGAATTGGGTGGTCATGCGCCTTTTATTGTCTATGATGATGCCGATATCGATGCCGCGTTAGATCTCGCAGTGTCATTCAAATTCCGTAATGCGGGTCAGGTTTGTATTTCGCCAACACGATTTTACGTACAGGAAAATGCGTATAAATCGTTTGTAAAAGGATTTACCGAACGCGCCAAAGCCCTGAAAGTTGGTAATGGTATGGACGATGGTGTGCAGATGGGACCGCTCATTGCGGATCGCCGCCTTGATATCATGGACACTTTTGTCAATGAGTCGCGTGATGCGGGTGCGAAAATAGAAACTGGCGGACAGCGACTGACCAATCAGGGCTATTTCTATTCACCGACTGTAATGAGTGATGTGCCGGACACTGCCAAGATCATGGTTGATGAGCCATTCGGACCTGTTGCGCCGATAACGCCGTTTAAAACACACGACGAGGTGTTGGAGCGTGCTAATTCGCTACCTTTTGGACTTTCATCCTATGTATTTACAGGTGACGGAAACAGGGCTGCTGCGATTGGTGACGAACTTGAGGCGGGTATGATTGGTGTCAATCACATGATGGTTTCAACTCCTGAATCTCCCTTTGGTGGTGTCAATGATTCCGGTTATGGATCAGAAGGTGGCATCGAAGGCCTGGATGCGTTTATGCGTACCAAGTTTATCACTGAAAAAGGCGTTTGATTGTTGCTGATGCTTGGTGTGTGCTTACACAGGCACACCTCAACTCTTTGATTGTAAAACTCATCGAAGGTTAAAACTGAACGACTGGTTCCTGGAGCCATCGTTCTTGCAGCATTCAAGGATGTTCTTTTGTCATGTCAAACAATCTACCAGAAGATCTGCCAGATCTGGAATCCATCCGCGCAACTGCCAAACAAATTGCGCCGTATATCAGACAAACCCCTTATCTTGAAAATTACGGGGCAACTCTGACGAGGCAGCTGCCCGAAATTGATCTTCAACTAAAGCTGGAGCTCTTCCAGCAAACCGGTAGTTTTAAGGCACGCGCGGCCGTAGCGATTGTGCAAGAACTTAACGATGCTGCAAAAGCGCGTGGCGTAACAGCTTTTTCTGCAGGCAATCACGCTATAGCGACAGCTTATGCGGCTGCAGTGGGTGGTGTATCTGCCAAAGTTGTTATGCCCTCGACTGCCAATCCTTATCGCATCCAAACCTGCCAGCTATACGGTGCTGAAGTTGTGCTCGCAGATTCTATTGCAGATGCCCGGTTGTTAGTTGAAAGTCTGCAGCAGGAAGAAGGTCGCACACCCATTCATCCATTTGAAGGTAGAACAACAACTCTTGGTACTGCGACATTGGGCCTTGAAATCACGGACGCTGACCCGCAGTTGCTGGACATCGTTGTTCCGGTTGGTGGCGGTGGTTTGATATCCGGTATTGCTTGCGCCATCAAACGTGTCAATCCGTCTTGCAGGGTGTTTGGTGTAGAGCCTGAAGGTGCTCAAGGCATGAGTCAAAGTCTGGCTCAGGGTTACCCGCTTGATAAGGTCACTGTCAATACAATTGCTGATAGTCTTGGTGCACCACTGCACATGCCGTATTCATACGGCATTGTTAAAAGCTGTGTGGACGAACTGGTGACTATCAGTGATGATCAAATGCGCAATATGATGTGCACAATGTTTGAAGACCTGAATCTAGCTGTCGAGCCAGCAGGAGCTGCGGCCCTTGCTGCTATTAACGGCCCGTTAAAAGACAGATTGTCGGGGCGCCGTGTTGCAGCTGTTGTGTGTGGCAGCAATATAGACAGAGGTACCTGGCTCAAGCTAACAGATCAAGTTACCTAGCCCACTGCTGGCCTACTACGATCGCACCGGATTGGCCCGTTTTGGTGCTCAGTATCATCACCTAGAGTCAACTTTGCTTCTCATATGAATAACAAAACGAACTTAAACCGCTACTGTCCCGCTACGGCGACTTCTATCGTGCAAGCTCCTGGTCTGTGAGTACTCAAGCTGATCGTCGATTACCACCTGTCTGGTTTCTTGCCCTGTGCAGCGGCGTATCAGTCGTCGGACTCACTATTCTGACACCGGCACTGCCGCTGATTACAACCGAACTCGGTGTCTCCACCTCTGCAGTTCAGCAGCTACTAACTATTTACCTGGTGGCTCTTGCAATTGGTCAACTGCTATTCGGTTCTGTTTCAGATCGCTTTGGCCGCCGCCCGGTTTTATTGTTCGGTGCGTTTATGTATACAGCGGGCAGTATTGCAGCATTTTTTTCGGCGGATATTGTAGTGCTCGGCATACTACGAGCATTACAAGGCCTTGGCGCTGCAGCTTGTACGGCAATGAGCCGGGCGATGGTCAATGATATGTTTGAGCGTGATGAAGCTGCGCGACAATTGTCGACAATCGCTATAGCGCTCGCCGTAGCACCAGCCTTGTCATTGGCATTCGGCGGCCTCATTGCGCAGAGTGCCGGGTGGCAAGGCAGTATGGCGCTTCTAAGTGCGGCTGGTTTACTCGTTTGTATCCTGGCGTTTCATCATGCGCATGAGACCCATACACATCGAGGCGCAGCTCTGGGCTTTAAGTCGATTCTAGGTATTTATCATAAAATTCTCAGCAATCGGGTTTTTGTGTGTTGGACGCTTGCCAGCGGCATGCAGGTGGGAATGTTTTTTTCGCTTAACGGGTTTCTTGCCTATCAATATCAGAGAAACGGTTACTCACTAGCTGAGTTTGGCCTCTGGTTTTCACTGACTCCTATCAGTTATATTGTTGGCAACAGTTTTAACAAACGCTGGTTTGTCGCCAGAGGTATTGAACGAGCTGCGCTTATCGGTTGTATATTGAGTCTGATCGCAGTAATTATTTTGCTGTTAACCCAGCTTGCAGGTTTGACACATGCCTTGTCTCTGGCGTTGCCTTGTATGCTTCTTGGGTTTAGTAACGGAATTGTGGTTGCTAATTCAATGGCAGGCGCTATCGATGCGTCTGGCGCTCATGTCGGTACAGGCACCGGGATTGTTGGCGCATGGCAAATGGCTGCTGGTGGTATTGCGGGTGCAGTGATCATCGCGCTTGGCGGCGCACAACATTTTGTGATCGCGGGCGTGGCAATTATTATAATGGCGGTGATATCCGTACTGTCAATGCTGTATGTGTACCGCAGAAAGTTACCAGCCACGAATTGTTGAAAGAGGATTTATACTCGGGCTTTAAGTTATAATAAGCCATGTCAGACAACTCCAATTCCCATGGCGGTAAGAAGGCCAATCATCAAATACACGAAGGTCATGGGGTGCGTTATGCAACACTTGCCGCCACAGCCTCGCACTTTCTAGATGTGCACTCAGGCGCTCTGGTTCCACCTATACAGCCATCAACAACCTTTGCGCGCGATGATCAGTATCATTTGATTAATCCAGCGCATGGCTATGCACGCGATGACTCTCCAACCTATCTGGCGGCTGAAAGAACACTTTGCGATCTGGAAAATGCCTACGAATGTTGTCTATTCAGTTCAGGTATGGCTGCGATCGCGGCTGTAATCGGTTCAGTTGCGGGTACAGTGAGTGGTACGGGCCATGTGCTTGTACCAGCATCAGTCTATTGGGGTGTCAATGCCTGGCTTGAAAACCATGTTGCAAACACCGGCATACGTATCTCTCGTTACGACAATGCCAATCCCGGTTCTATTGCCGAGCGATTGGTGGAATTTAAAAATAGCGGTGAGAATGTTGACCTTTTATGGATCGAAACACCTGCTAATCCGTTGCTGTACGTTACTGACATCGAAGCAGCGGCACAGTTAGCACATGATGCTGGTGCGATGGTTTGTGTGGATTCAACAACTGCAACTCCTGTGTTAAGTCGACCGCTTGATTATGCGGCAGACCTTGTCGTTCATTCCGCTACCAAATATTTAAATGGTCACGGTGATGCCCTGGCTGGTGCCGTTTTGACTCGTGAGGATACGCCGCTATGGCAGTCCATTCGATTACATCGTGGTTTTGCAGGCAGTGTGCCCGGCAACCTCGAAGCCTGGTTATTGTCACGTGGCATGCGTACCTTATATCTTCGCGTAGAAACAGCATCTGCAAACGCCATGCACATAGCAAACATGCTCGAGGCGCGCCAGGAAGTATCAACAGTACATTATCCGGGGCTTGCGACTCACTCTGGTCACGAGACGGCTGTTCGACAAATGATCGGCGGATTCGGTGGTTTGTTGTCGTTTGAAATCAAAGCTGGAAAAGAAGCTGCGCTGGCCTTTGCCGGAGCACTTGACATCATAACCAGTGCAACATCCCTGGGTGGCACGGAAACACTAATCGAACATAGAGCTAGCGTTGAACCGCCTGGAAGTGGTGTGCCTGATGGTTTGTTACGACTTTCCGTTGGAATAGAACATGTCAACGATCTTGTCGCTGACCTGGAGCAAGCTTTCAATAAAATTTAAGCGTTGTGTGGACTACAAATTAATCATCTATTCGTACTAATTCGATATCGCCATGACAGCTGCAACTGAATCTCTGGCTGACCTGATCCAGGCAGCACCCTTTATTGATATTGCTCTGGACGACTCTGACAGCAAACCTGAGCAATCCGGGCAAATAAAAAAAACCGCAAAACAATTTACGTTTTTGCCGTTACCTCTGGGTGCAGATAACGATGGCACTACCGACTCACTTTATCCGCATTTATTGCGTGCACATATCGCTCTAGCGAAATTGTCTGAAGCCTCTGATGAACTTATAGTCACTCAGTCGCCAACTAATTTTTTATTATTGAACGAAATATTATCGAACCAGGGATACGATAACGCGCCTGAAAAAGCACAACTATCTATCTCTGAATTATTAATGAGTGGTGATGAGAGAGGCGAGGTTTACGATCTAGTGGATTTGTCAGTGCGTCTTGCAGAACGCGTAGCCAGTGATGGTATAAATCAACAGATGTTGATTGAGCTTGCTTGCGCACTGGATTTGAATAGTTATAAGAAAAGTAGTATCAAAAGCGATATAGAAAAAGAAACAGGCGCTGTTAAAACGAGCACATTCAAATCGAACACATTTAATTCGAATATACGCAGTAATGACAACGACATTGTTCTTGACAATATTTTTGCCGGA
>CAYPMR010000039.1:0-6491 GCA_964411665.1 uncultured Granulosicoccaceae bacterium | reverse complement strand
TTCGAATATACGCAGTAATGACAACGACATTGTTCTTGACAATATTTTTGCCGGAACAGCATACAAAGTGCCTCAGGGTAATGAGTTAAAAAACCTTTTTGAAAACTGGCAAGAATACGTTGAATTGTCTGATCGTAATGTCGATCCATTAATATTTGGTGCTCTTGCGTATCATCGTTTTCTATCTCTTAGCCCATTTGTTGCCCAAAACCAGTTTGCAGCCAGACTCATTTGGCAATTACTACTGATAGAGGCTGGTCTCTATAAATTGCCGTTGCTTGCTTTGAGTGCACAGTTGGCAAAAACGAAAATTTCCCACCGCGCGTTTTTTCTAGATGCGCTGAATCCAGAGGATCAACAGGCGAAAACGCAATGGTTGCAGCACTGTATCGACATGGTCGAGCAGGCAGCAACACGCTCGCTAAGGTCCATTCATCAATGTCGTCATCATTTGCGAGATCTACAGCATAGCGTTGAGTCTGCAGTGGCCAGGAAGCACGGATTCGCACTCTATGAACTCTTGAGCCAAAAACCAATCGTAAGAATAAAGGACGTAGTTGACGCAGGCATAGCTAAAAGGCAAACAGCATCGATTTATCTAAATAAATTGGTAAGTCAGGGATTGCTGATCGAACGTCAATCAGGTAAAGGCAAATTATTTTATAACCAAGGCTATCTTGTTGCGCTCGGTTTTATAGAAGAGATTGTATGACTTGATTATCATCTTGCTAGACATTGTGATCGTTGGCATGAACTAAACGTCAAAATATTGTCGATATATGTCGAGCGATAGAAACAAGTAATATTCTACGACTTGGTTGCTTTGCAGTAATGTGCCCGTACATGCTGTAGTAACGGAAACGAGTTAATTGAGACACTGCAGAAAGGGTTATTTGTTTACTTGTAAATGAACCAATTTAGTTTTAACCACTAGTTAAGTTTTTGATTTGCTTTATTTTGCTGCACTGGATAGGAACTATTGATCACCAGTTGGCCCGGTTGATTAACATCACTTCGGTTTTTGTTGACGAGCTCACATTACCAAGAGTATATTCAGGTTGACTTATTAAAAAGGTCGTACACAAATGAACCCTTACACGATCATCGGAGCAATAACAGTAAGTGCTATTTTCTACGCGGGAATGGTGTCATTGTTTGCCTGGATGGGCGCGCCATTAATTGGTGCAATGGCTTTGGTGTACGGGTCTATGTTGTTGCTTATGATGACTATGCAGCGACGCGCTAGCGTTAATTGCGGGCAGGAACGTCGACAACGTGTGTATCAAAGCCAAAGGCTTAGTCGAAAAGCGATCAGTGTACCGAGCGTGAATATCAAGTCCAGTGTCCGGTCATCCAACGTCCGGTCATCCAGTGTTCGGCCAGTTTCAATCTCAGGTTATAGTCGAAAAATTCCTATCCCGGATTTTTATGCGATAACACAAGCTACTGCAAATGATGATAGCTTTTACGATAGCGACATAATAGTAAACGCTTCATCTGGCAATCATTGGTGGTTGCGCTAGAACCAATTGTTATAATATTTTTTCTTGCCACTACCTCATAACACCGAGGTATTCCCGCGGTGTTACACTTCTCGCTGTCCGTTAATTCTCGCTGTCTGTTAAGTCTGTCTGGAAACCTTCCTTAGTAGAGCACCTGCACTAGTAAATTTTGCAGATTTGTTTTTTGTTTTGTCAGGTGTTTGCAGTACTCGAAATTCGTCTCGATTCAAATTTAATTCGGCACTTACTTCCATTTGATGGTGCAGCTGCTTGTTTCGTTGTTTTTCCTTTTCGAGAGTCCTGATCAAATTGCTGACATTGTTGTTCTGTAATTCCAATTGAGATTTTATATTTTCAAGCTTTTTCTCGGATAAAGCCCTGGCGTCAATCGAGCGCCTTGCGAAGTTAACAGCCTTGCGCGCAGTGAGCACTGCGCGGGCCCTGGCATCGGTATTCTTACGGACTTCGGTTTTTGCCTGCAACATCAGTTCTTTGATGGTTGCCAGCTTATGTTCTGCAACACAACGCTTTTCAGTCTCTGCGAGAATCTTGTGCTCAGCTTTGGCTGTCAGTCTGATTTGATCCTTCAGTTGTGATTCCAGTTCAATAAGAGCATCACTTCGGGCTGAGCTTTGCTGAGCAACCTGGCTTTCTGAATTTGCCAAGGCGCGACGAGTAATTCTGAGATTCTTTTCAGCCTCGTTGCGCAGCATTTGATGGTGCCTGGAAAGATTGTGGGCTTGAACCGAAAAATCACTCGCCATTGCGCTCTTGCAAGATGCATAAGCCTGTTCAAATGCGGTATCGTATTCTGTCTGGTTCAGGCCGGTGTCGGTTTGCCGAGTAACGGAATCAGTTTGTCCAGAATCAGATCGTCCATCAGATCGTCCAGAAGGTGTTAATAAATCATCTGCCTGAGAGGGCGTGTTTCGCGCCATAGCGGTTGTACAGTCACGATGAGCCTGGTCGAAGGCCAGATCGTACTCCGATAGTTCCAGGGTTTTTTCGGATTGTTTGGCAATGGGATTGGCTTGATCTTTATCATCGAACTCCAATATGTCTAAATCCCACTGTTCGCTAGCATCTTTTCCCGCATCGACTAAAGCTTGCTTCGCCTTTCGTCTCGACGTAAACCAGCTTTTTACCCCCAAGGCTGCGAGAAGCGCGAATACGACGAGCGCAGGGGTTGCGCTGACATGGCCGGCCAGCTGCATGTATATGATCAAGGTGCTAGTCAGTGCCACAGCTGCCCCTAACCAGCACGCCAATACCCAGCGTGGCTGATGCCGGGCTTCTGCAGGCTTTGACCAGGGCATAGCCTGGCGGGCAATCAGTGCAAACGTCAAATAGCCGGCAGCCACCGGAAGAAGTAGTCGTATCGCAAGTTCGGTCATAGTTTCGCCAATTCGTGGTTATTCTGTGAATCAGCCAGCAAAAAACTTGCCTTGTTCGACCTTGAGATATTTTTTTTGGAAATATTCCTCTAATAAACTTCATTGCGGTAACTATTTACAAATAGAATTGCAAAGGCTCAATTGCGCCGGTTCCACTTAGTATTGATATCTTTAATGAATCAGTCGCTTAGAGTAGTAGTCACGGCGTATCTGATTACAGGAATTGGTTCTAATTGGCTATGATTGTAGGTATAGTTACTTAGGCTGTACGTTCTTGGGTATTTTTACCCATGAACGACATTGATGATCGTTAATATTGGTATGAACCTGGGACAGTGTGGCGCGTGACAGCGTGGCGCGTGTATAAGGCGGCACATGGAAAATACGCATCCAATCACTTGAACAGATTTCTACTCAGGATGAGTCCATGATGTACGGACCTTCTCTATGGACAAAACCGGGCAAGCAGACCAAACGCCGTTTTAAGCGGTGGTTGCTGGAGCGTTGTCGCCCTTGTGATCATAAGGGCTTGCCAGGACCATTCTCCCGTTCGTGTAAAAATCCCGACAGTTATCCAGGTTTTAGGGTCGGCGCAAGAGTGGCTGCCGTAGGACTGGGTGTCTCATTGGTCGGATTTACCTTGGAAGCTGCTGCCAACCCCCTGTTGTCTGATGCACAAACCAATCAGGTAAACCTCAAAGACTGGACCTCTTACGACAAGGCAACTTCGATGTCCGATGGTACTGAGCTGCATCAGTACGTGGCTGAGGCCAATCCAACTTTAGTTCAGGGAGAGCCCGTCAGGATTACTCTGAGTGACGACAAGTCAGAAAAGGTGAAACCTCCTGTTATACGGTTTAGCTTTATCCCTCGTTTCGGTTGTACGCCGATAATCTCGGTAGTCACCAAATTACTGTCCACGGGTACGGACGAAGTGCAGGAGCGTATGAACAATTTGCTCGAAGGAATCGAGTTTTCGGTCGATGGAACGACAATTTCCTTTCCTACCCTGGTCGAGAACGAAGCAGGCGTTTTTGCAGCTCACTATGACACTGAACTGCGCAGACGTAATACTTTCCGGATTCTTATCGAGGTAGGTGCAACTGCGCGAATCAAGCTTGGCGAGCTGGGTGAGTTCAATTATTCGTTATCAGGGTCGAAGCGTACTATTGATCGCTCAATGACGCGCTGCGAGAGTCACGCGATCTGATCTCCGGAACAACACCGGACGCGCTTTTTCGTCAATGGGATGACGCTAACTAAATTCGACAAGCCTTCTTGTCCAATGATTAGTATCAACGAACGTCGAACCTTCAGCCCTTCCAACATCAGCATCAAAAGCGTCATCAACATCGTTGTTGTTCGTGCTCAGTAGCCGGCTATTAACCAGAGCCAATGCTTCAAACTGAACATAAATCTGATCGTATAGCGCACGTTTGTCTGGGTCCAGCAGTACGCGGCCAGCCTCTTCCGCAATCTCCGGGTCTTGATTGCGTACGGTTTCACAAGCCGCAACTATGTCGTTTACATGTGCAGTTTTATCCAAGCCCAAGGCGGCGTACAAATTGATCATGAGGCAGCCTCGGTAACGGCATCCAGAGCTGCCTGATATTTGTGAAGGCTCCTGGCAACAAGCGCTCTCTCACGCTCACCCAAGCTTGTGAACAGGTTGGGATGGTGTCGATATTCCATCAGACGTTGTGCTCTTTCTATAGTTTTTGTATCGGCATTTTCCTCAAGCCCAAGAAGCGCCCAAGGTTGTTGTGACTGGCCATGACCTTCATCAGCAACAGTTGATTCTTTGTATTGCCCCCACCACTTGGTACGATCGGGCCTTGGAATGCCCGGCAGTGTTTTTCCGTAGGCTTGTTGATAACAATCCTCCAGCTGGCTGATGCCGATACCGGTGAAATCTGCATAGAAGCGAAGCAACAGGTTTTCCACTGGTTTGATGCCCCTGCCGTTAATCAACACAGCTAACATCATGTCCAGAAAAGGCTGGTGCTGACTCTGATCGAGGTGTTTGTTTAACGACAACATGATGTCGTGCAGTATTTCTGGCTGAAACGAGAGAACGGCCCGTTTGATCCTGCCATGATCATCAAGCTCAGCGGCTTGTGCCAATTCCTGTTTCAATCCAGGTCGGATGTTGCCAGCGCTGTATGAAACCCAATACATAAATCCTTCTATCGCCGCTTCCCTGCCGGATTCCGGTGGAAGTTCATACAGCCATTTTCCGAATCGAGTGAGCACCGTCATCCGGTTTTTATTTGCCGGTGAAGGCTGAGCTGACGCCTGGTCTGCTTCGCTGGATGCAAATTTATTTTGGTAATCATGCTCGGCTGGCGGAGGAGTTTGTAAAGTTTCCGGATAAACCCCTTCATCACTTGCCGTGGTCTCACGGCCTGTCTTTTCGTCAATCGGTTCCTGCAGATTGAGTAATTGTGTATCGTCGTTACTGTCGATGTTTGGTTGTTCGACTTCAGTGGCGGCAGGACTTTGTGTCGCTTCTTGCTCGACCTTTTGAGTTCTCAAGTGATGGTTCTTGTCAGTTTTAGTCGTTGCGTTTGTTGGAGTGAGATCCAGTTCATCGAAATCTAGTTTACCCAGTTTCATGGCGGACTGATTACTATCAGTACCATCATGAGCATGGGCGGAGGGCGTGTACCTATCGTAGGGGAGTACGCGCTCTCTGCGACCGCTAATAATGCTGAACAGAATTATGGGTAACAATAACAGTGCGCCTGCGGCGAGTAAGGCCCATATAAGATTGTCTTGTAACAGTGCGAGTTGTTCGTCGCTGAGATAGTCACGCAGATATTTATGCCATGCTGGTGCTGCGCCCACCGCGGTATCTTCAGTTTGAAGCCCTGCTTGATCAGTCGTTGGTACTACGGCAGTTTGTGGGCGAGATATAACACGTGGTGTTTGTGTTTCTGTCGATACACCATCGGTCGTAACCGTACTTTGCGCGAGCAGTGTCTTATGGCTGATATCGGCCGTGGTCGCAAAGGATGCGCAGCAGAACATCGCCAGAGCAATAACCCTGACAGGCTGGCAAATTGATAACAACTTGTCGGTTATATAGTTAATGATGGTCTGATGCCTTAATGCTTGCATGCGGGTAAATTGATTAGTCCCGTGCTTTTGATGCCTTAGTTTATCGGGGAATTCCACGAGGAACCAGATATCTGTGCAAAAGTACGTGTCAGATCAAAGATTTGCAGTCCCTGGCCAGCCTGTAATGGCTGTATTTCGTGACGAAGTTCTGACTGTGCTGCCTGTAGCGGGATGAACCGCCGGGCAGCTGCCCTCGTTACCTGAAAGGGCGGTGTTAAGCGTGTTTACTGTTGTCGAGCCAAAACTGTGACAGACTTGTACTGCTTCGACGCAACAGCCCAGAAAACCAATCAGGAGGGATTTAATGTTTCCGATCTATGATGAGAATCCCGTCAAGATCATACCCTACGTCACTTACGCCCTGCTTGCCCTGTGTATATTGATATTTTTTTGGCAAGTCAGCCATTCAGCCGATGTTCAACAAAGCATCGTTTATTCGCTGGGTGTGACGCCCGCAGTGTTGTTTGATCACAAA
>CAYPMR010000038.1:0-35572 GCA_964411665.1 uncultured Granulosicoccaceae bacterium | reverse complement strand
GGCAACGATCCGTCGCTTAGTGATTCAGAATCAGTGTTGATAAACATTGGTGATGTGCAATCAGCAACCACTCAGGTGGTGTTGCCCTCTCCTGTTACTCAACCTGTTAACCAACCTGTTGAGCAAGACAGTAGTTCAGCATTATCTTTTATCGCGTTGCCGCGTGTTCAGGTGAGCGCCAACGCGATTGTGTCTCAAACCGTTCGTGTGCGCACTGCAGTTGGGCGTCCGGTGCCGAGTTTGCTGGTGTTAAACGCACCTCCGGGTTCCAGTTTTACTGATAATGGTGACGGCAGCCGGCAATTCAACTGGACACCTTCCGGTTCCGATGTTGGCACTCGCACTATAAATTTTCGAGCTGTCGATGCAGCTGATTCATCGATCACTGCAGATTCCAGTTTAGAGATTCAGGTCACGGATGCCGGTTTTACGCCCGATGAGATTTTCAGTGGATCTGGCTCGACGAATACCAGTGTGATCGCTATTCAAGCAATTGGTGAGCAGCTAGGCAGACCTAATCAGGATTTAATTTTCAGAGTCGTACCCATTCACGAAGGTCGTCCTGTTCCGTCTCTGTTATTACGTAATGCACCCTCTGGTGCATCACTATCTGATAATGGCGACGGCACTCGATTGTTTACATGGCGACCCACTAATGAGCAAATCGGTGTTTTTACACCCGATATCGTTGCGATCGACAGCCTCGACAGCAATCTAATTGCAGTCCAGCCTTTACGGTTTGTTATCACCAATGATATCGCTGGTACAGCAACGATTGCTGACCCGGGATCATCACCTTTGCAAGCGCAGTCACGTGCAGAAGCTGCCTTGTTTCTTACCCGTTCCACCTTTGGGCCGCGCTCACAAGACATTGATCGTCTAATGTCAATTCCCTTTGAACAATGGATTAATGACCAGCAGAATTTGCCAATAACAGGTCATCGTGATCGGCTGGACGTTTTCTTAAGAGACCGAGGGCTGTTCAATATTAGTACGGGTGATCGTCAACTTGAGCGCTCACAAATCCGCTCCGATGCCTTCTGGGATGTGATTGTTAATGCACAGGATCAGTTACGCCAACGGGTGGCCTTTGCCTTAAGTCAGATTTTAGTGATCTCCGATACCGATCTCGCGCTTGAAAATCGCGTGCGTGGCTTTGCTCACTATCACGATATTCTTTTACGGCATTCGTTTGGTAGTTATCGGCAATTGCTGACTGATGTATCCCTTAATCCGATGATGGGTGATTTTCTTAGCGCCAGAAGAAATGAAAGAGCGGATCCGTTTAGCAATATTCAACCCGATGAAAACTATGCGCGTGAGTTAATGCAGCTGTTCACTATTGGATTGGATCAACTTGATATTGATGGCACACGTCGGCGCGATTCTGAAGGTCGCAGGCTACTAACCTATACGCAGAGTGATGTGATGAATCTGGCCCGTGTATTCACGGGCTGGAACTATGGTGATGCGAGTCAGATGCGTGATGATCGACGCACTCTGGAAAGTGAAATTCTTCCGATGCGAGCGTTTGAGGAATTTCATGACCGCGACCCTAAACAGCTGTTAGGAACCATCGACATTCCTGGTGGGGGCAGTGCACGTGCTGATTTGGATCGTGCGCTTGATGGATTGTTTCAACATCCGAACATGCCACCTTTCATATCACGGCAATTGATCCAGCGGCTGGTAACCAGTAATCCCACACCTGCATATATTGAAAGGGTTGCGCGTGTTTTTATCAATGATGGTAGCGGCTCACGCGGTAATTTAGGGGCCGTTGTCAGGGCGATACTGCTTGATCCGGAAGCTTTTAATGGTCATCGGGTTGATCCCAGACAATTTGGCAAACTCAAAGAGCCTATTCTTAAAATCACAGCTCTGTGGCGAGCCTTTAACGCACGCGGGCGTTTTAATCGTTTTCGTTATGCTGATCCGATACGTGACTTTGCGCAGGAAGCCTATGGTGCACCATCGGTGTTTAATTTTTATTCGCCTGATCATCGCCCGCCCGGTGCAGTGAGTGATAGAGGTCTGGTCTCACCGGAAGCTCAGATAGTTAACGAAAATACAGTCTTGCGTGGCAGCAATCGCTTGTTTGATTTTGTTTTTGAAGTACCTCTGGGTAATGATGAATTTTTTGCCAACCAACATCAGATTGTTCTTGATTTAGGTACGCAGCGAGCCTTGGCGAATAATCCTGAAGCGCTAGTTGCAAACATCGATGAACTGATGATGGCGGGGCAAATGAGTGACAACATGCGCAACGTGGTAAGACAATTAGTCGAGAACACGCCGCTGGATGATAATGGGTCCAATCGTGTTCGGGAAGCGTTGTACTTGGTGATCGCTTCACCTGAATTTGCAGTGCAGCGCTGATTGTCAAGAAACTTGAATAAACGCCCGCCAACCCTGGTGAATAAACAATGAAACGACGTGCGTTCCTGAAACGATATGCCGCAACCGCGGCTGCAGGTATCGGTGCTTACTCGACACTTGGTGGTTTGAGCCTGACCAATGCACTTGCGCAGTCATCTGACTACAGGGCGCTTGTCTGCGTTTTTCTGTTTGGTGGGAATGACTCATTCAATATGGTTGTGCCAACGGATGAGCAAGCGCATAGCAGGTACGCTAGTGCACGACGTAATCTGACAGTAGATCGTGGGCAATTGTTACCTTTGGATGCGGTGGCCGCTGATGGTTTTCGTTATGGCTTGCATCCGTCCATGCCGGAAATGCGTGATCTCTTTCAACAGGGCAAAGTAACAGTTGTAGGCAATGTTGGACCGTTACTGGCGCCAACGTCGCGTGATGATTTTCTGAACAACCGCGTGCCTTTGCCGCCCCGGCTTTTTTCGCACAATGACCAGCAAGACTTCTGGCAAAGTCTTGAGCTCGACAGACTGCAGGCAACAGGTTGGGCGGGTCGTATGGCTGATGCTCTTGGTTCTGTGAATGACAATAATCAGCTGTCTCTGAACATATCAATGGCCGGCAGTAACCTCATGCAAACTGGCAATCTGTCCATTCCTTATATTTTATCGTCTGATGGTGTGGTTTCTCCCAGTTATGAGAACTTGTTGTCTGGCAATGGGCGGGCAGCAAGACGTAGTGATGCGTTGCAATTGTTAATGGATCGTGATGCGGGACATTTGCTTGGTAATCAATACCGCACGACCTTAAAGCGCGCAACCGAGCTTTCCGAACAAATAGGCGGCACTCTGAATCGAAGTGCGCGGATCAATACAGGCTTTCCACAAACGGCACTGGGCAATACCTTGCAAATGGTCGCACGGATGATTTCCTCGCGTGAGGCTCTTGGTTTGCGCCGCCAGGTGTTTTTTGTCGGTTTTGGGGGTTGGGATACGCATGGTGGCCAGTTATCGCGCCATCCAGCTCTGCTTCGCAATCTCAGTCAGAGCCTGTCTGCCTTCTATCGAGCGACCGAGCAACTTGGCTTGGCCGAACAAGTCACCACGTTTACCGCCGCAGACTTTGGACGTACCTTGACCAGCAATGGCGATGGTAGCGATCATGGTTGGGGCGGACATCAATTGGTGATGGGCGGGGCTGTGCGAGGACAATCAATCGTCGGGCAAATGCCTGTGATAGAAATCGACGGTCCTTCGGATTCCGGCCAGGGTCGAATCATCCCGACATTGGCGGTTGATCAGTACTGTGCGACACTGGCTCGATGGTTTGGTCTATCCGACAGCAATATTGATGATGTCTTCCCCAATCTCCGGCAGTTTTCACAGCGAGATCTCGGCTTTCTTGTCTAAACACTGTGTCTGACGAATCTGGCAAGAACAAGATTCGTCAGAGCCGCGAGTCAGGCACTACTGACTCGCCCGTCCGGGACACTTTCTCGTCTACCAATTCAGCATCGTCCTCTGCCAGTGATTCTGCAGCCAGGGAACTCCCTAATAATGTTAAGGGTGCCCTTGTGTTGATGGTTGCTGCTGGATTTTTTGCGACCATGGCAGCGGTCATCAAGCTGCTTGGCGAACAGTTGCATGTGACACAAATTCTGTTTTTGCGCCAACTGGGCATGCTGTTGATCATGTCACCACGTTTACTTACCGATCCGCGCGGTTCTTTCACAACCAATCGCCTGGACCTGCAAATGATCAGACTGGTGCTGGCTCTGATTGCTATGACTTGCGGCTTTACTGCCATTATTCATATGCCACTGCCGGATGCCACGGCACTCGGTTTTGCGAAAAGCTTTTTCGTCACTATCTTTGCGGTGATTATTTTGAAAGAGGTGGTCGGGCCTTATCGCTGGGCAGCTGTTACAGTCGGATTTATCGGTGTTCTGATCATGCTGCAACCCGGTACTAGTGGATTCAGTCACTACAGTGTGCTGGCTGTGATTGGTGCTGCAGCTGCTGGTGCGGTGATGGTGATTATCCGTCTCTTGTCCCGCACGGAATCAACGCATACCATCATGTCTTATCAGGCGACCGGTGTGGCATTGGTGATGATGATTCCAGCCATATTGTTTTGGCGGCCACTGGATCCCTTTCTTTGGCTGATGGTTATGATACTGGCCATAACCTCCTACGTCGGACAGCGCCTGAATGTACTAGCGTTTACTCTGGGGGAAGCGTCCCTGTTGGCATCTCTGGATTATGTGCGATTGCTATATGCCGTTGTGCTGGGATTTTTCTTGTTTAATCAATTACCTCAATTTACAACTGTTGCGGGTGCTGCCATTATTGTTGCAGCTGCCATATTTACAGTACACAGAGAGGCCAGGCGAAAACAGTTCCTGGCTCGTGCATCCGATGGACGCGGATTTACCAATAACTGAGACCATTTTTCAGGCTTTGACGAATGACTAAAAAGACCAAATCAGTCGTATTTGACAGTAATCCCGGGCGAAATGCCCAGACTTACGGTATTGCGCGGGAGCTTGATACCGATATGGACTTGATTCACAAACCCTCAGTCGGTGTGATTGGGACCAAGGGTGACAGTCAATGTTATCTGGGTGTGCAACGCAAGGTGGAAGCCATCCATGCCTGTCTGCGTGATCGTCTGGGGCAGGGTGACAATCAGGCAGCTTTGCGCCTGGTGCAGCCCGAATACACTGTTGCGACATCTGACGGTATGCGTAACGGTACCCGCGAGATGCGCTATTCATTGATTGGTCGCGAAGTAACCCATGACACTGTGTGCGAGCATCTCAGTGCCAGTGGTCTTGAAGGTACAATTGCTGTGGTTGCCTGTGACAAACCGCCTGTGGGTATGCTGGCTGGTTTACTGGAGCACAATCGTCCCGCCATCGTAATGTCAGATGGTCCGATTCGACCTGGACGTGACTCGGCGACCGGACAACCTATCGATATCATCACCGGCTTTCAGGTAGCAGCGCATCCGGATGCTGATTATAAAAAGCGTATTGCACGTGAGGCCTGTCCCGGGTTCGGAAGTTGTGGTGGTATGTTTACCTACAACACGATGCAGACCTTTATCGGCGTTGTCGGTATGCAACCTTTACACATGGTGTCGCCACCGTCAGATGAACCGCGTCGTACCACCGAGTTTCCACAGCAGTTAATCGATTATCTGTTGGCACTTATCGAAAAGGGTATCACCCCTCGGGATATTGTCACGCGCGATTCGATCCGCAATGCCGTGATTGTTGCCATGGCTGTCGGGGGATCGACCAATGTGCTATTGCATGCACCTGAAATAGCGCGCGCTGCCGGTTATGGAAGCTTCGCTGATGACATCATGTCTCCGGATGAATTCAATCATCTGTCGCAGCATGTTGTACCTGTTGTGACCGATGCGCGTCCTTATGGTCAATATTCCATGGTTGATATTGATCAAAAAGGTGGTATTCAGGTTGTGGTAAAGACGTTGATGCAAGCAGGTTTACTTAACGGTGAGACGCTTACCTGTACCGGTGAAACACTGGCAGCTCAAATCGATCGGCTGCAAACAGCAGAGCCCGATGGTGCGGTCATTTACAGTGTCGAGAATCCCTATAAGCCGACCGGCGGTTTGCGCGTACTCGGTGGGAATCTCTCACCCGAGTTCAGTGCGGTGTTGAAGCTGGCAGGCGTTGAAGGTGGCTTGGAAAACAATCGTTTTGTCGGTAAGGCACGGGTTTTCAATGGCGAGCAGGCGTTGCTCGATGCGCTGGAGACTGAGCCCGATAGCTTTGAAAATCACGATATGGTGATTGTTCGCTATGAAGGTCCAAGCGGTGCGCCCGGCATGCCCGAGATGCTGGATTCAACGTCGCGTATCACAACCCTGTGCCGCGATAAGGGTATTGTTGTTGGTCTGATGACCGATGCACGTTTCTCAGGAGGGTCAGTGGGTCTTGTTATCGGACATGTGGGACCTGAAGCGGCCCTCGGCGGCCCCATTGCTTTTATTGAGGACGGTGACGAGATCGTTGTTGACCTTGATACCAATGAAATCAATAGTTCAGCGCTTGACGACGCGACCTTGTTGGCAAGCAGAAAAGCTGCCTGGGAAAAGGAGGTGGCTGCAAACAACGGCCTGCATCCAAATTGCGGCGAGGTGAACACACGTTTGCTTAATCGAATGCGCCTCTCCGCTGTATCAGCAGTTTATGGTGCAGGCATGCATCCTGATCGCAAGCTTTGGGTACCTGAACCGAGGGAAAGTCATGCGAAGGCTGCTGGTAACTTCGTACCGACTAATCGCTATCGTAGTTAAAACTGTATTTAAACCTGTATTTATACCTATGGTTCAACGCGCAGGTCGGGTGCAGCGCTGAGAATTCAGATCGCCGAGAATTCAGATCACCGAGAATTCAGATCAAAACGAGGTTAGTAAATTTCTAACCTCAACTACACCTTTAACCTGTATAGCCGCATTACCTGCCAGTTGACGCTCTAACTGTGTATCAACCGATCCTCTTAGTGTCACAACCCCGGCAATGCAACTGACGCCAATTCGCGTGGCGTCAAGGCCTGGCTCTCCGGCGAGTGCCAGTATTACTTCACGTTGGGTGGCCTGATCGACTATAGATGCGCTTTGGGCTTGTGTTTCAAGGTCGCTGCCAGGCACTCCATCAGGATTCTTCCCGGTACTGACGCACGCGGCCAGGCAAAGTATCAGTGAAACAACCAGGGCGTATGAAAGCCTGGTTCGAAGTGATTGCTGTTGCGGTAGATTTGTCGGTCGCTTATTCAATAAGAAAACTCCTTTCTGACACAATACTATATCTAACTTGCCAGACACAACTCAGCTGTCGATCCGGGGTACTGCGGTTGGTAAACCAGCGGCAAATAGCAAAATTTATCCTTAAGATCGCAGGTGGCTACGCGCCTGTCACTGGCCGGGCTAGTGCCCATGGCTATGCAGCGTAATCACCGTTGGCTCAAGAATTTTTCGGAATATCTTTCGTGCACAGGCCATTTTGAGGAATATTTCCTGCTTCTTGTCATACTGTTACACATTTTGAATGGAACGTTACGTTGGGCGTGGCGTCACATTCACATACAAGAACAAATCCCAAGGATACGATGAAAAAAAATTCAATTTCCAAGACACTTCTTTGTGCCGCGCTTTTTAGTTCGTCTATGTTGTTCTCCGTCGTCAGTCATGCTGAGAAGGCCGTGTTTGCCGGTGGCTGCTTCTGGTGTATGGAGAAAGATTTTGAGGCTCTCGAGGGTGTAAGCGATGTTGTTTCAGGGTTTACCGGTGGTACGGCCGAAAACCCGACCTATAGTGGCGACCATGCTGGCCATTACGAAGCCATAGAAGTCACTTACGATCCGGCAATCGTCACCTATGAGCAATTACTGCAACACTTCTGGGTTAACGTTGATCCGTTTGATGCTGCTGGACAATTTTGTGATAAGGGTCATAGCTACCTGAGTGCTATTTTCCCGGCAACTGATGAAGAAAAAAAGCTTGCAGAGGCGACGCGTGCGGCAGTTGTCGAGCGCTTTCCAGATGAAAAAGTCGTGACACCCATATTGCCTCTGATGACGTTTCATCCCATTGCTGGCGACGAGAGTTATCATCAGGATTTCTACAAAAAGAGCCCGATCAGATATAAATCTTACCGCTGGGCATGTGGCCGGGACAGGCGTTTGGTCGCGATCTGGGGTGATGACGCTACGGTTAAGTAGCGTCAATTAGTGATAGGTTAGTTCCGGGCTGCATTATTTAATAGCCCGGGAATTAAATCGACAAGCAGACAAGTAAGTCGAAATGCACAAGCGTAAGTCAAAATGCACAAGCATTTACCTTTAGCGAGCTCACACATCGTAACCCTCGCTACGTAGTTCACCACACACCGTGTTCATGGCTTCGCGTAATAGCGAGACCAGCTCATCAACCTCGTCATGTGTAATCGTTAATGGCGGCGATAGCACATTCAAATTTCCAACAGGGCGTACCAGTAAGCCGATGGCTTCGGCAGCATTGGATATGCGCTTGCCAATGTTTACCTCTGCGGGAAGTTCTTCACGGGTTTCCTTGTTGGCAACATTGACGACACATGCCATTAGATGCATGCCACGAATATCTCCGACCGTTGGTATATCGCGCAGGGTATTGATCTGTTCCATGAAGTACGGACCAATGTCGTCTTTCACGCGACCGGGCAAGTTCTCGCGTTCCATGATTTCAATATTTTTCAAGGCTGCAGCGCAGGCAACCGGATGGCCTGAGTAGGTATAGCCATTGGAGAAAAGTCGATCGTGGCCAGCTTCAGCTATAACGTCATAAATGGCGTCAGAGAAAATGGCTGCTCCCAGTGGTTGATAACCCGAGGTTATACCTTTGGCAGTGACAATCGCATCGGGTTGAATACCCATAACATCCAGTGATGAAAACCACGCGCCGATGCGTCCGAAGCCTGTAACGACCTCATCAGCGATGTATAGAATACCGTGTTGCCTGCACAGTTCTCGAGTCTCTTTCACGTAGCGTGCTGGCGGTACAACAACACCGCCGGCACCCAGAATAGGTTCGGCGAAGTGGGCGGCTATATTCTCTGCACCCTCTCGTTCTATTGTTTCTGCAAATTCATCGATCAACCATTGTTCGAAATCTGCGTCTGCGACACCCTCTGGCGGTCGATAGGCGTTGGGCTCGGACACATAGACAATCATGTCCTCTTCGTAGTGAAATTCTTCCATGCGATCGGCGACTTTGCCTGTCATCGACTGGGTGATGTAGGTTGAGCCGTGATAGGAACCTCGTCGAGTGATAATTTTGCGTCGGGATTTTTGTCCCTGACAGCCCCAGTAATAATGACTCAATCGAATCATGCTGTCGTTGGCGGTAGAACCACCGCAGGTGAGTAAGACGCGATTAAGATCACCCGGTGCAAGTTCCGCAAGCTTTGCTGTTAGCATCGCAGCGGGTTGATTACTTACATCGGTGAATGGATTGGCATAAGCAAGTTGGCGTGCCTGTTCAGCAATTGCGTCGACAATTTCGTCACGACCATAACCAACATTCATGCACCACAAACCACCGACACCATCGAGGTAGCGTTTACCTTTTTCGTCATAGGTGTAAACGCCTTTGGCACGCGACAGTATCAGCGAGCCTTCTTTTTCAAAGCTATCGAAATGAACCCATGGATGTACAAAGTGGCGACGGTCATTTTCCCAGACAACCTTGTCATAGTTGGATTGCATTTCAGTAGTCATAGTCGTTTTCACTTTGTGTGATTCTCATTGTGCGAATCACGTGGCGAATTTTTCAAAGCTCCGGCCTGTGTAGGGCAGGTGACTTTGTGCCTGAACCTGGTTTTACTGTCGTCTAGGATAACTGGATTCCGGGTTTGCTGCTGGATTCGGTGTCGGTTATGGAGATTGAAGAGTATTTTCCGGGATTGTAACGGTCGTATCGACGGTATCATGCAGAAAACCAGTCGCTATCAGCTCCTCATGTGGCGGTGTCCATAGATTACGGTGGTTGGCCGTGTAAATTTTTGCCGTCAACGCCTGATCAACCCCGTTTAAGGCAAACAATTCAATATCCTTTTTTTCTTCCTCGGCAGCATTCGACCAGACCTGCGGATACTCGGCGTCCAGATGATAAGAGTGAAAGCCGAATGTCGCAGCGGCGATTGCTGTCCTGTGAGCGCCACTGACAAAAACCAGTGTGCAAGCTGACAGGCATTGCGTCTCTACATGCGTATCGAGCCCGTGCATGCGTACCAGCCGCGCCATTCCACGTGCTTCATAGATGTTACCACCACTGCTTTCCAGGAATAATTGCTTAATAGGTGGGATTTGTGTCTGCGACGCTTCCAGAATACTTTGCAGACGTCGCGTAGCACCTGAATCAATCAGTCCTGAAATCAACAGACGAGTTGCGATTTTATTGTCGCGCGTGAACGCCGGTTGTTGCGAGCGACTGTTGTCAATCTGGCCGCCCGCTTGACGCACTAACGCATTAACAGAGACATCATTGGTACGCCCTGTGACAAGATCTGTCACCGCCACAAAAAAGTATGCTGCCCCTATAAAAAGAACACTATTCGCAACGGCGACATCTCCACCGGTTGAATAGCTTGCGTTCTTCGTACGGATGCTACGATTGAGGCTGACAGCTGTTGTAATAACAAGTAATGCGTAAAGCACTAGCAACGTGGTGATAGTCAAACCCTTGGGCAGTAGCTGACTATCGATCCAATTGCTTAAAATCAGTTTTTGCGCAAGGTGTAAACCGATCGCTGGCACGAGAAAATTGACTACAAGTGTCACGGTGATCGACAGTTTACCTAACCACAAATCGTGTAGAAAATGTCTCATCAGCAGTTTGCTCTCAGTTATGCTGCTGAGAGCTGGTGCCGGTGTTGGTCGCAGCGATGGTTTTGCTGTTAAATTTGATACTTGTCATGACGTTGCCATGGCAATGGATTTACTTTCATCAGACACTTCGTTCAGATCAAGCCAGTCGCATAAGCGATGTAGTTCGTTTGATAGCGCCTTCTTTGCATTGGCCGCTGCCTTATTCTCCCACCAGATACCCAGTACGCGTAAACACCCTTTTTGTCGGTCAGCTTTCAGGTCAACACGTGCGACAATCTCTTCGTTATGCAGAAAAGGCAACACGTAGTAGCCGTATTGACGTTTCGCCGCCGGTACGTAAATTTCGATTGTGTAGTCAAAATTGAACAAGCGTCGAAGACGCTGTCGATACCAGACCAGTGGATCAAACGGGGTCAAAAAGCAGCTGTGTTGGGTTTGTCGCGGCACACGTGTGCCGGGCAACCAGTAAGCGCACTTATCCCAACCTTCGACATTAACAGCTTCAATGCGTTTGTCTTCTAATAACCGAGTTACAACACGTTTGGCATCTACAGCTGACAAACGATAGTAATCGCGTATATCGGCTTCAGTACCCAACCCGAGTGCCGCAATACTTTTGACTATCAAATCTGCCTGTGCATCATCGCGGCTTATCGAACATTTCAGTAGTTCCGATTGCGGGATCGCGTTCTCTGTCAGTTCATAGCGTCGCTGAAAGCCGGTTCGTCCGCGTGTTGTTATCTCTCCGCTCCAGAAAAGATACTCAAGCGCCTGTTTTGTGTCACTCCATTCCCACATGCCCGGGCCGCGTCCGGATTTCTCAAGATCGCGCAGGGCCAGTGGACCGTTATTGGCAAGGGTAGTGCGAATCTCGCGTAGAAAACCCGGTCGTGACTTGGCTATTTGCGCACACTGTTTATAAACGCCCAAGTAACGTTGCGCATCCTGCATACGCCAGTGCAACAGATGATAATGGTCGATGGGCATGACCGAACATTCATGCCCCCAGTACTCAAAAAACTTTCGTCTTGATGGGCGTTGTTGTGCAGCGTCAAAAAGATGTTTATCAAGTTCGTCCCGCGAATAGTGGCCAAGGCGCGAGAACAGTGGCATGTAGTGAGAGCGTATAACCGTGTTGATGGCATCGATTTGCAACGCCGACATGCGGCGCAACATGGTCTGTTGCACGCGCCAGGGTGCGTTATCGAAACCTGGCTTGGAGTTCTTGCTCGAATTATGCGACGGCTGATAGGTGGCGAATCCCTGTGCCGCAAGCACAACTCTTCTTGCAGCCTCTATCGATAGCGTGCGAGCGCGGTCTGATTTTTTGTTTGTGCTATTTTTTTTTACCTGTGCGGTCGGCATATGCAGCGTTAGTTTACATGGTAGTGTTCAATAACATCCGAGTTGATCGCTATACCCAGTCCAGGCTGTGTAGATATGGCAACGCTACCATCTGTCCTGGTGACAGGTTGATCAACCAGCTCATTACGAAACGGGTGAGCGGATGTATCGAATTCCAGTAAGGGTTGCTGTGGGAACAGGTTGTGATGAGTGACGGGTAGTGCGGCTATCCACTGCAGGGAAGCGGCTTGGGCTACAGCAGAGCCCCAGACATGAGGGTTTACACGCACGCCAAAAGCCTGTGCCATTGCCGTGATATGACGTGCAGCTGTGAAGCCACCACATGAGCATAGATCGGGTTGTACTATATCGAACACGTCTTGTTTAAAACACTCGCGAAATCCGTAAAGACTATGTTCGTTTTCACCACCAGCTATGGGCATGGACAACTGATCGCGCAGATAGGCGTAACTCTCCAGGTCTTCAGGTACTACCGGCTCTTCATACCAAAGCAGTTGTAATTCGGATAAGGCATCGCCAAGTGTTTGAGCTTCCTGTCGGCCGTAGGCGTGATTGGTGTCGATCATCAAGCCGACATCCTTGCCTTGCAAGACTTTTGCGATGGCATGCATAACGTCTATGTCATCTTCTATACCGAAGCCGAGTTTTATTTTCATCAGCCGAAAGTCGTTTTCGTAATGTGACAGCGCTTCATCGGCGAGGCGTGCAGCTTCCCCCTGGCCTTTGAGTCGATAGAAACCTGTCGCGTAAGGTTGCACCTGATCCCGGAAGCTACCGCCGAGCATCCGAGCAATGGGTTGCTGATAGTGTTGGCCGATGATATCCCACAGAGCGATATCTACAGCACTAATGCCGGCCATGACTGAACCCTTGCGTCCGTAGTCGCGGGTCTGGTGATACATACGATGCCAGAGAACTTCGGTTTCAAGCGGGTTGTTACCCATAATCAGGGGTTTGAGTGCATGCTCGATAACAGCAGCTGAAATCTGCGGTGGCTCAAGTCCCTGTGAGAAGGCTTCGCCCCAGCCTGTGAGTCCTGTGTCAGTGGTTATCTTGACCAGTGTAGCGGAACGTGTATGAACCCAGCCTTGGGAGAAAGCGAAAGGTTCGGGCAACGTGCTTTCAACCTGATGGGCGCTGACCGTGATGATTTTCATAGTATTCAGTCGTTAAATCCCGTGCTGGCAAAGCCGGTATCCGAAAACCGCTTAATCCAGCTAAACTTGGTTAATGACTAGAATATCAGGATCGATCCCCTGGCGCTTTGCAGGCATTGTGTGCCTGTTTATATGCGTGTTGATATGTCTGTCACCGGGACTGATCAGTGCCTCTGCCTCAGGTGCTAAAACCGGAGAATCAAATGAGTGCGTCATTTTACTGCACGGACTGGCTAGAAGTTCAGGTTCAATGGAGAAGCTCGCTAGCCGACTGACCGATGCTGGTTACGCTGTGGCCAATATAGGATATCCCTCGCGTAAACAAACGGTTGAGTCTCTGGCGACACTTGCTCTCGACCAGGGGCTGACGCAGTGTCATCGCATAGCAGGAGATAATGCTGTCGTGAATGCCGTCACTCATTCTATGGGCGGCATTCTGGTACGTCAGTATCTAGACAAAAATCCAGCTGCCATTTCTGGCAGAGTCGTGATGCTGGCTCCACCTAACAACGGCAGTGAGGTTGTTGATAAATTTCGCGACTTACCTGGTTACAAGTGGCTGAACGGGCCAGCCGGACGCCAATTGGGTACCGGGCGGGATAGCTTGCCTCGCAGTCTGGGTGCTGCAGAGTTTGATCTAGGAATTATTGCTGGAACACGCAGTATCAATTTACTGTTGTCTCAAGTTTTACCGAATCCTGATGATGGCAAGGTATCGGTTGAAAGTGCCCGGCTCGAGGGTATGTGTGATTTTATGACAGTTGCGGTATCGCACCCTTTTATTATGCGTAACGATAAAGTTATAGGTCAGGTGCTTCATTATCTGGCTAAGGGAAACTTTGACACCCCATCAACGCCCGAACGTGACTCGTTGCCAACTCACTGCACAACGCAGTAGTGGGGCATCAGCCAAATTCATCAGTAACGTTTGTTGTGTGCTCACCCAACTGGGGTGAGCGAAGCGCTTGGACATCCTGCTGCTGATTGTGCAGTAAATTGGCAAGTTGCGGTGAGATTGGCAAGGCCAGAGCCTGATTGTCACCGGTATGCAACTCGTGCGTTGTGAGCGCACGATGCTTTATCAAATCAGTTGTCGAGTTGACAGCGCCGTAAGCGATACGGGCTGCGGCCAGTTTGCGGCGAAAATCATCTGCATCAATTTTTGCTAAACACGTTTCAATGCATTGGTCGAGTGCTGGTCGATTGGCAACGCGTTTGACGTTTGAGATAAATCGTTCGTCTGTACTGATTGACGCATCCTCCAGTACGTCACTGCATAGCCTTTTCCATTCACGTTCATTTTGAATGGAAATTAGCGTCTGCACACCGTCACCGCTGGTATAAGCACCGTAAGGTGCAATCGACGGATGATGCAGGCCACATCGTGCAGGCGCACCTTTGCCGTACTGTTCATGAATAAAAGGAACAGTCATCCATTCTGCTGCTACATCGAACAAAGACACTTTCAGACAGCGTCCCAACCCTGTTTTGTAGCGAGCCAGCAATGCTTCGAGAATAAGTGTATGGGCTGTCATTCCTGCCCCGATATCGCATATCGATATGCCGATGCGACCGAGCTCGCCAGGGCCTCCCGATACTTCAAGCAGTCCTGATTCAGCCTGTACCAATAGATCATAGGCTCTTAGATCAGCCAATTTCTCATCATCTCCATAACCGGATATGTCACAGGTAATTAGCTCGGGGTGTTGTTGTTGCAGTTGTTTTGATCCAAGTCCGGCACGCTCCAGAGCACCTGGTGAGAGGTTTTGAACGAGGATATCGGCCTTTGCAATCATATTGCTCAGCAGTTTGTGGTCGGTCGCCGCTTTGAAATCAAGCACCACGGACTCTTTGCCTTGATTTATCCAACTGAAGTAGGAACTTTCTCCAAGAGCCGCTTTATCGTAGCCGCGTGCGAAATCCCCGTCGCTGCGTTCGATTTTTATAACGCGCGCACCGGCCGCTCGTAGTCTGGAGGTGCAAAGTGGCGCAGCAACGGCCTGTTCAATCGCTATGACCAGTAAGCCTTCAAGAGGTAATGCCATGTCGGGTTTCCGGAGTACATTTCCGGACAGTGTAACGCTGAGGGTGGCGGGCTGTCGGTTCAATTGCCGACAACTCTATGCCATTAGCGTACTTTCAGTGAGACTTCAGCCCGCCTTCACGATGCGAATGCTGCTGATCTATTTAAAATCCGAGATTCGAATCAAGACTGGTTCTGCCTGTTGTCGTCGAGTTTTTTTGCCAGCGTATTGAGTTTTTCTGCGTACTCGCGGAAAAGATCAGGGTCGCCCTTACGCAGACCAACGCGTGAGGTGTAGTCACCATCGATCAACGAATCAACATGACGATTGAATGGCTGAAAAGGGCCGAGCAATTTATGGGTATAGGCAATGCAGACAAAGGCGAGTAGTCCGATATACAGAACAAACAGAACGCCACAATAGCGAAATAGATGCACTAACTGCAGTTGTATCATTTCACTGTAATAGTCGGTAACGCCAGCGCCACTGTACATTTCCTGAATCAGATCGCTGAATGCAACATACAGAAATGTACCTAGCAGTAAAGCAACGAGTATGGTGGTACCCAGCATATAGAATAGCAACTTGAATTGCAGGAACGGTTGAATCATCGCGTTCGTTGCACGGCGCTGGTGTTTACCACCTGATACAGCTTTTTTTTCAGCTATTGCTTCCATCTCGATACAAGTACACTGTTGATAAATGAGACAACTCAGAATTCATAGCGGCAGCCGGAGGGGGAAACCTGAGGGCGCTATGCATTTTTTTGCGGGCGGTTTGGACGTAATAATCAGTTATAGTTATCGAATAGGCCATCTTGGGGACAGCTTTTAATGCTATTTAACTTGGGTACCAATCAGATCAACTTGCCGGATAGCTGCTATGTCGCACCCGGCGCTGTAGTTATCGGTAATGTGGTGTTCGGCGAAAAATGTAGCGTCTGGTTTAATGCCGTTATTCGTGGCGACAACGACCTTATTTCCATTGGTGACGGTAGTAATGTGCAAGACTGCAGCGTATTGCATGTTGATAATGGTTATCCGATCACAGTTGGCAAGCAGGTCACTATCGGTCATAAAGTGATGTTGCACGGTTGCTCTATCGCTGATGGCAGTTTGATAGGTATGAATGCTGTTGTTCTCAATGGTGCAGAAATTGGCGAAGAATGCTTGATTGGTGCTAATGCACTAGTGACCGAAGGTATGAAGATACCTCCTCGGTCCCTGGTGCTGGGCTCACCTGCGAAAGTTGTCAAATCGCTGGATGAATCGCACCTTGCCGGCCTGGGCTCCGCTGCTCGTCATTATCAAGACAAGATAGCGCTTTATAAAGAGCAGTTATCCAGCGTTGATCAGTAGAACCGTTACCAGCAAGCTTGTTATTCAAGGTTCAATGCAGAGATTGACATCGTGAGCCAGCCCGACGATACCATCGCCAGAGACAGATTCAATGGTGTAGGCGAGCGCTACAGGTTGCGTTAGCGCTGGTGCGTGAATTTCAAAAAATGCCGATTCTGTATTGTCACTATCACGCTCGATAATAACAACCATACAAGCGTCCGGCGCTGATGTTGGTTCACTCGATGCCGTGTTAGTGGCTACAGTGCTAACTGTCGCGTCTGTTTGATATATGGATTCATCGCAGGCTTTTTCCAGGGAGAGGGATATGTCGTTGCGATTTTCAAATGCGGCGCAATTGTTCGCATCGCCTGCACCTCTTGCTCGCCATTGGAGGGTATTGGGGCTGACACCGTTTGACTCTGCCAGAACTGTCAAGTCAACCAATTGGGGTGTTTCGGCGGTTACATTGATTTGCTCGGCCACGTCAGCTTGCGCCAACCCCAAAAGTATATTTTCTGATTCGCTCTGACCGGCTGAGTCCACCCAGCCACAACTGGCAACTAACACACACAACATGATAGCTGCGAATGCGACGACCGTATTGCCAGCAATATTTCCTGTTCGCGCAGTTATAAATTTGCTCATTTCGCTGACTCGTAAATCGCCTTGTGCGGTTATATATATGGGAATTGCCGGGGTAGCTTGATGGCGCAATGGCTTATAGGCATCCGGGCTCTTGGGTTTCAACGTGAAAAAAACGTGCCTGAGAGCAGACAAGGGAGGGCGCCATGAGGTATCTTGCTGGCCTTGTGAGATAAGCTGCCTGTTTAATCGCTTCAGCGGTAACTTGAAAACGAAAATGGGCTCTGCTTAAACTGGCGCTGGCAAGAAGAGTGTTGGGCAATAGAACCGATATAAAAAAAGATGATGGCTACCGAATCCGGCAATGACAACAACGACGATACGTCGGACTCTGGCAATAAGTCAGCCGCACCCGGGCGTCGGCGGCGAAAACGCACGCGTCCTGTTATCGATAACAGCGTGCCGTCTCCCTGTGTCGCCATCTGTGAATACGACGGTGAGGGTTACTGTAAAGGCTGCGCGCGTGATGCTGATGAAATACGTGACTGGATGATTATGACGCGCGAACAAAAACTTGCGCTGCTTGATGTGCTTGCCGAGCGGCGCAAACAGTCAGGACTTACCTGACTGTCTGCTACTCGGTAGAAAATTTTAAGCGCCCAGGGTCGCGCCAGAATCAATTGGCGGTAGGTTATCAGGGCCGTCTATGGCAGATTCGAATGCTTTCAAACGCTTGTGGATTGAAATCAAATCGATAATTGTCGGCCATGAATTAACCAGAAACTGGAATGAATTTTCGACCTGACTGAAGGCGTTGTTGATCTGCTGAAATACACCCCAGGTAATCGCACCGGCAACTATGGTTGGACCAAGAGCAATTAGCGGTATAAAGGCCGCGCCTTGCAGATAGGCAAAACGAAACACATTGAAGTACATGTAGTTGAAGTACAGCCGGAAGTAGTTAGTGCGCACATCGCCAAAGAGTTCCTTGACGGTAGGGGGTTTGCAATACTCTTCACTGTCCTCGCCGAAGACAAGCTCTTTTCTGTAAGCCGCCTCAACCCGTTGGTTGTGAAATTCAAGTCCTGGTAGACGGATACCTACTAGTGCAAGCAGCACTGTGCCAAACGCTGCTGATATCAAGGCAATGAAAACCATCGAGCCGTCCACCGCACCGATAAGTGGTAGCTCAGTGATATTGCTGGACAATTGCCAAAGCAAAGGCAGGAAAGCGAGTAGCGTCATGATAGAGCTGACGAACGCTGATCCCAGCCCTTCCATGATACTGGCGAAACGCATGGTATCTTCCTGTACTCGCTGTGCTGCACCCTCAACGTGACGTAGTCTGTGCCAGTTGTCCATATAGTATTCGTTCATCGCTGTACGCCAGCGAAAAACATAGTGACTGGTGAAGTAGGAAAAAATTACGCGCACCACGATGGTTGCCATCAGAACATAAAAAACAGTAATCATCTTTCCATAGAACTCTTCAATGGAGATCGAATCCGGTTCCTGCAGGGCACGTTGTATCAGGTCAAAAAAATCACCGTACCAATTGTTTAGCCAGACGCTGATCTGTACAAGGAAGTAAGTGACAACCAAGATAATGGTTGTGCCGACAACCGACCATATGTACCACTTGTTACGACCTTGAAAAAGCCATCCCAGACAGAACAGTAAAGATGCGCCGAGAATATATTGGTAAACCCAGACTTTGCCCGTTGTCAGAAAGGGTGCGCGTTCACCTTCGGCCACTTCAGCGGGTGGTATTTTGAACAAACTGAGTGTGTCCGCAAGATTTGATGCTACGCCGTACCAGATGGCGAGTGCGATAGCGAACCAGGCAAGTGCCGAAAGGAAAAATACTTTCGGATTGGGAAAGAATGACTTCAGCATGGTGTCTTCCTGATGGATTAATTCTGGGAGAGCGATGCAGCGACATTACATTGCGCTGTGGCCCTAATTGAGTCTAGTCGCATTTGGCTATGAATAAAGCGCGCCATTGTTCTGTTGTAGACCTCAGACAGGCGGTGTAGTTTCCTCAGGCAGGGCTGCCGGGGATCGTGCGTTGAGGTACAATAGAGCACCTATAAATCCTGTATTTCCCGTATCTTCTTTAAGTGTCACGCACCCTTAAGCGTTTGCACCGGGAAATGAGGCATTCGATCCACCCATAATTCACTGATTAATCTGGTAGTCCGATGGCTCAATACGTTTTTACAATGAATCGCGTTAGCAAGGTGGTGCCACCGAAGCGCGAAATACTCAAGAATGTGTCCCTGTCTTTTTTCCCTGGTGCCAAAATCGGCGTATTGGGTCTGAACGGGGCTGGTAAATCGACACTGCTGAAAATTATGGCAGGCATTGATAACGAGTATGACGGCGAAGCCAGACCGATGCCGGGTATCAAAATCGGTTACCTCGAGCAGGAACCGGAGCTTGATCCGGAGAAAACCGTGCGTGAGGTGGTTGAGGAAGCGGTCGATGATCTGAAACAAACACAACAGCAACTCGATGCGGTCTATGCAGCCTACGCAGAGGAAGATGCTGATTTCGAAGCCCTGGCTGCCGAACAGGCAAAGCTTGAAGCTATCCTGGAGGCATCTGATGCAAGCAAGGTCGATCATCAAATGGATATAGCCGCAGATGCGCTTCGCCTGCCGGATTGGGATGCCAAAATTGCTCCTCTGTCTGGTGGAGAAAAACGCCGCGTGGCGCTTTGCAGATTACTGCTCTCGGCACCTGACATGTTGTTACTCGACGAACCAACCAACCACCTCGATGCAGATTCAGTCGCCTGGCTTGAACACTTTCTACATGACTTCAACGGCACAGTGGTTGCCATCACCCACGATCGCTATTTCCTTGATAACGTTGCTGGCTGGATTCTCGAACTCGATCGAGGCCGTGGCATTCCGTACGAGGGTAACTATTCTGGCTGGTTGAGCGCAAAGGCTGATCGACTGGAACAGGAACAACGCCAGGAAAGTGCACATGCTAAAGCCATGAAGGCTGAACTTGAATGGGTACGCAAGGGCTCACGTGGTCGGCAATCAAAATCCAAGGCTCGTCTTGCGCGTTTTGAAGATATGCAATCGCAGGAATTTCAAAAACGCAGCGAGACCAATGAAATCTATATACCTGCCGGCGAACGACTGGGTGACAAGGTTATAGAGTTCCACGGTGTTAGCAAATCCTATGGTGAACGCACACTGATCGATGATCTGACCTTTACAATACCCAAAGGGGCGATTGTGGGTGTTATCGGCGGCAATGGTGCCGGTAAGACCACGTTGTTTCGCATGATAACCGGCGCTGAAAAACCTGATCAAGGTGAGATAGTCTCGGGTGAGACAGTCAAAATTGCCTACGTTGATCAGAGTCGTGATGATCTTGATGGCAACAAGTCAGTCTTTGATATCGTCTCCGAAGGTGCAGATATTATTCAAATCGGTACTTATGAAATTCAGGCACGTAATTATATTGGACGGTTTAATTTCAAGGGAAAGGATCAACAGAAATTTGCCAAGGACTTAAGTGGTGGCGAACGCGGTCGATTGCATCTGGCCATGACACTGAAGCAAGGTGCCAATGTACTGTTGCTTGATGAACCTTCCAATGACCTTGACATTGAAACTTTGCGAGCGCTTGAAGAGGCACTACTGGATTTTCCGGGAGCGGCTATTGTAATTTCACACGATCGCTGGTTTCTGGATCGTATTGCCACGCATATACTGGCCTATGAAGACGACTCGCAAATGGTCTTTTTTGCTGGTAACTATACCGAGTACGAAGCTGACAGGCGTGAACGACTGGGTGAGGATTTACAACCAAAGCGTGTTAGGTACAAGAAGTTAGCTTAAAACAACGTGCCGTCAATAATTCTTCAGGATAAATAAGAATCATGCTTGACCAGGATCAATTACGCTCGATGGGTCTGGATGTGTTGCTGGTGGATCACCCACTGGTGCAGCACAAACTGACGCTGATGCGTGATAAGAATCAATCGTCAACCCAGTTCAGGAATTTGTTGCGGGAAATCTCCTGGTTGCTTTGTTTTGAGGTAACCCGTGATTTGCCGTTGGAATCCACGCGTGTCGAAACGCCGGTAGCTGCAACGGATGCGCCTGTATTGAGCGGAAAAAAACTTGCCTTTATCTCTATCCTCAGAGCGGGTAACGGTATGCTCGATGGCATGCTTGATGTGATTCCATCGGCTCGCGTTGGCCATGTAGGCTTGTATCGCGACCACGAAACTTTAGAAGCTATAAATTATTATTACAAGGTTCCCGGTTTGTTGGAGGAGAGGCTGATAATCGTAGTCGATCCGATGTTGGCAACGGCCAATTCTGCGATTGCCGCCGTCGATAAATTAAAACAGGACGGGGCAAAACATATTCGTTTTGTTTGTTTGATAACAGCACCGAAAGGTGTTGCTGCATTTAACAAAGCACATCCCGATGTGTCGATTGTCACGGCAGCGGTTGATACCAAACTTGATGAGAATGGTTATATCGTACCGGGACTGGGAGATGCGGGTGATCGGATTTTCGGTACCAAGTAGGTAGGGATTAAAAACAATCCGAAAATGCTACGTCATCCCCGCCTCAATCCGAAAATGCTACGTCACCCCCGCCTTGTAGGCCTTCTTGGCCTTCCAGGGGATGAAGGCTTTCCAGGGGATGACGTTGTCAGTCTTACTTACTTAACTATCTCAAGCAATTCAACATCAAAGATCAAGGTAGCACCAGGACCAATCTTGGGACCAGCGCCGCGATCACCGTAAGCCAGATCGGACGGGATAACAAAGCGGTACTTACTGCCAACACTCATCAGCTGTAAACCTTCTGTCCAGCCGGGTATGACTCCCTTGAGTGGGAACTGTGCAGGTTCGCCACGTGCGACCGAGCTGTCGAATTCAGTGCCGTCTTCGAGTGTTCCAACGTAGTGGACTTTGACTGTATCATCGATGCCGGGCTTGTCGCCTTCGGCCGCAGTGACTTCCTCGTACTGCAATCCGCTGTCTGTAACGTTGACACCGTCACGTTTGGCATTCTCGTCGAGATAGGCTTTACCCGCTTCTTTGGCAAGCTCTGCCTTTTCTTCCTGCTGGCGGCGTTGGTAGTCTTGTAGTGAAGCTCTGGCTTCCTCTAAAGTCATTTGTGCTTCGCCATCGGTATTTTGTTGAATGGCTTTATAGAGCAGGTCGTAGTTCAGATCTTCGAAATCCTGTTGTTTCAGATTTTCAGAAATCAGAACGCCCAGACCATAGCTAAGCTTATCCTGTTCAGACTCAAGTACAAGCTCATCTGCCGAGTGTACGGAACCTGTAAATGCGATGCCCACAACGATCGCTAGAGATAACGCACTGCGTTTGAGTACCGATAGATTAGAAATTTTCTGTGTTTGCATCAAATTGTCCGAAATAATTTCGTTGGTAATATGGATGTGCGACGGTAGCAGATTCCAGTGGTTCCTTGTATGCAGGTTTCATGTTCTGTATGCCTGCCGAACAGTTGTACCTGCCAGCGATCCTGCTGACTATAGTGATCTTGGAGCAAACGCCGTGCAAAAATCGTGCAAATCAACTGAGATAGTGCACACAGCTGCATTGTTGCTGTATCTATGGCACTCACTCTACAAGTGATTGTGTGCGAGCCGGGATATCAGGAGTCAGTAATTATAGCAACTTGCTGTGCTTTCAGTTCATATCACGTTCTAACACCGTGCAGTCAAAATTTTGTTGAATGTGATTTGAACAACACAATTGCTATTAACAATACAACTGCCCTTTACAGACAGTTTGGCAGACAGTAGGTTTGGCTGGCGCAACTTATAGCGCCAGTGGTTACTGGCTGACTGTAATTACTGAATTGAGCTTGGGCAAGCTGCCACCGCGCAACGTATTGTTCCAGCGTTTATTGACTGATTTGGAGTGTGCAAGTTCCGGTAAATTTTGCGAGATTGCAGATTGGGGGTGTTGCTGCAAGACCAAACGCTGGACAGATTGTGTAAACAGGTGATTTATTGAAGCTTCCATGTGGGGAGGGTAGGTAGCAAGAACATCGAATTCGTGTCCCTGACAAGTTCTTCGGCTGGCATCAGGTGACAGCTGATTGCTTGCAGTGGGAGTAGAAGTCAGTTCACTATGCAGACATTCGTACCAGTTTTGTAGAGCGATCTTGCGCTGCTCGCTCCTGGTACTCGTGTTCGAGTCTGATGATGTGGCGCAGCCAACGAGTGCGATGGTAGTTAACATCAGCAAAAGCAGGCAATTCGTCTTTGCGGCGGCGAGCGTAGTCATTGGAACAGCCGTTACAGTCCGGGTAGAATTCAGCCGGATACCTGCACCTGCCCATCTCTGTGCGAACTGTCAGATTCGATGCACTGGGTGTCGGTTTGTCACGGCCTTTGGTTGCGTAGCGACCGGTAACTGCTGTCCTATATCTACTCTGTGTCGGGCTGATCACGTTTTCCGGTTTTTTGTTTCCCGGGATTTTTTTTCTTTGCTTTGAGTCGCATTCGTTCCTCTATCTCGGCTCTTTCCCGGCTTGCATCTTCGGGCAGCTCAAGCGTAAGCCTGCCGAACATACCGTTTCTCAAGTCATTGATAAATAGCCTGCATGCGCGTTCGAAATCAACCTGAGCATTCTTGTTCAGCGTGCCTCGCTGGCGACCGAATTGTTCAAGAAATACAACTTCGGGATCGCCCAGATGCGGGTCCTCTAGTGCAGCATTAAATGCGTTCAAGGCACTGCCACAGACATTTGCCAGACGATCGGCATAGTGACTGGTCATATAGCTGACGCAGAAAAAGGCTGCCTCTGTGTAGTCGACCACGGTCTCACGAATACTACCGAGTGCCGAGAGCCGCATGCTGATGTTGGCGTGACCAAGATCGGGCCAGAGAATCCCCGGGGTGTCGCATAGTACAAAGCCTGGCCTTATTCGGATGGGTGCGTAGCGCTTTGTGATGGCAGGTTCGTTGCCGGTTTTTGCTACCGTTCGCTCTGCCAGGGTGTTGATCAATGTTGATTTGCCGACGTTGGGGATACCGATTATCAGTGCTTTAAGGTCTTCTGCAGTCTTAAGCTCACGCTGATTGAGCTGGCGACAGATGTCAGGTATTCGTTTCACTTCATTTTTGTTCTTTGCCGTGACGGTCAGGACCTGGTCGCTGGACTGCAACAAGTGATTAAGCCAAGTGCGGGTACGATCGCTATCGGCCAGATCCTCCTTATTGAGAATTCGCAGCAACGGTGTATCACTGCGGATGCTTTCAACCAGCGGGTTGCTGCTACTGAATGGAATACGTGCGTCCAGCACTTCTATGATGACATCAACGGATGGCATAACCTCGCGCATTTCTTTTTGCGCTTTGTGCATATGTCCTGGAAACCATTGAGTCAGCATGACCGCCTGCCTGTACCTGTGTGATAGCATTTTCCCATGCAAATCTCTCTTGCTCCAATGGAAGGCGTTATTGACTTCCCGATGCGTCGTCTGTTGACAGATCTTGGTGGTTACGACCGCTGTGTGACCGAATTCGTCCGGGTCACAGATGTGCTGTTGCCCGAGCGCGTGTTTCTGCGTCTTTGCCCGGAACTGCGCGAAGGCTCTGTTACGCGTAATGGTACGCCGGTGTTCGTCCAATTGCTTGGCGGACAAGCTGAGCCGATGGCAAAAAACGCTGTGCGTGCGGTACAAATGGGTGCTGCAGGTATTGATCTGAACTTTGGTTGTCCAGCCAAAACTGTCAATCGCAGCGATGGCGGTTCGGTACTGTTGCGTTCGCCAGAGCGGGTTCATCGTATTGTATCGGCTGTGCGTGATGCGGTTGATCCAGCGATAGAGGTGCATGCCAAAGTGCGACTTGGTTTTGAAAATACCGATAATTTCGATGAAATTGCCGCCGGCATTGAATCTGCCGGGGCGACTGCATTGTGTATCCATGCGCGTACCCGGCAACAAGGTTACAAGCCACCCGCGTACTGGTCGCGTGTGGCAGCTTTTGGGCAATCGTGCCAAAGCATGCGCCTGACTATAAACGGCGATATATGGACCCCGACTGACGCTAACAATGCCTTACTCGACAGCCACTGTGCGCATCTGATGTTTGGCAGAAGCGCCTTGTCCTGTCCTGATCTTGCATTGCGGGTGCGTGCTGTTCGCGAGGGCAGGCCTGATTGCGCGATGCAATGGTCGTCTGTGCTGGACCTGGTTGAACTGCAGTTTGCCCGGTCAGATAAAGAGACACCGCGTTATGTGGGTAATCGAACGAAACAATGGCTGGCCTACCTCAAGCGCAACTATATCGGTGCCCAGTTACTATTCAATCGCATAAAAAGGCTGCATGACACACGAGATTTCATCGCCGCTTTCGATACACACAGACGATTGGATTTTGAAGATGGGATGCTGTCCGGAGATACTTAACTCCTTGCCCAAGGCAATCGGGCAGGGCTCTTATCTGAGGGCGTTAATCTAAGGACGTTGATCTAAGGACGTTATTTTTTGCCAGATAAAATTTTGGCAAAATTGGAGTGAAATGTTCTTCGATACAGGACCAGCGCCAGCCAGATTGTCGCAGCAAAAAATGCCCAGGGGCTGATGAACCAGGTCGTTGCCGCCAGTGCAAACAGGTAAGCATTCAGGCCAGTTGTAAAATGTTTTGCACCCAGGGCATGCAAGCGCCCGAGTTTCTGTGCAAAATCATCCTTTATCTCCTCACTATCCGATTGGCCAGGAGCTGCACCGATCAGAATCGCTACATAGCTGAACAGGCGTATGCTCCAGACGAATTTAAAGAAGGCAAAAACAAAGGTGAGAATCAGCAACAACACCTTGAATTCCCATTGCGCTTGAGTTGTCGCTACTGTAAGCGGGAAATCGCTTAGCAGATCTAAAGCTTTTTCAGATGCACCGAGTATGGCAAACAGACCACCGATCACTAGTATGCTGGTAGAGGCGAAAAACCCAATGCTTTGCTGCAGGGTGGTTTGTAACAAGGCATCGACAGGCTGTAAATCCCGACGCACGATATTAGTCATCCATTGCAGACGATACATATCCATTTGATAGGTAATCGAGCGTTTTTCCCAAAGTGATCGATAGGGTAGGGTTTCGAAGCCTATCCAGATCACGCAAAAGAAGATGAATGCGCCCAGATCTATCGTGTTGAAATCCAGAGGAACGTACATAAACAGATAGTAGTTTGATAACTTGGTAAATCGGCAGCTTGCAGCTTGGTGTCAGAGAACGATTAGAAGGCTAATCAGGGAGTCCCTTGATTATAGTGTACTCGCTTTAGTCGGCAGACACCCAAGATCAGTATCATCATGGGGTTTAAATGAGACATCATCGCGGGCGATTTTATCCAGATTACTCGATAGCTTTCCAAGATTGAACTTCATCCATGAGCGTTGCTCTTTAGACAGACTGTTTTCAAACTCCAGTAAAAACGATCGCCAGATTCTGCGATTGGTTTCGTACAGATTTTTGTGGTTGTCCTCGATCAGATGATAGGCACGAGCGATATGTGCCTTCATGTCTTCATCATAGCTGGGAGACTGTTTGTTGCGCATCATCGAGAACAGTTGTTTGTTCCAGACACCAGTCAATCGGTAATACTCATCATGGACGCTGATAGTATTGTACATTGTTCTGAGTGTCATTCGGCGCTGTTCGGGAGTGAACACAAAACCAAAACGGTAAGACCATTTAGTAATTTCGTTCAGACGCTTCTGCATGCGCTGATCGCGGGTTTGTGAATGATGGCGAGCGCGGTTTTTACGTTGCTCTCTGGCAAAACGTCGTTCGATAAAATTGATTTGTTCGGGAAGCAGGCTCTTTATCAGGTCGATAGAGAAATGTACTGGATAGCAGCTTTGCAGCTTATCGGCAGATTCTTCTACCTGGTCTAGCCACTGGGCTACATCATCAGCGGTTGTGGCGCCTTGCACCTGAACTTTGCTACGGATTTGTTTAAGCAATTTTGCGTAAGTGGGCAATTCTTCTCGACGATGCCAGTAATGGTAGGTTTGCAATCGCTTTTCAAAAGCACTCTTCTGCCAATTCTCAAACTTTCCCAGCTTGTTGAATTCGTTGCGGATCTGGTTGTCGGCGCGATTGTAAACAACTGTCAGCACCAGCTTGTTGTTCAGACAACCGCCTATTAAAAGAGCGAAAAGACAAAGCAGCGAAATCGCAAATGTCTGTATCCGGATGTTGGAAGTTCGCGTTTTTTGTTTTGTTTCGCACGTCATCTTTAGTAGATTGCGTCATCTATCGCATGCTTTAAGCAGTTTAACGGCAGTTTAAATCTTACGTCTTGTAGCGTCTGTTATTGTTGTGAAAATGTCATCGCAAACTGTGCCAATTCTTGCGGAGTATTTGCTTGTGTACGTATTCTGCTGGTAACTCGTCTGTCAGACCGGTATTGGCATTATGTTTGATGAGTAGTCCCTGCCCGATTTGCTCAGGCGCTGTTGTATGTTGAATATTGCCGTTACCCATACCAGATTCCTGGGCGTCAGACTATGAATGCGGATAATCAGGATAAAGACAAGGTGCTCTCAGCTATAGCTGCAGCACCAGGAGCGCGTCCTGAGCGTCAGGTCAGTCTCGAGCTGGAAGAGTATCTGCTCTATTTGCGTTCTCCCTGGAGAATGATGTGGGTCAATCTGGTAGCGGGTGTGTATCGGGGCCTGGGTGCCATACTGGGCGCGTCGGTGGTGGTTGCCGGCATACTTTGGTTTTTATCCCTGACTGGTTCCGTTCCTCTGATCGGGCAGCATATGCGTTCCCTGCATAATCAATTTTCGGCGCTTATAGCAGAAGTCAGTTACACCGATGATTTCGAGCGAATCGAGGCCTTGCTTGAAAAGATTGCTGTCCAAATGTCCGATGAGTCGGCTGGCAATGACACTGCTGATAATCCCTGATTCACACGCCTGGTTTTAACTGCAGCTGCTATGTGAATTTGCACACTGAGATCGTTTTATAGCCTTTGTGATTATCGCTGTCTAAATCGAGTAGAATTTCGTTCATGACGCTACTTCTCGATAATCGAACTGATTTCTCTCTTGAAAACTATGCGCGGGTTGCCTGGATGGGCGATAGCGTTGCCTTGAGCGATGCTGCGCTGCAGGCGATGGCGCATTCGCGGCAAAATTTTATGCAGCTGTTGGACATGCGCCCGGAACTGCATATTTACGGTGTAACCAGTGGCTACGGTCAGAATGCCAGCGTGCGTCTTGACGGCGCGGCCAGGGCTGAACATGCAGCAAGACCACCTTTTCAATCCATGGCAGGCTTCGGTTCTGATCTACCCGAACGTATCAAGCGTGGCATCGTCTTTTGCAGACTAACCAACTTTATAGAAGGTCATGCAGCTGTCACGCCCGAGTTAGGTCGTGAAGTTGCCAACATGCTCGATAGTCCCTTGCCGAAGGTACCGGCAACTGGAAACGCCAGTGCAGGTGAGATTATTCCCTTGTCACATCTTTTCGTGCCGATGACACAAGGCTTCGAGTTAGCCGAGAAAGAAACTATTGCGCTGATAAACGGTAGTCCTTGCGCAAGTGCATTGATGGCGGATGTTGCTCTGGCTACTGAACGTCGACTGGCGTTGATACTCGATGTCTTTTGCATGGCGATAGAGGCGATGGGCGCTCCAATTGAAGCTTATGATGAATCTCTGGAAGCGCTGTATGGAGACCCTTGCATCTCTTATGTGCTGCAACAGATCAGAAGTAAAATAGATATGGACAACACCGAGCGGCGCTCTTATCAAGCACCGGTTAGCTGGCGCATAGTGCCGCAGATGCTGGGCCAGTTGGTGCGTACACATCGTCAATTGATCGATGCTGCAAGTTGCGCTCTCGCCGCCATTACCGATAATCCCGTAGTTGTTACTGATACCGATACCCTTGCTGATTCGAAATTACCTTACGATGAAACGACCAGAGTCTTGTCAAACGGCGGATTTCACAATGCCAATGCCTGTGCGGCGATTGATGCTGTTGCCGGTAGTTATGCCGATATCGCAACGCTTGCTGATCGGCAGATCAGTAAACTGTTTGACGGTAATGTGTCGCGTCTGCCTGCTCAGCTTAAAGCCGACAGTAATGACGGCTACCTGGGTTGCATAGGATTTGTTGCAGCAGATTACGCAGAACGCGCGCGTACAGCTGCAACACGTACCGGATTGATTGGTAGTGAAGGTGGCGGCTTCGGTCAGAATGATGTCTTGATTCCTACATTTCATGCATGGGAAAAATGCATGCGTGCAGGGGAGGCGCTGGATGCCTGTCTTGCGGTGCTTGCTGTGACCTGCAGCCAGGCCTTCCATGTAGCACCACAATCGCGTTGCCCGAAAAGCCTGATGCATCTGCTTGATGAGACACGTTTTCATGTACCGCCTATGGTGACTTTTCGCGCCGTTGGTTTTTCAGTCGGTGACCTGGCTGCAAGTTTTACTCAACAGGTTTATATGCAAAGCGATTCCAATGACGGTTCCAATAACAATTCCAATTAAAACAGTGCAAAGGCCCACGTTATGAAAATCGAACACGGCAAGGTAGTCAGTTTTGAGTACACATTGCATGAGCAACAAGCTACCCAGGCTGACGCTGCCGACGGACCTGAACTGGAACGTTCCGAGGTTGGTGAGCCTGTGGCTTATTTACACGGTGTGCATGGATTAATGGATGCCTTGCAGGAGAAGTTTGTCGGGCATGAAAGCGGAGCTGAAATAATTGTCGATGTGCCACCAGAGCGTGCCTATGGTGTCAAAAAACCGAACTCTGAACATCGCATTCCATTAAAGCATGTGGTGGGCGCATCGCAGCGCAGGAAGTTGCAACCGGGCGAGGCGATACGTGTGATGACGCCCGACGGTGAACGTGATGCGACGGTTGTCAAGTCTGGGAAGTTCAATGTAGATATTGACACCAATCACCCTCTTGCTGGCAAGCACCTGAGATTCCGTGCCCGCATTGTACAGATTCGCGAGGCAACGGAAGAAGAGATGGCGCATGGCCATGCCCACGGTCCCGGTGGCCATCAGCACGACTGAGCGACTTGCGCTCAAACCTGCCTGCAGACCCCTCAGTCTGAACAATGGCTTAACGGCGCCGTTCGTAATGTACGAATTGACATTATTTAGCCTCTTTTAAAGTATTTTTCGCAGCGCCATATTGTTATATTGGTTATCGTATGATTTGCGAGTGCGCGTCTAAGGAGGAGTCATAGTGAAAGTTTTCTCAATCAGTTTATTTCTCACGATCACATTTCTAGTTGGTTGCGTTACCAATCCTGTCACCGGAAAACGGGAAGTGCGCCTTGTTGGCGAAGCCTGGGAGCTTGGTGTTGGCAAAGAGCAATATGCACCCTTGCGTCAGATGCAAGGTGGTGACTATGTTGTTGATCCGGGTGTAGAACGGTATGTCAATCAGGTAGGTCAGCGTTTAGCTAAAGTTGCAGATCGTAAGCTGCCTTATGAATTCAACGTTATTAATGACAGTACCCCGAATGCGTGGGCACTACCGGGCGGAAAAATATCTATCAACAGAGGGCTTCTGACAGAGCTCAACAATGAAGCCGAATTGGCAGCAGTACTTGGACATGAAATTGTTCATGCCGCTGCTGGTCATGGTGCGCAAGGTGTAACGCGAGGCGCCGGTTTGCAAATTGGTATGGCCGCTGTTTTGATTGGTACTCAGGGAAAGCTTGATCCGAATGTTGCGCAGCTTGGCGCAGGTATAGGCGCCCAATTAATTAATAGTAAATACGGACGGGATGCTGAACGCGAATCCGATCATTACGGTATGCAGTACATGTCAAAAGTCGGATACGACCCAAAAGGTGCAGTGACATTGCAACAAGCCTTTGTGCGCCTGTCCGAAGGTCGACAGCAGGATCGATTTAGTCAGATGTTCGCCAGTCACCCGGCATCAGCTGAGCGTGTAGTAAACAATATGAAGCTTGCGGCCAAGTTGCCTAAGGGCGGTGAGCTGGGCGAGGCGCGATACAAAAAAGCGATGGCTCGAATGATGAAGTCGCAGGAAGCCTATGATAAATACGATCAGGCAAAAGCAGCACATCAAAAGGGCGACACAGGTCGTGCGACAACACTTGTACGCCAGGCAATCCGCCTGGAGCCGCGGGAAGGGCATTTTCATTCCTTTTTGGGTGACATGGCACGTATAAGTAAAAAATACGATGCATCCAAGCGTCACTATGACAAGGCAATCTCGCTTAACAAGGATTTTTTCTATTATTACCTCGGCCGCGGCAAACTGCATGAAGCACGCGGACAAATGAGAGCTGCCAGAGCTGATCTGAACCGCAGCATGCAATTGCTGCCAACCACTGATGCTCAAACTGCACTGGGTAATGTTGCCGCTGCACAAAATGACTTTGCGTCAGCGAAAAAACATTATCAGGCAGCAGCCTCATCGGGCGGGGCCGGGAGCGAACAGGCGTACGGATCATTGCTTGATCTTGATCTGAAGGATAATCCTGGCAACTACATCAAAGCGGTTACTGGCTTGCGCAACGGTGAAGTGGTAGTTCAGGTAACGAACCCGACACCTCGAGCGGTAACTGGTTTGCAAGTCAGGATTGTTGATGCAACAACCGGGCGTGGCACAACAAAAAGTATACGAGGTAGTCTTGCCTCAAAGAAATCCCGCATCATAAATACCGGTATTCGTATCTCGGCCGAGCGGGCAAAACGACTACGGGCATCTGTTGTACGAGCTGCGTTGGCAAGACAAATATGAATGTGGGAAAAGCTTAAGCGCCAATGTACAAATCTCTATGTAACAACTTGCGTGATATTTATCTAAACAGCACAACTGACAGGCAAGATAACAGTAATAATCGTTATTGTTATCTTGTTGTTAGCCTGTTTTTTGTAGTGATCGCGCAATTGCCTCGCCCGGCACTTGCTCAGGCAACAACACTCAACGACAATATTTCAATAAATATATTGGAAGACCGCGATGCGTTAACTGATTTGCTGGGCAGTGCTCTGGCCTGTCGCTTTGCCGAAGAGTTGATGGTTGAGCTGGAACGCAGCCCTGTCTATACCAGTACTGGCACTGACTGTCAGGTAACTGAAGGTTTCTCAAGCGATCAAAATAGTTTGTTCAGTGATGCAAGCTGTCAGCAACCTATTGTCTTAAATGAAATACCCCGACTTCAGTACTGCACTCAAGCAACGGATAATTTGTCGTTTGGAGATGGCACTGGCTTGCCTGTGCAACCTGCGCATGATCAATGGCTATTGACACCGGGTAACCTGTTTGACATTGGCGCTGCCAGTTTGAGTGGATTGCGACAACCTTATTTGCAACGCGTCAATTACAAGCAGGTGGATACAGACAGAGGCACCTGTAATCTTGAAATGCGAATCTACAAGAACGACTTGTCTGATACAGATTCCAGATCGATGCTGGCACTGCATGGGGGTAGTTGGCGAGCAAGGGGATTTGGTTTTTTGGGCTTGGAGATGACCGTTCCGCGTTTGACTGATCAGGGCTTTGTTGTCTTCGCACCCTTCTATCGATTAATAGATACAGACGAGGGACCACCTGCCTGTCATGGCGCAACACTAGCGCAAGTGCGAGAGGATGCAGCGGATGCACTGCGTTGGGTGGAGCAAAATGCATCTCTTTATGGTGCTGGTGATTTTCCGACAGTATTTGGACAGTCGGCCGGTGCACATCTCGCGACGTCCCTTGCAGTTGATTTTCCTGATCGAGTCGCAAATGCAGTGCTCTTTTATCCGCCAACAGACTTCACGGATTTTGGTTTGCGTGTCATTGATGGTCGATACACGAATGAGCAAGGTCTGGATATTTTACAGGCCGTTGTGGGCACAACTGCGGAAGAGTTTGATGTATCTGCATCCCCGGTACCGGAAAATTCGTTTCCTCAACAGGTTGTGACTAATCCAGCGAGTTTCCCTCCTGTATTCATGTTGCATGGTCTTGCCGATGAACTTGTTGAGGCCACGCATTCGACACGACTATGTGGCGCCCTGTCGGGTGATCTCGAAACGGTAGCGGAACGCGAGTTCTGGCTTGCACAAGGCGATGAAGCAATTGTTATCGACTGTGATAATCGTGGCAGCGAATTACATCTGATAAGGCAAGGTGATCATGCGCTTGATATCTGCCTGTCGGACAACATACTGTTGCAACAATTTTGTCTGTCCGGCTCCGAACAGAGTCGCGCTCTGGTTGCTGATGCCGTAAACGGTGCATCACAATGGGCTGCATCTGTTGCAGATGTGAGAGCAGCGCAACTCAGCGCTGGTGAGATTGGTGGTAATGGTGGTAATGGTGATGATAACAACAGCGTAAATAGCGAGAGTAGAAGTGGTGGTTCCGGTGCAGCTTTCGGCGTGTTGTTGTTAGGTGTTATGTTGTTTGTGAGAAGGCGTTTCACTCTCCCAACAAGCCACTAAGCTCATCCAGTCCGGTAACCCCAACAGTAGTCAACTCTGGCCACGCAAATTCGCCATTAACATCCATATGTACGGTCGCAACACCAGCATCGTGACCTGCTTTAAGGTCGTATAAAAAATCGCCAACCATCACTGCCTGTTCGGATCCGACTTGCCATCGCTCAAGCAACAGATGCACTCCATCGGGTAATGGTTTAGCTGCGCAACAATCGCGGGACACGATGAATTCAGGACTAAAGAACTGTGCAAGACCAGCAGCCTGCAGCGTGGTATCAGCAATTTCTCGTCCGTTGCGCGTCAGTATGCCGATGCTTTTGCCTTTGTCCCGCAGAGCTTTCAGCAATACGATTGCACCGGGTTGTACCGATGACTCTCTGGCGATGTCATGTTCGAGAGCATCAAGCTGATCATGCAGTGCCTTTGCCTCAGGCGCTGGTCGTTTTGCAATCGCTTCCAGTATAGGTTGACCGGAAGGTAGTCCCAGTGTCTGACGGATGGCTTCGAAATCATGAATCGCAAGTGTCAAAGTACCGTCCATATCAAAAATCCAGTGCGTGCGATCTTTGAGTGATACATTCATCTTTTCAGCTGATGAATGGTGTTGCGCTGCTTGCTTTGAATGGGCCTTCTTATCTGGCACGTTTACCTGCTCGTTAGTTGGTCAGTTCTGATAGTAACGGGGTATCGGTGTTGATGACAAATTAATCATATAACCGCTTCCTTTAACAAATAGACACGTCTTGTTTTCGCTTACCGATATAAACTGATTTGAGTGTTAAGTCCCTTATAAAAGTGTTGCTACATTCACATCGAGAAAATCACTTTTCAACGTCAATAATTTGTCTCAATTTCAAATGTTGCTTGTTATTAGTGCCAGCCAAGCGTAGTAGTTCTACATTACAAAGGCCGGTGCGAATCATTCATCAAGTAATTGTTAACAAGGCGTCAGGGAATAGTTGAAAACTGTTGTGTGTTTGTACAATTACAAGACTAATTTAAAGCGATAAGCAACCATAACCGGACAATAGCAACATGCAAATCTCCAAACAGGCTTCATGGTTTTCTAACCAGTGGCTGTTCAGTATCTCAAATAAATCGATCGTAAAAACTATTCGTCTTACACTGATTCTGCTTGTCTCGGGAGCAGCTTTTTTTGTTTCAGCAGGCAAGGCGATTGCTGACACCTGCGCACCCTACAATCCGAATGCTGATTACCAGTTAGTTTTTGAAGAAAATTTCAACGGTAATGGATTGGATACCGGCAAATGGAATAAAGAGTTTCTATGGGGGCCGGGTGTCATCATCAATAACGAGCTGCAGTATTACGTTAACGATGATCAGTTTGACTACGAGCCGTTCAATGTCAGCAACGGCACGCTCAAGATCAGTGCAATCAAAACACCGTTTCGGCGTGACGTTCTGTATCTGACTCGTTCGATTTACTCAGCTTCCGCGGCAGAGCTATTGTGGCGTGTGCCAGCTGGTGCTGTTCGCTATCAGGTTTTTCGTGACGGCCAGCAGGTGGCGACAGTAACCGGTGGTAGTTACCTGGATACCACGCTTGATGATGGTGGGGATTTTCAGTTTGAAGTGATAGCCCTGGACGCCAACAATCGCGAAATTCTGCGTGGACAGACAACCGTTAATACGGGTGAAAGAGAAATTCCCACAACCCCAAGACCTTTCGCTCTTTATCTGGAAGCCAACGTATATGGACCCAATGATGGCGAAATAGTCTGGGAAACACCGAATCGGGCAGGGCGATATGAAGTCTATCGTGACGGCCGACTTTATAGGTCATTGGTAGGTGCCACTTTTTCAAGTCTGTATGAAAGTGGGTTAGAGCGTGGCGTCGACT
>CAYPMR010000037.1:0-36419 GCA_964411665.1 uncultured Granulosicoccaceae bacterium | reverse complement strand
TCTCATCAGTGCCGGCGGCGCGGATGTTGGTGAGTTGTTTGGCTTTCAGGCAGTTAACCGTTAAATCGTTCTCGCGCGAATGTATGCCGATGATCTGGCCTTCATAGACCGGTTCGTTGGCGCCGAGTATCAAACGTCCACGTTCCTGCAGGTTAAATAAGGCAAAGCCCGAAGACTTGCCTTGAGCGTTTGAAATCAGCACGCCGTTACGACGTTGTCCGATTTTTACATCGATTTGCGGACCATAGTGTTCAAAGACGCTGTAAATCAAACCAGTACCCGAAGTCGTGGTGAGAAATTCGGTACGAAAACCAATCATGCCACGCGCTGGTGCAATGTAGTCGAGTCTGACCCGACCTTTGCCATCGGGCACCATATCTTTCAGGTCACCGCGTCGTTCACCCATGCGCTCCATTACTGCACCCTGGTGCTGCTCTTCTATGTCTATGGTTATGCGCTCATAGGGTTCTTCAATGATGCCGTCATTTGTACGGGTAATAACAACGGGTCTGCCAACAGCAACCTCATAGCCTTCGCGGCGCATATTTTCGATCAACACGGAAAGGTGTAATTCACCCCTGCCCGATACTCGATAGGTTTCTGATTGTTCGGTTTGCTCAACACGCAGTGCAACATTGTGGAGTAACTCCTGTTGCAACCGGTCCCAGATGTTTCGGCTGGTGACGTATTTGCCTTCCTTGCCGGCAAAGGGAGAGCTGTTAGCCTGAAACGACATACTGATGGTCGGCTCATCAACGGTCAGTGCTGGCAGTGGTTCAATGCAGGCTGGATCACAGAGAGTGTCGCTGATATGCAGTTTGTCGATGCCTGTAATGGCAATAATGTCACCCGCATTTGCCTGTTTGATCTCGTTTCTTTCAAGACCATTAAAACCCAGCACTTGCATGACTTTGCCTGAGCGCTGAGTACCATCACTGGCGACAACCTTAACCTGTTGATTGGTTGATACGCTGCCACGCTTGATCCGCGCTATCCCGATAATGCCAACATAGCTGCTGTAATCGAGTGAAGAGATCTGCATTTGTAGTGGTCCATCCAGATCGACATCGGGTGGATCGACATGTTCGAGAATGGTCTCTATTAGCGGCGTCATATCGCCTTCACGAACATCCTCTTCCTTGCCTGCGTAACCATTGATAGCGGAAGCGTAGATAACCGGGAAATCCAATTGCTCATCACTGGCACCGAGGTTATCGAACAGATCAAAGGTCTGATCGAGCGCCCATGCCGGTCGCGCACCGTCGCGGTCAATTTTATTAATGACAACGATAGGGCGGAATCCCATGGCAAAGGCTTTTTGCGTAACGAAACGGGTCTGTGGCATCGGGCCTTCGGCTGCATCCACCAGCAACAGAACCGAGTCCACCATACTCAGGACACGTTCAACCTCGCCACCGAAATCTGCGTGTCCCGGTGTATCAACGATGTTGATACGAAAATCTTTCCACGTGATGGCGGTATTTTTCGACAGGATGGTAATGCCACGTTCCTTCTCGAGATCATTTGAATCCATGATGCGCTCTTGTGGCGCGGCGCGACTATCGAGCGTACCGGATTGCTGCAGTAGTTTGTCGACGAGCGTTGTCTTACCGTGGTCGACGTGAGCGATGATGGCTATATTGCGTAAATTCTTGATCACTGTTCTGGAGCAAACCCAATTGAGTAAAAGGCAAACGTCAGTTTGTCTGTAAGTGTAGGAGGAGTACCTAATTTGATACGAAATAGCGCAGATCTAGCCGTAAAAACTGGTACCGAAGGCTGGCTGGACGCCTAAAGTCCGCCTTTTGTATGAAAGTATAAAAGTTAGATATGGCCATCGGTCGGCGGATTTTCCGCTCGACGGTATGGTGGACATCAACATTACCTGTGGAATAAGCCTAGTTTAGCAGAGCAAGTAAGCTGCCACCGAGTAAAATCCGTGAATTCAGTCACTGCAGGGCGTGCTATACCGGCTTTAAGTCTTCTTTGGAGCAGGCGGGTGAGAATGATTTCGCAGCCAGGTTTGCACCAGGCTGCAGTTGCTGTCAAAGCACCTAGTGGATAATGCTGAACGAAATACGGGGTTTTTTGCTCGCCACCCGGGGACTCATATTCAATACGCAATACGAGTTGAGGTTAATCTGACGATTCTCCATAAGGTCCTTGAGCAATGACTGCGCATAGACTTCTGCCCAGTCCGGGGCTTCACCAAACATCATGAAGCGAGAAAACAGCTGAGCCAAATCATCCTCTGTGGCGCGGTCACCGTGCCAGTTCAGATAGGCTTCACTGAAAATTTTGTATTCACTAACTTGTAACAGACCGGCAACCTTCTTTATATATTGCATGGTTTCACCACTCCCAGCATTGGTTATCTTCTGTAATCTTGTCCGCTTCTCGGATATTGCATGAACCTGATCGGTCGATTGACCACCTGTTTAATAGCTAGTCACAATTTGTGGCTTGCTAAAGATCAGGCATCGATGACTCATATCGGTTCGGTCTTGCAGGGCCCTTTGTTACTTTTTGGTCTTGGCTCCTAACCGTGTTAGCGGCAGGGCTACGCGTGAATTTTTGCTTTTAAACGTAGAATTGCCGACCATGCCCGTTTGAGATATTCCACTTCTTATATACAAGAGGTGGACCAGAGATTCTTATGATCGTTTAATTTTTTGCCAATTCTTCGTGCAAATACTGTAGCAAGAAATTTTGCACTTGAGCTCTTTCTGTTGGTTTTTAAGCCAATTTGTAATTGTGACTTGGTCCACACCACACAAAATGTAGTAGTTGGAAGTCTTGTCAACCAAACAAGTCAACTCGCCAGTTTTGTTACAAGTTACCGGTAGTTGCCGTAAATCCGGATAATTACCGATAATCGATTGTCATAGTAATAGTGTGCATTGTTCGTCGCCGCGGGTTCTCTCCAGGGCGAATTTTCACCAGAATTACCGAAATTTAACGTTGTAACGGCTGGAAATGCGCTTTGTTCAGCTGATGTACCGAATTCATCGAATAAACTGGTCTAAAACTGTACTGTTCGCTGAATCTGTTCGTAGCATGTGCCGAAATCAGGAGTGTCCAATGAATTTATCGTGCTTTTATCAAAAGCATCAAAAGCCCCTTACCAGGTTTGGCAAATGGCCATTGCCAAAAACCATACTGGTGCTGGCTGTCTTTGTCAGTGGTTGCGCCAGCACCGGTCCTGCTACAAGGTCGCAGACACCCACTGTCGTATCACCGGATATTGCAACCGTGCAGCGTGCGCCAGAGGATAACCTGGATCAAGCGGTGCAATGGGGTGGTACGGTCATATCACTTGAAAACCGAGCTGATGCAACCTGGATTGAAGTGATAGGGCGTCCATTACAGAAAGGTGGAAGGCCCGACACACTCGGCGCCTCCGACGGAAGATTTTTCGCTGTCGTGGCGGGCTTCCTGGATCCAGAAGATTACACCACTGGCCGATCGGTTACTGTCACTGGTGCCATCAATGGTGCCGAGACGCGCAAGATTGGTGAGGCTGATTACAACTATCCCATCGTTGCAGTGAGTGATCATCAACTCTGGGCGAAGGGCTCACCGCGCTATGTTGTGGCTAGAAACAGACCTGTTTATCACGGCGGATTTGGCTATGGATACTATCCCTATCCGTTCTTCAGCAGTGTGCGTTTCGGTTTTGGACATGGCTTTGGCCGTATAGGTTTTTCCAGTTCCAGATTCTTCTATGGCCATTCAAGATACCGGGGTTTTCGTGGCCATAACCGCTTTCGCGGTCGAGGATTTCGCGGACGTGGCTTTAGTCGCGCGCGTGGTTTCAGTCGAGGCCACGGTATCGGCGGCTCCCGCCATCGTGGGATTTCACGATCCACGGGCATCGGTGGTAGCAGCAGGGGAATCCGACGTAGTGCCCGGCGCTCCTTCTGATCTGGCGCTTGAGAGATCTGGTGCTGGAAAATAAAAACCTGTCGGGCAGGGCGGCGCTGTGCGGTGCGCTGCTTCTATTGGGCAGCTGCGTTAGCCCGCCATTCTCCAGCAAGGGCATTGCCACCGATCTCTCTCCCAAAGCCAGCCTGAAAGCAGGTGAAGATGATGTTGGCAAACAGGTTATGTGGGCCGGCGTTATTGTCAGCAGTGCCAATCTGGCGGATGGGTCACAACTGGAATTACTCACCTATCCACTGGATTACCTGCAACGTCCCGATGAAAGTCGCCCCGCAACTGGCCGTGTGCTGGTCCATTCTGACGAATATCTGGAAACCGTGGATTACGCTGTGGGACGCCGCGCCACAGTTGTGGGACGTTTTGCAGGCATGGCAGATTCAACGGTAGGCGAGGCCACTAGCGAGCTGCCCAGGCTGGAGGAAGCGCAAATCCATCTCTGGACTGCAGAGGGTTTTCTCAATTCCAGTGCTATCAGTATCGGCATAGGTATATCCGTGTCCAATTAGCGAACCATCCAACCTGCGAGTCATTTCTTGTCCCGCATCATCCTGGCCAGATCGGCTTTAGCGTAAACCGGCAAATTTGGCTGGATTGGCCACTTTCATCAGATTGCTTGGATATTTAGCAAAATGTAAGCGCTGTGACTGGTGCCACGATCGCGTCTCCAAGGTCTTTTCGACTTCTGAATATTGTTTTAGAAGTCTGATGCAATTGATTGAATTATTGGGTTGAGCAGGGTTTTTGGTAGTAAAAAAGGGGTGTTGCGGGTTGCAATGTTTGGCGGATATTTGACGAAATATTTGTGTTAATCGTCGCTGTATCAGCCTGCCAATCAGTTTCTCATCGCGGTAGAATCTGTCCGTGTTCTAAAAACAGGAGTTTCATACTCTCCGATTGCGTGGTCTGAACAGGCCTTGCCAGCGGTGCAAATGACAGGAGTATTGTCCTGACAACGTTGTCAGGTACGTGGGTTTTTGATACCTGATCAGAGGTACAGCGCAAAGGTCGCGCTATATGTCTACCTATTGCTCAAACCTCGCAAAAACACTCGATAAAGCCGATTAACTTCCCCTGTCTCGCGTCGATAGCAATATAAATCACTAAGAACAGTCGTTGAAACTGTCGGAGAGAAGGCATACAGATGTTGTCCATTAGCTACAAAATTGGCTCGGCCATACTTGGCGTATCGTTCTGCTGCGCGCTTTGGCTCGGGGCAGTACAGGCGGCTGACAAGAATGCCTCGGGCAATCAGGTCGTTCAGAACATTGGGGGTTCCGGGGGTTCGTATGCGGCTTCCCCGGATTGCCAGTGGCCGGACAATCGCTCGCTGGATGCGGTCGTTGCCGTTGCAGGCGAAGACGGTAGTTATGCCAGTGGTGTGGTGATTAACCGCAACCGGGTATTGACCGCGGCACATGCCTTGTCATCAGCACATCGGGTGTTTGTCAGAATTGAAGATCAATACCGCCCAGCCCAGGTGGTGATGATAGATCGGGCGGAGGATCTGGCGATGTTATCAGTGGATACCAGTGACGTCGCGCCCCTGCATGTTGCACAACAAGACCCTTCTGCTGATGTACCTGTCTGGGCAGTTGGTTTTCCACGGGCCAATGGTAAAGCGACCACACAGGGCAGACTCACACGTAATAACGCAGGCTCCCTGCATGCCAGTGCCAGCATCGATCTGGGCCAGTCGGGCGGGGGTTTGCTGTACTGCACGAATGGCGCTTATAGCCTTGCCGGCATGCTGCGCGGTTACGGCGCTTATGTGCAGGGCGACAGGTTTGTGAAGCTGCGTAATCACTCCATTTCGGTCGGGGCCTCGACCATTCAACGCTTTTTCAATGCACTACCGCACAGTGCTGTGCGTGCTACGACCCGCAGCACGGCCTACAGTGCAGCCTTAGTGACGCGTTGAGAACCACACGCCAGCTCAATCTCTAGAATAATCCGCTCCAAAGCGATCCCTCTTTTCGTTGCAGCTTGCCCGGCGTTAACTGTGTTGGCAGGTAACTTGAGGAGTGGCTCCGCGTAATCTTGTCACTTAATGATCGTCCGGCTGTTGTCGTCGGGCGTCCAACTTTCGGTAGTCCTATCGCCATGGCCATAAGCGTCTTTGATCTCTTTAAAGTGGGTATTGGACCGTCCAGTTCCCACACTGTCGGGCCGATGGTTGCCGCATGCCGGTTCGCACAGTCACTCGATGACGAAGGCCTGCTTGCACACGTAACGGCAATTAAAGTGGAGTTGTTCGGTTCCCTTGGCGCAACAGGGCGAGGGCATGGTAGCGACAAGGCCATTTTGCTGGGGCTGGAAGGTGATCTGCCAGAGACCGTACAGGTTGATGGAGTTGAGGCACGACTCGATCAGATCCGCTCATCGAAGCAACTGTCCCTGCTCGGCAAGCACGACATAGATTTCGTCGAAGCCAGCCATCTTGTTATGCATAAACGCAAAAGCCTGCCTTTTCACCCCAACGGTATGAGTTTCAATGCCTCAGACAGCGCTGGCAAAACAGTGTCGACGCGAACATTTTATTCAGTCGGTGGTGGCTTTGTAATTGATGAGCAGGCAGCTGATGCACAAAGCAATGCGGAGCAAGACAAGGAGGCGTCACCCATCATTGCAGATCCTACGCCGTTGAAATACCCGTTTGCCAGTGGTGCTGATTTGTTGGAAATTTGTGATGCCAATGACATCAGTATTTGCCAGCTCATGATGGAAAATGAAAAAGCATGGCGCAGCGAAGAAGAGGTGCGATCCGGATTGCTTGAGATCTGGCGGGTGATGCAGGCCTGTGTCGAAGCGGGGTGCCGTAACGAAGGTATCTTGCCAGGCGGCATGAAGGTGCGACGCAGAGCGGCAGATATGCACCGAAAGCTATGTGCTGAACGTGAGGCTTCTTTGCGCGATCCGTTGACGGTTATTGATTGGGTTAACTTGTATGCGCTGGCTGTCAATGAGGAGAACGCCGCCGGTGGCCGCGTTGTGACAGCACCGACCAATGGGGCTGCCGGTATCATACCGGCGGTGCTTCACTATTACGTGCGCTTCTGTCCAGGCGCTAATGATGATGGTGTTGTACGTTTTCTGCTGACAGCCGCTGCTATCGGAATTTTGTACAAGGAAAATGCGTCCATCTCGGGTGCTGAGGTCGGGTGTCAGGGTGAAGTCGGATCTGCCTGCTCAATGGCCGCTGGTGCGCTCGCTGCTGTACAAGGGGGCAGCGTTCAGCAAATTGAGAACGCGGCCGAAATCGGTATGGAGCACAACCTGGGATTGACCTGCGATCCGGTTGGTGGACTGGTGCAAGTACCCTGCATCGAGCGTAATGCGATGGGTGCAGTCAAGGCGATCAATGCCTCGCGCATTGCACTGCGTGGTGATGGTCATCACTTCGTCTCTTTGGACAAGGTCATCAAAACCATGCGTGATACCGGGGCTGATATGAAGACCAAGTACAAGGAAACAGCGCGCGGTGGACTGGCAATAAATGTCATCGAAGTGCCGGTTAATTTCCCCGAGTGCTAGTGGATGGCCCCCTATTGACCTGTCTTCAGGGGTTCAATCCTTACCAATTCGTTAAGTTCTGTGGCTTGTCTGTTAACCTGATCCGAAGTTGGGTAGAGTGTGATTGGGAAATTTAACCCAGATCGCTAGCCTGATTTGTGCGCTATGCAATTGTTTTGCGCACGATCAGGGAAATAACGGGTCTTAAGTGTGTGACCCAGACTGAGGCAACCCCGAATCCTAACGGGTTGTATAGAAGCCTAAATGAACGACACGACGGACAATACAAACGACAGTCGATCAGGTAGTTTTGCGAGTCGTGTAAAGGCGCGCAGAAAACGCCCCACCAACCTCTATCGCCTGCCCAGGCGTCTAACCTATGCGGCTGTGCTGGACAGGCATCGCAGAGAATTGGAAATTACCGACTTTATGGTAAGAAGGGCTTGTGATGAGATGGATTCAGCGCAACAGTTTCCCTTCGCACCTTTGCCCGCATAGTCGCGGCCTAATTTTACCAGCGGCGTTGTGTTGCAGGCTGGTTCAGCTAACCAGTTGATTCATCTGAAAGATGGGTAACAATATTGCCAGCACAATCGCCAGCACCGCGCCACCCATTATCAGAATAATGATTGGTTCGAACAGACCCAGGAAGAGGGATATTAATGAGTCAACCTCACGCTCCTGATGCGTCGCTGCTTTTTCCAGCATCGAATCGAGCTGACCGGACGATTCGCCACTAGCCAGGAGATGCAACATCATCGGTGGAAAATAACCTGTTTTCTGAAGTGATCCGCTAAGCGTTGCCCCTTCGCGTACCTGACTGGCCGCTGTATTCACTGCAGCCCGCATGGGACGATTGCTGATTACCTGTGAGGCGATATCCAGTGCCTGCAGAACGGGAACGCCACTGGCGGCGAGTATGCTCAGTGTTCTGGCAAATTGAGACGCATTAAAACCGCGTATCAATCGGCCGATGATGGGCAGGCGTAGCTGCAAACTGTGCACCTTGTATTTGAAACTCTCATTGTTCATGGCGCGACCGAACAGGATATAAGCCACCACCAGAGACAGGGCGATAATAAGTCCCCACTCACGTACCAGAGCGGACAGAGCCAGCATGGTTTTCGTCAACCAGGGTAGTTCCTGATTCATGCTATCGAACACTTGCACCACCTGCGGCACAACGTAGCCCAGCAGAAAAGCCACTATTCCCACCGATGCGATGACCAGCATGCTGGGATAGATCAGAGCTTTTTTTACCGTTGCCTGCGTCGATTGCCGATTCTCAAGATACTCTGCCAAGCGCTCAAGCACGGCATCGAGATGCCCCGACTGCTCACCTGCTGAAACGGTTGCCTGATAGATTTCCGGAAAGACTTTCGGATAGTCACGCATCGCTGCCGCCAGCGAATGTCCTTCAAGTACTTTGGCACGCACGGATAAAATCAAAGACTTTATCTTCTGTTTTTCAGAGTGTTGACTGACTGCCGTCAAAGCCTCTTCAATTGGCGTACCCGAGGCCGTCAGGGTGGCGACTTGACGAGTTATCAGTGATAGTTCGGCGGTTGAAATGCTGCCGCGAAAGGATGTTGAAGACGACCCCTTGTTTGACAGCTTGGCCTTGGCGCTACTTTCGGATACTTCCAGTGGGGTCAGATTCTGAGAGCGCAATAGTGAGCGCGCAAGTCGCGCCGTATCGGCTTCCAGTACACCTTTTTTCTCTTTACCTGAGGTGTCCAGCGCAACATAGTCGTAAGCTGCCATTACTGATTGTTACTCAGCCTTCGCGTACGACGCGCAACACTTCCTCAAGAGACGTCTTGCCCTCGAGTACCAGGCGCATGCCGTCGTCATAAATTCCCGGCGAATTACTGCGCGCATGTCTTTCCATATCCTGTTCAGAGGCACCATCGTGAATCATGCTGCGCATGGTGTCGTCTACACCGACAACTTCATAGATACCGCTTCGACCGACGAAGCCGCTGTGATTGCATTCGTTGCAACCGTGTGACTGGCAGATATGTGAGGCATCCTCGCGCTTGATGCCGAGAGTACGTAACTCAAGATCCGTTGGCAAATGCGGTTTTTTACAATTGCTGCACAGTAAACGGACCAGTCGCTGGGCGACCAGACCTACCAATGACGAGGATAACAGGAAGGGCTCGATGCCCATGTCGCGTAGACGTGTTACTGCACCCACTGCGGTATTGGTGTGTAATGTTGAGAGAACCAAATGGCCTGTCAAACTTGCCTGTACGGCGATTTCAGCGGTTTCTACATCGCGTATTTCACCGACCATGACGATGTCCGGATCCTGGCGCAAAATGGCACGTAGTCCACGAGCGAAATCGAGTTCGACTTTATTGTTGACCTGCGTCTGACCTATGCCGTCGAGATAGTATTCAATCGGGTCTTCAACGGTCAGGATCGAGTATTTCGAGGTATTGAGACGCGATAGCGCTGCATACAGCGTTGTCGTCTTACCAGAACCTGTTGGCCCGGTGACAAGTATGATGCCGTGCGACAGTGATAAGGCTTTCGTCAATCCGTTAAACGCAGGCTTTGGCATACCGAGGTGTTCCAGATCGAGTCGACCTGTCTGCTTGTCCAGTAATCGCAATACAACACGTTCACCATGACCTGATGGTAGAGTCGACACACGAACATCTACAGGCCTGCCAGCAACACGCAAGGATATGCGCCCGTCCTGCGGTAAGCGACGTTCGGCTATATCAAGTTTCGCCATAACTTTAAGGCGTGATATCACCAGCGGAGCAATTGCCCGTGGTGGCTCGAGCAACTTCTGCATAACACCATCAACGCGGTATCTGACAGCCAGTCTTTTCTCGAAGGGTTCGATATGTATGTCCGAAGCCTGTTTGCGTACAGCTTCGGAGAGCATGGCATTAATCAGACGTATGACGGGTGCGTCATCGGTTGATTCGAGTAAATCCTCGGGCTCCGGCAGGGCATCAGCAAGTTGCTCCAGATCCATTTCATCACCGAAGTCATCCATGATGTCGACTGCTTGACCCGTATCACCCTCATAGTGATTGGTCAGTCGTGCATCAAATTCATCTTCACTGATGGTTTCTGATTTGATTGCCTGACCGGCCTTTCGACGCGCTTCGGCAATGGCCATCATGGCAACACCGGGGCGTTGCACCATGATCAATTCGCCACTTGAATTGGATTCGAGCAGCACACCATGGCGTTTGGCAAACGAATAGGGCAAATCAGTGTAAGGCTTGAGTGCGGGGCGAGCGCCATCTATCCTTTGATCCGATGCGTCGACAGGTCGATTGGCTGCGGTTTCATCAAGAGAATCGGATTTCGGGTTAGCCACCCTCAACCTGGGTTGTGCGGCCAAACTGGAATCCAGGTCCAGGCGCGCCGCGTTATCGCCGTCGGGCTCACCGACGTCGATAAAATTATCAGACGAGACTTCGACGTTGTTCATCGGTTCATTTATTTTGCGAATCAAACGGTCCATCCAGCCGTGTATCGCCTGTTGCTGCATTTTCTATAATCAGCGGCAGACCTTCGGCGGAGGTGTTTTCCTGCGTTGCCAGTTTCGGTAGTGCAGGAATTGTGTTGAGACTACTACTAGCCGGCACTATTGTGTTCAAGTTTTGCGGATCTGTAATGGGTTGACCTTCATAGAACAATTTTAGTTCCGGTAACAAGGGTGTCGGGTTGGTAGTGATGTTGTCGTACCCAAAAAAACCATTGTGCTGGATTTGTGCATTACGCAGATCATTATATTTATTGCGGCTGTAGTAACTTGCAGATGCTTCATCGCGTAGTATCGTCGGATGCAGGAAAATCATCAGGTTACTTTTCGCTTTGGTACTTGTTTTGAAGCGAAACAGATTGCCGAGTACCGGCAGATCGCCCAATAGCGGTACTTTCTCTTTGGTGAAGCCTGTTTGATCGTCAAGCAACCCACCAAGCACCAATGTCTGTCGGTCCTCGACCAACACAGTCGTGCTGATTGCCCGGCGGTTGGTAGTTATATCTGTCGCACCGCTGATTGATGTAGGGGCGACATCGGAGACTTCCTGTTCGATCTCCATTTTGATGTTGTTGCCCTCGTTAATTTGCGGTCGGACCCGCAGGCTTATACCTATGTCTTGTCGTTCAATGGTGGTGAAAGGGTTGTCGTTGGATGCTGACAATTGTGTGCCTGTTACAAACGGCACATTTTGTCCAACCACGATCTCGGCTTCCTGATTGTCCATGGTCACCAGCGTTGGTGTTGAAAGTATATTGTTGTTTGTATCAGAGGCGATTGCCGACAGTAGAAAACCAAAGTCAACGCCACCATTGCCGAATCGACCGACAGCAAGTGACAGACCGGTGCCAAGACCTGATGTTCCCCCGGAGGCGATTTGAGTGGCTAACTGTTGCGTGGCACCACCGAGGTTTGTGAACGCAGCTGGTCGGTTGGATTCGCTGCCGTCTACAGCAAAGTTGACACCCAATGATTGACTGTTGTTCTCTGACAGCTCTGCGATGATGGCTTCCACCAATACTTGCGCACGACGGATATCAAGTTGCTCGATAACGGCAAGAATGCTGCGCATTTCATCTGGCGGGGCAGTGATGATCAGTGCGTTGGTATCTTCATCCGCCTGAATATCTACATTGGGCTGATCGTTTTGTTGATTGGCCCGACGCACAATTGAGGCAGTGGGTGTGGCCGGTCGTGTGCCTGCCTGCTGTCCGGCTACTGTCGGTTGCGCAACTTGTTGTGGGGTAGAGGCGTCAGCGTTGCTGGTTCCAATTTGAGCCTGGCCCTGGGAAACGCCGGTTAATATCTGCAGCAGGTCTGCAGCATTGGCATAACGCAGGTAAACAACTCGCGTGTTGCCGCCGGACTCGACGGGTGTGTCGAGATTACTAATCAGGCCGCGCATGCGTATACGTGCTGCACTGTCACCACTTAGAAGGATGCTGTTGGTACGCTCATCGGCGGCAAAGCGAATGGCACCCGGCGATTGGCCGGGTTGACCGGCACCTGTTTGCAGGGAACCGAGAATCCGGATGATTTCACTGGCGGAAGCATGGTTTACCCGAACAATCTCGACTTCTTCTTTATCGGGACGATCAATGTCCGTGATGATTTCGAGTAGACGGTTAATGTTGTTGGCGCGATCGGTCACTATCAGTGCATTGGTCGCAGCATAGGCTGCCAAGTGCCCTTGTTGTGGAACCAATGGGCGCAAAATAGGAACAAGCTGTGCGGCGGGTACGTTAACGATCTTGATCACCTGGGTCACCAGCTGATCAGATTCCGGCGTCGTTGGATCGTAACCTGGTACTGGACCCTGCTTGGCATTGACGTCCGGCACAATTTTGATCAAGTCGCCGGCAGGCACAGCAGAATAACCGTGCACCTGCAAGACACTGAGAAACGTCTCGTACAGCTCGTTACCGTTAAGCGGTTTAGAGGATATGACGGTTATTTTTGCTTTGACCCGTGGGTCAACAACGAAGTTTCTGCCCGATTGTTTTGAAACCGTGGCGATTAAAGAGTGAATATCCGCATTTTTCAGGTTGAGTGTGAACGAGCCATCTGCATTAGCCTGTTGCGTGTTGTTGTTTTGCTGAGCGTGAACCTCGGGCATGTCCAGTACAGTTAGAAGCACTGGCAGGCTCACCATCGCAGCAACGCCTAGTCGCCTGTATAAACCGCTGGGACGAAGCCGCGCAGGTACTACGACATCGTTGTCGCTTTGTTTAGCGACAGCCGTTGATGCAAAGCCGTTTTTAAGGTTGGTCATAACCTGTTACCCGTGCCTGAGGCACACTGTATTATTACTGTTTTTAATTCAGCCGCTACTTCAACCAAACTACTGCGCCAACGATATGGAGAGTGGAATCTCGATGCCATCGCGTAAGATGGTTACTTCGAGGTTGTCCGCTTTCACTGCGTTACGTAGGGCACGTACACCTTGTTTCTGGCTGTTAAGTTCTATGTTATTGACTCGCGTGATGATGTCGCCTGCCAATATTCCCTGAGATTCAAGTATTTCCGGGTTTTGTCTGGGCGAGATGCGATATCCACGCAGCTTGCCGTTTTCCTGATAGGGCTCTGCCGAGACGACACGCCCTAACAAAGACGGGTTTCTAGCCAGAGTGTCCCGCAGTGCGCCAGGCGTCGTCGGTAAATTCTCAACGGGGCCTGTATTGGCTGCAGCTCCTGCAGACGAGGCTCTGGCCTGAGTCTGTGCAACTGATTGTCTGACTTGAATGGGTGTGACGTTCTCGGGTAGCTCGAGCACTTCTTCGCGGCCTCGATTGTCGAGAATGACACGGTCCGCGTAGACAGCTTTGAGTTTGGTTTGACCGATAATCGTATCACCCACCTGAAAGGCAAATTCGTCTGATCCACCCGTGTTGATAATGGCTATCGCACGTTCCTGTGGTTCGTAGGCTGCAACACCGGTGAGCTTAAGATTGAGTTTGGTCTTTACGATCGGTTGTTTTTCTTCTACCTTTTTTACTGGCTTTTCCGCAGCGTTGCCGAACAGATGAGCTGCTGCAATCTTTCTGCTCATGGCCATCTTGTCGACAACCGGTTGTTTGCGCGCGTTCGATGCTGCGACGCTCGCTAGCGGTAGCGAATTAGGCGCGTTTACTGGCATTGCCTTTATCGACAAAGTAGCCAATGCATAACCAATAGCCACAACCAGCACTGTATTGAGCCAGCGCGGGGCTATACGATTAAAACGTCCGCTTTCTACTGTTGCTGCACTCATGAACGGCCTGTTCCCAGCCTTGTTCGGCAGGCCATTATAGCCTTAAAAAATTTGAAAAAAGGTAAAAACATCATTTACTTCCGATTAACTTCGAGTGTAAATTCTTTGACGATTTGAGCCTTGCAAATAATCCGTTTAACGGGTCAATGACCTGTCACATTTATACCTATTAGATCGGTTAATTCGCTGATTTGTTGACAGCCTGTGCGCTGATGTTTGTCGATGTCCGTCAAAATAACCGTGTCATTATTGTGCTTTTCTGAAAAAGGCAGTATCCACAGTAAAGTGTAGACATAAAAATAAAGAAAAAATGCACACGAACAGATGACAGTGCGGAATGGAGGAGCGGTTTTGAGACTCTTAAGTGGGCCATGCCGAGGAATTTCTGCATGGTAATTCCTATCACCCGTCAAGTTGCAACTGAGAGGAAGTATCCACTTAACAGTTTATTAATGCATGATGGTGCTGAAAGCGCTTAAGTGCACGGCTTTTAAAGGTACCAGAGCCTCCCAAAGAAAGGCTCCGGTGTTTGCATGGAAACATAATGCAATAAAGCTCAGCTCATTCCCTGAATCCGGGCCATTTCCCGATTTATACCATTTCCTTCAGGCCCTTCAATGGCAGGATCTTTACCGCTTTGCTTGCAGGTTTTGCCTTGAACATTGTTTCTTCGCCAGTAAATGGGTTGATACCTTTACGTGCTGGTCGCGCCTTTTTCTTGATGACCTTAATCTTGAACATTCCTGGCATATTGAATACGCCTGGGCCGCGCGGCTTGAGATTGCTCTCGATTACACCACTAAGCGAATCGAATACAGCTGCGACATCTTTACGAGTCAGATCTGTTTCATCAGCGATACGGGTCAGAATTTCTGATTTCGTTGGTGGCTTCTTGGCTGCTGCGACTTTCTTTTTTGCGGCTGCTTTTTTCTTAACTTTTTTCTTAACTGCCATTGTTGGATCCTCTGCGTTAGGTCGTTATCCAGGCACACGAAAGGGCGTGCACCCAAGGATGGTTTCAGCTTTCGAGCATCTGCCAATCCGCTTAAGAGCAGTTAGCAGGAAGCAGCGATCGCTTTTTTGACCGGGTAAGTTAGGTTTCAGGTAATAGCTCTTTTGTTGCTGGTTTGATTCAAATAAAAAAATGTGTTGCCGGTTTTCAAGGAGCGTTTGAACACCTTGCGCAATCGTATGAATGTGCGTTGGTATCGTCTGTATCCCTGCAAATAAAGACTCAAACGCATACGGTATGAATCTTCAAAGCGCGTGAAAACTAACACAACTATAGAGGTATGCAAAATTTCTGCACAAAAATTATACGAAAATACCTTGTTTTGCAGTGTTTTTAATAATTATGGTCGCGAAAACGCTGTTATAACAGCGTTTCAAGAGAGTATTTTGATGAAAAAATATGTGTCGTGTATGTCTGCGAATACAAAAGATACGCTCTGACTGCAAAGATTTTTTGCTTACACGAGACTGACAAGTACGCCAACAACAAAAATCTTCGCGGCATACAAACCAAGGATGGCGACTAGTGCCGATAGATCCAGTCCACCAAGTGGGGGTACGAATTGTCGTACTCGACCGAGTATCGGGTAGGCAATCGGATTGAGAATTTCGTAGATAGGGCTGCGTGGATCGGGAGATACCCAGCTCAGCAATGCGAGGATAACGATGGAAAAAATGAAAATGTTGAAAATCAGACTGATGACCGAGACAAAGGCGAAATAAACCACTGCTGCCAAGCCCATGGCTGGTAGTGGGAAGCGGAAACCGCCGACATGTCCTATCTGGCCTAATACTTTGAAAATCAATGCTTTAATAAGCAATACGAGGAAACACAACAGCAAAGCTGCCAGATTAAACTGACGAAATCTTGGAACCAGTCGCTCTAGCGGCGCCACCAGTGGATTGGTTATTCGCAGGATGAACTCAACTATTGGCCCATCTGCTCTGGCCCCGGTTGCCTGCATCACGAAGCGCAAGGCAACAACGAGTGCATATAAATCAAATATGGCTCCGATGACGAAGCTGAGTGATGATATGGCTGGATTTGCCATTAGTGATGTCTCCGCGATTTCATTTTAGCGTCTTGCCGTTTGCTTTCTTGCGTTTAACTTTAGCAGTTGAATCCATTGTCAGGACGATCCATAAATTGTCAGGACGATCCGAATTCTTCACCCAGACCTATAGCGCGATCTCTTGCTGCAAGCATGCCGCGCTGGATTGTGCCAGCGAAGTCATCTGCCTGAAAAGACTCCAGTGCTGCGGCTGTTGTGCCGCCTTTGGATGTTACATTGGCGCGCAGTGTCGCTGCATCAGTGTCGCTTTCTCTGGCCATTACAGCAGCGCCGTAGGCTGTCTCGATAGCCAGATCCCGAGCCGCCTCTTTGGATAGCCCAAGCTGCTCACCATTGGCTGCCATACATTCTATCAAGTAAAAAAAGTAGGCCGGTCCACTACCTGATACCGCTGTAACCGCATCAAGCAATGATTCTTCGTCTACCTGTATCACCTTGCCAGTGGCCTGCATGACCTGCTCAGCCTGGGCTGTGACTGTTGCCGTGCAAGCGCTATTGGCGAACATACCTGTTATGCCTGCACCAAACAAAGCAGGGGTATTGGGCATGCTGCGTATCAGTGCTCGGGCACTGTCAGCGTTGTCTTGCTCTGAGCTCAGCCAGCGTTGCATATCTTGCAGACGAACACCTGCTGCCACTGATAATACAGTCGTACTGTCAGTTAGTGCCGCCCCGATGTCGCGACAAACCGTTTCAACCAAATTGGGTTTAACGGCAATGATGGCGATATCTGCTTGTTTGACAGCATCAGTGTTGGAAACAAATGTAGAGACACCAAAGCGTTCAGCCACACGTTGCAATTGGCTTTCACTGGTGTCTGCGACCTTAACATCGGGTGTGATGTTCTGGCGTTGGCAATATGCACACCAACCGCCGATAAGGCTGCTTGCCATGTTGCCTGCACCGATGAATGCGAGTGTTGGCATGATTTGCTTGGACGTGGTCATTTCAGTTAATTAAACGGGTGTTCGATTCAGGCTGCCATGTGTTTGCGTTTTTCCTCTATCGATGCCATCAGGCGATCAAAAGCATCCGCAAAAGCCTGTAAACCCTCTTTTTCCAGTTTGTCCGTGACATCGCCCAGATTGATTCCCTGTTCTGCCAGCTGTGACAGTTGCTTGTGCGCGTTGGCAAGATTCATCGACAGACGACTCTCGGCAATCCCGTGATCACGAAAAGCGTCAAGCGATTTTGGTGGCACGGTGTTGACTGTCTGTGGCCCCAGCAGTTCCTCTATATAGAGCGTATCGCGGTAGTCGGGGTTTTTGGTTCCGGTACTGGCCCACAATAAGCGCTGCGCATTGGCGCCCGCCTGGCTAAGTTTTTGCCACTGCTCGGAACCAAAGAGATTGGCAAAGTGACCGTAGGCAACCTTGGCGTTTGCAATGCCGATACGCCCGGCTAAAGCAGAGCGATCTTCGTTACTGTCTGCACCGTCGAGTTGCGCAAGCTGCTCGTCGATTGCTGTATCAACGCGGCTGACGAAAAAACTGGCCACCGACACTATAGATGAAATATCTTTGCCCGCGTCCAGACGGGTTTCCAGTGCCCTTATATAAGCACGAGCAATTTCAAGATACCGCTGGATTGAGAAAAGCAACGTCACATTGACGTTAACGCCCTGCGCCGTTAGTTGCTCGAACGCCTTCACACCCGCAGCGGTGCCGGGTACCTTGATCATCACATTAGGTCTGTTGACGGATTCATTTAGAGCCAGTGCACGTTCAACAGTTGCTGTGGCATCGTGCGCTAGTTCCGGTGCAACTTCCAGGCTGACCATACCGTCTTCACCTTCACTGGCACGATAAACCTCAGCAAAAATGTCTGCGGCTGACTGAATATCGGCGATGGCCAGATGATTGAAAATCTCTATATTCGATGCGTCGGGGAAGTCTTTGACGAACGATGCAAGACTGTCGTCATATTCGTCTGTTTTGGCAATGGCGGTTTCGAAGATGCTGGGATTGGAGGTCAGGCCGGTGATGGCATCCTCCTTTATCATGGCGGAAAGCTTGCCGGATTCGAGCATGCTGCGCTGAATAAAATCGATCCAGATACTTTGACCGAGTTGGTTGGCTGTTACTAATGGATTGTCGGTCGCCATAATGAATAATCGTCCTCAAAAGTCTGGAAGGCTGCTGCGCATTGAACTGACTAGTATTGAGTTTACCTCATCATTGCCTGCAGGTCCGAACTCCTGTGCCACCAAATTCCTGACTTGCCAACGCAGTCCAAACCGCAGATCGACGCTAGGCTCTGGCACCGAAAAGTGCGGTACCGAGTCGCACCATCGTCGAGCCTTCAGCTATCGCAGCTTCAAGATCACCACTCATGCCCATGGATAGGGTATCGATGCCGGGAAATGATTCCTGCAGATTGTGCATTGCGCGCGTGACCTCGTTGAATAGCTGTCGTTGTCCCTGTAAGTCATTGCGTGGAGCGGGGATACACATGAGTCCGCGCAGGCGCAATCGTGGCAGTTGGCTGATATGCTGGCAAAGCGCTGGCAATGCATCTGGCGTGATGCCTGCCTTGGTCGCCTCCTGGTCAATGTTCAGCTGTATACAACAGTCAAGTGGTGGCAGTTCTTGCGGACGCTGTGCTGACAAGCGTGTTGCGATCTTCTCCCTGTCAATACCGTGCACCCAGTCGAAGTGGCTGGCGATTGATGCTGTTTTATTGGATTGGATTTGACCGATGAAGTGCCAGGTACAGGGCTCATCTTTCAACTCGGCGATCTTTAAAAGTGCCTCGTCGAGATAGTTTTCACCGAAATCTCGCTGTCCGGCGGCAATTGCTGCACGGATCATTGCTACAGGCTTGGTTTTGCTGACTGCCATCAGGGCAACACTGCCGGACGGCCGTGCATATTGCTGTTCGAAGCTGTCGATCTGTCGACGTGCCCTGAAGATCGCATCCTGCACCTCACGTGTCTGTTCGCTTGTTGTCTGCTTTTCAATCACTGCTTTTTGATGCTCGATTTTCCTTCAGCCGATACTCGCATGCCAATCGCGTACTTATTACATCGCGATGCATGAACATCCTGCCACATACCGACAATTTTAATCCTGGATTACGTGTCTCTGCACTTTTTGACCAAGGTCTATTGTGCATCGGCAGGGTTGTTGTGCATAGGCCTCACGGCAAAGATTGTCGTTTAAGCAATTTTGCTGATCGGTCGATAGATTGAGGGATAAAGTCGCTTTGCCTGTCAGGAGTTATCAGCAATTTACTCTCCTGGATGGCTGGCATAGTGCTCTGAATATACCGTTGACTGACAAACAAAAATTGTAGGCAAACTAATGGATATAACCCAACTTCTTACGTTCGGCTCTCAAAATGGCGCTTCTGATGTGCACTTATCAGCGGGCTTGCCTCCGATGATACGCGTTGATGGCGACATCAGACGAGTCAACGTGCCTGCACTTGATCAATCAGGTGTTCAGTCCATGGTGTATGACATCATGAATGACAAGCAACGGAAAAACTTTGAAGAACAGCTCGAGACTGACTTCTCGTTTGAAATTCCGGGTCTGTCACGCTTTCGTGTTAATGCTTTCAATCAGAACAGAGGCTGTGGTGCTGTATTTAGAACAATCCCTCATGAAATATTGTCGCTTGAACAGCTAGGCGCTCCCAAAATATTCGAAGAGATATCAGCTCTGCCACGTGGCATCGTGTTGGTTACCGGGCCTACCGGTTCAGGTAAGTCAACAACACTGGCTGGCATGATTGACTGGAAGAACAACAACGAGCTGGGGCACATCCTGACTATCGAAGATCCAATAGAATTTGTTCATGAATCAAAAAAATGCCTGATCAATCAGCGCGAAGTCATGCGCGATACGCTTGGCTTTGATGCCGCACTTCGATCGGCATTGCGTGAAGATCCTGACGTCATTCTGGTCGGGGAAATGCGAGACCAGGAAACCATCTCATTGGCACTGACAGCTGCCGAAACCGGCCACTTGGTTTTCGGCACATTGCATACAAGTTCTGCTGCCAAAACTGTTGACCGTATTGTCGACGTGTTCCCGGCAGGTGAAAAACCGATGGTGCGCTCCATGTTGTCGGAATCTTTACGCGCAGTAATCTCGCAAACGCTTTTGAAGAAGCAGGGCGGGGGACGAGTTGCAGCACATGAAATCATGATGGGCACACCCGCTATTCGTAACCTGATTCGTGAAGACAAGGTTGCGCAGATGTATTCAGCTATACAGACCGGGAATTCAGCAGGGATGCAAACGCTTGACCAGGGGCTCAAGGAATTGGTTGCTCGTGGCGTTGTTGATATTAACGAAGCTAAAAAGAAAGCAGCTAACCCCGATACGCTGTAAAAATTATTATCTTAATTATCGAACGCCCGTTTGGTATTAAATAATTATTTTTCTTCGAGTCGATCTGATAGGAAATTATAGTGGATCTTAACGTTGCCAAGAAATTCGTAGATAGCCTGCTTGTAAAACTGTTCAAAGAAGGTGGCTCTGATCTTTTTTTGATTGCAGGTGCATCCCCGGCTATGCGCGTACACGGTAAAGTTGTCCCTATGATGGATAAGAAGCTTGCGCCGGAACATACGCTTGCTCTGGCGCAAAGCATCATGACTGAGAAGGAATGGTCTGATTTTCAAGAACAAAAGGAATGTAACTTCGCCGTTGCTGTTCCGGATGTATCCCGATTTCGTGTCAATGCGCTGGTACAAAGAGGTAGTGCAGGCATGGTGATTCGTGTCATACCTAACGAGATTCCGAAATTCACAGATCTCAACATGCCGGATATCCTTAATCAGATCGCCATGACCAAGCGTGGTCTGGTTCTGTTTGTTGGTGGTACCGGTTCAGGTAAGACAACCAGTCTTGCAGCGATGATTGATTACCGCAACGAGAACAGCAATGGCCACATAATTACCGTTGAAGATCCTGTGGAATTTGTACACATGCACAAAGGCTGTATTGTTACCCAGCGTGAAGTTGGTACTGATACAGATTCGTTTGAGATTGCATTAAAAAATACATTAAGGCAGGCACCGGACGTTATTCTGATTGGGGAAATACGTGACAGGGAAACGATGGAAAACGCCATAGCGTTTGCTGAAACCGGCCACCTCTGTCTTGCCACTTTGCACGCTAACAACACGAACCAGGCGTTGGACAGAATCATAAACTTCTTTCCTGATACCCGACAAAAGCAATTGTTACTGGATCTGTCGCTCAACATGAAGGCGGTTATATCCCAGCGTCTCTTGCCGCAACCAGATGGCATGGGTCGAGTAGCTGCTGTTGAAATCATGATCAATACGCCATTAATGTCGGATCTGATTCAAAAAGGTGAAATAACTGCAATTAAAGAGCTGATGAAAAAATCACAAGAGCTCGGTATGCAGACATTTGATCATGCACTGTTTGATCTGTTGGAAAAGGGTGCCATTACGATTGAAGAGGCAATGCGTAACGCTGATTCAGTTAATGATCTTCGCCTCAGGGTAAAACTGTCAGACGAAGAGGCAAGGGCTGTTGGTGCTGGTATTGGCGACCAGATGACCCTGGAAGAGTCGGAAGACAAGAATCGATCCGGTGGGATGATCGGTTAAGGCTGGTCTGTCAGTGTAGAGACTTGATTTGTGATGTTGCTATGATCCGAATGACAAAACGAAAATCAAACACTGATGACGAACTACCCTTTGTAGAAACGACGCCAGTCGATCTCAAGCCCGATCGATTAATCTGCCATCGATCATTGTATTTGTAACTTTGCCACGCAGTGTTTGCCCTTTAAGCGGTGTATTATGCCCGGCGCTCAGGAATAACTCTGGATCCACTGTATACCTGCTCTGAGCATCAAATAATATGATGTCTGCCGGTGCGCCTCTCTCAAGTTTGCCCTGTGCAAGGTCAAAAATTTCAGCAGGTTTGCGGGTTATCGCTGCCAATAAAGTTGACAAGGGCATGTCAGCTGTTTCCTCAAGCCGCAGTATATGACCGAGCAGGGTGTCGAGCCCTGAAATTCCCGGTTCGGAAGATGGAAACGGGGCAAGCTTTGCGTCACGTTCATGTGGCGCATGATCGGTGCAGATACTATCTATCGTGCCATCAAGTATGGCTTCGCGCAGCGCATTACGATCATCGATATCTCTAAACGGTGCTATTGAATGGAAATGACTATCGAAGTTGCCTAACATCGTATCGTCGAACACCAAGTGATTGATCGATGTGTCCGCTGTCACCTGCAAGCCACCGCTTCGAGCTTGTCTGATCATCTCTACACCACGACGTGACGTAATGCGAGAGAAGTGAACCCGTGCACCCGTTTGCCAAACCAGTTCTATCAATATAGCGAGTGCAATTGTTTCTGCAGCTACGGGTATGGTAGGCAGGCCGATGCGTGTTGCTGTCGCTCCCTCGTGAGCACATCCATTGGCTGTCAGCCAGCTATCGGCTGGATGCAGAACTAACACAATATCAAAGGTGCGCGCATATTCCATGCAGCGCCTGATGACCTGAAGATCAACCAACGGTGCATCAGCGTTAGAGGCTGCAACGCAGCCAGCTGCTTTCAAAGTGGCAAGTTCGGAGAGTAATTCACCATCCAGACCTCGGGTTAAAGCGGCTATCGGTAACACTTTTGCCAGTGCGCTATCGCGTGCTTTGCGATTGATCAATTCAACAGTAGCGGCCTCATCAATCACAGGGTCAGTATCTGGTGAACACAATAGGGTTGTGATGCCATTTAGAGCTGCGGCGCGTACTTCGCTGGCTATGGTACTTTTTTTCTCGTATCCCGGATCACGAAGTCGCGCATAGCTGTCGATGAAGCCGGGGCTGATATGCAAGCCGGAAGCATCGATAGTCACATCATCCGGGTTATTCTCAGGGTCACTGGTGTTGCCGCTTTTGTTACCTACCTGGTTACCTTCGTCAGCAGCTTCGATATTTGCAATAAATCCGTTCTCGATGCGTAGCGACACGCGGCGTTTGTTATCACTACATGCATCGATTGCATTGACGATATGCACTGCGCCCTTGGCTGGATGATCGTGGGTATCGGTCATGCCAGGTTTCCAAACATGTCAGTTAGGGGTTGCATCTCAAACATCGCTTTCCGTCAAATGATTGCTGTTCGACGCGCTGCTCATGGTTATAGCCATAACTGCCATGCGTACAGCTATACCGTAAGTGACCTGCTGCAAAATTACTGATTGGCTGCCGTCGGCAACACCGGCCTCAATTTCGACACCACGATTAGTCGGTCCCGGATGCATGACTATGGCATCGGGTTTTGCAATCTTCAGCCGCTCCGGTGTCAGTCCGTAGGTATAGTAAAATTCGTCAGCACTGGGAATAGTTGCGCCCTGCATACGCTCGTTCTGTAGTCGCAGCCCGATGATGACATCAACATCCTTGAGCGCATCTTCAACGTTGTGAAAAACCTCCACGCCCAGAGATTCAACATCGCTTGGTAGCAAAGTACGTGGTGCTGCCACACGGATTTCTGCCGTGCCGAGAATTCTCAGAGCGGCAATATCGGAACGAGCGACACGCGAATGTAAAATATCGCCAATAATCACCACGCGCAATTTGCTGAAATCACCTTTGGCGCGACGTATGGTGAACATATCGAGCATGCCTTGCGTGGGGTGAGAGTGTTGACCGTCTCCACCGTTAATAACGCTTATATGTTCAGCAACGTGTGAGGCAATAAAGTGAGCAGCACCTGAGTCGCCGTGACGCACGATGAACATATCGCACTGCATTGCCTCCAGATTGCGTAAGGTATCCAGTAACGATTCGCCTTTTTTTGTTGATGAGGTGATGAGGTTGACGTTGAGAACGTCAGCCGAAAGTCGTTTGGCTGCAAGTTCGAATGTTGTTCGTGTTCGTGTGCTGTTTTCGAAAAAAATGTTGGCAACGGTCTTGCCGCGTAACAAAGGGGCTTTTTTTATCGCCTTGTCATTGACGCTGGTGAAGTTTTCGGCGGTATCAAGAATCTGCAATAGCGTTTCGCGATCCAATGTATCAAGCGACAGGAAATGCCGCAGATTGCCGTCACTGTTGTATTGCAGACTATCAGTCATGGAGATGTAGCACCTGGAAAGTTGATTCTTCAACGGCAAGTTTCAAGTGCTGTGCAGTTGCCATGTTCAGGTTGTATTGCAAGCTGTCTGTCGTCATCAGTTGTCGTGGTGATGCAGTATCTGGAAGCTTAAGTCCTCGATTGCAAGTTTCAAGTGCTGATTGTTTGCCATTTTCAGGCGGTGGCCAAGCGCGTGTGCCTGAATCGGTAGTTCCCGGTCGCCGTGATCGCAACGATCGACTAGTACGGCCAACACTATTCGCGCAGGTCTGCCGTAGTCAAAAATTTCATTCATCGCAGCACGTATGGTTCTGCCGCTCTGCAAGACATCATCGACAAGAATAATGGTCTGTTCGTCAACGGAAAAAGGGATGTCCGAGGCTTCTACTACAGGATGCAATCCCTTATGACTGAAGTCATCCCGGTAAAAACTGATGTTGAGCTGACCAAACGGGATCTGCATACCGAAATCGCTATGCAACTGTGCGCCGAGTACAGCACCTCCTGTACGAATACCGATCATTGCGCAATCGGCCAGTTGCTCACCAAGCAATTTCTGCAGTTGATCTTTAAGTGTGTCTACCCAGCCAGCAACTTGTTGTTGCTCGATCGTGTTGACCAGCTCAACTGTTTTCACTAAACCATCTCTCCATCAGAATCGCCGCTGCCACTTTATCAAGATCACCGCGTTGAGTACGTCGACGTAAGCCGGATTTGCGCTGGTTGCTGATAATGCCTGAAGCGCTGATGGATGAATAGCGTTCGTCAATCAAAAAAAAAGGTATGTGGTAGCGTTTGCCGAGGCGTTTGGCGAAACCTCGAGCCTGACGGGTAATTTCTGCCGTTCCACCGTCTTCGGTCAAAGGATCGCCGACTATTAATCCCATGGGCTCCCAGGTTGCGACAAGTTCGTCTATCTTTTGCCAATCTGGCGTACCGCTGCTATTGGTTACGCTAACAAGTGGCGTTGCCGTGTGACTGAGACTATTGCCAATTGCGACGCCTATTCTCTTTTCACCGTAGTCGAAAGCCAGGTATCGCTTGTCAGCGTTCAGCGTCATACCTTTGGAGTGCGTGAGGACACAGGTACTGGCATCAGGCATGACCGGCTATGGTTACAACGCGCGATAAATCAACACCGATCGCAGAGGCTGCAGCTGGCAGTTTTTCATCGATATTTGTTTCAAAAAGAATGGCATCGTCGGCCGGGCAGTTAAGCCAGGCGTTGTTGACTATCTCGTCTTCGAGTTGACCGGGGCCCCAGCCCGAGTGTCCGAGCAAAAACAGGGATTTTGTCGGGCCTTCGCCACGCGCCATATCAACCAGTATATCTTTCGAGCTGCTTAGGCTAACGCCGTGCCCGAAATCCTTGCTCGATTGCCAGCTGGAACCACTTGGATGTAAAACCATGCCGTGCTCTCGATCAACCGGGCCGCCTTCGAGAACAGGGGAGTTTGTATCGGCTTCTTCTTGTGTGTCGATGTCCATCTGATCGAACACTTCCTGCAGCCGGATGCCAATGACCCTGTTGATGACAAAACCAAGTGCGCCTTGTTCGCTATGTTCGACAACATAGGCAAGCGTGTGTTTGAAATTTGGATCCTCCATTTGGGGCATGGACAGGAGGAAGTGATGTGACAATTCCAATTGATATTCAACGAGTTGGACTGCGGATATGTTAACGCAATATGGCTCCGCCTGATACCTGATAGCAGTGGCAGAATTTCAAATTATTCAGCCGCTCGTTTGCGCTAGCTCTTGATTAGCGTGACGCACGCTACAGTTTTAGTAGCTCTTGAGGGCATCGGATCCGAATTCCCAGGTACGTACGATATAAAGGATGTCTGTTTCGTCACTTAGCGGGCTGGTCAAAGGCTCAAACGGTGCGGCCAACAGAACGATGCGTTGGGCCGCGTCGTCAAGCAGCCCGACGCCGGACGATCGTTTGATCGATATACTTTCTACGCTGCCATTTTTGAAAATACCGACGGCCAGCAAAACAGCACCGGAGAGATCTCGAGCGCGCAGTTGTTCGGGATAATTCAGATTGCCCAAGCGTTCGATGCGCTCCGTCCAGCGAAACATATAGGCGGCAGCCGCAGATTCATGAGTGCGGGCATCAATGAATTTCTTTTTCGGACGCTTCGCATATTCCTCTACACGTTGTGCAATCTCTTTGGACAGTTGCGCTATTTCAAGGCTTTGTTCAACCAGCAGTTTGTCCGGTTCTGCATCCAGTGGTTTGGTTTCACTGTCCGGTAACTCGGAATTAACTTCGCGATTTGACAGTGTTGCTGTGAGCACCTGTTCTGGTGTGGCTTCGACAACCTCGGGTGCTGTTGCCCGTAAGGGTGTCGGTGCGATTCCGGCGGTATCGAAATCGAGTTCAGTGGTGAATGGTTTGGCCGGTGAGGTATTTTCATCCACTTCCCCGCCGCCATCCTGAGCCGCGTTGGAAAGAAAGTCCGCCTTTTCAGGTTTCAGTTCGTCCTTATTGTTTTGTACCAGAATTACTTCCAGTGAAGGCGGCGTGCGCATTTGTTCAAGCACAGGGACGAAGGTCACGCCCAGAATAAAAATAGCGTGCAGTGCAGCGGCCAGAAACAGGGCGAAAGTCAACCTGTCTGGCTGTCTGGAGTCAGAGTTTGTAAGTGCTGCGGCCGTCATCAACGATTTTAAATATAGTCAATTAATGATGGGGCTGCGCGTTTATCGTTGCACTCTACTCGACAATGCTGACATGTAGTCATCAGCTATAGCCAGATCAGCATGTGCCTCCAGTTCCCGCACGCAGGTCGGGCTAGTCACGTTTATTTCGGTAATACGTGTACCAATGATATCGACACCAACAAACAACAGATCTTTCGCCAGCAATGCCGGAGACAAGGCTTCGATGGTGCGTCGGTCAGCATCGCTCAGTGGTTCAGGTACGCCGCGTCCACCTGCTGCCAGATTTCCACGCGTCTCGCCTTGTGAGGGCACTCGGGCCAGCGCATAGTCAACAGGTTTGCCGTTAACCACCAGGACACGTTTATCGCCGTCGACAATTTCCGGCAAATAGCGCTGAGCCATAATCTGGCGCGTACCGCGTCTTGTCATCAATTCCAGTACCACGCTGGTATTCGGATTACCTGCTTGCAGGCGGAATATGGATTCTCCACCCATGCCATCCAGCGGTTTGACGACGATATCGCCATGCTCCTCCAGGAATTCGCGCACTTGTTGTTCTCGCATCGTGACTAGCGTGGGAGGGCAGTGTTCACTGAACCAGCCGGTATACAATTTCTCATTCACATCCCTAAGCGATGAGGGTTTGTTGCTAACTAGTACGCCGTCGGCTTCGGCACGCTCCAAAAGGTAGGTCGAGTAGATGTAATCCATATTGAACGGTGGATCTTTTCGCATCAATATGATGTCAAGTTCCGCAAGTGGCGCATCCACCGTTTCGTATTTCTCGAACCAATTGTCATCATCATCGGCAACACTCACACGAGTGCGAGTGGCGCACGCTTTGCCGTCACGCATGTACAAATCACTTTGCTGCAAGTACCACAAAGTCCAGCCGCGTGCCTGAGCTGCCAGCATCATTGCTAAGGTCGTATCTTTGTAGGGTGTTATGGATTCAATGGGATCCATAACTATTCCAATGGCAATGGACATAGTATTACGGGTTGCCTGTTTACTATTGCTGGTCTGTGATTATCGCACGGCTTGCTGAGCCTGCCCCAGGAAATATATTTACCTTAGGCTGACGCTCCTCGGCGGCATAGGGGTACATTTGTACAATTGCCTCAGCACGTAGCATCATATAAAGTGTACGGATTATCACGGTGAATGAATCCCCTGTTGTTCCTGTGCCGGAGTGCGTGCATCGGTGGTGTCCTGCGCAGAAGGTGTTCCCAACGTTGATAATACCTACACTTGTCGAGAACCAGGAAGGGCTGACGGCGGCATGATCGGAAGATCAAATTGCATCTGCAAGGGTTACGTGGTGTGCAATATTTTCAGGGTCTGCATACACGTAGTACGACCTGGGCAGAAGTCGGTTGACAGAAACATCAGCACCAAAGCAAGCCACTGGTTTTAAGGCGAAATCCGTTCAAGCAAAGACCGGTAGCACCGGTTCAGCCGGGTCCGAATTGGCGGATAGTGATCACATGACCGCGACAGCGGTCTCCGATAGGCCGAACCCCGCATCATCGTTAACGCCGACAGACCAGCGCGCTGCCAGCAACGAAGCTGCTGTGAAAGTCCTGGTGATTGACGACAGCGAGACCATACGCCGCTCGGCGACAAGTTTGCTTGAAGAGGAAGGTTTCGAGGTCATTACCGCAGAAGATGGGTTTGATGCGCTGAGCAAGGTAGTTACCCGCCAGCCGGATATTATTCTCACTGACGTCTGTATGCCGCGTCTTGATGGATACCAGACCTGTGCGTTGATAAAAAATAACGCCGCCTACAGCCACATACCGATTGTTATGCTGTCCAGCAAGGACAGTATCTTTGACAAGGCACGCGGGCGAATAGTAGGCTCTGAATACTACATTACCAAGCCTTTTACCCGCAAGGAACTGGTGCAGGCAATTCACCGATATACGCAAAAGTCTGTTGCTACAAGCGAGGGATAACGGGCTGATTGTCGGGTAGCTGTTGTTGCTGCAAGCACGATAAGCTGCGTTCAGATCAAATCACCTTGAAGGCGATTCGTGACAGAGAGGGCGATACATTTTTTGATCTGTCTACTGCTCCCATTCACACAGCGCTGTAGTTCGTTCAAACTAGCGTTTCATCAATCTAACCGGGATATTCCTGGACCCTGTGGCTAATATACTGATAGTCGAAGACTCACCCACTGACGCTTATGCTCTGCGGCGCATACTTGAGCGTGACGGCCATGAGGTGACGGTGGTGGCTGATGGTGAGCAGGGTGTCAAGTGTGCTCGAGATGAGCATCCCGACCTTATTCTGATGGATATAGTTCTGCCGCGTCTTAACGGTTTCCAGGCAACGCGCGAGTTGCATAAATACGCGCCGACTGCCGACATCCCGATCATCCTGGTATCCACCAAAGATCAGCGCACTGACAGATTGTGGGGCTTACGCCAGGGTGCTGTTGATTATTTGCCCAAACCGGTTGACCACCGGACACTGCTAGCGTCGGTTAAGCAGGCAATGGCTGGCATGGAATCAATTGCAGCGAAATCGGCGGTTCGTCACGAGCAGGGGACTGCGCAATGACTGGCTCTGACGAGATCAGCCAGCGCCAGGGGAGCGAGATGCGCGACCTGCAACAAGCGCAAGCTCGGCTGGTTAATGCTGGTTACGAATTCAGAACCGGTAATCTGAACTGGATTGATGTTAGCGAGAAAGTAATAGAGGTCGTTGACATGCTGCAAATAACCCCTGTAGCGGGCGCGGCAACATGGTTTGCAGGACTGGCAAATTACAGAGGAGACCTGTTGCCAGTGACTGACCTGAGTCATTGGTTGGGTGCGGATAAACACAGTGCAGCGAGTGCAGGGCTTAGGTCATCCCGGCGTGTACTGGTATTGGAAAACACCTTGTCCGGCAATTCGATCAATTCTGAAAAAGTAGGTCTGTTGGTTGATGAAGTCTTTGTTTACAACCACCCTTTGCAACTTGCATCCGATCAGCATGCGCACGCTTTGAGTATGAAATATCAATCATCCCATGATGATTCTCAAGACTATGTTAATGCTGATTTTGTCAAATTAATGTCACCTTTCGATGCGTGCGGACAAGTCCGTGTACATGCGATACTTGAACACTTGTGGTCAGGATCAGCGACGTTGAAGCTGGTCTGTAATTTAAGCAGATTGTTCAAGTCTCCAGAGTTCAGCGATATACGCCCTGTTTTTGCAAACACGGTTGCAAGCGCGGTTGCGAAGACGGATTCGGAGGCTGTTGCGTGAGTGTAATAGCTGACATGAAAGCAAAAATATCTCGCCCATCGGTTGCGAGTTCAAATTTGGGTGCGAGTGCAGGTTGGTTCACGTGGCCGACTTTGCTGCTCGGTGTGTTGGGTCTGCTTGCATCCCTGTATTGCTTTCATCGTGCGCAACAACACAATGCCCAAGTATTAGTCGAACAACAAACATTGCTGAATCAGCATAGATTGGCAGATGACATTCGCGAAGGTTGGTCGCAAGGTCAGGATGTACAGGATCTTGGCAAGGCTTTGGATCTGTTTGCCAGGCGACATCAATTTTTCGCCGATGAGCATCACGGTGATCGAATCACAGATGTGGCTGATCGTGTTTCGGGAGCACTGAACAACCTTAAAACTGAACTGTCTCGTGCAACCGAACAGGGGGTATTAGGTACAGACCTTTCAAACGCTGATTCTTCCACTGGCAGTCTGTTGGATGCACAAGACGAAACTGGCAGCGGTGATGCATCGAGTATCAGTGTCGCTATTGACAACTTGATCGAAACAACGGCAACCCTGCGTGCCCTGCTTGCCCGGGATGAGGCTCGCGACATTCAAGTCGAGTCGGCCGGCCACCTTTATCAACTCAGTGTGTCAGTAGGCGATCGATTGAGATTCAATACAGGTGAGTTTGATAGTCCGGATACTGCAGCAGCACAGGGGCCCTGGCTGGTCTTTGATCAGATATTGCAACGTATGGAGGCGATGATCGGTTCCTCGGAAATAACCGATGAGCGCCATATCCTTTTGATCAATGAAATCAGGCAAAGCCAAATTGATCTGACTGCGAAGTTTAGAGATGCTGCCGTCCAGCAACGTCAGCCTTCAACCGCGGACGCAGCAGCTTCGACAACACAAGAAGAAAATTCTCTTGCCACTAGTGAAACATCCTCGCTAGCCACAATTACTGCAAGGCATGCATTGCTTGACGACAGTTTAGTAGCACTTGAATCAACTCTTGAAAGTGAACGTAGTGAGAACTCACTGTGGTACACGCTTGGTTTGCTTGCCACTCTTGTGTCCACAGCCTTGTTGGCGCTGTTGTGTTTGGCGCTGTTACGTGGAAGGAGCCAGCAACGACAGAGATCGTCACATGCAGATGATGCGCGGGAAGAATCAATCCATCAGTTACTTAACGAGATCGAGACGCTGGCTGAAGGCAACCTTGATACCAAAGCGACTGTAACAGAGGGTGTTACTGGTGCCATTGCGGACAGTGTGAACTATGCCGTCACCGAACTACGACGACTGGTAGGAACCTTGTCAACATCGGCTGCCAGAGTAACCGTTGCAGTTGAGGAGACCGGTACAAGTGCACGACAGCTTGCCAACGCAAGCGCTGTCCAATCGCGTGAGATTGGCCGATCGTCAACCTACATACGAGCGATGTCTGACACGCTTTCCCAGCTTTCGATAAGAAGTGCAGAGGCTTCAGCCATTGCAGGTGAATCGGTTGAATTGGCGAAGCAGGGTGAAAAGGCTGTTGCCAGCACAAGTGAAACTGCAGAGGCAGTTCGTGAGCAAATGGCACAAGCAACCCGAATGATGAGCAGGTTGGGTGATAGTTCCAGACAAATAACGCGTAGTGTCCGTCTAATTGACGAGGCCACTGATAAAACCCGGTTACTTGCCATGAACACCACCATCAAAGCCCGTACCAGTGCAGATGATGATAGTGCACGTCAACAGCTTGCAGAGGTTGCAGATCAGGTGCAGACCCTGGCAAATCGTCTGGGTCAATCTGCAGCAGAAATCGAAACACTGATCACCGTGGTACGTCAGGATGTGGATGTTGCGCTTGGCAACATGAATGAGATTGATGCTGGTGTCTGCGATCTGGCGGCTCGCGCCACACAAGCGGGTAGCTCGCTTAATCAAATTCACAGCGTCTCGGAACGTCTGGCGAGTTGTATCAAGCATATCGATGAGCGCACTCGTCGACAAAGCCTGGTTGTCGAGAAGCTGTCAGGAAACATGGGCGTTATTAATGAAGTAACACGCCAGTCGTCCCACGGGCTGCGTTTGTCCGCTTCTGCCCTCGAGGACCTACGCCTGATGTCGACTGAGTTGCAAGACAGTGTTGCAGAGTTTTCGTTGCCGGAGAAGGATCGCATGGCTATTGCTGCACGCACGGATAGTATTCGAGCACATGAGCATGTTGGCGCAGGCTCTCAGACAATGGCTGTCAATGAGGAATTACTGGCGTTAGGAGACAATACCCTTGATCGTGAAGGCGGCAATAATATGGAACTTATTGCTTCGTCTCGAATGGCGGCAGAGGCACAGACAAACCAAAGGTTGAATGACACCTTGTACGACACAGCTAACGACACCATTGCTGCGGGTGAAGTGCTGGTTGATATGGATCACGATCAGACTCAAATTTTAAGTGGAAATCCAGCTGAGAATAATGCGAGCCAGAATAACAACGAAACCCTGAATGCCGACAAACACAGGAAAATGTTGGAAAGCGAAGCTGACAAAACACTTTTGGAAAATGCCGTAGACGCTTTAGATAGTGATTCCACGCAAATCATAGTTAAGCAGAACGATACGGAAATCCCGAATGGCTGACTCGCTGACGACGATAGACTACACACGTCTGGTCCTGTCGGAAGTACAACTCACTGTTACTGCGCTGACACCTGATCTACGAACGTTTGTAGAAACTGCAGACCCTACCTGTTGCCTCTCCATCATCGTACGACTGAATGCTATCAGCAATACACTTGAATTGACCGGTGTGCGTGGTGCGCGGCTGCTAGTGGATGAAATGTCTGCGCTGCTTACAGAGTTCGTAAACGAAGAAGAGGTTGAAGAAACGTTTTCTTTTAGCGATGTGCAAGGTCAGACGCTGGATTCCACGCTGTTAGTGAGTGGTGATGAAGACAGTACACTTGATATCTCGTCGGTTGAATCTGCCATTGTAAAAATGCCTGATGAGAAAGCCCGTGAAGCCCACCACATGCTGCTCAGCGCGATGGAAAAATTTTCCATTTATCTCGATTTTCTAAAATCAGGTGGACAGGATCGTGTGCCAGCACTTGTCCCATTGGTGAACAATTTACGTGCTTGTCGCCTTAGTCCATTTCTCTCCGAAAGCCTTTTCACTGCAGATATATTTGCACTACCCGAGCAGGTAACTATCGCTGATACCGAGCTGTCAGGCGACGACTCTTTGCTGGCTGTTTTGCAGTCCTGCCGGTTGCCATTGATGAAATCTGTCTTAGCCATCTGCAAACAGCGTGGATCGGAAATACAGTTTGTTGAATCTCTGGGCGACATTATTCCACTGCTGGGACGATTGGAAGTTGCAACACCAGCAGGTAAATTGCAGGAGTTCTGGCAAGTTGCTCGTGCTGTTTGTGTGTCTGTCAGCGATGGATCATTGCAAGCTGATCCAGCCATTCGTTATTTGCTGGTACAACTTGAACGTTATGCGGGTGAATTACAGGAAACTCTTGAGGAGCAAAGAGCCGCTGGTATCGCCGGTCAACAGATTGTTCTGAAGCTGCCAGTAATCTTGTTCAGAAATCTGTTGTATTACACGGCTCTCTCAAATTCATCCGATGAGTGTGTGGTTGAAGTGTTTGGGCGCTATGGACTAGGTGAATTGTTGCCCAACTTTGCAGGCGACACCGCGATGGATGCAACTTTACAACCCTTTGCAGACACCCTCGATCGTAGCATGATCAAATCATTGCAAACTGAGATCGCCGAGGTTAATGCATTGGTTGCAGAGCATGCTGCATACGGTCTGAAAGCGCCCCGGGAATTACTCGATGGTGCCCAGCAAATGCAGCAAGTATCGGCTACATTTCTGTTGCTTGGCGAAATCGTTTGTGAACAGCATGCGACTTCGTCTGCAAATATACTGACAGAAATCGCCAGCAATCCTGATCCAGTGCAAATGCATAAGCTGGCAACAGCGCTGCTATTACTGGAAGAGCATCTCGTTCAGCTTGCAGAAGCGGATGTACATCCTCGACTGTTTGCAGGGTCCTTTGATAGTGATCTGTCAACCAACGCACTGTCGAATCGCGCGCTTTCAGATCGCTCACTTTCGGAACGTAAATTATCGGCGTTCCAACTTGATAAAACCATAGTCAGTTGTCTTGATGAGGCTCGCTCACACCTTGAAAGAGTGGAACAAGTCTATCTTGATAATTTCAAAACCTTATTGGATGAAACCATAAGTCTGGACTCGCTGGATACAGCTGCATTTGCCTCAACTAGTCCCGAGTCTGTGATAAAAACTGTCGCCACAAACACCACAGAGTCAAGCTTGACTGACTGCGCAAAGGATGTGGATATCGCCAGACAGGCCTTGTTGATTATACCGTTGCCTGAGACGACACCTCCACTTGAGATGGTTGCCGATTATCTGCGATGGTGTGACAAATTACCCGCTAACCTCGAATTGCCCTCAAGCCTGCATACGGCTTTTGCTGATCTGGTAGCCAACCTTCTTCACTATCTTGATAGTCATGTGCAGGCACAGTCGGGTGCCGGTGAGTTACTGCAAAACGCTGAAGCTGCCATCGCCTGGATTAGTCATGCGCTGAGTCTGGATCCGGCACAGGAAGCTAATAACGATGCGTTGGTGCGGGTATATTCGGGCATGAGCTACACTGCGGCAGGTACGGTTGGTACCAGGGCAGTGCCTGGTCAGGCGACACAAGGCACTGATACGCTGGACGTTTATCAGGTAGATGAGAATAGTTTCTCCGCGACTGTTGATACTGCCGGGGTGAACGCGCAAGCAGATGTAAAACAAAACATCATGCCCGATACATCTGATGATGAACCTGGTGACGACTTCACGACCAATGCATTGAACAGGTTCGCCAATATTAGTCAGCACTTTCACGATTGGCGCAGTACAGGTGATCTGAGTGCCTTGCATGCTCTGCGAAGTGAATACACATTGTTGGAACGACGTAGTCGTCAGGCCGAATTCGTTCAGATGGCCAATTTATCTGCAGCAAATATACAGCTACTTGAGCGCGTGTCACTCGATCATGATGATGAAAAATTACCAGCTGCCGCGGGTGATCTACTGCAGGAAAGCATAGCAGTCCTGCCGCAGTTGTTGAATGACACTCAAGCCGGTTCAGGTTTTGATGGCAGATCAGAGCGTGATGCGAAGGATGCTATTCCCGGGCTTCACGAACTGATAACGCGACTTGAGACAGTGAGTGTTGCTGAGTCTGTTGTAAACCCTGTTTTAAGCTCTGATGATGAGCAAAGGTTAGACGAAACGGGTCACGGCGACGAGACGATTCTTGAATCGCTGGAAGGAGAGCGCGCTCAATCAACACGCTCTCAAGCACTCGATGCCACTGAGCAGGCAACGCTTGATGTCACCGAAGCTGCAACACTTGCTGCAACGTTGTTGCATCAGCCTGCTCTCGACACCAGTGCAACTGAATCTGCCCATTTGCAGTCTGACGCCTCAGTCGAGAGCTTCGCAGATGACAGTTTTGCTGATGATACATTCGCTGATGACAGCCTGGCCAGTACTGCCTTTTTGGGTGATGATATTGCTGACCAATCATTATTTAATGTGTTTCAAGCTGAATGTTCAGGACATATCGCAACCTTGAGGGGAGTGTCTCAAACAGCCGTTTTAGCTGGTGTGCCCATGCTCAGCAGTGATCGTTTCGCGAACACCTTGCACACGCTATGTGGAAGTGCGTTAACTGCAGAAGAAAAAGGCATAGCATCCATAGCGAATCAGCTGGAGGACTTTGTCGGTAATTACAGACGATCCTCACGCGCGTTGGATAGTGCAGCCTGGAAAACAGTGGCAGAAACTGTCGACAGCATTTCATTCGCTCTGGATGCGCGCGTGGCTGGAGCATCTGTTGAGGATATTGCGATCCCAGCCATAAGCCGCTTAAAAGATGCAGCTGTGCATTTGATGTCTAGCGGTGATGCCAGTGCCTCTGAAGCAGGTGTCGCAGTTGATTTAACCGATTCAACTGATTTAACTGATTTAACTGATTTAACTGATTTAACTGATATAACTGATATAACTGATATAACTGATATAACGGATGCAACAAAAACACCACCAGGCAACAAGGTGGTGGTATC
>CAYPMR010000036.1:0-37649 GCA_964411665.1 uncultured Granulosicoccaceae bacterium | reverse complement strand
TTGAGGGGAGAAGTCATGAGAGGGCTATCGCCCGATCTCAGTGCAGCTTAATACCCAAACTAGTCGTTGTGACCGCGTTCAGGAATAAACGCTATTTGGCGGTAAAATAACACAGCTTTTTGACAAGCTGTTTACAGCTCGTTGAAATATTTTTCCACAACGCTTTTTGGGTATCTTTTCAGGGCATCATATTTAGACGATTGACTCAGTTCAGCATGAAGCCGAGATCGCGCTCAGAGAAATTTGCCAGATCGGGAAATACACTGAGCATATCGCTCTCGGGTACACCCATCCAGCGAGCGATAGTGGCACCATATTGGGATACCGACGTAGTAGGTATAATCCTGCCAGCAAAACTTCCTCTTTGATCACCGGTATCATCAGCATTATTGGTGGCAGAATAATTGGGCAGATTGCCATAGACCTGCCCACCTGATACCGCCCCGCCAAAGACAAACGCATGGCCTCCCCAACCGTGATCGGTTCCATCGCCGTTTGAAGTCAGGGTGCGACCGAAATCCGAACTGGTAAAACAGGTCACTGAATCTTCTTTTCGCATATCATCGATAGCATTTTGGAACCCACCAATAGCATCATTGAAATCGGATAATAAGGGTGGCAGTCTTTGCAACTGTGCAGAGTGAGTGTCCCACCCACCCATGCGTACAAAAAATACTTGCTGGCTCATACCCAACTCCTCGCGCGCGGAGATCAGTTGAGCAACGTAATGCAATTGGGCAGCAAGCTTATTGTTTGAATCAAATCTGAAATTACTAACCGGGTTAGCCTGTATGGCACTGCGCAAATTAGTGGTGGCAGTAACCGCTCGCTCATAAGCACCACCAATTTCCTGTTCCATTCGAAATGATGAGCGCCTTGCACCCGCATTGTTCGCCACCAGTGTTCGACTGATGCCATCTATTCGATTAGTCGGAATCCAATCAGACTCCTGATTGTACCCATCCATATTTTGCACAGGCACCAGTGCTCGCAAGGTAATATAGTTGGTGTTGATTGATGATTGCCAGAGATTGGTTCCGGAGATGGAAAATGCCGGTGAGACATTAGCATTGGTATTACAGCTTGCTGCGTAATCCGCAATACGCCCACCCCAACCCAGACCCGATGTGCCCGCGACAAACCCTGCACCGTTCTGCCATAGTCTCTGCTGGGTATCATGAGCAAAGAGACTCTGCGGAACATCGATACCGGCAAGATAATCCTGTTGCGTCGTCGGGCGTATTAGTGGCCCGCAGTTGGCTATAACTGCCAGTCGATCTTCGTTGTACAATTCACCAAGGCTGCTAGTTGCACTGTTAAATGCAACACTTCCAAAGCGTGCATCACTGGTCTGGATTAACTCACGCTCAGGTACTCCCAGACTACCGCGAACTTGCATATAGTCATCGAATCTCGCACCACCGGGCACAAACATATTAAAAGAGTCAGCGCCGCCAGCCAGAAAAATGCACACCAAAGAGCGTGGCAGACAGCTCGACGTCGCCGATGCGGTCCCGGGCGCCACAGACGACGCACCCATCATCGAGACGCCACTGACAGCGGGCAGTGCAGCAAAGGCTTTCAGCAAGGCTCTGCGTTTATAATCGATTGATTTCGCCATATTTTTCTCTGCAACGTTGCGCCTTTTTAGCGATGTTCTCAGCGAGGTTCTTAGCGTTGTACACCGAACGCCGGTGATGAAAGCGTTAAAAACAACGCTTCCTGAGCACGCGAAAATCGCCCACTCGCATTATTCGACAGCGTTCTTATCGAGGACTCCACGTTCGATCTTAAATAGTCCGGCATGTCACCAGCAAAGAAAACAAGATTAATCCAGTCCATTAAATCCCCGGTGTTTGCTGCAAGATCTGCCGGTCTTGTGAGATCTACCTGCGTGACTCGCGGGTTATCACCTCCAAGCTCGGTCGCTGTCGTGAAGCGATAGAACTGATGATGAAAATTGGTATGTATAGCGGCAACATTGGCTTCAGTGGTGATCTGTATTTCAGGGGCTACCAGCGTATCGCTGGGACTGATAGCTGTATCGGCTTGATAAAAATTAAACACCGATGGTGATCGCAATACTGCCTGACCAGTCAGTTCGTCCAAGCGCTCGAGCGATAGATTCGCATGTCTGTGGACACCCCCAGCCTCTGGTCCGGGCACGGCATCCAAAGCACGCCAAACATGAGCGAGGCGGATGACTGGCTCACGTACTTTGCCAAAATTTGTATCGTTGGCACTGGCCACACTGCGCGCTTCATCATCTGTCAGGATCGCCCGGACCAGTGCTTGCAAATCGCCTCGCTCACCCGCGCCGTTATTATTGAAAACACCAGCAACACGGGCGATGTAAGCCGGACTTGGGTTGCTGGTAACCAGTCTCTGTATCATCAGGCGCGAAAAGAAAGGTGCTACATTCTGATGCTGAAAAATATTGTCCAGTGCCTGCTCGATATCTTGTCGAGGACTTTGCCCGGCTGGCAATACGGTGCCATTAAGCAAACGTTTTTCTCCAAAATCATGGAATTCGTCCACTGGTACCATCGGTGTTTCAAAGTCCGCTACCGCGATATTGTTTGAATCAAATGTCGTGGCAGACGCATAGTTCCAGCCAGTATAGACGCGCGCAAACTCTTCAATATCTGTCTGCGAATAGACAGCCACTGGCCGCCCTTCACTTAAAACCAGTTCGCCATCGGGTTGCAGCAGATTCAGCCCCGTACTAAACAGCTGCAACACTTCACGCGCATAATTTTCATCCGGGCGTATATTTAAAAGCGGATCAGCTTTCTCGCTGCGAATATGTGTCAGGTAGACACCCATCGCCGGGTGCAGCGTGACCAGTTCCAATAACTCTCGATAGTTACCGAATGCATTTTCTGCCAGCATGTCATAGTAATCCGCCATTCCGAACTGGCGATTGACAAGTACCTGGTCAACATCTGACACAACAAATATCTGACTTAAGGCATAGGCTACGCGCTGTCGCAGTTGATCTTCCCCCTCCAGTACATTGTTCCACCATATCTCATGCCGAGCGTTACGATTACTGCCGTTACTGTTGGCTCGAGTGTAATCATAGGTACCTGAAGCGGGTAAAGAGAATTGACGTTCAAGCCAGGCATTCATCCCCATTGCACGCAAGCTCGCGATATCCGATTCAGTCGCCCCGAAGGTTGCCTGTGTCAGGAATCGCGCAGCAGCTAGATTGACAGCGTCCAGAGACACTTCCCCACTGGGTGTGGACAATGGGATAGATACATTATCTGTACTGGCTGGAATGGGGTCGTTATCAGCAGTGGTTGTATCGGTTATATTGTCATCGCCAGTAGTTGTGGCGATATTGTTACCAGAGGTGGTGCTATTATCGTTAAGCTGAACACCACTGTCACAGGCAGCAAGTCCAATCATCACGATAGCTATGGCGATGAATACCATGCCTTCTCGTGCAACATTCAAGCGGGCAGCAAGAGGCCTGGCTGATATTGCAAACACCACTGGCAGTGCTGATATTGAACAAAGCGCTGCGATGTGTGTACGCCAGAATCTAAAATCCAGATGTTTATTTTCATTCGTAACTTTCAACGTCGTGCCCTGATTATTTTCAAGCTCAGTAGAACAAATTCATCAGCCTGGCCTGCAACTTGACCGGCCATTACAACGCTGTCTGGAAACCACAACATCGCGCTTGCCCGCGCGCTGGAAATATTAACCACAGATACAAAGGGGAGAACCAGGATTTTTTTGCAAGCTTGCAACACTGCAACTTATCGCATAATAGAAGAAACTGTTTGCAAAAATCGCGAAACCAATAATACTAATTGGCAGTCAAACTAATTAGCCCGGACCCGATATTGACCGATTACACATCAACAGTTCGACTATTTGAGCGTATTGTCACGGTTTTTCACGCATTGAGCGGCTGATTACACATTCCCTCTCTTTAATTCGCAAACAAAATAACTCGATACTATGAAATACGTTGTACCGCTACACCCGCTAGCGTTCTTACCAGTGGTCGGTTCCACGGAAAGATATCCGGTTCGACGAATTTATTGCGTTGGCCGAAATTACGCCGCACACGCCATTGAAATGGGTGCGGACCCTGATCGCGAAGAGCCTTTCTTCTTCCAGAAAAATCCAGACAACCTGGTTATCAATGGTGAGAACTTTCCCTATCCAGACAAATCAAGCGATGTCCATCACGAAATTGAATTGGTTGCAGCCCTTGGAAATTTGCCAATTGAAGGTGCTTCTGACATTGCGCAGGAGGATGCCAACGGGTTTGTCTGGGGATATGCCGTGGGAGTGGATATGACGCGCCGCGATTTACAGGCCAAATGCAAGGAGCAGCGTCGTCCCTGGGAAGTTGCCAAAGGATTCGATTTTTCTGCGCCTTGCGGTGCATTACAACCGGCCGAGTGTATTGGGCATCCAGACAAGGGCGATATTACATTGCAAATCAATGGCGAACTTCGTCAACAAGGCGACTTGAATCAACTCATCTGGAAAGTCCCGGAAGTGATCAGCTATCTGTCGGGCTTATTCCGGCTGCACAATGGTGACATCATCATGACAGGAACGCCCGCCGGGGTTGGCCCGGTGCAACGCGGCGACAAACTCAAGGGTCATATCGAGGGTCTGGAAGACCTGCATTGCACTGTTTCGTGAAAGCCTCAAACATCAGAACACACTAACCCTTTCGATAACTTTTATATTGCTGTTGAAGCGCGCCATGTTATGGCGTACTTAAATGGCATTTTCCTTGCGTCCGGCTTATCTCTTATATGGAATCAATGAGCTTCATACAAATTTTCGTACTGGCTGTGGTCCAGGGACTTACAGAGTTCCTGCCTGTCTCCTCATCCGGGCACTTGATATTGATACCAGAACTGACTGGCTGGCCGGATCAGGGCATCACCACCGATGTGATGGTGCATGTTGGGTCTTTGTTTGCGGTGATTGTGTATTTCTGGAAAGACGTACTTAATCTTCTCAAAGGCACCGGCCAATTGTTGCGTGGCAATATGACTGATAATGCCCGTATGGCGTCCTACATTGCGTTGGCAACAATACCCGCATTAGCGTTTGGAGCCGCCTTAAAATTTTCCGGTTTACTGGATTCGATTCGAGGCGTTCAAATCGTTGCCTGGAATGCCGTCATCTTTGGCATCCTGCTATGGATTGCTGACGTAGTCGGCAGTCGTGTCCGCAAAATGGAAGACATGCAACTGTCCCCGGCGCTGATAATCGGATTTGCTCAGGCTTTGGCACTTATCCCTGGCACCAGTCGCTCTGGCATTACCATGACAGCAGCACGGTTCCTTGGTTTTGAACGCGCTGAGGCTGCTCGATTTTCGTTCCTGCTCGGTATACCCGCCATAGCTGCTGCCGGTTCATTCACAGCAATTGAACTAATTCAGCTTGACGGCGCCATTCCGCGAGATGCCATCTACGCGGCGATCCTTACATTCTTTGCAGCACTGGCAGCTATCGCGTTGTTAATGGCCTTGGTCAAACGTATCGGCTTTTTCATATTTATGGTTTATCGCCTGCTCCTTGCTGCTGTTCTTTTTGCAGGGTTGTATGGGTATATCCCCGGTCTACAGCTAAGCTAACGGGCACAAAGCCAAGGCGTTATTCAGGCATTATTCAAAATGCCTGACAATCAATAACAGCTCCAGTGACAAATCCTCAAGCAGCTGTCATGCTTCGTCTCCAACCCCGTAAGGTTGTCAAAAACCAAGGCGCGAGACTCTATGCAATCCACGCAATTTCAAATAGACACCCAACGCCTTCAACGCGTCCGGGATACAGCAGAAGCTGAGGTTAATCGGCGTCAGTTCAATTCAGTCGAATGGGCTATAACACTGCAAAGACAGACCATCGACAGCGGCATTTACGGTTATGCCGACGCGCGAACCAAGACTCCCTTGCCCGAACGCCCTCTCTATCGAATCTATTCGATGACCAAGCCGATCATCTCGATAGCAACGCTGCGTCTTATCGAATCAGGTGACATAAAGCTAACCGCCCCTATCGAAACCTGGCTGCCAGCATTCGCAAATAAAGACATACTCAATGGCGGAAAAACGCGAGCGGCTAATGGCCCTATCACTGTTGAGCATTTGCTGACTCATCGTTCAGGATTGAGCTACGATTTTCTACCCGATTGCGAGGTGGCCGAACGCTATCGTGCAAAGTCTTTTATGAACCGCGCAGACATGTCCCTTGGTGAGTTCGTTGATCAATTGGCTCGGGAGCCCATAGCGTACGAACCCGGTACTGTATGGCATTACAGTTATTCCACTGATGTACTTGCACGCATACTAGAGATCGCCAGCGGACAGCCATTAACCGATCTTCTACAAAAGCTGATTTTCAAACCCTGTGCAATGACTGAAACCGGCTTTAGACTTACTGATGCCATGCAGGAAAGATTACTGCCTGCGTTTGGCCAACAAGGCCTGCAAGATGCACGGGCACCGATACCCGGTCAACACAAACTAGAGCCTATGGATGTCGATGTTGGACATCCTTTAAATTCAGAAAATTTTGCGCGCGGTGGACACGGCCTTTATTCAACTACCGCAGATTATCTTAAATTTATGCACGTGCTCTATGACGGCTATACAGCTGATGGTGAAGCACTGTTGTCAGCACCCATGGTCGACATGATGTGGCGCGATCGTATTCCATCACACCAGCAGCCGTTGATAATCTCTGGAGAATCACTGGGAGGGTATGGCTGGAACCTGTTTGGACGTGTTATGAACGACACAGGTCAGGCAGCATTTTTGACAGCGACCGGAGAAGGCGGTTGGTCGGGAGCGGCTGCTACCTATTTCTGGGTTGATAGAAACACGGGATTAGGTGGCTTAGTCATGACACAGTATCTCGGGGCTACCGTTCCACTGGGCGATATGATCAGGTCAGCTGCCTATCAGTCGTTGCTTTACAACTGAGCAGGTGTTTTTGAGCACTGGTTGACGCGACGCTCATGCTATGCTTTGGTTATATTTTCGTATTAAAATTAACTAACGATCCACGTTTGATACTGATACAAACGTTACCAGAGGCATTATGAACAAACAGGTTGATCCTCGCGTTGACACGATTACAGCCTTGAGTGAATTACAGCAAATGGCAGCACTGCCGTTTGATACCTCACAGGCGATGCCCAAAAGCGTCTACACCTCTGAAGATTTTTTACAGCGTGAGCTTAGTCACGTATTCGCTCAACAATGGGTTTGTGTGGGACGCGCTAGCGCACTTGCCAACACCGGTGACTATCTGACCTATGAACTCGCTGGCCAACCGCTAATGGTTGTACGCGAAAAAAATGGACAACTTAAAGCGCAGTCAAACGTCTGCCTGCACCGTATGTCAACCTTGCTCGAGGGTCGCGGCAACATCAAAACCATCGTTTGTCCTTATCATGCCTGGAGCTACAATCTGGACGGTAGCCTCAGAGGCGCACCTGCAATGGAGAAAAATTGCGGCTTTGATAAAAGTAAATATTGTCTCCCGACTATCCACTGCGAAGAGTGGCTAGGCTGGATCATGGTATCACTCGCCGAAAAACCACAACCGATAGGGGAGCAACTCAAAGAGGTAGAACAGCTGATTGGCGACTACGGAATGGAGAACTATCAGGAGCTTTTTTATGAAACACACAGCTGGAACACTAACTGGAAAGTGCTGGCTGAAAATTTTATGGAGAGTTATCACCTGCCAGTCTGTCATCGTGACACGGTTGGCGGTCTATCAAAACTTGAAGAAATGGATTGCCCACCGGGCAAAACGGCATTCAATTACCACTACATACTGAAAGACGAATCACTGAAAATAGCCATCGCACATCCGGACAACCAGCGACTGCAGGGACAGTGGCGGAACACTACAGTGTTGTTATCCATTTACCCCAGTCTGATGATCACCCTGACACCGGGATACTTCTGGTACCTGTCACTTCACCCTCAAGGTGTTGACCATGTTCACATTCAATACGGCGGCGGACTATCTCCGGAATTTGCTAATGATGCTGATGCAAAATCGCATTTCGAAGCAACCAAAAAGTTACTCGATGAAGTGAATGTTGAGGACAAGGGCTGCACTGAAAAAGTCTATCGAGGTCTTAAATCACCGTTGGCAACGCCTGGACATTATTCTCACCTGGAGCGGCCCAACTACGATTTTGCCCAGTATTTGGCAACCACAATGGCAACTACAACGGCAACCACAACGGCAAATAAAATGGCAACGCCGACTTAGTCGGCCGCTTGTACGCCCGCCTTTGTGACCCAGGCTATGCGTGATCCCATGTTCCCGGGCTTTTCAGCTCCCGGGCTTTTCAGCTATTGGGGCATCTGACTAACTGGGGCATCTGACTAACTGGGGCATCTGACTAACGCCTTGCCCTTGGCTCATACAGAAAATTATTACAGAAAGTTTGTACTGAAAATCGCCAATGTGCTGCATGCAATATGCTGCATGTATTAAACTGCATAGGCGACAACAATACAGTTCAGATCATCTTCGGTCTCGCGCAAACGAGACAACTGATTTTGATCAAGACTCGCGTAAGTTGTTGTTTCAGGTGTTCCCTCTACAGCCACAAGCACTGTACCCAGTTCTTTCTCAAGAGCACGAATTTTCAGTAATTGCTCATCCGTGATTGCAACAAGTTCTACCTGCATTGCCTCACCCTCCCGTTAGACGCAGAATGATTATATCGGAATCATGACACTCTGTGATCAAGGTCTCACAATCGCAAAATTGTGTGAACGTATTCACGGAAGAATCGAGCTATCGCGTGTAAGTCACAGATATTCATTGTAAATATCTTATTAATGTGTACCGATACATTGTTAAATTTTCCCATCCTGTAACACTAGACTGCATCAGTTGTTAACAGTTTTGTAAACGTGCCCACTATTACTAGCAATCCGACTATCGACGCTGTTGTTATGCTCGTCGTCCTTGCCTTTTTGACACTTTTTGGTCTCCAGGTTTGGCAGTTCGTACACAAATACAGTCGAAGAATTCTGGTAAAGTCGGTCCTGACCAAATATTTCTACAAAGAAAGTAAAAACGGAACGAGCAACATGTCACAGGAATTTTTTGAGAGCGAGCAAGACGTTAGCAGACTGCAGGCGCAACTTGAAGCGCAACTCAAACAGGACCAGATGTCCTTGCAACGCAGAAGCAGAAACATGGCTGGTGCAAACGAATTGCAGGCACAGAACAGCTCACCCTTGCACGACAGCACTCGCACCTATAGCAACGATGCACACGAACTGGTCACCCGCCGCGAATTCGGTCAACTGACAGCAAGTGTTGCTGCACTGCATAAACGCTCCCAGCAACGTGAACTCATTGAGGCACGCGCACGTACCGAACTACAAACAGCCTACGGCAAAGAAGCCGCACGCAAAGTCGTCGAAACGCGCGAGTTTGCCGCAACTCAAAAACATGTGTTGACTTTGCACAATGAACTGCGTGGTTTGCAAAATCTGGTCATACGACAAAACTATGAAATCAAACGACTCGAAGCTGAGTCACCACGAAACCGTTTGTTACTAACAGGTCAACGTATCAAATTTTTACTGGCTAATCTTGCTAACCGACGCGAGAGAGTCATTAACATGACCAATCACTCGAGCAACATAGATTCAATACTAAGAAGCCAGTCAGACAACCTGATGCTGGTAAAGTCGTTGAGACATCAAAAGCGCAAACTGCGCGTTCTCATTGCCAAACAAAAATTAGCTATCAACCAGGAACGCAAAGCATTGCGATCACAACGATTGATTTTTCAGGTTCAGAAATTGCCGCATATCGGTCAAGCGCTTGCACCCCTGCAACTCAAAGCCGAGATCAAAAGCTTGAGAGCCAACCAGCAGCGACTTACCAAGATGGTTTACGAGCTGCAGAAAAACGGCACCGACGAATTGCAAAATCTGCATGAGTTGCAACGTGAAATCCATGAGTCGTTTCGACAGATTAAAACTCGTATCGAACTTCAAGAAGATGTCTTGCGCGCCACATCGGTGGATTCGAAAGTTGCGAACAAACAACAGGCAGCGAATGATGACGCTGACTATGAATACCCCAGTTCGAAAATCAGTCGCAAGCTCAGTAGCAATTCAAGTGCGCCGCTGGCCGTGAACGATTCCATGCCAAACTTCAGCAGACCAAGGCTTGTTGCACCGAAGAAATCCCGACGAATCCTAAATTCCCGGGACTCGTTCAGCAGTGTCAGGAACGCTCGCAAAGAGGGATAGAGCCAAGACACCGGGAAAAAAAACAGGGAATTCTCGACTCAGGCTCCTAATCAGCCATCGTGGCTGAATTAGAAAAAATTACCGGTGACACAAACTCAGTGTGAAACCAAAGTTCAGTGTGAAACCAAAGGCCCATCCGTTAACGGCGCACCTGCGTAAAGGTCCAGAATTTCACCATCTCGATAGACCTTAATCGCATAGGAATCGTTCTGATCCATGGTCAATGTGGATTCCTGCACCAGACGAAAGTCATGGGGCGTGGCACAGACCAATCCGTTAATTTCCAGTATGACGTCTCCACCAAGCAACAGCGATTGACCATTGATGGTTGCAGGTATGGTTCCAGCGCGCAGTCCGGCTTTGCCAGCAACGGATTCCGGTGTTACGCGATGCAGGATCAAACCAGGCTGAGGCAAGTTGAGCGCACTGGCAACTTCTTCCGAAAGCATAACGCCTTCGAACCCCGCCAGAATGCCGGAACTACTCAACAACGCTTCTTTGGCCGTGTTGATGGAAGTAGCAAAACCGATCCCGTCAAAGCCACCGCTTTTAGTTAAAATAAAGCTCACGATGCCTATGACCTCACCATCGGTATTGAACATCGGGCCACCGGAATTACCTGTATTTATAGCTGTGTCGGTTTGCAGAAATTCAATTGGAGCGCCACCGGCCATTTCACCCCGGTTAAGCCTGCCGCTCAGGTGACCAATACTCAATGTTTGAGAGATACCGAAGGGTGTACCGATAATAAAGACCGGGCTTCCGATCCGTGTGTCATCCGAATCTGCCAGGACTGCAGGAGCCACTTCACGGTAGGGCTCGACCAGTTTTATCAGCGCTATGTCGCTTGCCTGAATAGACGCCACGACGCTTGCCTTGATCTTTGTACCGTCCTTGAACAAAACTCGTATGGCGCTTGATCCATCGACCACATGCGCTGCCGTCAAAAGCTCGTCTTCAGATACGAGTACGGCGGAACCGATTCCTCTGCCCTGTTTGCCATCAGGGCTGACAGAAATAGTCTCAACCGTTGCGACTGTCCCTGAGCTGAGCTCATAGAGATTGGCAAAATCAGGTGCCCCCTGCGCAAAGGCTATGCGGTTAAACCCGAATAAGAGGCAACTAGCTGCTATAAGAATAAAAGCCGCTGCTGAGTACCTAAGAGAGGAAGATCTATTCGCGGATTCTGCCTGCATACCCGCGCCCTGTTGGCTAGTAAAAGCATCTTGTCCCATAGTATTCTCCTGGCAGCCTTGTTGTTGATAAATTTAATTAAGGTACATAATAAGTCGTTCACGTGTGGGGTGCATACGAGATTTGAGCCCGATTTTGATCGGCAGTTCCTTAATCGTGTAAAAAAAGCCGAGTACTGACGGAGTTATCAGATTTAAAGCACAAGCGTGAGATACAGGCATGTTGCACAAAAAATTGTGCGCAACGAAACACTCAAGCTACAGAAAGTTCAATAAACAAACCGCTCAGGAGCGTAATTTATGATTATCGACCATCGAACCTACAGGGTTCATCCTGGCAAGATCAACGATTTTCTAACGATTTACAAAAATCAGGGCTGGCCATTGCAGCAAAAATATCTTGGTGATTGCCGCGGCTGGTACATGTCAATGGATATTGGGGAACTTAACCAGGTCGTGCACTTATGGGCCTACAAAGACCTGGCAGATAGAGCCGAACGTCGAGCCAAGCTCAACGCTGATGCTGACTGGCATCAATATCTCGCAGATGCAGCACCTTTGCTTCAGCACATGGAAAACAAGATTCTAAGTCCGGCGCCTTTTTATACACCTGCTTAACGCAGGTTTCATAAAGCAGTGTGCTCAAACTGTATCAACCAGTGCGGCGTACACCTGGAATCCGAAAGCGGGACGTTGGCTCCTGCTCTTCCAGCAGACGCGAGACTGCTTTGGAATAGGTGATGTCCTGATCAACCGCATAGGCTTCATGCTGCGATATGACCAGGTTCAGATCATAGAGATAGCTAACCATAACGCCGCCTGATTGGCGAATTCCCTTCTCGGATAGGTCTCCATTGGCGATGATAGCGTCCAACGACGCACCGTTACCTAAATGAAAACGTGCTACCGGGTCGAACGGCTGTCTGTCGTGGCGCTTCTCTTTGACGAGATAGGTAGCAGCCAGCTTGGCTAGCGCTGTTTGTCGCAAAGTATGCAAGTCGGTGACGTCCTCGAAGGATGTTGTTTCATCGTGTTCTCCATCTTGCTCATCAGAGTCACTATCGTCGTCAATCTCTGACATCGAGGAATCAGATGCATTGTCTACTACAGCGTCTGTGGCAACATCCTTCTCTGCCTGAAAATCGCTCTCCCAATCCTGATTGGCTTCAATTGACAACAGAGTTTCCTGCAACGCCAGTGCGCTTTGAAAGGCTGCCGAATATTCTTCACTTTCAGTTGAGCTGAACCAGGCAGCAAACGATGGTAATGGCGACAATGTGCGAAATTCGGTCAGATTAGGAAAACTATTTGCCAGTTCTGTGGCGACATGCTTGATTAGAAAGTTACCGAACGATACACCGCGCAGGCCCGGCTGACAGTTGGAAATCGAATAGAACACGGCTACTGAGGCTGCATCTGTTTCAATGGGCTCACGATCAGGGTGTAGCACCTCCTGAATGGACTTAGGCAAACCTTCAGTCAAAGCAACCTCTACAAATATAAGTGGCTCGTCTTGCATGGCTGGATGGAAAAATGCAAAACACTTACGATCTGGTGGCTCTAGTCGTCTGCGCAGATCCTGCCAGTCGTTGATCGCATGAACCGCTTCATGGCGGATGATCTTCTCAAGAATATTGGCAGGTGTTCGCCAATCAATTTCACGAAGAACCAGGAACCCACGATTAAACCATGTCTTGAACAGGCTTTCGAAATCAGCATCAACGCGCTGCAGTTGTCGATGCTCTCTAGCCAAACCACTCAGTTCATGCCGCATACCGACCAGTTGCCCAGTAGCTTCGTGAATACGGTTTATCCGACGTAGTAGCTCCAATCTTTTTGGGGCTGTTGCATTGACCAGTGCTTGCCAGGTTTCCGGTGACTGATCCTGTCCGTAAGAGCTAACAGCCTCAGCAGCTGCGTCAGCATCAATATCCAGTGAGTGCAACATCCACAGAAAAAATTCCAGTTTCTGCTCTTCGTCACCTTCGCTGAATCGTTGCAAAATCGCTTGTGACAATCGATTGCCTGACACCTCACCACGCGACGACAGCAAAGCCTCGCAAAGCTCTTGCAATGGGCGATCGTCTTCGACATGCGGCTCACCGCCACGACGGTCAAGCACAGTCGATAAAATATCGTGAAGAAAACTAATACGACTCATTGATAAATAGTGAAATTCCAGCTGTAGTGCAAAAATGCACGCGCCATGCCTAAGTGACTCTAGTCACTCTGCAATGGCGAAATACATCAGGGCTGTCGCTGTGCGGCAAGTATTGGAAACGTCGTTGCAACATAGCGCATTAAACTGCGATAAACTGTTGATCCCGTGACTCGAAGATCGCTCAGTATAAACAGATAAACGGCTAACCTTTCTTAAACTGAATGCGTAAGCTGCTCTAACCACGCAACAGGTATTCTACCGAGCATGATAGACAAACATACTGACATTCGTATTGCAGTGGCAAAGCTCTGCGCAGAATTCCCTGGCAGCTACTGGCAAGCATGCGATCGCGAACTTGCCTACCCAACAGAATTCGTCACAGCCTTAACAGAAGCTGGCTATCTGGCGGCCCTGATACCGGAATCTTATGGTGGATCCGGACTATCGCTTTCCGCAGCCTGTGCAATCCTCGAGACCATACATAGCGCTGGATGCAATGCCGCCGCCTGCCATGCACAAATGTACACAATGGGTACTGTGCTGCGTCACGGCTCTGCGGATCAAAAAGAGCAATGGCTACCCCGGATTGCAGACGGCAGTCTGCGTTTGCAAGCCTTCGGGGTAACCGAACCCGGTAGTGGTACGGATACGACATCATTGCGCACCACTGCACGGCGCGACGGCGATCATTATGTTGTCAATGGACAGAAAATCTGGACCTCGCGTGCCGAGCATTCTGATCTTATGCTGCTGTTGTGCAGAACGACAGATCGTGATCAGGTAGAACGCAAGACCGATGGTTTGTCGGTGTTCATTGTCGATATGCGTGAACACTTAAATTCAACGCTCACTATTCGCCCGATTCGCACCATGATGAATCATTCGACCACCGAGGTATTTTTCGATGACATGCGCATTCCGGCTGATAGCCTGGTCGGCGAACTCGGCAAAGGATTTCGCTACATACTGGCAGGAATGAATGCTGAGAGAATTCTTATTGCCGCCGAATGCATAGGCGACTCGAAGTGGTTTATTGAAAAAGCATCTTCCTACGCTAGTGAGCGGCAGGTATTTTCTCGCCCGATCGGACAAAACCAGGGCATACAATTCCCGATAGCCAGAGCATATGCTGACACCCGTGCTGCAGAGCTTATGATGCATGAAGCCATTCGATTATTTGAAGCAGGCGAGAATCCGGGTGAGGAGGCTAATCTTGCCAAGCTATTGGGAGCTGACGCGTCCTGGGCCGCAGCGGAAGCCTGTGTACAAACCCACGGCGGTTTTGGCTTCGCAGAAGAATACGACATAGAACGAAAATTTCGCGAAGCTAGGCTCTATCAGGTGGCACCTATTTCAACCAACCTGATACTGAGCTATATAGCTGAACATGTACTTGGCATGCCGCGATCCTATTAGGCAGCTTATGAGCTAGTCTGTTGCGGTGGCCAACGATGCCTTGGCACGCACTTGTAACACAAACAGCGGTGCTAGCAATAATAGTCCCAGACCCAATGTGTATAAGTCCGGCGCGATAAACAAAAAAGCACTCAGACCTATCCACCAGCGTTGCAACACATTCAGTGGCGTCAACCAGAATCCAGAGAAAGCGATACCCAGCGCGCCAATACCCAACATGGCGCCCAGCAAGGTCGTCGCAAAAGCAAACCATGTAAATCCGTCGACTACCAGTAAAAGCGCTGGCGAATAAACGAACACAAAAGGTACCAGAGCCTTTGCAATTCCAAGTCGAAAGGCAGTGTTACCCGTCTTGAACGGGTTTGACCCTGCAATACCCGCAGCGGCATAAGCTGCCAACGCCACAGGCGGTGTAATATCCGCCAAAACGCCATAGTAAAATACAAAGAAATGGGCAACCAATGGTTCGACGCCCAGAATTTGAAAGGCACCTGCCGTCACCGAGACAAGAATAATATAGGTTGCGGTAGTAGGTACCCCTGCGCCCATAACGATGCAGGCTATTGCAACCAACACAAGTGAAAAGAACAGCGCCCATTGTTGTAATTCAAAATAATTTAATGGCCAGATATTAGCAACGACGGCAGCGAAATCGTTAGCGGTTGTAATAACGATTGCACCGACGCGAAAGCCAGTACCGGTGAGCGTAATCACACCCACAATAATCCCGACACAAGCCGCTGCCGCACCGATTGCGATTGTGCTGCGCGCACCAGCGGCCAAGGCGTCCCAAAGTCCAGGTATTGTCAAGCGGTTAGACGGCTTGATGAAGCCCACAACGACACAGGCAATGATTGCATAAACAGCAGCGAAATCTGGCGTACGCCCTGTCAAAATCATATAGATCAAAACAATTAGTGGTGCTGCTGCCAGCCAGTTTTCCTTTAGTACCAAAAGCAAACGTGGCATTTCATCTGCTGACAATCCACGCAACCCCAGTTTGCGCGCCTCTAAATGCACCATCACGAAGATACCAAAATAATGTAGAAGTGCCGGGAAAAGAGCGGCAGCCAAAACATCACGTAAGGGTATGTTTAAAAAATCAACCATAATGAATGCAGCTGCACCCATAACCGGTGGCGTAATCTGCCCACCTGTTGAGGATGTAGCTTCCACCGCTCCTGCAAAATGCGGTGGATAACCTATCTTCTTCATCGCTGGAATAGTGAGTGCTCCCGTTGTCACTGTATTCGCTATAGAAGAACCGGAGATCGATCCCATGAAAGCGGATGAACAAATAGCCACCTTGGCAGGCCCACCGGTATAGCGCCCAGCAGCAACCGTCGCCAAATCGATAAACAATTGTCCGAGACCAATTCGCGCTGATAAAACGCCAAACAAAATAAACAGAAAAACGTACTTGGCCATGGCACCGATAGCAATACCATAGATACCTTGTGAACCATAGATACCGTCAACAAAACCAGCCCAGGCGACCCCGCCATGTTTTAGCAAGCCCGGGGCATATTGGCCAAATATGGCATAGAGAATAAACAAGCCTGCGATCAAGGGCAGTGTCGGCCCCACAGAACGACGCGCAGCTTCGAGTGCGAACAGAAGCACGACTGAACCCATAAAGGTATCGGTTATAGAGGGATTGCCAGCACGTCTGGCAGCTTCCGCAGGATCGAGTAATGGAAGGTACAGCGCAGCGGCTACAGCAAGAATAGCCAAAGCTATATCCAGAATGTTGACACCGTCAAAGCGGTACCATGCTGCCTGTGGTGTTGTTTCGCTAAGGTCCTTACGCCAGGCAAACAACAAAAAGGTAAGCCCTAGCACAAACGCCAGATGAATGCCGAAATGCAACAGCTCACGCACCAGCGCAAAGCCTGACACATAAAAGTGATAGATCGACATCGCAGCAAGCAAGACCGTCACAACAGTCGTCATGACACGGCCCATCGGCCTAAAGGCAGATTCGCTGTCGTATTTACGTTCGAGCTTTGCTAGTTCTTCTCTGCTTAGTTCGCTTTCATTCATGCCCGTCGCTGACCGATATTTTTTGAACTTGAGAGGGGATTTATTTGGCGTGGATTTAAATTCGCTTTGCGGGGATGCTAAAACAAAAAAGCCCGAAACAAATGTTCGGGCTTCTCGCGATTATAGCTGGCTTATTTCAACAAACCGGCTTCTTTGTAAAAGCGTTCTGCACCAGCATGTAGCGGCACACCTACGCCGTTCAGCGCTGTGTCAGGTGTTATTGTTTTACCTTTGGCATGACCGACATCCAGTAGTTTGCGACTTTCATCGTTCCACAGAGCTTTGGTGATTTCATAGACAAGCTCTTCATCTTCTTTCGCCGATGTAAACCACTGTGCGCCTACTGCTACAGTGGGTGTTGCTGCAACCCCTTCATAAGTGTCAGCAGGAATATCACTGGCAGCGAAGAAACCGTACTTTTCAGTTAAGGCCTGTGCACCCGCACCATCGATCGGAACCAGCTTGATTTTGGCAGAGGAAGCTAGCTCTACAATACCACCAGTCGGATAGCCCGCCACTGCGAAAAAGGCGTCGATCTTGCCGTTGCGTAGTGCTTCAGCAGCAGCATTACCCTTAAGGGCCTCTGCAGTTAAATCATCAGCGCTCAGACCATTGGCTTCGAGGATAAGGTTGGCATCTACGAACGTACCGGAGCCGGGCTCATCCAGCGATACACGCTTGCCTTTAAGGTCTGCAACCGAATTAATACCGCTTTCAGCCAGAGCGACAAGATGAATATGCTCTTCGAAAAGCGCAGCAATAGTGCGCAAATCTGTTGCGGGCTCCTGACCATCCATTGTACCGGTGCCGGTGTATGCCCAATAAGCAACGTCGGACTGTGCAAAACCCGAATTACGCAGACCGGAAGTTATGGCATTTACGTTATCCACAGAACCGCGCGATGATACAGCTGAAGCAATTAGGCCATCTACACCGCAAGAACCGCCCTCGCCGCATTCACGTGAACCGGGTGGTTTAGATATCGCGTTGGCGATAACACCACCTACTGGATAATAAGTAAATGCAGTACCACCCGTACCTATAGTGAAGAACTTGATATCCTGAGCCAGTGCAGATGTGGCAAGCCCACCTGTCAAAATGGCTGCATAAGCAATGTTCTTTAAACCTCTTGAAATGATTGACATTGTATTTCTCTCCCTACTTATCATTATTGAAAATTAAATGTAACACAGCCTCAGGACAAGAGTATGTTAATCATCGATGATAACGAAATTGAATGAAATTGAATGTATACCGGGCAGTTTTACCCCGTATCTGCTTTACCACGCGTCTTGGCATGGCGCTCCTTAAGTACCGCCTGTCCTTCTTCTGAACCGTCATGCCAGCTATTGAATACATGATCCATCGGCACTGTACTATTCCCGTAATTGACCTTGAAATATCGATGATGAAGATTATGGAAATTATCACCCGTCGGTATGCGTAAACGTTTGCCCAGTTTCATGTAATCAAATCCAGAGTGAGACACAGCCGGACTAACCCCTTGAAACAAGCCCGTCATAATTATGATCACTGGATGCACTGGCACCACCCACCACAACATGAACACAGTAAAGTAAATTAAATGCTCAAGCGGATGCATGGAGATGCCTGACCAGGGGCCAGTCACGACATTGCGATGATGTCGTTCGTGAGCAATATGATAGAACGATTTGAAATGCAGCAAACGATGATTAAGGTAGAAGTGAAAAGTAGACCAGAAAAACACACCCCAGATCATTATCAGGCAATACAAAGGTTGATCGGAGAACACCACCCGAGACACATATCCATTAGCGTACCACCACCAGGTCACGGCTTCGTAAGCGGTCCAGAAACTGACACCACTAAGCAGGCTGAAGGTCATATTGTCCAACACCTGATCTTTCCACAAAAAACGCTCATCATCCGTTGCCATCCAGGGCTTGAAAAACTTTGTTTCCGTCCCCTGTTGACGTCGTATATAAAACCACCAATGCAACCCACCGGCAACACAACTTAGAATCACTGCATTGCGAATCCACAATTGCGCTATCCACCCCCAGGCAAAGGTTTTCATTTCCTCAAGCGCTGGTGTAAAGAACTGCCACACTACAATAGCCACTATAAGCCAGACCCATCCCCAGGGTGCCATAATGTCGACAAACAACCAACGCAAAGCAGGCCCGGGTTTCGGCGGCCAGGCATATAGCGGAGGCACACCAATCCGTTCCGGATGATAGGGTACGTATTCAGCTTTTTGGTTCATGATTAATCAAGCTCGGCTTGAAGTGATTCAGCCACCATACTTTGAAAATGATGGACTGCGTGTTCGCTCAACTCGGTACGACCTTCATCGACAATAAATCTACCCTGGTTATAGCCTCTGGATTGCAAGCCGCGTTGCACGCTCTCACACAGCGAAATATCCTCGGGTTGGAGCACGTCTATCTGGTAGTCAATAGCATCTTTTAACTGTTTGGTTATCACACCACCCGGCGTGAACCAGTCCTGGTATTCAACAGTTTTTTCGATATCAGCTGGATTCATCTGCAGCACTGAGAGATTGGCTTCACCCGGATAGATCCAGATCGTGAAATTCGGCCAGACAAAGAAACCCGCATAACCGAAATCGACGTCACCTGTCTCAAAGTGAAAAGCACGGCTTTTGGTCGTTCGTGGCGCTCCGGCGCACTGCGACGAGTAACGCTTATGGGTTATGGTTCGATAGGACTGCATGTCAACCAGATCAACAAAATCCTGATGAGCTGGCGCACAGTGGTAACATTCGAGAAAATTATCGATCAGCACTTTCCAGTTAGCATCCACCTCGTACGTATCACGTTGCGCCATCGCCAGAGTGTCTACTGAAGGCAGGTATTGCCTTATCTCTTTTTCGAGACCATCAAACTGTGATGCGAAGGAATCCGCATTCTCATCCAGATTGATTAAGAGCAAACCACAAAATTCTTCCAGCCGAACTTCTTTTAATGAAAATTGCGAACGATCAAAACCAGACACGTTCTCGGAATTTCTGGCTGACAGCAGACTACCATCAAAATTAAACGCCCAGGCATGATACGGACAGGTAATAACATTCTTTTTACCAGCACCTTGCAATAATTCATGGCCACGATGTGCACAGACATTATAAAACGCGCGTAACTTGCCATCAGCACCATGCGCTACAAACAGGTTCTGATTATGTATGCGTGTAGTGAAGTAACTACGCGGTTCAGCGACTTGAGATACGTGTCCTGCATAATGCCAAGTGCGATAGAAAATAGACTCCTTTTCTAGCTCGTAGATGATTGCATCGGTATAAAACCTGGCTGGCAGCGTATAAGACCGGGAAGCGTCTTTTGAGAAATTCAGATCTTCGCCCTGGCGCTTCAGCAAAGCTTCATCTGTTACAGTCTTTTTCATTGTAGATTTGCTCACTTTTCGGGTCGTTAATCGCTTGGGTAGTTAATCGCTAATCGTTAATTTTACCGAGGCAATGGTAGTCAATTTCCACTATCTGCGAAACACCACTGAAAACAGGACGTCATTCGCATTTTTTGACGCCATTAGACAGCTTTCGGCGCTGCCAACTGAGACATATTACATGTAAAGAGACAACCTGTACTCTTCCGGAATATCGCCGCTAACAGCGTTATATAACAAAAATAGCTCGATGGACAAGACGCCAAAGAGCATAGGGGCATCCCCTCTTAAGGGCTGGCAGTCAGATTATACAGGCGTGCATCTGCATGGCTAAAGCTGCTGCCTCTTAAACAATATACGTCCAAATCTATAACAGTGAAATTTTCGTGGTTGAAACAGGAGTCAGCACATGAATTTACCAGCCAAGAGCTATTTATCTGGCCCGGGTACCGTCTTCGAAGAACCTGTGATCGCCTACATGGGTGGGCCCAATGATGAGTATCTGACGCCGGCAGGCATACCACATAAGGTAGCAACCGCACTTCACCAATACCTGACATCACTCTCCCACAATCAGCTCTTGAGCGAAAAGGATCTTCTGCAGGAAAAAATTGCTTACCACCCACTATCAAGTACTAGTCATCAAACAAACCCTAAAGAGAGTGAGTACTGGTCACTGGATCCGTTACCGCACGTCATTCATCACGATCAATGGCAAGATGTTCAACAAGGAATAATTCAGCGAATAAGCGCGCTGAATATGTTTATCGAGGATTTTAAAAACGACCAGTATATTTTCCATGATCATGTATTGCCCGAAAAACTATTGGAAAAGCTGTCCCAACAATACTTCTCAACAGATAGACCATCATCCAATGATTACGGCTCTGGCAACGCCATGCTTGTTTGGGCCAGCACAGATATTGTTCGTGACAGTAGTGGCCAATATCGCGCAAGTGGCCACAATCTGTGCAATCCCGGTAGTATGGCTCATATGCTGGCTAACCGGCAGCTAATGAAAAACACCTCCAACGCACCTTTTGTAGAATCATCTGTTCTGCCTATCGGCGATTTTACAATTCAGCTGCAAGACGCCTTAACTGCGTTAAGCCCAAACAACACTGCCCGTATTGGCATACTGACTAACGGTATCGATTGCCCACAGAATTCACAAATGAGTTACCTGGCTCGCCAACTGAATGGTCTGTTGATAGAACCACGGGACCTTTTTGTCTCATCATCCGAGGGATATCTATACGCTGACACCCTGGATCAGTCCCAACGCATTGATGTTCTCCTTCTAGGCAGTGATGATCCTAACACCGCTTTACTCGGTCAAGAGTCGTACCCAATCGTGGATGTTGCAGATTTACTGTCATGCTGGAACAACGGCAAGGTCGCGCTAGCCAATGCCCCTTTTACACGCCTTGCCAGCAGTCCGATCGTCTTGTCGTATCTACCTGAACTAATCAGTTATTACATGAACGAAAAAATTCTGCTACCAACGGTTACCACTTACCGCTGTAAGGACGATCATGAACTAGCTTATGTGCTGGATCACATGGACGATCTGGTAATCCACGGAACAGATGACAACGGCAGAATCACCACATTCAAGGCACAGGTTGCAAGTCGCGATGAAAAGCAGCGTATGTTCAAGCGGATCAACGAACAGCCTTACAACTTTGTAGCAAACCCGATTCCGACATCGTCAACAGCTCCAACTGTAACCGACACTTCCTTGCAGCCGCTATCAGTTACGGTGACCGCCTACAGCGTGCACGGCGCAGAACCTTACGTCACCCAGGGAGGACTCACCCGATTGGGCGCTGACCCGAATATCAAAGCAGACGACATCTCCCGGTCGCAGCAGACAAAAGATACGTGGGTAGTCGAATGTTAAAAAGAACAGCAGAAAATGCATTATGGTTTAACCGCTACCGGACACGTGCAGAGGTGTTAAGCCGTCTCATCACCCTGCACTATGAGAATCTTCTTGACAGACCTGCCCAGTCCGCAGAGTCACGTGCGATCAGCACGCACGCTGAAAGCTGGGCGCCTTGTTTATTTATTGCAAGCCCTGATCTGCACATTGAACAGGAAGCACTCGAAACCTACAACGCGCCTCGTATGTTATTGGCGTCACAGGATAACGATAATTCAGTTGCTGAACTTCTTAAACTGGTTCACCTCAACCTTCGCTGCTGTCACGACTATCTAGGAGAAGAACTGATAGAAGCTAGCTACCATTTGTGCTTGCGTGGTGCCCAATCGTTGACAACAGATTCAAGCCTCAATGCATCCATGGGTGTACTGCGTGAACTAGCAAACGAAATGATGATGATCAATGCGTTAATCGAGCATCGTATGGAACACTCACATGTTTACCTGTTTTTAAAAGCTGGAGAGTTAATCGAACGCTGTGACCAGGCAATACGACTGGTACAAATGGCCGAAGACGAGAGATTCCGTGACTCACCTGTGTTGCAATTAATCGCAGGTAATGATGGCGACAGTGCAAGTGCAGCGGGCGATAGGATGGAATCGAACAAAGGCGCCGATACAATAAGACAAAAAGTACGCTCTGCTGTTGGGCGTGAGCGGGTACGCTATCTCGCTTATAAAACGCTAGGGACTCGTACGGTACTCGATGAAGTCAATGTGGGCGCAAAAGTATTACCCATGCCTGGCGGCGTCGATATGCATTTGGTAAAAACATTGATACAGAATCAGTTGCAACCGCAGTCTCTGGCACACTGCCTGTCAAAACTGGATCAGGTTTTGTCAGAACTGGACCCCAAGCAACCAGCAGCTCGAACTTGCCGCGAACTGTTCAAACGCGTAGTCTTCATCGACATGGGCCGATCGGACTGGAGTCGCGATCACTTGCTTGATTTGCTAGACACCTACCAAAATAACGTAGCTGAAATCAATGTGTCACTGCAAGCCCGTTACATGCGAGGACCGGAAGTACCGGATATCGACGCCGTAAATAACCACCAAGCCTCTGGCCATTGATGACAAAAGATACTGTAACCACCTGGCATCTGGAAATGCACGATGCCGGTGATCATCAAAAAATTGCTTTACCTAATGCATTGTCCATCGTCGAAGCCCGGCTCAAACAGTTCCAGGTCAATCGCTTCCTCTATTCACTGGTCGGCAAAGATTACCAATGGCATGACAAACTGGACTGGGACGATGCACGCTGGCAGAAATACGCCGAAAGAGACACCTTGCGCACCTGGATAGCCTACACCCAGGGCTCTATCGCCGGTTACTTCGAGCTTGATTTACAAGAAGACAAATCTGTCGAACTTGCTTACTTCGGATTAGCCCCTCTATCGATTGGTCAAGGCTTTGGCAAAGCCATGTTGTCACACGCTATTGACTCAGCCTGGCAATGGGAATCTCCAGAACGTGTCTGGTTACACACCTGTTCACTGGATCATCCGCATGCTCTGAAGAACTATCAGCAACGGGGTTTTAAAATTTTTAAGCAGGAATGCGAATGAACAACAATTTCTGAGCGTATCGGCTAATCAATAAAGCTAGCCAATAAAGCAGGCAACTACAATTGGCAACTACAGTTGACAACTACAGCTGGCAACTACAGCTTAACCATCAGTTCGCCGTCATCCCGGGTCACTGCAATAATCGATGAACGAGGCACGGAGTCACCACCTTCGGGCCAATGGGAATTACCACGCGCACCAGGGTGCTGAATTCCCACAAACATCGTACGACGATCCACACTCCAACCAAGCCCTGTGACCTCACACTCATTCGGCCCAACCATAAAGCGCCTGATCTCACCAGTTGCTGGATCAGCGACCAGCATCTGGTTATTGCCATGTCCTGCAAACCCTTTGCTATTACTGTCATTACCATCAGTCTGGATCCACAGCAAACCACTATCGTCAAATCTCAAGCCATCAGGTGAATTAAACATATTGTCTGTGGTGACGTTTCCACTTCCCGCTTTATCGTCACTGTGAACACCCGGATTACCGGCAAGCACAAAGAGTTCCCATTCAAAAATGTCTGCAGTATGGTCACCTTCTGACGGTCGCCAGCGCACAATTTGACCATATTTATTGGATTTACGCGGGTTCGGGCCATTGACAGGCATATCGTCACCACCCTTGTTAGTCTTACGGCCGCGATGTTTGTTTTTGGTTAACGCCACATACACCTCCGGTCCATGGGGATTCGCAGCGACCCATTCAGGACGATCCATAGTGGTCGCGCCTACTGCAGACGCAGCGATTCGGGTATATACACAGATTTCAGCCAGATTTGCCATACCGGTGGAATCCGGGTTCAGTTCAAGCCACTGACCCTTACCATTATCGTGAAACTTCGCAGCATATAATTTTCCATTCTCAAGCAGATCATCGACATCAGCGTCGACAGAATATTTTGCGTCGGACACATAGCGATAGAGAAATTCACCACGTTCATCATCGCCCATATAAACCACGATGCGACCATCTCTATTAACAACAAGTTCGGCATTCTCATGTTTAAAGCGACCCAGAGCCGTACGTTTTTTTGGCGTGGAATTTGGCTTCGATGGGTCGATTTCAACAACGTATCCTGATCGATTTGATTCATTTGCGTGTTTCGAAAGATCGAATCGTTCATCAATTTCAGCCCAGCTATATCGTCTGTCGTCTGCATTTATGCCATATCGCTGCATTTGCGGTGTGACTTTAAAATCAGCGTCAGAGGATGAAAAGTAGCCGTTAAAATTCTCTTCACAGGTAAGGTAAGTACCCCAGGGGGTTGTACCATTACCGCAATTGTTCCAGGTGCCTAGCGAACGGGTGCCAGTTTTATCGAGTGCGGTTATTACTAACTCGTGACCGGCTGCAGGTCCAGTCAGTGCCATCTCTGTCTCAGGTGTTATGCGCCGGTTGTACACACTGTCGATAACCGGCGACCAACCTTCTTTGCTTTCCTCAAGCTCGATCACAGTTACCCCATGAGCCAGCATGCCTTTACGTATATCATCTACCGTTTCAAAACTGCGGCTATTGCGATTACCCCATATTATTCGCCTGTTTGTGTACTCGTTATTCGCGACCAGCAAGGTTCGACCGTCGATCTCAAAAACATGCATGCCGTCGTTATTATCACCAAAAGCCAGTGCCTGAGAGCTTGCGTTACCGCGACTGACAGGATCGAATTCGTTGCCTTCAGACCAAAGTGGATCACCCCAGCTGACAACGACTCGTGATGAATAACCAGGTGGTAAGGTAATATCATCGAGGGTATTGGCAGGGACTGCATCAAACAAAAGGCGAGACTCCGCAGCTTTGGCTGGTTGGCTTAAAAACTCGCGGCCAAGGCCTGCAATACTGCCTAAAACAATAATGTTCTTGAACAGATCACGCCTGCTCATCGCGCGATCAACAATAGCGTCGAAGTCCTGCTCCTCACTACGCGGACTGATCATCTCATCCTGCTCATCGAACGACAGGTCTTCAAATGTTTTCATGCAGTTTCTTTTCTATTTACTTAATGGAAAAAGATGTATCAAGGTTCAATGCGTGTCATCTCTTGTAGCAGCTCACCACGCTTGGTGACTTGTCTATAAGCTACTGCAGTGCCGACCTGAGGTGATAACCACCAGGTACGCGTACCCCAACGTTCCTTGCAATGCACTTTGTGCACAAAGTGCTCACCCGATACCGTACGAATGCGCATACTGGGCATGACTGTACAGGCTCGTTTAGTCTTCCATACTTTTCCAAACAAATTACTATTACCACGATAACGCCATGTAAATGTGCTGCCCACCTTAAGAGGCCAGATATTGCCATCGATAAAACCAACTGTTGCAGTGCCACTACTCGGGCAATCTTTCCATTTTGTTGCCGGCGCAAAGCCTTTGACCGGTCGCGTCCACTGACAGCCGTCACTACGCGTGTAACTGGCCATATCGCCCTTGGCAGCGACTTTCTCCATAAAACCTTCCTTGCCATTTTGATCGATGTAATGCCATTGCCAACCGAGCTTGCGTTCGCCAGGGCCGTCCATAGGCGGCAAGGGGTCAATAGTCGCAATCTCTTCCAGGCTCCAGGCACTGCCAGATCCAAAGCAAACCAACAGCAGACACAAGAAAAAGCTGCGTACATTGAGGCGCTGGCGCCGTTCAGATCGCAGATTGTGCACGGCTCTGCTTGCATGCTTGCAGAATCGGATTGAGAGTACGTTGTGTTGCATGAGAGTTTGCATAAGCGTTACACAGGAATATGTTCAGGCGGTTTGCAATTGATGCAGGGGTTGCACATCCTTACAACATGGCTCAGAACACCAGTCGCGTCACATTTTATCATGGCAGCTGCCGCTGATATTTCAGTCAAAATCCGGGTATTAAGTCAGATCCGTTATACTCAGGAAGGTTCATGAACAGCGCCTTACAGCAGTGACTCATGGTCAGTTTGAAAACTCTGCAGAATCACCTGATCCAGCAGAATAAATACCCTATGGAGCGCAAAGATGCCTTTGACAACACAAATGCTTAAGACTTCAAAAATACACTTCTGTCTGTTTGTTATTTGTCTGTCATTCCTGACTGTGCATCCAGCCTCTGCAGATGCACAAGCCAAGTACCCGTTGTCAGCGGTGGCTACAAAACACATGGTCTCAACCGCTCACCCCATGGCTTCAGAAGTTGGACTGGCTGTACTCGACGCTGGTGGCACTGCCATGGACGCTGCGGTCGCCGTACAATTTATGTTAACGCTGGTTGAGCCGGAATCCTCCGGTATCGGCGGTGGAGCCTTTCTTCTCTATTGGGATGCTGAAGCTGAAAAGCTATTGACTTATGACGGTCGTGAAACGGCACCGGCAACAGCGACACCGGAGTATTTTTTTCGTGACGGTGAAACTCTCCCCTGGCCGATAGCACGAACCGGTGGTTTATCGGTAGGCGTGCCGGGCACACTCAAGCTGCTTGAGGTGGCGCACAAAAGACATGGCAATCAGCAATGGATCTCCCTTATCCTTCCTGCCCTGAGAACTGCGCGCAGTGGTTTTCCTGTTAATGCCAAGCTCGCCAGGTCGATTGCAGGAGCAGCCGACAGTGGACTGAAGGAATTCAAGGCAACGCGATCTTATTTCCTGAATACAGACGGCTCGCCTAAAGAAGAAGGCACTTTACTGGTAAATCATGATCTGGCAGACAGCCTTACCCTGATCGCCGCTCACGGCAGCGACGTTTTTTACAACGGCGTTATTGCTGAATCCATTGTTGCAGCCACCCGTACACAGTTAAATCCCGGACAATTGACGCTGGAAGACCTCGCAAATTACCGTGTCATTGAACGTGAGCCCGTTTGCTTTACCTATAACAGCTACGAGGTCTGTGGCATGGGACCACCTACGTCCGGTGGCTTGACCATGGGACAGATACTTTTGATTTTGTCGCACTATGATATAGCGCAAATGGGCCCGGGTACCGAGAGCTGGCATACCTACATCGAAGCCGCAAAACTTGCCTATGCTGATCGAGGTTTGTATATGGCGGATACCGATTTCGTCGATATGCCAGAAGGTCTTCTCAACCGCGACTATCTGGCAGCGCGTGCCGAACTGATAGAAGCAGATAAAACCATGGGCAAGGCCGAAGCCGGTACACCGCCCTGGGACGACGCACGTCTTTACAGTCCAGATCTGCAAACTGAGAAACCCGGTACGTCACATTTTGTTATTGCGGACAGTTTCGGCAATCGCGTATCGATGACAACCACCATTGAAAGTGGTTTCGGATCACGTGTCATGACACGCGGCTTTCTATTAAACAATGAATTGACAGATTTTTCCTTTCAACATGAACGCGACGGCAAACCAATCGCCAATCGTGTCGAGGGGGGCAAGCGACCACGCTCTTCAATGTCACCCACTATCGTCTTTAAAGATGGCCAGCCGATACTCCTGACAGGCTCACCCGGCGGCTCACGCATTATCAATTACGTTGCTCAGTCGGTCATAGCAATACTCGACTGGGCAATGGATCCACAGGCAGCTGTATCGATGGGACATGTCGTCAACCGCAACGGTTCAACCGATCTGGAAGCGGGTACTGAAGCGGAAACTCTCGCACCCGAGCTACAAGCGTTGGGGCACAAAGTCAATATCCGGGAACTGAATTCAGGCTTACACACAATCCTGATCGAGGACAATCATTTTTACGGCGCCGCTGATCCTCGGCGAGCCGGAATTGCCATGGGTAGATAAAGCAAGTAGATAAATAAACACGTTAATTTCTATCATATCAGGGGATTTTTTAGTACATCTGCTGTCTCATGCAGATGCATCGCGTAAATATCAAGGCCGTAACATTTAAACAGGTCCGATGTAGACCAGTTATCAGTGAGTTGTGTCTGGAATTAATATGATACGACTATGGCAGGCTGAACAAACAAGGCAAAGCAATAACACAAAGACATATGCAACATAGACAGATTGGGGATTGTTTAACAAACAGCGCTTCCCAGCGGAATTTTCCCCTGAGCTCATGTGTATAGTAGATAATAACTGCTGAGCCGAACAGCATCGCGACAGGATATCTGACTATGAACCAATCGGCATTGAAACAATCTGCTGTGACACCAGAGCTTACAGGCTCATCCACAAGCGAAGAGATCATAGAGCATTGTAAAAAACTGGCTGTCGGGTTTGCCAAACGCGCACCGGAGAACGATCGTACGCGTGAGTTTCCAAAAGAAAATTTCAAAGAACTACGTAAAAGCGGTTTGCTGTCTCTTATGGTGCCCAAAGAAAATGGTGGCTTAGGTGCAGATTTTCTAACCTACACAAAGGCGCTGGAGCAGTTGGCAACTGGCGATGGTTCCACCGCTTTGACGTTTAATATGCACAACATCACGGCGGGCACACTGGCTGAAGCCGATGTCGGTATGCTGACCGGCAAGCGTGCGGATACACTGAACAATTTTCGCGATTGGGCCTTTAGTGAGATAGTCGAGCATCGTAAATTATTTGCATCCGCCAATTCCGAGCCCGGCGTTGGCGCCCATTTCAGTAAACTTAAATCTCGCTATCGCAAGGTCAATGGCGGATTCGAAATCAATGGCCTGAAATCATGGGTTTCCATGGCAGGACATGCTGACTACTACGTTGCAGCTGCACGCAAGGAAGGTGCAGGGGATGATTTTCCTGATCTCTCTTTTTTCGTTATCGAAGCCGACAATCCGGGCATACGCATCGAAGAAATCTGGGACACATTGGGCATGCGATCGACCTGCACAAACATGCTCCACCTGGAAGATGTATTTGTGCCTACCGAGCGTTTATTCCTCGGTACACAGGGTATGGGTATGCTCAAACTGGTACGTGAGCCTCACTGGACTATTGCCGGCTATGTAGGCGTCTACCTGGGTCTGTGCAATGCTACTTTCAATTTCATGACAAGCTATTTGCGCAACAAGAAAAAACCTGGCTCGACAGAGTCTGTCGCCGAAAGCGAGTGGATACAGCATGAAGTTGGAGAGCTTGCCGTGGCTATGGATGCATGCCGCACCGTGGTTTACGACGCAGCCAGACAGGTTGATGAACATCCAGGCGCGCCTGAGACCAATGTTGCAGTACATCGATCAAAATACATGGTAGGTGAATTCGGTCCGCACCTCGCCTCTCAGGCCATGCGTCTGTGTGGAGGAGGCACCATTGCCAAACGACTACCACTTGAGCGGTACTATCGCGATATTCGCTGTGGTGGACTGATGCCGGCGACCAGTGACGAATGCCTGCTTTATGTAGGGAAATCTGCACTTGGTTTTGACATGACGCGAATTTCAGAATCTTACTGGTAGAAATTCATCTGTAAAAGCAATGATTACACGTCGAAGGAACACACGGAGGTTTGCAATCGGTCATGACATGTAAGTTTTTATTTTTTACTTGTATTTAGACGGCGGGCGTTTGTTGAACCAGCAACAACCCACAAATAAGTACGGCTGCAAAGCGACCCAGGCCCAACAGGGCCTGTATTTTTTGTGTCGCATGAATCCCGAAAACCCAGCCTACAACGTTAGCTGCAATTTTCGTTTACTGGGCAACTTAAACACCGACGCACTGCAAAAAAGTCTGCACTCAATTATCACCAGACACGCAATTCTTAGAAGCAGTTTTCAACTTGAAGCTGACGGTTTATATCTGATCGGTCACGAACCTGAGGCTCGGCATGCAGCTTTACAGCAACATGAACTGCCTGTAAATCTATCAAATGAATCTCTAGACCATCTCGTTAACCAGAACATAAACCAACCATTTGATCTGTCATCAGATGAATTGTTTCGATGCACATTGTTTTCATCTGAAACAGGCCATGAACACATCCTGGTGATCGTTATTCACCACTTGATATTCGACCACCAGTCAAAATCGCTCCTCTATTTTGAATTAAATCAACTCTACAATCACTTCTCACAGGGTCACAATCTTGCGTTGCCCACGCTAACCAGCCAGTACAGCGACTACGCAATAAACAAGGAAGTACAATTGCAAGGTAAAGTCTATGAGAAACAAATTCGTTACTGGACGAAGAAACTGCATGGCCTGAGTCCGACAACCCTGCCACTGGATGAACCACGAAATACATTCCCTGTCAGCACAGGTACACGCGTCGAGAAAACCATTCCACCTCGACTAATCACTGCCATTCGCCAGCTGGCAAGCGGTCAACAAACTACGCTCTACATGGCAATGCTTAGTGTTGGCAAGATACTGATCTCTAGATGGACTGGATCTACGGACATTGCCGTCGGCACCCACTATGAAGATCGGAGCTGCCCGGATGTAAAAAACTTATTGGGGTTTTTATTAAACACGCTGGTATTGCGTACCGAACTATACGACAACCCGCCCTTTCTTGACACACTAAAAGCGGTTCAAAAAACATGCTTCAACGCTTTTCGATTCAACAGCATGCCTTTTGAAAAACTGGTCGAATCACTGATTGAGAACAGACAGTACGAAAGAAATCCTTTTTTTGATATTCGTTTCACCTATTTAAAAGCGCACGAACATCGCTTAGATCTGGCAGATCTACAGGTGGAGGAACTTGAACTCATACAGTGTCGTGCACGTTATGATCTGACTTTCACCATACTTGAAAAAGATGATAACCACTGTTTGCAAATCGAATATCGCGACACTTTATTCAAACCAGCCACTATTGAATGGTTGCTTGATAAATACATGGATTTATTGCAACAGATTGTCGCCAATCCAGAAATACGTCTAAGCGAAGTGACACTGCTTGACGAAAATCAACGCAAGAGACTTCTACAAGGCTTTAACGACACAGACGCTGACTTTCCATCACACAACACGATTAACGAATTGGTGTCTCAACAGGTTGCGAGATCTGCTGATGCAATTGCACTGCGTTGTGATGGATCAGAATTAAGTTATCTCCAACTTGATGAAAAGGCCAATCGCCTGAGTAGACATCTGCAGTCTCTGGGAGTGACGCAAGGTACCCTGGTAGCTGTAAACCTTGAGCGTTCTCTCGATACGGTTGTTGCAACATTGGCTGTACATAAAGCCGGTGGCGCCTATTTGCCCATTGATCACACTTATCCGTCCGAACGAATCATGCACATGTTCAACGATTCCAGGACAGGCTACCTGATCAGTGATACACATATTGCGAAACATTTTCCCGACCTGAACAATCAAGTCAACAACCCTGTTACTGTGATTTTGCTGGATCAGCATGCAACAGCCATCAACGCTTGCGATAGCAGTACATTACCCGCACAGAGTACACCTCAGGATACGGCATACGTCATATACACATCCGGGTCCACTGGCCTACCCAAAGGCGTGGTAATACGACATAGAAATGTCATCAATTTTCTGTCCAGTATGCGCAAAACACCGGGCTTTAACAGTGATGATCGACTACTTGCCGTCACTACCCTATCGTTCGACATAGCGGTCCTGGAGATCTGGCTTCCGTTGATCTGCGGAGCCACATCTATCATTGCGCCGCGTGATGTAGCTCAGGATGGTCAGCGCCTCTGCGACCTGCTTGAAAGTGAACAAGCCACCGTTATGCAGGCAACACCAGTGACCTGGAGATTGTTGATCGATGCAGGTTGGAAGGGAAATCCATCGTTCAAAGCCTTGTGTGGGGGCGAAGCGATGCCAGCGGATCTGGCTGGTATGCTTTACGAGCGAAGCGGCGAACTTTGGAATATGTACGGCCCGACAGAAACCACAGTATGGTCAAGTTGCTACCGCATCGGGAGCTCAGACACACATGTGAAACAGGGTATAGATCTGCCAATCCTGATAGGCAAACCCATAGATAACACTCGCATGTATATACTGGATGAGCAACGACAACCAGTAGTTCAGGGAATCTACGGCGAACTGTACATAGGTGGTGAAGGCGTTGCTGCAGGTTACTTTGAGCGCGAAGAATTAACCCGGCTAAAATTCATCGACGACCCTTTTGTCGAAGGTAACAAACTATACGCAACCGGTGACAGTGCCAGATTTTTACACGATGGCAACATTGAGTATGCAGGACGTATCGACACTCAGGTAAAGGTTCGCGGTAATCGGATTGAATTGGGTGAGATTGAGTTCAGACTCAATACCCAACACCAGATAAAGCAGTCTATTGTCAGTGTGCAACAGGATTCGACCGGAGATCAGCGGATGGTTGCGTATCTGGAGGCCCAGGAAGGTTTGTGTGTCTGTACACTGAGTGAGCAGTTGCGTGAACAGTTGCGCGACACCTTACCGACACACATGATTCCGCAACAATTCGTGATACTTGATACATTGCCGTTAACACCCAATGGCAAACTGGATCGTAATTCACTACCAGCACCTCCCAGTCTATCTATCGCATCCAGCGCAGGCACACAGCAACCCCGGTCCAGGCTGGAAAAAGCCATGGCGAGTATCTGGGCAGATGTACTCGGTGTCGATAAGGTGGATAACGTGCCTGTTAACGAGACATTTTTTAATCTCGGTGGTCATTCGTTTCTGGCAATGCTGGTAATAGCCAGGGTACGCAAACAATTAAAGATTGAGATCACGCCCGTAGATATGGTTGATGGGACCATACGGCGCCTGGTAGCTGAACACGACACCGAAGCTTTCCCAGTCAGCGATGATTTCGTAAAAACTGATCAGTCGCAGATGGATTCGCTTTTTTTCGCTAATCAGGAGCTCTACGGCCGCTTTCACAAACCGCCACCAGAGCAGCCGATTCGTGGTGCTGTTTTAATGTGCAACCCTATTTTAATGGAATCCAACAATATACAGTGGGGCTACAGAAGACTGGCAAACAGTCTGTCGGATACAGGCTTTTACGTGTTGCGGTTTGATTATTATGGTTGTGGAAACTCCTGGGGAGAAGACGAGGAAGGTGGCGTTAAACGCTGGCAAGACGATATCAATAACGCCGCGATAAAATTAACTGAACTCACTGGCTTATCAAGCATAGACGTCATAGGTTTTCGCTTTGGTTGTAACCTCGCCTCCAACTTGTCCTCAGTACCCGTAAACAAATTTGTATTATGGGAACCAACGGTTGATAGCAATGCATACGTGCATCACATTGACACCCAATACAATCAAACCGTGGCCAGTCTCAATCGATTTAGAAAGCAACCAGCCCTTGCCTTGAAAAACGAAACCACGGGCTTCTCATTCACGCAAGAAATGCGAGAATCGATACTTTGCAGCGATCTGGGCAACGCCGGATTGCCAAAAACATGTGACTCGATTCACCTGGTTACCAGTGCATCACGACATCATTTCAACACACTTATCGAAACACTCACCGCAAAGGCACAAATCCCGCAGGTGAAAGAAATAAGCGACCAGGTTCCACGCATCGAGGAACTTGAAGATCTCTCAGCATGGTTACCTGGTAAAAGTCTCTATGGGGTACTCGATGTAATCACAGGTGACTCGAATGCGTGAGGAAACCTGTCATTGTGGGCGTGAGCCAGAGTTGGTCGGTATTTATAACCATAGCCGCGTCTCTAACGAAAGTGCTTCGCAAAGCGATACACAGCGCCCGGTTATTTTGTTACTCAATTCCGGCTTGTTACCGAATACCGGCCCGTATCGATTGTATGTAAGGATGGCTCGACATTTTTCTCGGCTCGGCTTTGACAGCTTCCGATTTGATTTGTCAGGAATCGGGGAAAGCAATCGCCGGGACGATACGCTGCCCAGAGCTCAGCAACAGATTGATGATATTAAAATCATTATGGACAGTCTTGAAAAAATTCACGGAAAGACGCAGTTCGTGGTCATGGGCATTTGTACCGGTGCTGATAACGCGCACCGCGCAATGGTTGCTGACGAACGTATCGTTGGTGCTGTCGGTATAGACGGCTACTATTATGCTACGAGGCGCTATTACCTAAATTATCTGTTTAGAAATTTGGCACCCCGTTTGTTACGTATTGAGACCTGGCGTGAAAAAATCAATCAACTGTTGACAGCGAAAGCCAGACGCAATTCCCTGCCAGTCACCTTGCCTTTTCGTTGGGAAGTACCGGAAAAAGAAAAAACAGCTGCTGACTACCAACTATTTATACGCAGAAATGCGCACAAGTTATGTATCTTCACTGCGAGTTGGCCTTATAACTACCAAGAGCAACTTGCCGACGGCTTCCCGCATTTACCGATCGGCAAGAACGTCCAAGCGCTTTATCTTGAAAATGCAGAGCACATGTTTCCGCTTAAAGAGGACAGAGATCAGCTAACAAGCGCCATATCACAGTGGCTAAAGGAATGTTTTTAGTCTGATCGCTGCCCAGAGCAAACTGGCCAAGCACTTGCCAAGCAGTGAAGCTTCTAGAGAATGACTTCTAGAGAATGACTTCTAGAGAATGACTTCTAGAGAATGGCTTTTAGAGAATTGCCGGTGTAGAGAATTGCCGGTGTTAAAACTGCGGCAAATTCTGAAGCTGCTTTCATCGTGCAACTATGCCATTGACGAATTCAGCCAGTGTGTGGACTGTAGCGAAGTGCTGGAAGTCCATGTCCTCATCATCCATATCGATCGAAAACTCGCTTTCTATTTGTGTGACCAGTTCGATTAACTGAATGGAATCGAGCTGCAGGTCATCAAAAAGAGAGGTGTCGTTATTCAAGTCACTTGCCGATGTACCAGCGGCTATATCCGTGCAAATGATCTTTTTAATTCTTTCATGCGTGGTTTGTTCATTCATACCGGTCCGACACCAATTCTGGGGTTTTCGTTCATTCACTTGTCGCAAGCAAGGTAATGGCTAATCGCCGCATACACATTATAACGGCTGCCGAGATCACAAAACGCCCTGGTTGTGCTCAAGGGCTATTTTTTCCAGTGCCAGGCGATCAGTTTTGCCGGTACTGTTTAGCGGCATGATGTCAAGCATCCGGATCTCCCTGGGCACCATATAAGCGGGCAACCCGGATTTACAATGATCAAACAACCGCCTTTTGCAGTCGCTCGACTGACTCTCAAACAGATCAGAATCTTCCGTGCAAAGTACGAACGCAATCAATGCATCACCACTGGTATCGGTTGATGGGCGTTTGACCACTGCCACCTGTTTAACATCGGGTAACTCCAGCAGACAGGCTTCAATTTCACCCAGTTCGACACGGTATCCCCAAATTTTCACCATTTTATCCAGCCGGCCATGATAATCCCATACTCCATCGCCAGTTGTGCTGACCTGATCCCCCGTGGCATAGGCTCTGGCTTGTTTGCCGAGCGGATCGTCCAGCCAATAATCTACCTGCTTGTCTACCTGCCCGTAATAGCCAGACATAACGGCAGGACCTGCAACGCACAGCTCGCCACTGTCTTCATACCCACTCTCTTCACCATCTTCGCGCGCGCTTTTACGGGTAAACAGATGAGTACCCGGTACTGCGCAGCCTATCGGTATGGCAGTAGCCGAAAAATTCGCAGGTACACGATAAAAGGAGCACACATTGGTCTCAGTCGGTCCATACAAATTGGCGTATTCGATATGAGCCGGCAATAATTCCCTTAGTTGATGAAAATGCGTTACCGGGAAACTCTCACCAGCAAATAAAACTGTACGTATGGCGCCAAGATCACGTTTTTCCAATTTGCCTCTTTGTGTCAACAGAATCAGCGTCGACGGTACTGCATACAGACAGGTAATAGCATGAGTCTGAAGAAATTCTGAAAACCGGGCAGGAAACACCTTAAGTTTTTCCGCCACAATAAATAAGCTTGCTCCACTACCAAGTGTCGCGAAAAGATCAAACGTCGAAAGATCAAACGTTAGTGGTGATACCGACGCAATACGATCGTCGGCTGTCAAAGAGAATTCATCTCTCGCCCAGCCTGGAAAGTACCCGGCCGCCCGGTGCGATACGCAAACACCTTTAGGCGCACCAGTAGAGCCGGACGTGTAGAGAATATATGCCAGATCGTCAGCTGTAACCTGTGGCAAGGCGATATTCTCGCTCAGTGGTTTATTGACCGCCTGCTGCCACAGTGCAGAACCTGTAAGCAGCACATTATCAAGTACTGGTAAATCTGAGCGCTCTGGCGAATCGTGGAACGCATCGGCAATAGACAAGCTGAATTCGCCATCAGCAAAAATCTTATCCAGTCTGCCCACTGACCAATTGTCTCCAAGAGGGACATAGGTATTGCCGGATTTGAGAATGGCCAGAATTGCCACGACTGCGTCGATGGACTTTGGCATGACCAGCGCAACACGATGGCCTGTACCGGCCATCCGTTCCCTTAGCCACAGCGCCAGAGAGGATGAGCGTTGGTCCAGCTGTGCATAGGCGATGGAACCCGTCTCACTCCAGATCGCGACATTGTCAGGGTATGTGTTAGCCGCTCGGGAAAAAGCCGCATGGATCGTCTCGTTCATGTGATTTTCGACTGACTTCAGCAAAAATGGTTGCACCCAGTGTCGATGCAAATCCAACCGCTTTCAGCGAAAATTGCTGACTGAATCTGCTTTCGGATAATTTTACCTGCCAGCATTTTTTCGCTCGGAGCTTACCAGTCTGAAAACGTTCTTCTGCAGCCTGCTAAAATCCCGTTATGCATCGTCTTTACCTGGACCCGCGAAACTGGCCAACCGCTAT
>CAYPMR010000035.1:0-37660 GCA_964411665.1 uncultured Granulosicoccaceae bacterium | reverse complement strand
CGATAAGGTTCGTGTTGATATAGATGCGGATTTCTATGTCCGCGTATCTCCTGACTCTGATGGGGTATCGGCTGCAGCTACGACACTGGGCAATCGAATGGACAGTGAGGCCGGACTCGATGACTTGCTGCAAGGCAAATTTGTTAGTGTTTTACGTGCCATCGCGTCGGAATTAACACTCGATGAAATTCACGAAAAGCGCGGTGAATTTATGCAACGTGTATCAGAGCATGCTTATACCCTGTTAGAGCCGAATGGTTTGCATTTGGAGTCAGCGGCTATAACGGATCTTGATCAGACCGATCTTGAATACTTTAATCCGGCCAACCGCTTTGATGCAGAAGGTTTGACGTCTCTAATAACAACCATCGAAGAGCGCCGCAAGCTACGTAATGACATAGAGCAAACCGCATCTTTGGAAATTCGTGAACGTAATCTGCAAGCGGAACAGGAATCACTCTCTATCGAGCGCCAAATCACATCAGCAAAGCTTAATCAGGAAAAAGAGATTGAAGAGTTACGTGCTTCACAACGAGCTGAAGTCGCGCGTGTACAAGCCTCACATGAAGCGAATGCGGCAGCAGCCAGAATAAGTTCGGAACAGGAAACAACAGCACGCGAAATCGCACGCAATCAAGCCGTAGAGCAAGCGCAAATCATTGCACGAGAAGAAGTAGAGCAACAACGGATAGAGCATGAGCGCCGTATGGAGCATGCACGCATAGAGCGCGAAACATCGGTCCGTTCAAAGGAGATAGCAGAAAAAGCTGCTATCGAGGCCGAACAACTTAAGAACGAGCATGATGTACAGGCAAGCCGTATTGCTGCAGAAGAGGCGACAGCTGCACTCGATATAGAACGGCAACAGAAAATCGAAGCTGCAAATATTGCATCGAGGCAGGAAATTGAGAGCGCCCAGATAGCTAAGGAATTGATGATAGAGAAAGCTACCATCGAGCGTGAAAAGGCACTTCGTACTCTACGCATTGAAGAACAAAGGGTCATTGCAGAATCTGAAATTATCTCAAGAGAAGAAGTCGAGCGTGCTCGAATTGCTTCGGATCGTTCACTTGAGGAAGCCAGAATATTGCTCGAAAGAGACATAAAGCGGCTGGAGGTTGAGCGTGCACAAGCGCTTGAGCTGGCAGAAATAGAAAAGGATATCCAACTCCTTCGTAAACAGGCCGAACAAAGTTCACAACGGGTTGAAACCTTCGAGGCCGAGACTTTGGCAACAGTTGCACAGGAAGCTGTTGAAACCGGTCGTGAAACGGAAGTCGCTAAACGTCTGGCAGCAGTTGATCGGTTGATCGCAGAAAAAGACGCTGATATGGCGCGGGTTGCGATAGAGACTGATAAGTTACGTGCCGCCGTAGCAGCGGAGGCAGAGCGGTTAATGATAGAGGCTGAAAATACCCTATCAGAAGATGCGCGCAGTTCTCGCTTGCGCGGGAAAATGCTGGAGCGGCTTGAGGGGATAATCCGCGAGAGTGTTAAACCTTTGGAGAATATTGACGGTATCAAGATTGTACAAATGGCGGGTGTTGGGGGTGATGGAGGGGATAAAAATGCTGTGCGCTCACCAACCGATGAAGTTATCGACAGTGCATTACGTTTTCGTGCGCAGGCACCCCTGATAGATGAAATGATGAGAGAAATAGGCGTGCCTGATGCAGGTGTTGCTAAAATGGGTGATATCTTTCGTTCTGCTAAAGACGCTGCTTCATTGCGAGACACAAGGACGTTAAAAGACGCATCCAATACGTCTGGTAACGATAATAAGAAGGACGACTGATTCAATGGCATCAATCTACGTCTCGCAGGTGATAGATGCACAGGCAACTGCGGTCTGGGCCAGTATTCGTGATTTTAACGCCCTGCCCGACTGGCATCCTTTGATCGTTGATAGCCGCATCGAGGCAGGATTGGCCAGCGACCAGGTAGGTTGTATTCGTGCTTTTCAACTAACCGATGGTGGGCGTATACGTGAGCAGCTGTTGGCGCTTTCAGATTTCGATTATTCATTCAGCTACGCCATTCTCAATAGTCCAATGCCGCTGGAAAACTATGTAGCTATAGTCAAAGTAACACCTGTTACCGAAACAAACGGGTCATTCGTTGAATGGCAGGCTGAGTTTGACTGTGCAACCAACGACGAGGCCGATTTGGTAAAGATGATCAGTGAAGATGTTTTCGCGGCTGGTTTACAAGCGCTTCAAGAAAAACTGCAGTGAGAGTGCTCATCGTCAAATGATAAACGTGCTGGAATCCGCAGTCATTAATCAGCCTGTTTCCCGGGTTTGGGATTTGCTGCGTGATTTCAATGCACACGACAAATGGCACCCTGCGGTGGCTAGTAGCACGGTGCAGGGTAATCGTGCTGCAGATCAGGTGGGTGCGGTGCGCGACTTTCAATTAACCACTGGCGAAAGAGTCTGCGAGCAATTGCTTAAACTATCCGATAAGCAACACTCATTCAGTTATACGATCACTGAATCGGACGTGCCTCTACTGAACTACGTAGCCCATGTTGAATTGAAGCCGGTTACGGCTATCTCAGGTGATGCAACGTTTTGGTGCTGGACATCAAAATTTGAAGCACCCGAGGGTCGAGAAGCAGAATTTCGCGAGCTGGTTGCAACACAGATATATCGCTCTGGTTTCCAGGGTGCTCGGGATTTTCTGCAGCGACATTTCCCGGTTGACAACGATGAGCCGTCAACCACGCAACCCGTGCAAAGCATGCATACCAACACCAGTTATGGTAGCAAGGTAAATGGACTTGAAGGCATGGGTATAGTCGTCAGCAGTCATGGTGATGCTTCTGTACTTTCAGAGGTGGTCACAGTTGCAGCGCCTCCAGAGACAGGTGAAGTTCGTTTGAAGCAGGATGCCATTGGCTTGAACTACATCGACGTATACACCAGAAGTGGCTATTTTAATTTAATTGATCCACCAGGCATTCCCGGTATGGAAGCCGCCGGAATCGTCGTCGATTGCGGACCCGAAGTTTCTCATTTGAGACCAGGTGATCGTGTCGCTTACGCCTGTGCCCCGCCCGGTGCTTATACCAGTGTGCGAACACTTAAGGCTGATTTGGTTATGCCACTCCCTGAGCACATTGATAACCGAACCGCAGCGGCTGTTATGTTAAAAGGCATTTCAGCCTGGTTCCTGTTAAACCGTGTTCACCCATTGCAAAGCAATGAAACTGTGCTTATTTATGCACCGGCAGGCGGTGTCGGTAAACTACTCGTGCAATGGGCGAGTCATATGGGTGCGACGGTCATTGGTGCTACATCTTCCGCTGAAAAAGTAGATGCTGCCCGGCGTGCAGGTGCAACTCATGTTGTGACCCCGGGTCAAAAAAGCCTGGTGGATCAAGTAATGGAGCTGGTTTATAACAAAGGGGTTGATGTTGTTTTCGACGCTGTCGGAAAAGATACCTTTGAGTACTCGCGTGAAGTGCTTCGTCCCGGAGGGCACCTGGTTTCCTACGGTCAGGCATCGGGCGATATCGGCATGAAAAACATCGGAGAATTTGCTGCCAAGTCATTGAAGTTATCTCGCCCGAATTACGGCCATTACACCGACACCAGGGAAAAAATGGTTGAAGCCTGTGATGCATTGTGGGGTGCACTGCAACGCAAGGAAATTACGGTAGATATAGACCAGACTTTTGCGCTAGCTGACGCTGCCGATGCGCACCGACTTCTGGAAGCAGGCAAGACCACTGGATCAACATTGTTGTTGCCCGACATTACCGGGGGTGCACATGGCTGATTCTCATTTCGGATCGCTGGTATTGGATGACACGGGTGGCACTGGCCAGGCTATTGTCATGTTGCACGGTCTCGGTGGTACCTCGAATTCATTTGAACCATTGATGCCCGGGCTTGACGAGTTTCGCGTGGTGCGTCCTGATTTACCGGGTGCTGGACGTTCAACCTTGCGTCCTGGTATTCACAGCATTCCAGAGTTGGCCCGATCAGTGACCAATGCATTAACAGCAATCAAAGTCAGTCGTGCGATTATTGTTGCGCATTCAATGGGCACCCTGCTTGCCCAGCACATGGCAATCAGCGCTCCACATCGCGTTGATGGCCTGTTGTTGTTTGGTGCTTTAACAGAGCCATCAACCACTGCAAGACAGGCATTGAAAGCACGGGCACGTAGCGCAATACAGGATGGTATGGGAGATATTGCGAGTGCGGTGGCCGCTGGAGGCTTGTCTTCAAATACGCAATCAGAAAACCCGGCTGTGCATGCGTTTGTCAGAGAAAGTCTGATGCGCCAGAATCCTGCAGGCTATGCGGCACACTGCAAAATCCTGGCTGCCAGCAAAGCTTATCCCTGCAGAAAAATAAAAATACCCGTGCACCTGGTTACTGGATCAGAAGACAAGGTAGCGCCACGGGCAATGGCTGAAGAGCTAAATACTGTTTTACCCTTTTCCAGACTGGAGGTATTGTCTGGAGTGGGCCACTGGCCGGTAATCGAAGCACCGGTTGCCAGTCGACGTGCGATGCACGATGCGCTGGACGCGTTCTGCAACCCCGACGTAATCGAGAGGAATTTAACTGATGGCTGACAATATTTGGGACGCTGGAAGCAAGGGTAAAAGCGATTCTGCTTCGGTTCTTACCTTTACCAATGTAAAAATTCTTGATGCAACCGGTGAGCCTCCCTTTAGCGGTGAAGTGGATGTGCAAGGCAATCGCATTAAAGCTGTGCGTCGCACAACCAGCGGTAGTTACAGTTTTGGTGCTACCAACGGCGGTACGACTATAGACGGCGGCGGTGCCACCCTGATGCCGGGTTTGATCGACGCTCACTTGCACTTGAGCTGGAATAATGCACCGGGTATCGATCCAATACAAATGATGGAGCTTGAGGAACACATGTTGGTCACAATGGAGATGGCTAAAATTGTTCTGGACGCCGGCTTTACTTCTGGACGTGGCGCTGCAGCTGCTAAACCACGCCTTGATGTAGTGTGCAAACGCTTTATCAACGAAGGTCGCTATCCTGGCCCACGCTATCTGGCAGCAGGACCCGAGATCACAACCGTTGGTGGATTGGGTGACGCGTCACCTAGCCATATCCCGCACGAAGGACTCAATCTGGGACTGGTTGTCTCAGGCCCCGAGGAAGTACGTCGCGTGGTCCGTACGCTTATAAAGTACGGTGTCGATTCCATCAAACTGAATCTCTCCGGTGAAGAGATAACTGGCATGAAGGCGGAAGAAACACCGATGTCCGAGGAAGAAGTTGCGATGGCTGCCAGCGAAGCACGTTGCCGCAACAAAGTACTAGCTGCACATGCACGCTCGGCAGGGTCGATAAAACAGTGTGTCAAACACGGTATACAGAATATCTATCACGCCTCTTTCAGTGACACTGAATCACTCGATATGCTGGAGGCTGCAAAAGACAAACACTTTGTTGCACCTGGTCTTGCCTGGTTAATCAATACGTCACGAAATGCTGGTGAATGGGGCATCAAACCTGGCACGCCCATTACTATAGCTTATGAACGTGAACTTGCTGCAGCCGTCGAATCGATGAAGGAAATGCACCGCAGAGGTATCAAAATTTGCATCGGTGGTGATTACGGTTTTGCATGGACGCCGCAAGGTACCAATGCCAAAGATCTTCATACCTTCGTTGACCTGCTTGGCTTTACACCCATGGAAGCGATAATGGCCGGAACCCGTTACGGCGGAGAAATTATGGGTATGGGCAATGAACTAGGTATGATTCGCGAAGGCTATCTGGCCGATATACTTCTGGTTGATGGTGACCCGTTGCGTGATGTACGCATTCTTGAAGACAAGAATAATCTACTGGCGATAATGAAAGATGGCCAATTTCACAAGCAGCCACAACCCGGTCAGTACGGGCAGGTAAGAATCGCGCAACAATCCTTTTAAGTCATGGATGTAAACCATACATATTTTTAATATTTATTTTCCATTTCCAGATGTTTAACGCGCGTTAAACGCGCTTTTGCAAAGCGTTGCAAAGCGTTGCAAAGCGTTGCAAAGCGTTGCAAAGCGTTGCAAAGCGCGAACCTCAAATCGTTGCAAATATCGTTATTTAGCAAATGGTTTACACGCAAGCTCTGTACGAAGCGGTCAGTGGAAATTTCTATACATTTGGTTCTGACGGGGCGAACGTAGCCAGAGCCAGCAACGACTAAATTGACAGTGCCGCCGAACCTGGCTCGGCGTCCCAGTCAATTAGCCGTTGAGGCAGGCGATATTGAGACAGGCGATAGTTAGTTACTCACCAATCTTCGACAGAAGATCAGGATTCACCACCAGGTTTCTCACTGCATGTGCATGGTCTTCCTCAAAGATATTTCCTTTGAACCATTCACCTACAGTTTTTATATTCACCTTTGCAACTTTCGGGCGAACACTCCAGGACACCTGGAAGGGTGAGCCCACTTCATTGTAGCTGGGCCCCGTGGTAGAACCACTATACTGAACCGGTGAGCCGGTGTCGGTGGGGATGTTAACGGCCTGATACTTACCGTTTACTTCAGCAACTTCTGTGAGATCGACGAAATTATGAGCGCTGTCATCGTTGACCAGCACATAGACCTGTGTTTCCACTCTGAGCTGCGGATTCTTTATAGCATCACTCAGACAAGCTCCCAGGGTAGGCCCGGGAGTAACCTGAGCCGTTGTGTGGACATAGTGTACTTCTATGGTGTCACCGGGCTTCAAACCGTCTACAGGCTCGTCAAGCGGGGCAAGTTCAGCGTCTGACAGTTCGCCGGAATAGACAAAGCCTGTCTCATGCCCTTTGCCATCACCATTACCAGCATATTTGGTGAAGTCGCCACCCTTGTGCTCGGCACTTTCGTGAAAGTGGATATTGCAGAGATTCATTGCTGTGTGCCCAGGTGCTGCCTGAAATGTACGCTGGTTCTGCCCGGCCGCTGCATCAATGTCGCGCGGCGATTGTGGCCCAAAGCCCGCACCATCTGTACTCTTGGCGAGCATCTCTCGCTGTTTACTGATGACATCATCAGTCACCGCCTGCATGCTCGATTCTGAGGCGGCGATTACGGTGCCGCCCAGCACTGCGAGAGTTAATCCAAGTACCGTCATACCGTGGTATTTACTCACCTGTTGACCTTTTTCCGGTCGATCTTGTTTTGACAGAAGTCTCATTTTTAAAATCCTTTGTCCTCATTTTGGATGATTATGTAATTAATTGGATAGTGTTAACTTCGAATTTCAGATCAGCGAACTTAGCACTAACGAACCCTTAGTCTGTAAAACACAGACAGTACGCTCTGGCCGGTGCGAAACGATTTCTAGTGAAGCATTTCTAGTGGAGCGATTGCTTCTGATAGTCTGCTTCTGCCCTACTGCAAAGCCTGTATTAATACCAGGCGGTTGATACCAGGCGAAGGATCAGATTCTGGTTCAAGCTGCAATACTGACTGATAGACAAGGCAGTAGTCGAAATTCCGCGAAATCCCGTTATAAAAAATAAATTGAAAAAAATGAAATAAGTAAGCCAGCAACGTATTAATTATGACATGAAAATGACAAATTAGTTCTAACAGAACCAGGTATCAAAGCCTTCGACACCTATGCCAATGAAGCGCCAGAAAGGTGCCCGAAACCAGGCTAGTGCGTAAACATTCCTTTTATCTTTCGACGTAGTGGGTGTTCAATATAATTTCATATAACCCGGTCCCGCACTTGTTGCCATCTCAGGTCCGTAATACAACCTGTCAATTCTATTAATTCAACAGCGCATGGAGTTGTTCATGTGTTTTTAAACAGGTGCCGGCCACAGTTAACGACGGATTGTTCGAGAAGCAAGCTTTCAAGCAAGGAGTCGTCTATGATTATTGTGAAAGATCGTACATCAAAAATGCATTTATATACTACATTTTGAACTTCAACGTGAAATATAAGGTCTAGACAGGGAGTGGCTAGCGACAGGCAAAACAATTGGGTCATGTTTTGCAGTTCCACCGTGGACGTTGCATTAAAAGAACCGCATCAACTTGTTATTCTTACCTTTTAGCTTGCTTGAGGAAATTTATCGCATGCAGCAGTACTTCCGTCATTTTGTTATGAAACAGTATAGAGTTGAGCATCATTCAAAGCGTGGCTGGCGCCCTCTTGCTCACCTGCTGCTGTTCGCTATGACTACACTTTTTACAGGCGTAGTAGCAGCGGATACGAAGGAAGTCGCCCTTGATTCGCTGGTGCCCACCAAAGAGCATCGACAGGCGACCGAAGGCATTCTGCAATTGATGCAGCAATACCACTACAAGCCAGTGCCAGTTGGCAATGAATTGTCCGAACAGATTTTCGATCGCTATCTTGATTCACTGGACCCACAAAAGAGTTTTTTGCTGGCAAGCGATATTAAAGAATTTGGAAAATACAGACGTAAGTTCGACGATGCTATTCGCAATTCGAAGCTAAACCCCGTGTTTGATTTGTTCAAACGTTTTAGAGCGAGAGTGGAAGAACGTGCTGTTTTTGCAACCGCTTTACTGCAGCGGGATTTCGATTTCACCATTGATGAAACCTACACCTTTAATCGCGAAGAAGCGAAATGGTTGGAATCGCAAAAAGCCATGGATGAGCTGTGGCGTAAGCGGGTAAAAAATGACGTACTTAATTTACGTTTAGCTGAACAATCGAACGACGAATTGGTAGATACGCTGGAGCAGCGTTACGAGCGTATGGCGCGCCGGGTCAGTCAGCTCTCAGGTAACGATGTATTCCAGATTTTCGTTAATGCCTACACCCTGTCGGTCGAGCCACACACGTCCTACTTTTCTCCACGCAGCTCGGAGAATTTTCAAATCAACATGAGCCTTTCTCTGGAAGGCATCGGGGCCGCATTACAAACAGAAAACGAATATACAGTAGTGCAGCGCATTATCGCTGGCGGTCCGGCCTCGAAGAGTGAACAATTGAGCGCAGAAGATCGGATTGTGGGTGTCGGACAGGGTAAAAACAAAGATATCGTTGATGTCGTCAGTTGGCCGTTGAATGATGTTGTTGATCTTATCCGAGGGCCGAAAGGATCAACAGTGCGTTTAAAGGTGTTGTCTGCTGGTGCCGCAGAAGGAGCGCCGCCGAAAGTTATTACACTGGTACGTGACAAGATCAAATTGGAAGATCAAGCGGCCAAAAGCTCGATTGTTGAAATACCCGATGGGGAGAAGGTACGGCGTTTTGGCGTAATTGACTTGCCGACCTTTTATCATGACTCAGCCGGCCGAGCGCAGGGGCAATCTGATTACCGTAGTACCACACGTGATGTGCGTCGTTTACTGGGTGAACTCACCAGTACTGATGGTGGCGTTGAAGGGGTCATCATCGATCTGCGTGGCAATGGTGGTGGATCACTACTTGAGGCCACGCAATTAACGGGTCTTTTTATAGAGTCTGGACCGGTCGTGCAAATCAAGGGTTCAAGAGGCCGACTTGAAGTGCAGGAAGATGAAGATGATGCCGTCATCTACGGTGGCCCTCTAGCCGTGTTGGTTAATCGTGGCAGTGCATCTGCATCAGAAATATTTGCAGCGGCTATTCAGGATTACGGCCGTGGTGTCGTGCTTGGTGAACCAACGTTCGGCAAAGGTACAGTGCAATCGGTAGTACCGCTCGATCAAGATGGTAAGTTAGGCCAATTAAAGGTAACCATTGCCCAGTTCTTCCGTGTCAACGGTGAAGGCACACAGCACCGAGGTGTTGTGCCAGATGTGTTGTTCCCCACTGCTTTGGATTCAGATGCGCAAGGTGAACGTGGACTTGATAATGCTTTACCCTGGGCTGAAGTTGCAGCTGCTAAATTCGACGCCTGGTCGGCAAACGAATCAAGCTATAGCGATGTACAGCTTCGACATGAGTCGCGCTATAAATCCAGTGACTCATTTGATTTGCTGATCGAAGAACTTGAGTCCCAACGTGATGCACGTGCACAGAACTACGTGACTCTCGTCGAATCCGTTAGAAAACAGGAGAACATTGAACAGGAAGCTGACCGTGATGAGCGTGAAGAACTGTATCGCAGGGCCTTTGGTGCATCGAGCCGCGATGGTGGGACGGACGCCCCGGATATTATTCTTGAAGAAGCCGCCAATGTTCTTGGCGACATCATTAGAAGCACTACCATCGACTAAATCCTGAGGGTAGTTCTTACTTACTAGTCGTAAAAATAATCAGAATGTTGTTTTCGGATCTTGTTGATGGTTGTATCCAGGCGAGATAGATGTAGCATGCCCGCCTTTACAGCACCCTCTTCGTCATTGTTTGCTATGCATTTAGCCATGGCTTCGTGATCTTCAAGTAATTGGTCCAATCGTTCATCACGTTCGTTAAGGCCAAGCACACATAGACGATCTGTTTTCGCTTTTTGTTCTTCAATAACGTCGAAAGCAAATTCAACTTCACCTACTGTGCATAATGTTTTGTGAAACTTGTAGTCCAGCGATCGAAACTCATTATGGTCGTTTGCTTTGACTGCGAGTTTTTGTTCAGCCAGTTGTGCATCAAGCAAAACCCTACCCTCAGTCGTACAAACTCGTGCCGCTCGACGTAGTGCTTCTGCCTCTACTGAAGAACGGATAAATCTGGCTGTTGTTATCGCTCTGCTAGAAAATCTATGGACTTCAGTAGCTTTTTGGGGCCGAATTAATAACAAATCTTTATTGGCGAGTCGGCTAAATGCATCACGCACTGGTTGGCGTGAAACTTCAAACCTTTTGGCAATTTCAACTTCTGAAATTTTGCTACCCGGCAGTAATCGCATAGAAACGATTTCGTCGTAGAGATAATCAAAAACCATATCCACGCTGGTGCGACGAGCTGCGATTTTCAGATTTTGCTGCATGATTGATCTATTCCTGTGTAAGGACGTCACTGCCGTTTTTACTTGATTAATTTCTTGGCGAAGTTATTATACGGCTATTCATCAATTGGTATACTAGTATATAGTATTATATTAATACAATATATTAACTGTATGGCTTGTGACCTGATTTTATCTAGCACGCATAGCGAAAACACACACACAAAAGGAATTATATGAACTTGGAAGGCAAAACAGCCATTGTTACTGGTGCTGGTCGCGACATCGGTCGTGCTTGTGCGATGCGATTGGCCGCAGAAGGCGCCAAGGTTGCGCTTAGTTATCACGCAAGCAGTGATGGCGCGCTTGGCGCAGTCGCGGAAATAGAAAAAAAAGGTGGCAATGCTATCGCTGTACAGGCTGATCTTCACAAGCCGAGTGATGTTGACGCATTGGTTAAAAGCACTGTCGATGCGTTTGGTAGTGTCGATATTCTGGTGAATAACTCTGGCGGTATACTAGCGCGTAAAACCTTTGCCGAGATGTCGTTGGAGCATTGGAACGATGTTATTTCATTGAATACAACCAGCATCTTCCTGATGATTAAAACCTGTCTACCGCATATGAAAACAGGTGCAATTGTCAACATAGCCTCGCAGGCTGGTCGCGATGGTGGTGGTCCTGGTTCAGTCGCTTATGCAGCATCCAAAGGCGCAGTGATGAGTATGAGCCGAGGTCTGGCCAAAGAGCTAGGTCCGGACATTCGTTGTAACGCCATCTGTCCTGGCATGATTGACACAGATTTTCATAATATTTTCACCAAGCCGGAAGTACGTGCCAATGTAGCCAAATCGGTTCCAGCCAGACGAGAAGGGACATCGGAGGATGTTGCCAATCTGGTTTATTTTTTGAGCTGTGATGAATCCGCATACATAACCGGTGCGAACTACGACATAAACGGCGGACTAGCCTTCAGCTAGTTATTCTATAAGACAAGCTAGAACGCATGTAAGTAGTAATTCCATAGAGAGCAATCGATGCTCCAAAGATTTTTAAAACAAACTGCAAATCACATTATTTGAAGGAGAGAGATATGTACAAAAAAATCACAGCAACACTATCCGCAACATTACTTGGTGCAGCTTTTCTGCTACTCAGCGGCGTTAGCGCTGCAGCAGAATGGCGTGCCTGGAATATCCATAACGACGGTCATCCAAACACCGCAGCAATGGATCGTTTCGCAGAGCTAGTCACTAAGGCGACAGACGGCGAAATAAAACTGGAAGTTTTCCATGGCGGTGTACTGGGCTCTCAGCCTGATGCGCTGGAGCAAGTTCAGCTAGGTGCGATCGAGATTGGTAACTTCAACCTCGGTCCGATCGGTCCACTGGTTAAAGAAGCGAACCTTGTATCCCTGCCCTTTATCTTCAAAAGCGTACCGCATATGTTTCGTGTACTTGAAGGCGAAGCGGGTGAAAAAATAGCATCTGCAATGGCCGATGCTGGCGTTCAACCATTAGCCTGGGTTGATGCAGGCGCACGATCATTCTACAGCCAGAAACCAATCAACACACCAGCTGATGTCGAAGGTCTGAAGATTCGTGTCATGAACAACAACCTGTACACATCAATGATCTCTGCAATGGGTGGTAATCCTTCACCAATGGCTTTCTCTGAAGTTCAGCAAGCGCTGAAAACAGGTGTTGTCGATGGAGCTGAGAATAATTTCCCATCGTTCAAGAACGTTGGTCACTTTGAAGTCACTACCCACTACTCTCTGAGTGAACACCTGATCATCCCTGAGTGTATCTGTGTAAATACTGCTAAATTCGCCGCATTGTCACCTGAGTTGCAGAATGCTGTACGTGGTGCCGCTGAAGAAGCTGCTTTGTACCAGCGTGAACTCTGGGCAGTGCAGTCTGGCCAGGCACGCAAGGATGTTGAAGCTGCTGGTATCACCGTTAATGAAATCGCTGACAAAGGCCCTTTTCAGGAAGCCATGGTCAAGGTTTACGACGAATATCTAGCTGCCAATCCAGATATGGCAGAACTGGTAGATATCGCACGTTCAACTGACTAATAAAATCCAGTCGGATCGGGAACCTTCGCTATAATTTTATAACGAGGGTTCCCGATGTTTCATCCTGGCGGCTTATTGATCAGTCACTAATTTCCACTTCGAGTTCCACCTCGCAGCCGCTGTTAGGCGGCTCAAAGAACATACCTCAGTTTTTCATCAAGGGGATACCATGAGCGAAGCACCGGAACCGTCGGCATTTTTGCGAGGCATGGACAGGACCTTTGACCTGCTCTCCCGGGTTTGTCTGATTATCGCTGGTACAGCTCTGGTTGTAATGACCTGTTTGTTTGCCTGGTTGGTCTTCGGTCGTTATGTTTTAAACGATACGCCAACATGGGTAGAGCAAGTCTCTCATTTGTTGTTAATGGTCATTGCGTTTCTGGGTGCGGCGGTCGGCGTACGTCAGGACACACATCTGTCAGTTGTACTGTTTCGAAGTACCGTCCCGCCCTGGTTGCGCACCGTATTTGTTTTCGTCACAGACATTACCATGGCCTGCTTTGGTGGTTTGATGTTTTGGTACGGGCTTGAACTGACGCAATTCAAATGGAAGACACTCATCCCACTGATACAGGTGTCTGAAGGATTTCGGTCTTTGCCGTTAACTATCTGTGGCGCTCTCGTTTTTCTGTTTTCAACTGGCCACCTCATCCGTTTGTTGCTTGGCAAAGACTATCGCGTCGACAGCATAGAATAAGAATTTAAAAATGGGACTATTACTACTACTGGGTGTATTCGCTTTTTGCGTCATCATTGGATTGCCGGTTGCTTTCGCATTAGGTGTTGCCGCCCTCGCCGCTTTTTTTCATGAGGGCTTACCACTTCTCATCGTCTTTCAACGCATAGTCGCTGGAATCAATGTGTATTCCCTGATGGCTATCCCGTTTTTTATCTTCGCTGGCGAACTCATGTTCCATGGTGGTATTGCCATGAGGTTGGTGCGCTTTGCTCAAAACGCAGTGGGTGCTGTACGCGGTGGTCTCGGGATTGTGAACGTATTTTCATCCATGCTTTTCGGTGGGATTTCAGGTTCTGCCATTGCAGATATATCAGCTCTAGGATCTATCCTTGTGCCGGTAATGAAAGACAAAGGTTACGACGCTGATTACGCGGTCAATGTCACTGTTACCTCCTCAATCGCAGGGATCATCATTCCACCTAGCCACAATATGATTATTTTTGCGCTAGCGACGGGTGGTGCAGTATCTATTTCCAAGCTCTTTCTTGCCGGTGTCGTGCCGGGTATTTTGATGTGTATCTGTCTGGCTGTCGCCGCTTATATTGTTGCTGTAAAACGAGGCTATGGCGCTGAAAAATTCCCGGGCTGGACTGTGCTCGTTTTAAGTTTTTTTAGTGCCATTCCTGGTCTGATGACAGCTGTCATTATAGTAGGGGGCGTTCTTTCAGGTGTGTTCACTGCCACTGAGTCAGGTGCTTTTGGTGCGCTGTATGCCTTTGTTGTGACCATAGTTGTTTACCGCAGCATCACCTGGACCAATTTCAAATTAGCAGTTGTTCAAGCAGTTCGTACAACCTCAATGGTGATGATTTTGATTGCCTGTGCTGGTGCTTTTGCCTATATGCTGACATTCTTTCGGGTGCCCAACTTAACAATAGAATTTCTAACCGGTTTAACTGACAACCCGATTCTCATTCTTTTGATGATCAATGGCGTATTGCTACTTCTGGGCATGATTATGGATATGGCAGCCTTGATCTTGATATGTACGCCGATCTTCCTGCCGATAATGAATCAGCTTGGCATAGACCCACTGCAATTTGGGATGATCCTTTTGGTTAATCTTGGATTGGGATTGTGCACGCCACCGGTAGGTTCTTGTTTATTCGTTGGCTGTGCTGTGGGTAAGTTGCCGATGGAAAAAGCTGTGAGAACCATTTGGCCGTTTTATCTGGCGATTTTCACCGCCTTAATGCTGATAACCTTTGTACCAGCAATATCCCTGACATTGCCCGCTCTTGTGAGCTGAAATCGGTCTGATCGTCCGAAAAAGCTGTTAAATTTGACACCTTCCCTATAATATGAGGTGGGACTTAAAATAGGTGTAAGGGATTCAATTCATCATGAATTTTTCCCGGTAGTCCAGCTTTTTAGGAGATGTAATATGTTGGATGGAAATTTCGCTGTTGCTAGTCGTCTATCGTTCCTGTTAAGTGCAATAGTGGGAATGATTGTGATCTGCGCACTGATCATCACAAAACCAATTCTGGCCGACGATAACAGTCTGCCTACAGCTCTTATGCTCGCCGATGTATTACGTGCTGCACGAACCGAGATAGCCAGTCAGCAACCCACAATAAACAACGAGCATGTTGGCGATAAGGGGTTAACGGGTGATGTCATTCTCCAGCGCACCCTCGCCCGTCTAGATACAACTGGCAAGCTGGATGCACTAAACAATCCCACCGATGAACGAGAATCAAAATTGTTTCAGGCTCAGCTTGATTCCATTCGCGAGATCATCGATGAAAATCAACCACTCATCAATAAAAAGGGAATAGGTTTTAAAGGTTTTGTACCTGCAGTGTTCGCGCAGTTAACCAATGAAAGATTTGGTGAAAAAGTTGGCGATATTGCTGAAATGAAAGTCACCGCACCCCTTGAGCTAGTACGGAACCGTAAAGCCCGACCGGATAAATGGGAAAACGATGTCATAGAATCTCGATTTAAAACTTCTGACTGGTCTCGAGGCCAATTGTTTTCCGAGATTGCCGAAGGCAAGAACGGTTCTGCATTTCGCGTGATGGTGCCCGAATACTATGGTGCTGCCTGTCTGGCATGCCACGGCAATCCTAAAGGTGAAATGGACGTGACTGGCTATCCCAAAGAAGGCGGCAATCTCGATGACCTGGGTGGATCTATCAGCATCACGCTTTATCAACATAATAGTCAATAAAATAGTCAAAAACTCGTCAATAACTTCACCTTTAACGTCCTGACTAATACCGATTCTAACCGCTATTAGTCACTGTATGGATCGCAGATGAACAATCTCTCCATTGTCACCCGCATCGTTATTCTCTGTGCTTTTCTTCTGGCGGTCTTAGTCGCCTCAAACTTGTATCTCAATCGAGAATTATCTCGCGGCTCGCAAACCCTTCTCAAAGAATCGCGCGTTGTTTCCACTATGACTACTGCGAGTGCCGCTACTCGCGCTTTTGGTGATTTGAAATACTGGTTAACAGATCTTGCTGCAAGCTTGCTGATCAGGTCAGAAATTGAAGCCGAGGCGTCTCGTGAACGATTAAACGAAGCGCTAAACTTGCTGGAATCCGAAAAGCCTGACGAAGTCAAAGAAATAATGAGCGAAATCTCGGAGATGGTAGAGCTCTCATTAAGCGCTGTAGATGCCTACACTGATGATCAGAGAGTAATGGGCAATACCTTGATGGCTAGTGCGCGCATTCATATAACCAAAGTAGACGCTCTTTTTGCAAAACTTATCGAAGACCTTGAAGCACAGGTGCAACAAACCAGCAAAAAAACACTGCTAGCTGCTCGCAATACGGAACGTAATTCCATATTGATTACTGCACTAGCCAGTATTTTCGGTTTGATCCTGACCGCCTTGGTAATTCACTCCATACGATCACCATTGGGCAGATTGGTTACCGCTATGGGTGAAATTACCAAGGGTAATTTAAATGCCGATATACCGCCAGCTGGTCAAGACGAAATCGGTTCAATGACTCGCACCTTGGGATTGTTTCGAGATTCTGCTAAAGAGCGAAATCTGATGCAGGCTGAAAGAGATCATGCTGCCGATAAACTTCGACTTGCCCAAACGCAGCTCAATGCTGCACTTGAGGGTATGTCTGAGGGTTTTAGTCTCTATGATTGTGATGACAAACTACTTATTTCCAATCAACGTTTTCGTGATGACCTGCACTCTGGTGTACAACAGCAGATTACTGTTGGCAGTTCGTTTGAATCCATTATAAGAAAATCAGCTGAAAATGGATTGATACCTGCGGCAAAAGACAACCCTGAACAATGGATAGCTCAGCGTCTGGAACAACATCGTAATCCGGGCAACCACTATGAACAACAGCGCGCTGATGGTAAATGGGTACGTATCAATGAACATCGTACTAGTGACGGTGGAACGGTCTCCATCTACTCAGATATCACTGAGCTTAAACAGCGACATCAGCAACTGCTCGAGGCAGGAAATGCCAAAGACGAGGCGCTCGAAGAGTTAAGCATAGTGCTAGAGAACATAGATTACGGTGTACTTTTTATCGACAACAATATGGATATTCTTCTGACAAACCGTGCATATCGACAGATGTGGAATATTCCAGAGTCATTCTACAAAAACCGACCTTCGTTGCAAGAGGATATGGAATATACCCGAGACAAAGGAAAATACGCCTCGATCAATACAGACTGGCAAGCCTATGTGGATAGTCGGCTCGATGCGATCAGAGATGGCTCATACAAACCAATGGAAATAGAGCTGGCTGACGGAAGTACATTGCAACACCAATGTATTGAGATGTCGTCAGGTGGTTATATGCTGACCTATTTTGATATCTCCGATATGAAGAAAGCTGAATCGACATTGCGTGCAGCCAAAGACATTGCCGAACAAGCGACTTCTGCCAAAAGTAAGTTTTTGGCCACCATGAGTCACGAAATTCGTACGCCGATGAACGGAATTATCGGCATGAGTAATCTCATGTTGAACACCGATCTAAACAAAGAACAGGAGGATTACACTCACACTATTGTTGACAGCGCAGAGTCGTTACTTGTCGTCATCAATGATGTATTGGATTTTTCGAAGATAGAGGCTGGCAAATTTGATCTCGATCCGCGGACTACTGATTTACGTGAATGTATAGAGAGTGCGCTTGATCTTGTTACAACAAGTGTTGATCAGAAAAAATTAAACCTTGCCTATCTTCTGGAGCGCGACACCCCTGAAGGCGTGATAGCCGATGCAGGAAGGCTACGCCAGATATTGCTTAATCTACTAAACAATGCCATTAAATTTACAGATAAAGGTGAAATTGTTCTGCGAGTTTCCTTGGCTGATACCGCTGAAAAAGTTGGACCTGATCTTATTGAAAACAATGGTGCCGGTCCTTTAACAGCTCTACATTTCTCTATCTCTGATACAGGTATCGGCATCCCGGCAGATAAAATCGACTCATTGTTCGATTCGTATACACAGGTTGATTCATCCACTACCAGAGTCTACGGTGGTACAGGATTAGGTCTTGCGATTGTAAAAAATCTGATTGAAATGATGGGTGGACGGATCTGGGTTGATAGCAAACTGGGCGAAGGCACTACTTTCCATTTCACAGCCCATTTGGAAAAAATCAAGATTCAAAGAAGAGTTGCTCTGCATGAGATAAAACCTGATCTAGCCGAGAAAAAAATATTGATCGTTGATGACAATCTGACTAACCGAAAGATACTCTCAATTCAGTCTGAGGAATGGGCAATGCACCATGAACAGACTGCATCGCCCAATGAGGCATTGCAGTGGATTAAAGATGGTAAACATTTTGATATTGCGATACTTGATATGAGCATGCCTGAGATGGATGGTATCGAGTTGGCGCGAGCTATCAGACAATATCACTCTAAAGAAGATCTGCCTCTTGTTTTGCTGAGTTCGCTAGCGACAATTTCCGATATACCAAAATCTGAAATCGAAGAAGCCGGGTTTGTAGCTAAGCTGGCAAAACCAATAAAACCTTCTGCACTTCTTGAAATATTACTAGAGACATTTTCCAATCAGACTAAAACATTCTCGCGCAGAAAAAGAAATAGCAATTTTGAGTACAGCGAAACCATGGGTATTCAGTTGCCGCTTAGTATTTTGTTGGTTGATGATAATAAAACCAATCAGAAGCTTGCCTCATTAGTGCTCAAACGTCTGGGCTACATCCCTACTATTGCGGTGAATGGTCAAGATGCGGTTGCCCAACAACTCGCAGGCAACTATGATCTGATATTGATGGACATAGAAATGCCAATCATGGATGGTGTAACGGCAACCCGCGAAATTCGCGCATTAGAAACTGAAAACAGCTCACCCACTTACATCGTGGCCACCACAGCAAATGCTATGCAAGGTGATAGGGAACGCTATTTAGCAGCAGGAATGGATGGTTATATCAGTAAACCAGTGCGTATCAACGAATTGGTTAGTGCACTGGAAACAGCTTATGATCACAAGCAATCTGGCTAAATTTAAATTTCCAGATCAACGCTGGTTTTTCCACCGCTCTGTGTACGCGTAATGATTGGGTCTATTTCCTCTGCTTCCTCCTTGGGTCCAACCAAAATTAATCCTGCGACTAGCAAGCCTAGCGCGATCCAGGCGATCGCTGGCAGCGTCTCGCCGAGTAAAACGATACTCCAAACAATCCCCGCAAATGTCACAACGAAACTACTCTGACTGGCGAAGACTGCACCTGCTGAGCGAATAAGTGAGACTCGCAAGGTAACCCCAACCGAAGAGACAACGCCAAATAGTAATATGGCAAGGACTAGAGAAATACTAGCGTCTTGACCATTCAGGCTTAAGGGAACGAAATCATTAAATACGATAACGATAGGCAGTAGTAAAATTATCGCAGAAACAGATGAGAAACCGGTAGCTGCAACCATATCCATGTCAGGTGGCAGTTTTACAGTTAACAATAAGGTTCTAAGGGCATAGCCCAACGGGGCAAGCAAAGCCAACAGCGTCCATATCCATACCTTATCCACGCCAGAGGAGTTACTGGTTGCGAACACAACGAGCACAACACCGCACAGACCAACCAGGAATCCAAGCAACCGCCGGAAGGTCGCTTTTTCAATGCCTACCATCGAGGCAAACGCAAAAACGATGAATCCTTCAGATACTAAAATTAGCGCAATAATCGATGCGGGGAGTTTTTGAGCTACCCAGAACACAGCACTCTCAGCGATAACAGTGGAAAGAAATCCCCACCACGCGAACAAGATAATCAATTCGCGATTGAACTTGGGAATTTTTCCTTTGTAACCCGCATATGAAAGACATATGATGGCGGTCACAATATTTACCCACAATGCTATCCCAAAAGGATTGGGTGCCGCTTCTGCAGCAATCCTCGATAGTACAACACCAAGCCCGGAAACAACGCCTACTGTCAGCAATACACCGGTACTGCGTAATGTTCTAACCTGTTGGCGCAATCTCCTTTCGCGCTCAAAAATCTCGGTAGCCATGCTATTGAACACGCGGGCAAGTTGCCCGAGCGCATCCGAACTTTGTGATATATCAGCGATATCAAGCCTGGATGGATCAACGACCTCCTGCTCCAGTACTGCAGCGGCTTTGGTCAGTCTTTCGACCTGTCTTAACTGTTCGAGCTCACGATCTCTGTTGCGTTTTTTCTCCAATGAGCTGCTGAGTCTGGCTGCCAGCAATACTGGATCGAAGTTTTTAGGTAGAAAGTCTTGTGCACCGAATTCAATAGCTCTGACCACTGAATCCATATCACCGTCTAATGCTGAAATAACAATCACCGGGATGTCGATCAGTTGACGATCCTCTTTCATGGACTGCATTACATCAAAACCGTCCATATCTGGCATCATGATGTCGAGGAGTACTAGATCGAAATCTTTTTCCCTTAGCTTATGTAAACCTTCCTTACCCCCTGAAGCTGTTACCGCAGAGTAACCCAAGGTACCGACAGCCATTGCGAGCTTTTTTCTGAAGATTTGCTGATCATCGATGATCAGTATTTTTTCTAGATTTTTTGATGGTGGGCGCATCTATTTACACCCGCTTTTGCTGGGAAATATATTCGGATAGGGCTTTAGAGGCCTCATCGAATTTATCTGAAATCACACTGACTTGTTTGCTAGCTGTAGTTGGCCAGCTATTCTTGCACTGGGATTCAAGAGTTGCATTTAGTTCGGAGAGATCAGCTGCGCCGAAATCCTGACTGCTGGACTTCATTGAATGGGCGCAGCGTCTAAGGGATTCAAGATCGTTAGAGACCAAGCTGGCATTCATCTCCAGGATCATGTCTCTACCCTCTTCAATAAATGTTTCAATAAGCTCGAACAGAGAGAACAGATCACCACCAATTAGCTCTTTGAGTTGATCTAGCAGCCTTTCGTCAATTACAGACATGGTATCTAACTTCGCAGCAATTAGAGACTAAAATCGACTATCATAATTGATTATAGAGGTTATCAAATGATCAACTAAATAAATTTTTTCGACAGCTATAATCGTGCTAATTGTCACAGATTGATGTCACAAGCGCGAATTAAGGTCCAAGTATTGATCGCACCTCCGCGGGTGTTGCCGGATGAGTGTATTTCCGACAGTGCTTTGTCGTCCATCTCGTACGAACCGATGCTATGCAACATCAACTGACAACCACAATTTGCCAGTTGCCAGGCGATAGCCAATCCAATGCCACCGCTTGAACCTGTAACAAACGCTGTTTTTCCACTGAGATCCATTGTCGTTACACCATTCAAATTAATTTATGCAGATTTGTACGTGTCAAACACCCATCAACGCTTGATCAATATCCCACAGTATATCGTCAATATGTTCAAGCCCCACTGAGATGCGCACCATATCCGGGGTCACTCCGGCTGCCTGTTGTTGCTCTTCATTTAGCTGGCGATGTGTAGTTGAAGCCGGATGAATGATCAGCGTTTTTGCATCGCCGATATTGGCCAGGTGGCTTAGAAAGTTAGCACGATCGATAAACTTCTCGCCGGCTGCAAACCCACCTTTGACGCCGAATGTGAGTATGGCACTGGCACCACGTGGCATATAGGTTTGCGCAAGATCATAGTATTTGTTATCGGCCAAACCGGGGTAATTGACCCATTCGACCTGTGAGTGTTGTTGGAGGAACTGCGCCACGGCAAGTGCATTCTCGCAATGACGATCCATACGTACGTGCAGTGTTTCAATTCCCTGCAAGAACGCAAACGCATTGAATGGACTCAGGCTTGGACCCAGTGTGCGCAGATATTCCATTCGTGCTTTCATGGTAAAGGCAAAGTCGCCGAAGGTTTCATAAAAACGCACGCCATGATAACCATCGGATGGATCTACCATTTCCGGAAACTTGCCGTTGTCCCATTGAAATTTACCGGATTCGATCAGTACACCGCCTATCGAGGTACCATGCCCACCCAAAAACTTTGTTGCCGAATGTATAACGATATCAGCACCGTGCTCTATCGGTTTGCATAGATAAGGAGATGGAACTGTGTTGTCGAGGATCAGTGGAATGCCAGCATCCTGTGCGATGTCGGCAACAGCTCGAATATCCAGCACGTTCAGATTAGGGTTGCCAACAGTTTCTGCATAAAGCAGACGGGTCTTTGATGTTATGGCGCTAGCAAAGTTTTTCGGATCATCCGGATCAACGAAATGTGTAGTGATCCCCAAACGTCTGAAATTCACGTCCATCTGTGAAAAACTGCCGCCATAGAGTGTTCGAGCGGCGACTATTTCATCACCGGCATTGACCAGGGTTAGCAACGCGATCATTTGTGCAGACATTCCGGAGGCCACAGCAAGAGCAGCGCGCCCATGCTCGAGTGCTGCGACGCGCTCTTCCAATACGGCATTGGTCGGGTTGCTAAGTCGTGAATAGACGTTACCAAATGTCTGTAGATTGAACAGACTGGCTGCATGATCGGCATTGTCGAACACGTACGAACTGGTTTGATAAATAGGTGCTGCACGCGCGCCTGTTACCGCATCCGGTATCTGACCGGCATGTAAACAGAGAGTTTCGTCTGAAAACTCTCTATCTGATGATTGATCAGACATGACGCGGTCTCCGTGCCGAAATTATCCGGGTATTCACACCGGCATAGTTCAAGCCTCCAAAAATTCTTGCATGCTCAATTTTTGTGCAACGATCCATGACGACATGTAGTCCTGCTGCTTCAGCAATAGCCTTCGCTTCATCGTTGATTACTGTCAATTGCATCCATAGAACCTTTGCTCCAATGGCAACGGCTTTTCGAGCAATTGCTGGTGTGTCTTCGCTACGGCGGAAACAATCGACTATATCAACCGGCACAGGTATATCTTCCAGATCTGCATAAGCTTTCTGGCCCAGAATCTCCGAAGCGCGAGGGTTAACAGGGATAATTTCAAAGCCGTGTTCGATCAGGTATTTGGCAGCAAAGTAGCTGGGCCTATGGCTTTTATCTGATAGCCCAACCATGGCAATGACATGACTGGTACCGAGGATGTCTCTGAGTTTTTCTACTGTGTCCATAGTATTATTGTATTCCAGAGGTTTGGTGATCCATTATAAGACATGTAACAAGAGGTTATGTGAGTAAGATGTCCAATTCAGTACAATAAAACTGATCAGGCATTGAATCAGACAAATGGCAGATATTATTCCTTTCAAGCCCGAAGGTTCGGGAAAACAAAAAAAGAAGAAGTCCTCTCGCAAGGGATTCTCGGGCGCTGCTCTGTGCGCAAACAACCATCACAAGTGGCAGATTTCTAAAACACAACGCTTTGATACTCGTGAAGGTAAGCTGGTTACAGTGGAAACTTGCAAGCGTTGCGGCAAAAAAAGAAACCGATTAACTTAAATTAGATTGATAGCAATCTATTCATTATCAGGTGAAACTAACATGACAGGACCCTTAGAGGGTGTCAGGGTAATTGATCTGACGTCAGTGGTCTCCGGACCCCTTTCAACAATGATATTGGCCGATCAGGGAGCAGATGTCATTAAGGTTGAAGCGCCGCATGGTGATCATTCACGTCGCGTTGCCACTCGACGCGGTGGGTTTTCAGCCTCCTTTTTAAACAACAATCGCAATAAACGTTCAGTGGTTCTGGATTTAAAAAATCCTCAAGGACTGGCTGCGTTAAAAAAACTAGTAAAAGGCGCTGATGTATTTGTACAGAACTTTCGCCCTGACGTCGCAGAGCGGATTGGAATCGGTGAAGACGTGATGCGTGAAATTGTACCTGATCTTATTTATGTATCTGTTTGCGGATTTGGTTTCGAAGGCCCTTATGCACAAAAACCTGTATTCGATCCGTTGATACAAGCCGTCTCCGGGTTAACCACTGTCCAGGCCGGCTCTGACGAGCAACGCCCTCGATTAATTCGTACTATCGTTCCTGATAAAATCACTGGTTTACAAGCGTCTCAGGCGATTACCGCCGCACTCTTTGCAAAGTTTAAACACGGCGTGGGACAGCACATAAAAGTATCGATGCTGGACACGGTCGTATTCTTTCTGTGGAGCTCTGATATGGGCGGTCATACTTTTGTCGGTGACGAACTGGAACAGGAAACTGCTCAGTCCTATATTGATCTGGTTTACGAAACTGAAGATGGCTATATCAGTGTCGCGGTAGTTGCTGATAAGGACTGGAATGGTCTGTCGGTCGCTCTGGACAGACCGGACTTCATGACCGATCCGCGCTTCACCACAGCAGTACTCAGGGAAGAAAACAAGGATGCGCGTACCCGTTTGACGCAAGAGGCTTTGCTGCCTTTTAAAAGTATGGATGCCATTGAGCGTTTAGAGCGACAAGATGTTCCCTGTGCGCCAGTATTGACACGTAAGCAGATGATCAGACATCCGCAGATAGAAGCCAACAATACACTGTTAAATTATCAGCATCCGGATGCAGGTCAATTGCGTCAGGCGCGTCAGCCAGCCACGTTCTCAGCCATGCCAATGTCTGAAGTAAGTCCGGCTCCGCATCTGGGTGAGCATACACAAGAGGTTTTGCTTGAGGCAGGCTACAGCAGCGCTGATATTGCCAAATTGAAAAGTGACAAAGCAATCGTCTGTCACGGGAGTTCTTCATGATTGACCTCTACTATTGGCCAACGCCAAATGGTTGGAAGATTTCGATTGCGCTGGAAGAGCTCGGCCTTGAGTACAACACTATAGCTGTTGAAATAGGTGCTGGTGATCAGTTCAATGAGAAGTTCCTGGTCATCAGTCCTAATGCAAAAATGCCAGCGATTGTTGATCACGATGTTGATGGTGAACCTGTCAGTGTTTTTGAATCCGGCGCTATTCTTTACTATCTCGCCAACAAGACTGGCAAGCTGATTCCGCAAGATGAGACTGGTCGAAAAGAAACACTTGAATGGTTACACTGGCAATCGGCTAACCAGGGACCAATGGCTGGCCAATTAAGTCACTTTGTCAATTACGCGCCCGAAGGACAAGACTATAGTCGTCAACGTTATCTGGGTGAGTACGAACGAAATCTTGCCGTGCTGGAACGGAGATTAGCCAATCGCGATTATATTCTTGGCGATTATTCGATTGCCGACATCATCGCTTTTCCATGGGTACTAATCGCGAAACCATTGTCGGCATCGCTTGATGATTTTCCGCGTGTTAGCGACTGGCGCGGTCGTATTAAAGAGCGCCCTGCAGTCAGACGTGGCGTTGATCTTCTTAAGGATCGGCAAAACCGTGGGCAGCACAATGCGCAAAACAACAAGCTACTGTTCAATCAGGGAGCAGATCATTTGCGCTAGATCTTGAAAATCAGGCTATGTCTAACTCTTGTTCTCGTGATAGGTTCGCCACCCTGCCCAGTAAATACTTGTTTTCTTATGATCGAGCCACTCGTCAACATCAGGTGTCGGTTCAAAAGGCTCTTTACCTGAAGCGCATTGTGCACACATAGGTACAGGTTCGCCGTCAGTACCGGCGTTTTTCAATTCAAGGTGCTCAGCGCAGAAATACAACCCGCAACCAGTATCGCCACCATAGGGTTCGCCACCACATACGTGATCTACGCCGCGGTTGATGGCTTTCTTACAACCAGGATGGTCGCAACTTGCAGCAACATCGTAGCCGATGTCGCGTTTCCAGTGTTCGTCGTATCCGATTGCCCAGTACATGATGCTATTCGCCTAAATTAATGAATCGAATGAAAACAGGGGGAAGAAACGAAGCGCTAACCCCAAACAGTTAAATACTAACATTTATTAGTGTGAATTTACGCCGATCCATTATGCCTGGTACCCGTGTTTGCCAAGCTTTGCGTATTGCTTTAAAGCAGCTGTACGCAGCTGACGATCGATCGTCAGGGCGAAACTGATCAGAATGATTGTTGACAGGCCTCCCTGAACAACGAAATTGTACACGTGTGAATCGGTGTTGATTTTATTTAATACAAACCACACACCACAGCCAGCCAGAAGCATGATTACCGGATGAAAAAGTTGTATACGAAAACTCAATATCTTGAAAGCACTATAGGCCAGGCCGAAACAATAGATACAGTAGGTGATAAATGTGACGACTGAAGCGCCAACAATACCGAACATCGGCACAAACAGGCTGTTCAGCGCAATATTGATCGCTACAGCCAATAGCCCCCAAACAACAAAACGGTGGGTAGCTTTGACGATATGAATTCCAGCAGATAAAAATAAAATGGCACCCTCTACCAACATTGCAGCGGTAACCCAGGGGACGATAACGGTTCCCTCACCATATTCATCACCGGTCAATAGTTTTATTATCGAGCTAGCGGTAAGTGAAAATACCACGCAAAAAGGTATACCTATCATCAGATAAAAATAAAGGCCTTGCGATAAAAACCGGCAGGTGGCGTCTCTGCCTTTTGATTCCCACAGATTGAGGTACATCGGCTTCACTGCGTTGATCATGGCTGCCAGAATAATCACTTCCAGATATCCCGTGAAATTGTATGAGGCGGCGTACTGGCCTAATGCACTTTCACCAAGATGGGCTTGTATGATAAACCGATCGCTGGTGCGCATTAGCAGACCCATTGTTTCAAGAATCATTAGTGACACGCCATACTTCAGCAAATTTTGCGTTAGCTCACTATCGAATCGGGAGGGTATATGACGTTTTCCCGGCAGGTATTGGATCAATAGGTACACCAGCCCTCCAAGTTCGGCAAGTGCAAAGGCAAACACTACCGATGCTACGCTGAGCATGTCAGTCAGTAAAAACATGAGCAATAAAGCCAGATAGATGCTGCGCCGGGTAATAGTGGATAGCATTACCGGGCGGCTTTTAAGTTCAGCCGACAGAACATTGCTCAGGTTGCTATTGATCATGTTGAGAAAGACATAGCAGCCACCAACTAAAAAATAAAATGAGAGCTGCGGGGCTTGCGAAAACTGCGGAGCAAAAAAGTAACCCACCACAACACAACACAGTGCTGTCGCCAACGCGAGACTAATGCCAAGGATCAAGCTGGTCGAGTAAAAGCCGGTCTCTGAATCTGTGTGATTGTTATTTATAACTTCAGCGTAAAACCGATGGATGGAATGTTGGATGCCGAATTTTCCAATAGCCATAAAAAGCGTCAATGTTGCCAATATCAGACCTACAAGACCGTAGTCCTCAACCGACAAATTTCGCGTTAATAGCGGGAAAGTGATAAGTCCGATTAATGCTGAGATGAGTCCACCAGAGGCATAATTGCGCAAGTGGCGCCAGATTGGGTTTGCCTCTCTGGTATCAATCAGTTCCTGCTTAGAACTTCGCACGTGTCGGACATTCCTTAAGATGTTTCTTAAGTTTGAGCAGTGACATGCCCAACCATTTGATAGAGACATAGCGCTCGATATGAATCGCGCCTAATCGGGCTTTAAATTTTCTTGCTGGCTCATTCAGAACATCCGTGGAACTCACAAAGTAACGTATACCCTGCTCTTCCAATAATCTGTACACATGGGCACGCATGGGTGTTGCAAGGCTTTTATTACGGTGTAGGGGGTGTATAAACGCGCCTTGCAGGAAGGTTTCGTTTTCAGCTAGTACATAGTGGCAGCCCGGGTCATCAGATCGGTCAAAGCGCGCCCAGGTGTAACCAACAATCTGATCATCACTGCGAAGCACAATGCAGCGTTGCCCCGATTTTATTCGGTCAAGTATCTGATCCAGCGTGGTCCAATTATTAAGACTAGCCAATGCCTGTAAATCCTGGCTGTCAATTGGGTCGAGAAAGGAGCTTGTGTAGCCGGCCGGTAGTTTTTCCAGCGCAACATCAAAGCTTCCTTCATTTTCGCGAGTCAGATAAAAATAGTCGACTATCAGGCCAATCTTTCTGACAGTCGATTGTAAACGTAGCAAATATGATTGGTATCTGGATTTTCTTAAACGTTGGTAGAGCTGGAAAACTTGATCTGGGATTTTATAGTGCAACATGTTCTTAAGTACGAATTTCAGCCTCGACTTGTCAGTTATACGTAGCTTTATCTATTGAACAATAGTCAAAAAATAGACTGTAAATTTACAAAGTAGTGCGGTTCGACTTAAAACATTTCAGCGAAATGTACAACTATGTATATACTACACACACTGAAGCACGCCGCGAGCCAGTTTTCATTTCAATGGTAAATATCGTCCCGTCGAGTCACGCTTCCAGATCGTGTTTGCGCCGATATTGCGGCTCTATTGTAAAGCACCAGGCTCTCGAAACCTTGAATTCTTGACACAGTACAGAAATGGTAACAATATCCACCCATGGAGACACCACCAAACAGTCAGAATCCAAGTGACGTGTCGGAAGCCTTAAAAGCGGCGGGCCTTCAAGTGACTGCTCAGCGTCTGGCGGTATATCGGGCAGTAGAGGCTATGCCGCATGCCATGGCTGACGAGATTCTTCAGGCTGTGCGATCAGAGCTTGGAGTTATCTCACGGCAAGCTGTTTACGATGCGCTCAATGCGATGTCAGAACACGCCCTTATACGTCGCATACAACCTGCAGGTTCAGCAGCACGTTACGAACATCGTGTCGACAATCACCACCATCTCTCTTGCCGCAAGTGCGGCAACGTGGTTGATATTGATTGCGCGGTTGGAGAGGCTCCCTGTCTAACGGCAGAGCATGATTTTGGTTACAAGATTGACGAAGCAGAGGTCATCTATTGGGGCATTTGTCCGGATTGCCAATAGTTGCAGTTTAACTAACACCCGGTCAGCGCAAGCGCTTGCCGATCAAATTGAAGCACTAGTCTTACCAACAACTTCCTAACATTGAGGAGATAAAAATGGATGGCGAATTAGGAGGGGGATGTCCCTTCGCTCACGGTGGTAACACAGCGATGGAAAAACCAGTCACCAAATGGTGGCCTAACGCGCTTAATCTGGATATTTTGCATCAGCATGGTGCGCGTACTAACCCGATGGATCTTGACTATAACCATCGTGATGCGGTCAAAGCATTGGACTTTGCAGCCGTCAAAGCTGATGTAAAAGCGTTACTCACAGACAGTCAGGACTGGTGGCCAGCAGACTGGGGTCATTACGGTGGTCTGATGATACGCCTTGCATGGCATTCAGCTGGCTCTTATCGTATGGGTGATGGTCGTGGCGGTGCTGGTTGCGGCAATATCCGTTTTGCCCCGCTAAATTCCTGGCCCGATAATGCAAGCCTTGATAAGGCGCGGCGCTTGTTGTGGCCTGCGAAAAGAAAATACGGCAATGCTCTGTCATGGGCCGATCTGATTATCCTGGCCGGTACCCTGTCTTATGAATCCATGGGGCTTAAAACGTTCGGGTATGGTTTTGGCCGTGCAGACATCTGGGGACCCGAGACCGATATCAATTGGGGGCTGGAAGACGAATGGCTGGCAGATAGTGCCAACCGTTACGATGATCTCGACGATGCATCCACCATGTACAATCCGCTTTCTGCGGTTCATATGGGTTTGATTTACGTCAATCCTGAAGGTGTTAACGGTAACCCCGATCCTGCTCGCACAGCCATGCATGTACGTGAAACGTTTGCGCGCATGGCAATGAATGATGAAGAAACTGCTGCATTGACCTGTGGTGGTCATACTGTCGGCAAGGCACACGGTGGTGGTGATCACGCTAACATCGGAGTAGAGCCGGAAGCGGCCGGGATTGAAGCGCAAGGCTTTGGTTGGGCCAATCCTGGTCACGGCGCGCAAGCGACCAATGCATTTACCTCAGGTATTGAAGGCGCTTGGACCAAGCACCCAACTAAGTGGGACATGGGTTATCTTGAATACCTCTTTAACTACGAGTGGCAATTGACCAAGTCACCTGCCGGCGCTAATCAGTGGGCGCCAGTCGATATGCCGGAAGAGGAGATGCCGGTTGATTCGTCTGACCCATCGAAACACGTTAACCCGGTCATGACTGATGCTGACATGGCGATGAAGGTAGATCCGATTTACAACAAGATCTGCCAGAAATTCATCGCAGATCCGGCCTACTTCGATGATACCTTTGCGCGTGCCTGGTTCAAGCTCACGCATCGTGACATGGGACCGAGAGCTAACTACCTCGGGCCAGATGTGCCTAAAGAAGATCTTATCTGGCAGGATCCAATTCCCGCAGGCTCAACGTCTTATGACGTTAATGCCGTTAAATCGAAAATCAGCGACACTGGGATTGCAGCAGCTGATCTTATTGCAACTGCCTGGGACAGTGCCCGTACTTTCCGCGGTTCAGACAAGCGTGGCGGTGCTAATGGTGCACGTATTCGTCTGGCGCCACAAAAAGACTGGGCTGGTAATGAACCTGCACGTCTGTCAAAGGTACTAGGCGCGCTCGAATCCATTGCGTCTGATACAGGCGCATCTGTCGCAGACGTCATTGTATTGGCGGGCAACGTTGGTCTGGAGCAGGCTATTAAAGCTGCAGGTCATCGTGTTGATGTGCCTTTCTCAGCTGGTCGAGGCGACGCTACCGACGCGATGACTGATGCAGATAGCTTCTCGGTTCTCGAACCCTTGGCTGATGGCTTCCGTAATTACCAGAAAGAGCAATACGCTGCCAGCCCTGAGGAGATGATGCTTGATAGAGCTCAGCTGATGGGTTTAACGGGAGCGGAAATGACTGTGCTCTTGGGTGGTATGCGCGTATTGGGTACTAATCACGGTGGTTCAAAAGACGGCGTTTTTACTGACCGTGAAGGCCAGCTGACAAATGATTTTTTTGTCAATCTGACTGATATGAACAATAGTTGGCACCCTGTTTCGGATAATAGCTATGAAATCCGTGACCGTAGTAGTGGGAGGGTCAAGTGGACTGCTACCAGTGCTGATCTTGTATTTGGTTCTAATTCGATCCTGCGTGCCTATTCTGAAGTGTATGCCCAGGATGATAACGCTGAAAAGTTCGTTCGCGACTTCGTAGCGGCCTGGACCAAGGTTATGAATGCGGATCGATTCGATCTGCAGAGTTAAAGCAACATTAACAGCTGAAATAGCATTAAAAACAGGCCGCCCCTAGTCTTGTAGGGGCGGTTTTTTTTTCGTCTTAAGTCCATTTCTCTCTAAACCATCGCGAAGATTCTTGCAGGGCCACCTGTTCCGCCACGATGTTTTGGCGCACCGACAACCAGCGTTGCACCGCTAGCGGGTACCTTATCAAGATTGGCAATATTTTCGATACCAAAACGACCAGTTGGTAACCAGGCGTAGTGTGTAGCAAAGTCACTTGATATACCGTGATCCAGTGACAATGTATCGGATGCAAGAGACATTGCCTTGGTTTCTTCCATTAGCATGGTTACGGCATCTACATGAAAGCCCGGATAGTGTTGTTTACCCTCAGCATCAGCGTTTCGATATTCATCGGTGTTGGTTTTTGAATCCCACCCTGAATTCATCGCCACACATGCGTTATCCGGAATGTCGCCATTGGCACTTATCCACGCCTTGATGTCCTCTGGTGTAACCTGAGTGTCAGCGTTTTGTGCAGCGCGTGACTTGATATCTATAACGCACAACGGTACAACAAGATTGGATACCGGGATCTCTGCAACAGATAACCCGTCCTCTGAAAAGTGTAGTGGCGCATCAATATGTGTACCGGTGTGTTCGTTAACAGCTAATTCAAAGAGATTAAGTTTATGCTCATCCCAATTAAACTTCTGTTCCATTGAAAACCCTGAGACACCAAAGTAAGTGGGAAAGTTTTCATGAAGTTCGTGTGTCATATCTTCAACGGCACTGTGCCCATCAGCCAAAGCAGCAGTACCTGTTGCAAGGGTACCAACCGCAGCTGTTGCTGCGCCAGCAGCACTGGTTTTCAGAAATTTTCGTCGAGACAACATTTTGTCTTTCACAGCATTGATTACACATATATCGCACATGATCTTTATTCTCCATTTAGTTGACTCCACAGACAATATACGCACTATGCTTAACAGATACAAAAAAACGGCCAGAGCATTAAGCCCTGACCGTATATTTAGCTGTAAAGCTACGTATTAAACGAATGATTATTAAAGCTTGTTTTTCGTTTTACCGCGTTTACTAAAATGGCCAAAACCACGCTCTTCTCTGACCTGCTCTATGCCTGCAGATTCAGAATCCGAGAGCACACCATCACCATTAACATCAAGCATGGCTTCAACGGCTGCGCGGCGCGCTTTTTTTACTGCGCGTTTTTCATCTCGTGACAGTTCACCATCACCATCCGCATCAAAGTCGATCAGCAAAGCATCATATCGAGCATCTCTCATGGCACGCTTTTCAAGGCGTGATAGTTCGCCGTTACCATTGGTATCATATTTCGCTAGTTTCTCGGCTCGTTTAGCGTCCAATACCGTCGTTATTTCTTCAGCTGAGATAACACCGTCGCCATTAATATCGGTGAGAATCATGTTGGTATTTGCTGATGCAAAACCGGCGACCAGAATCGTTGCCATTGACGCGGCAAGAGTGGTTGATTTCAGTAGTGATTGCTTTTTCATCATTTTTCCCTTTAATTGCTGTTTAGGTAGGGAAATTATCGGACTCAAATGTTCATGAAATGTGCAGATATTGTGAAGCTAATGTGAATTGTTCTTTTTTTAGTTTTTTTATTCCACTTCAGTGCTGTTTTCAACAGGGTCGAACTTATAGCCGATACCATACACAGAGTGTATGTATTGCGTTTTTGTATCCAACACTTCGAGCTTTTGACGCAGTTTTTTTACATGACTGTCTATGGTTCGATCACTGACAACTCTATTATCACTGTAGATTCGCGTCATCAGTTGACTGCGGTTAAAGATACGTCCGGGACTTGAGTATAGAGTTGATAGCAAATTCAACTCTACCGATGTCAGTCTGCATTCTTGATGACCAATACGAAGGCTGGCTGCATTCTCGTTTAGTTGAAAATGTTTTTGATTATCTATCTTGATTTGTGGTGCATTGTCTGGCAATCGACGCATCACTGCTTTTATCCGCGCAATCACTTCTCTGGGACTAAAGGGTTTACAGATATAATCATCAGCGCCGATTTCAAGGCCTAACAGTCGATCAATCTCATCCACTCTGGCGGTCAGCATGATTATCGGTACATTGGATTCCTTGCGAAGCTCTTTGCAAATAATCATCCCATCGGTTCCAGGTAACATTAAGTCAAGCAGCACAAAGTCAGCTGGCGAGGCAAGTAAACTCTCCAGTGCCTGAGTTCCATCGCTATACAATACTGTTTCGAACCCTTCTTTGATCAGGTAGTCGTTTAATAGCGAAGCAAGCTTTGGTTCATCCTCGACGACAGCAACTGTGATCATGTGCGCCTCGCAGTCCGTGTAACGGGTAGTTCAATGGTGATATGTAATCCCCCCAGACTGGATTCAGATGCTGTTATGTGTCCCTGATGTGCCTCAACAATACGCTTGGCAATGGCTAAGCCCAGTCCCGTACCACCGTATTCGCGATTACGTGATATCTCAGTGCGATACAGTGGATCAAACAGCTTTGGCAAGGCTTCAACCTCCACCCCGGGAGAAGAGTCGTACCAATTAATGACAATAGCGTTCTTTGATGCAGCTATTGCTGGTTCAGATTTCAGTATTTGCAGTTCTACATGCAACTGACCGCCCGTGTCGGTATAGCGACAGGTGTTTTGCAGCAGATTTGAAAACAACTGCTCCATGCGCTGTGAATCTGCCTGCATCAACGACATCGCGGTATTTGCATCAAAACTACGCGTCAGTGATAAGGATTTTTCTTCAATCACATCCCGGTGGCTATCGAGAAAATCTCCTAGAATATTGTTTGGATTCAGTGCTTCGAATCGATAGTCCAGCGCGCCAACGTCGGATACTGATAAGGTATGTAAATCATCTATTAGTCGACCCAGACTTAGCACTTCACCGTGCAATGATTCAACAGCCTGTTTATCCAAGGTCCTTACGCCATCCTGAACGGCTTCAATCTCTCCACGTAACACCGCCAAAGGTGTTCTTAACTCATGTGAAATCTCTGCAATCCAGCGCTGGCGCGCATCACGATTTTGTTTAAGCTTGGTGCCGAGTAAATTTATATTGTTAGCGAGATCACCGATTTCATCACGGCGGTTGATGTTTATCTGATGCTCATAGCTACCACTGCTTATATCGCCTACTGCGTGATTTACAGTCAGTAACGGTCTGACAATGCGCCCTGCCAGTGGTATCGACAATAATCCTGAGATGACAATCATGACGAGTGCCGTGAGTCCCAGTGCTTTTTTTTGTTTACGTTCGAAAATCTGGTCAAATCGTCGATCAATGCTCTCGACGGTTGGTACTACAAGATAACCGATAACAGATTCATCGTTCTTCAGAGGCAACCACTGTATGGGTCTGTCGGGTCTGATGTTGCCAACTATAATCTGCTTGTCAGCGTCAGCAATAATCAGAGGCCGACGGCCATGACGCTTACGACCAGTTTGTTCAGCGTCGCTCGGTTTCCTCTGATAATGGGTAAATCCATTAATGCTTCGCAGGGATCGTCTATTGACCCATACCCAATCACCCTCTTCGTTGTGTCGTTCTATCAGTTGCTCGGAAACAGCCTGCCAACGATCCATTTCATTTTGCTTTACGTACTCGAGAAAACCTCTGCTAAAGCTCCAGCTACTGATGACATACATCAGCGCTATAAGCACCGCACTGGCTGCCAGTAAGGTAAGAAAAAGTTGGTATTTGAGCCTCATGAGTTAATTGTCGGCTAAATTCAGAGCGTATACTAAAAATTCCTTGTTGTTTGCACAATTGGAGCGTAAAGAGTGAAGGATTAGGGGTTTCGCTTAGCCTCCCTGACCAACTTATCCAGCAATACCGATGTAACCGAATACATAAAAACAACTCACTGAATTTTTTGAAGGAAGATAATTGGCGGCAAGTTACGGCATTAAACAACACTGTACAAATCATGCATTAAAGTGAATATTCGCTTCATTAAAATTGCACAATAGTTGGCTTGTAGCTTGCTGAATTATCTTTTACTTGGATATTTTCATTATTGCTGTACCTGTACTCTAGATGCCATCCACAAACCTAGTCGAAGCCGCCCGGGAGTTACAGCAGGCACAGCGATTTGACGATTCGTTGAAGCTCTGGCAAGAACTGCTCGCAACTGACTCTTCCTTGCATGTTCCCCGTTTGGGTGCGGCAAGTGATTGCATGAATTTAGGCAAATTGGATGAGGCTAGAATTCTCTACTCTGAAGCAATCACTCATCGCCCCAATCATATTGCGGCCTATATTGGTCTTGCCAAATTATCGGAATTAACCGACAACTTCCTTGAATCAGCTTCTTATTGGAAAAAGGCATGGGAAATACAACCTGATCGTACGGAATTGATTGTATATCACATAGAAAATTTGATACTGGCAGAGCATCCTGATTATAAGAACGTTATATCAGATCATTTAGTCGACATCGGACAAATGGAGCGTGGAAATATTCGGGTCGCAAATGCGCTTTCCAGAATTCAAGATACAAAGACAGAGTGTAAATTTCTCATTGAGGCCTGTACCTCAAGTAAAAACACACAAAATGCACTGCATCTTGTTCGACGGCTTTTAAGACTACTTTGGACTCAACAAAGTGATAACTACAGTTCGCAGGTTATGGATAGTTGTTGGCATAATCATCGTCAGGGCTTGATCGATCATTTATATAACACAACCTTTGCCGGTCCATTACTACCGATTGAAGCAAAATGGTTATGCGATAACGAACGAACTATCCTTGAATCCACTCCTGACAAGCTATTTCAAAACAAGCAGCTCATTGCCCGCGCATATTTATGGGGAAAAGACAGGCAACTAGCTATCACTAAATTCGTAGAACAAAAAGAAAGATTAATACAGGCGGCAGATATAGAAGATATTGAATACTTGGCTATGTTAGCGGAGTGTAGCTTTGAATCTGGCGATAATGAAGCTGCTGCCCGGACACTGGATCAATTGGCTGCACGAGTTATCTCGGAACAAACAGCAGAATCTATTAATTATTTACGGCCATTCGGACATCTCGTGTCGATTAGTGGTGACGAAGTTATTAAACGCGTTGCTCAAAGGCTGTTCGATAATCATGTCAAAGAACACAAGGTAGATACACAATTTGCTTTTGCTCTGGCTAGATTATGTATACAGTCCGGTTTTTATGCTCTAGCGGAACAATTACATAGTCAACTAAATCCTGGCCCTAATCACTGGCTTTCTGTTTGGATTGTACGCAATACTACTGATCGTAGACTTAATGAAAGGGCATCAAGTTGGAATCTGGAGAATAGGGGTAAATTGACATTAAGAGCACTCAATTCTCATCCCGTCTCCTGTCACGATAAAGCACTACCCAATGGTGCCATACCTCTATTCGCTAAATTCAAAAACGAAGAAGTCAGACTGCCAGAGTTTCTTGAGTATTATAGAAATTTAGGTGTTAGTCATTTTTTTATGATCGATAATATGTCGTCTGACGGTGCTCTTGAATATTTGATCAGACAAGAAGACGTTTATGTGTGGCAAGCATCAGGTTCACTTGAGGCTAACCATCACTGCACGCCCTGGATTAATGCTTTAATCGACAAGTTCAGCCCATCTCATTGGTGCGTATCTGCCGATGTTGATGAGTATCTTACTTTTTCAGGTTCGGAATCCGGTAACAGTTTGCGCAATTTAATATACGACATGGAGCATCATGGCGAAGAAATTTTACCGGCCTATATGCTCGACATGTTTCCGGATAATGTGTCGGGTATTCGTATGTTGGAGGGCAGAGAAAAGCTGCAAGACACCCATCCATGGTTTGACAATACATACAGGTTTCTTGGTAGCGTTACACCGCCCTATCAACAGGCAGTGGGAGGTTTTCGCAGCAGGCTGTGGCCAGGCTTGTGTAACGATACGCTGGTCAAAACGCCCCTGTTTAACACAGCAAATGGCGTCAGGTTAGTGCACGCAAATCATGATACCAACGGCGGCATTCCTTCCGCTCAAACGGCTGTTTTACGGCATTATCGATTTTCGGATGACATAAAAAGACGAAAAGAATTCAGCGATTACATCAGTAAAACTCACTCAAGTTCTTCCGTGTTGGAGACTGATTTTGTCTCAGGGTATCTTCCCGGACCGGATAGTCTGAAATTTGAGTCCAGCAAGCAACTTGAGCAGTTGGGCTTGATACAGACACGCTGTGGGTAAGTGTTGTCTGAGTTCTTGAAATTATCACTATTTTCTGTCCAGATTGTATATATAATGGGAATATTATCCCATTTATATAACTAACTAAACTCTATAATACCGCTGGAGACAGAGCTCAGCGGGTAGATAAACATGATCGACATTCTTCGCCAGTATGGATTTATTAGTGTTGTACTCATTACATTAGTTGGCTGTGGAGGGTCAAACGAAGCCCCTAATGATGATGCTGTAGCACCCACAGAGCCGGTTGCACCCGAGATGCCCACTGAGACAGTTGCACCCGAGATGCCCACTG
>CAYPMR010000034.1:0-39608 GCA_964411665.1 uncultured Granulosicoccaceae bacterium | reverse complement strand
AATTATGTGTATTGGAAGAAAGTCAGAAAGTATTCGATGTTTAATCAGACCTTCCATAAGTTTAAAAATTCAAATAGTTGATTATAAGCTATCCTAATGTTGCTATAAAATATCCAAATAATATTGATAATTGGAATAATCGATAAAAATGCTCAATCCAGCTCGTAGTGATCGGAAAATCCTCAAACTGCTGCGATCGGACGGACGTCTAAAAATGCAGAACTAGCTGGGAGGGTCAGTGTGAGTACGGCGACCTGCCACCGAAAAACACAAAGGTTAATCGTAGACGGTTTTATTTTCAGCTTTCGTGCGAATGTCAATCCGGTAAATCCGGAGCTGAATTTCTAATTGATTAAACCAGTTTGTAAAACAACGATAAAACAGACCATCGAAAATATGAATGAGAGATTTTCAAAAACTCCGGAACCGCCGTACTACGCCGTAATATTCACTAGCCAGCTTAGTGAGAATGATGCTGGTTATGAACAAATGGGTAAGCGAATGTTTGAACTTGCCCTTGAGCAACCAGGATGCTTGGGCGCTGAGAGTACACGTGACAGGGAGGGTATTGGTATAACGGTGTCCTATTGGAAAGATGAGGAAAGTATCAGCGCCTGGAAGCAACAGGTTCAACATCTTGCAGCGCAAAATCAAGGAATAAAGCGGTGGTACTCGCACTACGAACTACGTGTTGCGAAAGTTGAGCGTGCTTATTCCGGGCCTGAGGGTCGGTCGTTAAGCTAAGGCGCCTGGTTTTTTTTATACAGAAACTTATATACAGAAACTTATATACAGAAACTTAAATTCCGCTTTCAGGCAGCACAAGATCGACTTGAAATTGACTATAGTTGAGTAGCCAAGAGTGATTTTTCAATACATAATCTGCTGATCTATCAGTAACGTATACAGGTTTTTATAGGGTTTTTTTACAGTGCAAGAGTTATTCAAGTAGAAATTTTAAACGATCGTCGGCCTTTGAAGCCGTGATTTCCAGAATTTCCGGTGCGACGATTCCTTCTCGCACAAAAGGGTCTTCATTAATCCTGTTTTCCAGTTTCCCACGTTCTTCGTTGTGCGCCAGTATTGCACCGCCCTGGTTTGGCTGCAGGCTGCCAATTGTAAGAAAAACATTGTCATCCATCCCGCGCTTCGCCCAGGTTAAGTGATCGTCCATAAATTCTGCAGCTTTCGCTTTGTTTTCAGTAAATCTGAGTAAAACTATAAACATCAGGGTTTCCTCAATATTAAGTGATCAGATGCTAAATAGGTTGCACGAGCATTTATCATTTAAGTAGTCAACAGCAGGTAATGGTGGCTATTAAATTATAGTCACAGTGTTCAGGGGATTTCTATAATTTCCAGTGTGATTCCATGTACATTCATTATCTCCAAAGCAGCCCGGCTAATTTGTATTAGCTGTTCATCTGTTGCTTCTCCCTGCTGAATGATAATTTCCATTCTGATTTGATCGATATCATTTTGTCTGATAGTCGTCGATTGATTGCCGTCTATCGCAGTAACGTGCCCGTTTAACGTTAAAGGTTCCAGAAAGCGCGTATTGACAAGTTCTGCTTCGCGTACAAGTATGTTGTAAAGACGGTCCGGTCTTTCGATGTACGTAGTGGCCGTTAAATCGCGGCTTGTTTGAACAATTGCAGTACGATCCTGGACAAAATCTATGGATGGAAACCAGCGAACTGTACTCAATGCCGAGCTATACCGATCAGATTGAGCCACGGCATTTTCGATAAGGCTGCCTCTTTGGATGGCATTTGGAATTTCGAAGAAGCTTTGACAGTTTGCTGGTGTGATATCTAGAAACTGAGTTGATAGACCTCCCAACGTTGAAAATTGTGCGCTATGTGTTTCTTCGCGGATATTAGCTATATTCTCTGATTCCTGACAATCGTATGCACTGTCATCATCCAATGCACTGTCAATGTTAGTAGCGTTTGTGGGTTCGGGTTCCAAATCGCTAAAAATCGTTGGCTCACTGGTAATGATTTGACAACTATTTGTGTCATGATTACGCCTGAATAACTCTATAGCAAGAATTCGTTTGGTTTCTTTACCTGCAAGACCAATTCTGGTTTGGCGCTCATGAAGCCGACTTAATCGGGTAGGTTGTAATATTGAGTTATCTGCTAGTTTGATTTGGTTTATTGATTGATGGGTGACTAGAATGGAATCAGGAGAGTAGTCGACTTTCACTGTGCCCAAATCATCAGATTCAAGTGTTACAGGTCGTTCTTTTAAATCTCTTTGTATTATTTTTGTTTTGACTACATTTAATTGTTGGCTTTCCTTCGCTGAGCTGTGCTTATGCAGTTTTTTAACAGATGAATGTTTTGAGTTATGTCTCTCGAGAATACCTTGTTCTTTATAGGTCGTAGTGTAATAGGTAGTTGGGTTACTGCCTGTAATAATATCCCATGTCGTAGCCTTGCCATTAAAAGCTAAACCGGTCATATGGCCTGTGCTATCGACAGCGACAACAATTACATTTGTCTTGCAGTTCGTACAAGTGGGTCCTGGAATCGTTACGGTGTAAAACTGGTGAATATTGTCAGACTCTAGCGCCCTGGTAGAGGTACTTTTCACCTTGGTGTGAAATTCTGGAATATGTTTGTCTGATCGTTTATTTAAGACAGCTTTTAGTGCGCGTTTCATCGTCATAATGGTAGGAATTCTTGAAGTTTGTGTCGATATCGAGCTATTGCTTCCTTTAAAATATTTAGTTTTCTCGTTATCGTTTAAGCTGTTGTAGATTTCTGATTGGGTGTTATTTTGAGTTTTCCATATCCTGAATTCTGTGTGTGTTTCGTCGTACACGACTCTATATTCAACTTTATCAGTATGGTTGGAGCGTACTCTTTCCAGTAAAGGGTGAGGGTTATCGTCGAAAGCTATATTGATGTAGTCGCTCGACCAGGAAGCGACTTTTTCCTTAATATTACGATTTGCAGTTGAATATAAAACGTTTCGTAACTGATTCCCGTTGTAGCTGTATTTTAATATTTGCTCTGAATCGAAAAATACTGACTGTATCTTGGGATTTATAGCCGACGATTTTGATAATGGTTTGTATCTAAAAAATATTGAGTTGATTTTTGAAGGAGTCTCTATCTGATTTTTTATTTCCGCTAATTTGACTTGGTACAAAAGTTCATTTTTATAAATAAGCGTCATTTTTCGATAATTGTTATTAACTATGGTGATCAGATGTGGTCCGTTAAAGACATATTTAAATCCATCAGTCGCATGCCATACAATTATGTCATTGTCTAATTCTATGTATCCCTTTTCCGGATGATTCCATCTGTTTTCAACGTCTGCTGATGTAAAAAAAAGTATCATCCCATTTGAGTCAAGAATATTTATACGTTGTGAATTTTTTGTCAGAACACGCCTATGAAAATTTGTTAGCCAACCTGGCCCCAGGCCAATATCCCAATGTGTATTCTTGCTATTGAAATGACGCGTCAGGACCGGAATATTATTGTCATCCAGATAATCAACTTCAGTGAATATGAAGCCGGATTCTTCTTCCCCATAGGTGTATGGAGTAACTGATAATTGTGACGCGTTACTGACGTCAGGCCACGCAAGAATTGCCTGATAAATTATGAATAGCAGTATGTATTGAGTCAGATTAAAATCAAAATATATCTGCTTAGTGTGAAGCGTGGCAAACAATTTGCGCAGCGTCCATCGATGCTCATGAATTACATATGCACAAAGGGGGTGTCTTGTTCTATTGGTTCGGCACGTGCTTTTTTGTGACGCACAACCTCTAGCCTTAAGATGGGTTCTAGCAGAATATCTGGTATTTGATTTTAAAGGATAAAATACATCGAGAGATGATATTGATGATTCAAAATTCACGTATTCCACTCCTTGGATTATGCTGAGCCGTCCTGTTTCAGCTATGTAAAAAACAAGGTTAGTCTAAATTATCTAACAAAGAAAGCTTGACTGCTGTTTGTACGAAGTGTAAGTTTCCTATCATTCTTCAAGCAATTGACAAGGATTGTCATGCGATATTTTAGATTCAAAGGCTTACGTACTGTAAGTTATTTTGTAACTTATTTTGTAATATCAGTGCCGGTCACTCCTTCCTGGTTCTACTTCTCTTGTTATATATTTACCAATTTAAACCGGTGCGTCGCTGCGTGGCGATACCCTCATCAATTACAAATTCAATTCGCAGTACCTCTTAAGATACTTCTGTCACTGCAATTTTGCGTTGTTGTTACCTTAATCCGACTAGCGTTCCGGTCTACGTCAAGATTACTTTTCTCGGATTTCCTTTGTGCCTACCTGGGGGCTATCGGTGAATCATGGACGAATAAGAGAACCTGTCTCTGTCATTCTGATAAACCCAGTAAATCTGTTCCAATTCAAAGAGATAGTCGTCCGAAAACCACTTTATCTCTTTTGTTTTAATGCGTTGGTATTTTTACCGAAGCTTTAGAAACGATCTCCTCCATGGTTCATTGCTCTTCAATGTTGAGTGTTTCAAATAGTCTTTATTTTGCGGAGCAGTAAACAGTTGTATGCGTCAAGATGTTCGAAATATTGAAAAATCTATTTGTATTTATGTAGGTTGATGTTGTCAGTGTAGAAATTTGTTCGGTGTGTAAGGTTGTATGGGGAAGTGATTGAGTCTTCTCTGTTTGTTGTGTGGGTCTGGGCAAATTAATGTGTTTAAGCCCATGGCTGTAAATAGAAGGATTGGTTTTTTGACGTTCAAGGAATCAATAAATCTTTCGTATTTTGTTTTTATTGGTTAACCATTAAGGAAATAGTATGAAATACAGATATAAATCACGTTTTATACGATGTAAAAATATCAGCGAGGCCAATGGTCAACGAAAGTTGCAGCATGGGCAAGGTATGACTGAATACATCATTATCGTAGCGCTTATTGCCTTGGCATCAATAGCAGGTGTCAAGTTCTTCGGTAGCGCTGTACAGGGGTCTTTTGCTGGTATGACAGCGGTACTGGGAGGGGGGACGCCTGATGCAGGGATTGGGGTCGCTACAACTGCTGCGACTAATGCTACCACCGATGCGCAGCAGGCCAGAACGCTTGGCACTTACTATAGCGGTGGTCAATAAAATATTTGAAATATAAAAAATGTCACTCAAACAGTCGTTATTGTAAATGGCTGTTTGGGTGACGGCTAATCTGTTTATTAATTATTCATATTTGTATGCATTATTTGATTGACTGATTTCAGAATGAAACCTGACTACATATTAAAAAACAGCTGTTCACAGGCTTTCAATAAGGGGCAAGCCCTTCCTATTGGTTTGGCTCTTTTGGCGTTTTCGATATTTTCAGGTTTCATTTTGTTCAATACAGCCCAAGTATCAACTGACAAAATGCGTCTGTCGAACGCAGCTGACGCTGCAGCTTATAGTGGTTTGTTGTGGCAAGCGCGTGCCATGAATTTTCAGTCCTATACCAACCGTGCAATGGTAGCTAATCAGGTTTCTATAGCTCAGGCAGTCACACTGCATTCGTGGATAAATTATGCCTCTGTAGCCACTGATAATGTCAACACCGTTTTGGGAGGGCTGCCATTTGTCGGTACGGTAACCCAGGCGCTCAATGCGACAGTTGACACCGTTGAGCCTGTCATAACTGCTGTAGCGGAGAATCTTGTTGTTGCTGCTGATCAGGTGAATGGATCCCTTAGTCATGCACAGGAAATAATGCATTTGACCGGGTTTTCTGCAACACCTGAAATCATTACCAATGTAGCCCGTGCTAATGATCCTTCCTTTCGAACGGATTCGCTTTTCGCTCTGTCTGGTCTTACTGAGAATCAACAGGGCTGGGATGATTTTACTGAAACGTATGATAGTAGTGATAGCGACGCCATCGGACAAAGAGCCGACATCATCAGACGCTCAAGAGGGGAATTTACCACTCGTCGGGATTGGGAGTTTCTGCCATTCTGGTTCTACACTACACCACTCACTCGTCACAAAATATACAAGCGTGGCGCTACAGAGATTGTTTTTGTTCCAACTGCAGAGTCTGAATTGTCAGTTAGTGGAAATCATGCAGAACAGGGGCACTGGGAATGGAAAGCCAAAGACACATTATCGTTGCAGAATAGAATCTGGCGACCCTTTAGAGGGACAAAGCGTGTTGAGGTGCCTATAGGCTGGGCCGAAAGCTTCGCTAACACTGACCCTCAAGCTCAAGGCTCCATAGAGCCTTGTGTTCCTGACGACGATAGAGGATTCCCGACAGATGACGGTTGTCCAAAGTGGTTGGGTGCTAATAAATATGCTGAGCGTCTGGCTAAATCAAATAGTTCTAATCTGCAACATAGATACAACGGTATACGCGCTTTTAGAGATTTAAAAAATTTCCCTTCTCAGGCCAGAGACCCTCGTCTTTCACTACGGATTGAGGTGTACTCACCAGAACAAAACACTGTTACAACAAGTACTGGCCTCGGGATCGGCAGTTTCTTTTCGGATGATTCTGTTTTTGCCAGAAACGAGTTAGCCGCCATCGCTGGCAGTGAATTGTATTTCCATCATCCTGAGATACACTCTCACAGTCAACGTACAGAGTTTGCAAATACTTATAATCCCTATTGGGATGTACGGTTGAAGGCACTGAGCGCCCGGGAGCGTCTTGCGGCTGTTCTTTATCGTGCACCTGGATTATTCAGCGGTGGTTCTTCAGCCCCACAGCCTGGTGGTGCATCCCCTGATAATGAGAGGTTATTATCGACCAGTGGGTCGAATGCGCAGCTTCATAGTGACGATTCGTCTGCACACGGGTATCCATCTCTCCCTGCGTATCCAGGCCCTTCCAATTCTGCTACCACAGGTACGGGCGCGTTAGACGCAGATAGTTTTTTTACAAGTACTGAATCTGGTTTCACAGATTATCAATTACCTCCTAACGGTAGTCATTTTGTCCTGGCAGCTCTCCATCAATCTCCTGAGATAGCACTATCGCTGGATTGGATAGAACAGGATTTTGGAATAGTCGGGATAGACCCTCTGAACCCGCAGTCTTCCGCTCAGCGACTTCTCGAACGTATGACAGTATCGCTGGCTGAGGATGCATTCTCAGATCAGGTTGAGCAGGTAATCGATGATGCTGTAAAGCGGCTCATTACAGCTGCCTTACAGGGAGTGGATCAAAGATTCGATGGTTTTGCTTCAGATATACAAGCGTCTTATGAAAATCTGGAAGGATTAGCTCATTCTACAGCTGAACATATAAATACAACCATCGATACTGTCACTACCACGATAGAAAACACCTCAGCAGCAATCGAAAGTGAAGCTGTTCAAATCAGAGAGCGGATCAGTACACGCCTCGACAATGAGCTAGTGATCCTTGATGAACGCATCATGAATGAGATTGGTGATATAGATGACTATGTTGGTTTGCTTGAGCAACTTGACGATCCTGATCTGACGCTGAATTCTGATCAGGGACATAATCTGATTGAAAATATTTTGCAGCAGCCCGGATTCGATGAGTTGAATATCGATCTGGCCGTTGACCTGGTTGAGGAGGATATTGAAATTCTCGCTGGTCAAATTGAAAGTTTGCTAAGCGAAAAAGACGAAATTCAGGAGTCTTTGCCAACGCAGCAAGCGCAGTTGTTGGTGGATATCGTGAATCAGGAAGCCAATCAGTTTGATATTGATTTGCCCACGGCACAACGGGTTCTGGAACTGATCAATTTAAGCGAAGAGCCAATTGATCTCTTGTCAGTCATCAGTGGTGATCAAGCTGTTGAGGAGGATGAATATTCAACAACTAACTGATCAATATCGTCGATATAGCGTACTCCCACGATTGCTATTGATAGGAGCATCGCCAAAGATGGGATATAAAAGCACCTATCAAGGATCTGCTTTGACCGAAGTGGTTGTGTTGATGCTGGTAATGGTTCCACTCGCTTTCACAATACCCATGCTTGGGAAGTTGATTGATCTAAAACAGAGTTCAATTCAGGCAAGCCGTTACCTGGCCTGGCAGCAAACGCACGCTCCCTCACAGTCAGCTGATGCCCAGAGTAGAGTGGATGACCTGAATCGGCGATTTTTTAGCTCACCTGATGCTGCTATTGCATCAGCTGCAGGTAATGTAGCTAATCAACCGATTGGAGAAAACCCGTTGTGGGGTAGATCTGGTGGCAATCGCTCTGCTGGTCAGTACCAGGGTATGTGGGACGGATTAGGTTTTGCGGATGATGTAGCAATTGATTTACAGCAAACACAGAGTGCTCAACAAAGTGGAGAACTGCCAACAATAGCCGCTGCCACTAGCCGCAGTATTGATGCGACTACAGGTTTTGTAGAAGCTCTTAGTGGTGCGAACTGGGATGTGGAAGCGAATGGTATGGTTTCCGTGAACGTAGCAATTTCTGCTCACCTGGGAGGATTGTTAAATTCAGCATCCTCGACCTGTGGCGACCGGCAATCAATAAACAACCAATTCTGCCTCGAGATAGGATCTGCGATTCTTGCAGATGGCTGGAGCGCATCTTCCAGTGAACAAGCTAAAGACCGGACACAGACTTTTGTACCTGCAACGATATTGGAACCGGCAGGAAAGTTTCTGTCAGCCTTTGGTAACTTGCCGGTGCTCAAAGAACTAAAACCTCTGGATGATGCCTTTGGCCGTGTCGATACGGAAGTATTGCCACTAGATCGCTACGAAGAAAATTGATCGTATGAGACAGGTAATCATAATAATAAACAAACGTGGAGAGGCTTTCACAATAAATATATTTTTTGTGTTGATGCTTGTCATCTGTAGTCAACCCGTTAGTGCCTTTCAAACATCGCAAAACGATTTAGTTGATAGTTTGACTCTTCCTCGTGATATGGAAGTTAACTGGGTAGGCCGGGATCTTGTTCAAAATGGTCACAGGTTGCAGATACTAAAGTTTAGAAGTCGTCTGGATAGCGAAGAAATTATTAATTATTTTAATACACGATGGTCGGAATTTGCGGATAACTCGCCTTTCAAATCATCCGGCAATACAAATGTGGTGTTGTCTTCGGTAGGTTCCTGGAAAACAATTGGGGTAATGGACTCGGATAGACAGATTGTCGTTCAAGTGCAGCGGCTAGGGTCTTCGAACAGCAATAACGATACAGGCTTTATCAGTACCGGATTTATTTCCAGTATGGAGCTACAAGCACAAACTGCATATACACGGATTGCATTTGCACACCCGAGTGGTTCGATATTACTTTCGACTACCCATTCCAACGACAACGACAATGACAAAGACACTGCCTATACCGGGTTTGAAGCCACTACGTCTGTCGTCATGGTGCCCGGCTCTGTCGATGGAGTAACAGCTTTCTATCGTAGTCATATGATCCGCAATGGCTGGATTTTGCAAACAGATCACTCGACAGGAAGCGCCAGTGCACAGATGTACACACGTTCCGGAGAAACTACTGAGATATCGTTCAATCGTCAATCTTATGATCAGGTGTTTGTTACTCTGAATCGTATCTCTAAAAGGCACAGCCCATGAGCACCACCCGAGACCAACTTATCTTTCAAGGCACTCATTCAATCATGAAACCAGTCACGGCAAGGCGACAAAGTGGTTTGGCCTATGTGGAATATGTTGTTGTCACACTTGGTGTCGTGTTGACTCTTTTTGCTCCACTACCTGGACAGGGTGGGGAAGCTGTTTTTGATCTCGTGATGGATGCGATCAGAAATTATGGGCGACAGAGCACATTGCTCTTGTCGTTACCTTGATATTTGTTGTTCTGGACAATGGATTTAAGTAAAACCAATGCAAGCAATAAAAATAGTAGCAACCACAGATAAAAGGTAATACTAAATTTTGTAGTGGGTGTAAATCAGGAGTGATTTGATATCTATGTTTGGCAAATCAACAGAAAAAGCATCAATAAGCAACTTGGGAAAAATGTTGGGGATTATCAATGTGTCCAGAATTCCCAGGCCAACTTCTGGTTTTTTTGTCTTTGTACTTTCCGTTGGCCTTGGCCTGGCAGGGATGTTTTATTCAAGAACCTATATCGAAAATAAAGTTGATTTCTATAAGAATCAACTGGAGAAAACGGAAGAGATGGTAAATGTGGTTGTGCCAGGGCGACAACTACTACAGGGGGAATCGATTAGACAAGCTGATCTTTTGATCCGACCGATACCAGTCGCATACGTTGATTCGAATTCGATACTTCAAAGTAACTTTACTGATGCCTTAGGTCAACACCTGGCATTTGACGTAGATGAAGGGAAACCGCTTTTATGGGCTCATCTGGAGGGTGGTAGAAGTAGAACGTTTTCAGGATTGGTGCCAGAGGGTGCACGTGCACTGACAGTGAGGGTGGATGAAATCAATTCGATATCCGGATTTTTACAACCGGGTGATCGGATAGATTTACTTATGACCCACGGACTTGGTACAGATAATAGTGTATTTCCGCTTATTCAGAATCTCAATGTTATAGCTACCGGCTTGCAGACTCGAGTAGATAAAAATTCTGTAGGGGGAGGTAAACGCAGTTTTACAACTATTACTGTCAATGTATCTCCGGATGATGCGCAAAAAATAACACTAGCCCAGAAAATGGGAAAATTAACTGCGGTGTTGCGTAATCCTGATGATCTTGAACCAGTATCTCCACTGCCAATGACAGCGGCTGGTTTGTTAAACAAGAAAAAGCCAAAGCGTAAAGCGCCTGTAAAAAAGCAAAAACCTAAAGCGCCAACAATTGAATATATTGTAGGGGGTGCTTGATATGAAGCGCGATGTGAGTGGTCCGGCGGTAACCGAAATAGTTATTGTTGCTTGCGTGGTAATTGTACTTTTCTGTTTAACAGCTGCTCGAAACTATACAGATGCGGCTACAGTCACTCCAGTAAATAGTCTGGCTCAGTTAAAGCCTGTTAAATCTCTTGAGCCTTTAGAAACTGAATATCATGAACAGGTTGTTCGTGTTCATCCGCTTACACAAGATACGGTGGTGCAAGGTATCTCTCAAGTTGATAAGCAGACAGATCAATTCGATGCTGATCGTTTGTACTATTGGTCAGCAGGAGATACGCCCGCATCTCTTGCTAAAAGACTAGCTGCTTCACAAATAGATTGGATAATGATATCTGAACGTAACAATTTTGACGCTGGAAAAATGCCGGCTGTCGGTTCAGTTATTCGTATCCCGCAAGCATCAATAACTAAAAATTATAATAGCCAACAGATTCACCCATCCTCTGATTATGGTAGATCTCAATCCAAAAGCAAGAAAAAACCACATTCCTATAGTGCGTCGAAAACAAATGTGACCGCACCAAAAGCCCAAACAGCAAAAAATATATCCTCAGCTCATACCAATCTACTTCATGCTGATAGCGGGTTACCCAGCGATGCTCAACGTTTGGCAGAACAGTATGATGCATCTATGTTGACACCCTCGGATATCACCCTTGCTTCTTTATCCAGTGTCAACGGTAGTGCTCTGGATGCTATTTTGGATACGCCTTATACACAGGGATTAAATGACTCATTCGTCTCCAGAAAAGTCGACATGTTTACAGGCGAAGCACGTGTTTTCGGTAAAGTAGATGTTAAAAGAGTAGCTGTAGGAAATGGCGACGTTTTACGTGCTGAAGTACTTGCCAATGGTGACTTACTGGCAATCGCACTGACTGCCGGTAGTTCATCGCTTCACCTCTGGCACAAGGACGGCAGTCGATCTGATTTCAACATTCGAATTTTGGCAGAAGATCCAGAGGTACGTGTCAAGCTTGAAAAGTCGATCAGGATGCGAGTGAAAATGATTGAATTTCGGCGTAGTGAACTAAAAAGACTCGGTATCGATTGGGGAGACAGTATTGAAGGGCCCGTGTTCGCAACAGCTGGTGACTTGATCACCAATTCGCTATTCAGGCCTGATAGTGGTGTGTTGGGTGGTAACTTGCCATTGGGGGTACAGCCATTCAATGCTTATCTCGGTTTAACCGCTCAGTTAAGCTCTCGCATTAATTTCCTTGTTGCCAACGGTGATGCGGAGATGCTTGCAGAGCCGGTCTTGACTAGTATAAATGGCGGTTCGGCTAAATTCCTTGCGGGTGGGGAAGTTCCTTATCCAACAGTGGGTGCCAATGGTCAAACCAATATTGAGTTTCGGGAATATGGAATTCGTCTTGAAATTTCACCTATAGCAGATCAAAACGGCACCATTCAAGCGTCGATACTGACAGAAGTCAGCTCCATCGATCCAGCGGTGACCGTGATGGAAGCGCCAGGCTTGTTAACCCGTCGTACTCAAACACAGATTAGTGTCATTGCCGGTGACACCATCGTAATAGGCGGTTTGCTTCAATCGGAATCGGGCAAGGATATCGACTCTTTGCCGGGTCTTGGAAAGTTGCCCATTCTGGGCAAACTATTTCGTTCTGATAATTTGCGTAACAATGTGTCAGAACTGGTCATTTTCATTACTCCTGAAATCGTCGATCCGTCCCGTCCTTCATTGAATCAGGCACAGGTAGATACAAACGCATATGCTCGCGAACGTCTTAAACAACAAGCCCAGTTGTTGCAGAAGCTTAGAAAGCAATAAATATGTTTGAGTTTTATTACCAACAAGGGCGAAAGCGCCGAAAATTGCAACGAGTTAGAACTGATAGTTGCGGAATCGGTAGTGCCAGAGACAATGATCTTGTAATAGACAAACGCGGTGTTGCTAAACGCCATACGGAACTATTCAAAAGTCGCGGGCAGGTTTTTGTACGTGACTTGGGGTCTGGGAGCGGCACATGGGTAAATCGTCAGCGTGTACGTGAATACGGCCCACTTACCGAGCTCGATGAAGTCATCGTAGGTGATGTGCATATTACTCTGCATCGAGTATTAACTGATACTCCGCCATCAAATCAAAAGCCTGTGGACGCAATGTCGCGCAAAAAACCTGTTAGCCCCAAGACCCTTGGCCATGTTGATGATGCATCAACATCACTGTTCGAAAACGAACCTCATATGAACGGAGAACCTGGTCTATCTGCTGTTTTTATTGAACCTGTTTCCAGTCACAAAGAAAATGCGAATAATAAGGAGATAAGCTTAGAGTCAAAATCCATGGAACACGGAATCTCTGATTTATCAACAGGTGATTCTTCAGTTTCAGGTGATCGTAAACAACTTGCCGTTGTTGATCAGCCTGACCAGAGTGAGCTTTTGTATTGGAGCAAAATATTACACGATCAAGTGCTGGCAGATATGGATCTTCGTCGTAAGGATGTCAGTCGTATGTCCGATCAGCAGTTACGCGAAGAAACTGCTGACCTTATCGATAATGCATTACAGGGGTTGCTTGCGCAGATTCCAACCGATCTGGATTTAAATATGTTACGTCGCAATGTACTGGACGAGGCTGTTGGTCTGGGGCCATTGGAAGCTTTTCTAAATGATGAAAGTATCACGGAAATCATGGTCAACAATCATCGTGAAATATTTGTCGAAAAAGCCGGGAAGCTACAGAAATCTCAATTTTCTTTTAGCAGCAATGATGCTGTGTATGCAGTTATTGAGAGGATTATTACGCCGATAGGTCGACGCATAGATGAAAGTAGCCCAATAGTAGACGCAAGATTGAAGGACGGATCGCGGGTAAACGCCGTTATTCCACCTTTAGCTCTAAAAGGGCCTAGTCTGACAGTCAGAAAGTTTCCTTATAGACGGTTGAAATTCGAAGACTTAATCTCCTGTGGTTCAGTTGATCAAAATACCGTACGATTTTTACAAGTGTGCGTTGAGATGCACAAGAATATTATAGTGTCAGGTGGTACTGGATCAGGTAAAACAACTCTTCTTAATGTTCTGTCAAATTTTATTCCTGATCAGGATCGCATCGTTACCATTGAAGATGCTGCTGAACTTAAACTGGTGCAACCAAATTTGGTGTCTCTTGAGTCACGTCCCCCTAATCTGGAGGGCCGTGGCGCCATTACTATAAGAGATCTTGTGAAAAATGCCTTGCGAATGCGTCCTGATCGTATTGTTGTAGGTGAATGTCGTGGCGGTGAAGCCATTGATATGCTGCAGGCAATGAACACAGGTCACGATGGCTCGCTAACTACAATTCATGCCAACAATCCTCGCGATGTGATTTCGCGTCTTGAGGTACTGGTATTAATGGCCGGGATGGATTTGCCGGTTACGGCAATCCGGGAACAAGTGTCGTCCGCGGTAGACATGATCATTCAACAAACACGATTCCCTTGTGGGTCGAGGAAAATTACCCGTGTAACCGAAGTTGTGGGCATAGAGAGTGGTACTGTTCAGTTACAGGATATTTTCCGTTTTAGACAAACTGGACGCGATAAAGAAGGTCGTGTAGCTGGTCATTTTGCCCCAACTGGGTTTATTCCATCATTCTATGAAGAATTGGCAGAGCTTGGGCATGAGCTGGATATGGGTATTTTCTCGAATCAAAATGATAGTACTGAATTTGATCATTTTGCTACGAATTCATTCTTTCCGGATGCAGATACAAATGCTGATCAACCCCTTCATGGCAATGGATCGTTTGATACGTCAGTAGAGTGTAAGCAGGTAAATCACAGCGGTGTGGATTCGACCCTGGAATTGACTAAGACACCTTGTGACATGGATCAGGCTGATGAGAATGAAGTCAGTCCGGGGTCCAAGCATGTCTGAATATCTACTGATATTGGTTTTTTCTTTTCTAAGCATTACATCGCTGGTTTGGTTTGCTCTATGGCTTTGCGGCCATGCCTTTACTGGTTTTCAAACTGTTTTTACTGAATCGGCAGACCGGCAATTGAGCAGGTTGTTTGTCTTCGCAGATTCAAAGCGAGTTTTTTTTGGATATTTGCTGTTACTCATTTGTGTACCTCTGGGTATGTTTTTGCTGCTTCGCTCAATACCAATGGTGCTGGTTTTAACTGGAATCTTGATAGTTTCTCCAAAAATAGCCCTTAATTACCTTAAAAAGAATAGAAAAACAAAAATTGATGAGCTTTTGCCGTCTGTACTTGATCAATTAGCCGCATCAATGCTTGCTGGTGCGACATTTGTTTCAGCCGTCCAGAATATGGTAGATGAGAACGATGGGCCGATCCGACAAGAATTCTCACTGCTACTTCGTGAGATCCGCGTAGGTACACGTCTGGAAGAGGCGCTTGATAATCTGGGAGAAAGGGTTTGCAGTGAAGATATGGATTTGGTTATAAGCGCTGTTCTGATTGCACGGGATGTGGGTGGGAACCTTGCTGAAACTTTTAAAAGGCTGTCAACAACGCTGCGGCGAAAACAGGAAATGGATAAAAAAATAAAGGCACTCACTGCTCAGGGAATATTGCAGGGATGGGTAGTTTGCTTTTTGCCTTTCGCTATTCTATTTGCATTGCATTTTATCGAAAAAGAGGCTGTTTACGCCTTCTGGAACAGTGTTCTGGGTTGGTGTTTTCTCGCGATCATCGTTGTCCTTGAGTTGATCGGTGGTCTGGTTATTCGCGAGATTGTCCGGATCGATATCTGATGCTTTTTATTGTCACTGTGTGTATAGGTGTTCTTGTTACCGGAATTAGCTGGAATGCGTATCAGGTATTCAGCGCTGTCCCTGAGGAAGATCGATCCTTGCTGGACCGTCCTGTTGCCGGATTCCGCTTGATATGGCCTTTGGTTAAAGCATTTTGTCATTATTTTGGAGGCTATGTTACAGAGAATTACAGGGATTTGACTGATAGCAAATTAAAAAAAGCGGGTATTCAATACACACTCAATGCCGAACAGTTTTTTGCCTCAAAGATAATTGCAGCCGGCATTACCTTGTTAGTTATATTTTTCTTCTTCTTTTTGATCGATCCACGATTCGTATATATTTCGATTTTGCTTTCCTTTGCCGGTTTCAACTATCCGGATCTATGGCTTAGGAGTGTCACCAAATCCAGACAAAAAGAATTAGTGCGTTCAATGCCTTTTTACCTGGATGTCATTATATTGTCGATAGAAGCAGGTACAAATTTAACGGGTGGTATAACGCAAGCGGTACAAAAGTCCTCAGAATCACCACTAAAAACTGAATTCAATCGAGTTTTACGTGATATTCGATCAGGTAAAACCCGTGCTGATGCACTGCGCGCAATGGTAGAACGTACGGGTGCACAATCTCTCTCTTCGATCATCAACGGTATGATTCAGGCAGAGCGCTCCGGGTCAAGCCTAGCTCCCTTATTACGTGTACAGGCAGATCAACTACGCAGCACACGATTTCTTGAAGCCGAAAAACTGGCTATGGAAGCGCCAGTTAAATTACTGGGTCCGCTTATTTTGTTCATTTTTCCGACCACTTTTCTGGTGTTGACTTTTGTCGTGCTCAGTAAAGCAATTGGTTCGGGAATTATCACATGGGAGCCTATGGTATGGGCATATTACTGGCCTGGCTGATACGTCGGTGCAAGCATTTGATTTTTAAGAGTAGTGGCAAATGGCAATACATTTACATTACAGACTTTAAAGCTCACTCAGCTAATTTTAAAACATACCTTTTGATCATATTGATATCACTGGTTTGTGCTTGTAGCACTGATCCTCAACTAACACCTGATAGCACTATACGCATTACACCAACAAGTCAGAATTACGAGGTTGAAGAACTTCTTGATGATGAAGGCAATTGCATTTTGATTCCTGACTTTTTTCAGGATCTTCCAATCAGTATGACGGTTATCAATGGATCAAACCAGGCTGTAGGGAATGTAAATATCACTGTTTTTACGGACTTCTCCGGCAATACTTTTTCCGGTTTCGAGTCTTTACAGTTATTTAGTGATAGTAACGGAAATGGCGTTGTTGATTCACCCGATGAGCTGGTTTCAGGCTCAGGTGATGATGCATTTAGTATCCGAACTGATAGATTCTCAGGGACGGCTAATTTGTTGCTGCGCGTTAATTTATCCTGCGAATTTCGAGGTAATGTATATGCTTTCTCTGGTGCGGCAGCAGGTATCAGCGAAATCGGAGTAACCGGTAGTCCTTTAAATTAACAGATTGTCGATTAGCTGATATTGAACCAGCACCATGAGTGAAAAGACACATTTCAGACAAACAGTATTCACTGATTTAGAGATTGCTGATACTTTCAAACGCAGACTGGTCGGGTTGCTGAATCGTACATCACTGGACGGTCATAGTGCTTTGCTGCTTGTCAATTGTCGTTCTGTACACACTTTTGGTATGAGATTTCCGATCGATATAGCTTTTCTGGATAAATATGGAATCGTTCTGTCTTTAGTAGAAAATATGGGGACATTTCGCTCAGCTAGCCATAGACAGGCCGCACATACATTGGAAAGTCGAGCTGGACGAATGCGGGAGCTAAGCATCGGGGTTGGTAACAAACTGGATTGGGATTCAGAACAAAGTGTAGTCAAGATGATCTGCAGTAAAAGTAATCAATAGTCTAGGGTTACAATTTTTATTCTAAGTTTGTATCAAGCAGCTTAGTGGGAGTCGCAAATGAAATTCAGGAAGAATGAACTTGGTTCTACCATGGTCGAATTTGTAGTGGTTACACCGGTTCTGCTGATGTTGGGATTGGGTACAGTACAGATGGGTTTTGTGTATCACGCAAAAACTACCCTTAACTACGCTACCTTTGAAGCAGCAAGAATAGGAGCTGTAAATCACGCTGATATTGAGCCGATGAAAAACGAACTGGCTTACCGGCTTGCGCCTCTTTACGGTGGACGTGGCGATGATGAAAGTGCTGGTGCAGCTATTGGGCGATCGATGTCAGACAGCATAGATCCATTGGCAGGTAAGATCACTATTTTAAATCCTACGGCTGATATGTTTGATAGCTGGGCTGTTACTGATTCGACGTCTGGGGAACTACAAATTCCGAATCATCATTTGCGTCATCAAAGCGCTGACATGCGCGCTGGTGTCACACTCCATGATGCCAACCTCTTGAAGATCCGGAGTGAATACGGGTACCGATTACAAATACCCGTAGCATCAAGTATGATTATTCAAGCGATGCAAATGTTGTATCCGGAACAGGCGGCCTATTACGCAAGTGGCCGTATTCCATTGTCATCAGTTGCGACTGTGAGGATGCAAAACGAAGTCAGGCGTGCGGGTATTGACGCATCCCAGCATGTTATCGCTACTGGCACTCCCTCGATTATTGTTTCTGATGATACTGATGCAAGTATTGGCGGAAATGGCTTTGATCACAGTGATACCGGGACCGGGGAGTGTGATGAAAACGGTCTGAGTGTTCAATTGAACACTGATTTTTCCAGTATTGACATGTCAAACGCAGAGTCAGCGGGATTCTGCGAAGTACCCGCAAGTACATTTGATACTGTAACTGGCGATATACCCCTGGGTGATCTCACACCAAATGATAGCTCAGCCTCCAGTAATTTTACATCCTGCTAATTTGGGTATTTATCCTGATCAAATAGTCAGCTGCTAGAGATTCCCCGCAACTTCTACTGCAACCTCATCCGGCAACAATTTTATACCTGCCAGCATTTGTTTCTCGAACTTAAGCCCCATCGTTTTAGCCTGTTCTGCTGCCTGTGTTATATCAAACGGCCTCACATCGAGGAGTACCTGGAATAGCTGGCTAGCCTGTGCAATATCTCTTTTTATTTTTTCCTGCATTGCTATCGGTCTGCGCTGACTGACGACCAATTTATGAAAAGCGTATCGGGCTGGTGAGGGCACGTTAACCAGCACACCGTGTTTGAACAGCAGCACTGCTGGTTGTACATCTTCAAGTAAATAATCAAGATAACGCACAGGTTCTGCGAAGCTGCTGAGTGCGTCTATCTTGACAGGTTGGCTACTGTTCCTGCCTGTCATGGGTGTGAGCAACTCAACGGCAAGTTCCTGTCCCTTGATTTTAAATTCTGTAGATGCAGACTTGCGATTAAGTGCTGGTACTTTCAGAAAACCCATACCACTGTCCAGTAACAACTCTGTCAGATCAACGGGTGTTTCATTGTTAACCGCTACCCGAAAGGTGTTGTCGGTTGCGATATCGATATCACGTGTTTGCTGATCACTGGCCCAGCGCACACCGAGCATATTGGCGTAGGCTCTGAAGGCGAGGGTGCCGACGACAACACCACCTGCTAAAAACACACCACCACGTTCCAACAGTGACATGACTTTACCTTCATTGGTCGGTGTGGTGGTTGCCCCTCCTGCCAGTAACATAGACACCAGTCGGGCGCGCAGATCACGGTCGTCTGAGCTGGATTCCCACAGGGATTTTTCGTTTTCTATCCGCGCTCGTATCTCATCGGAATCAGCGCCCAGATAATGTTCAGTGCGCCGTGATCCAAGACTGATATATAAATACCAGTAGGTTCGTCCTTTTATGGATTTGGATTTGAATGAGAGGTTGGAGCCGTCTGATAACGGTTGCACGCATTGTTGCATCAGTTCGCTGTACTGCAGCGCGACCGAATCGGGCAGATGTTTAAGTGTGCGTTGATTGCTTGATTGCATTTTGTGTGGCTTGATTGCCAGTTGAAACCGACGGCTGCAAAGTAGTGTAGCAGTTGTTATACCGTAATATGAATAATATGCGGTATAACTAGGTTTGACGACAAACCGATTGGTGATTCACCCTATATATAGTACTTGTCAGGTGTCAGTATAGCCGTTATACCGCAATATATAAATATTGCGGTATATTTTTGACAAAAGAGGATCTATGCCTGGGCCATACAGCAGGCACACGCCAGATATAGGAAGAAGAATTACTGAGGAATTTGCTGAAAAACCCGCACGTGATCGATGATGAGCTCAGCCGGAAAAACAGTTGTGTCATCAGGTGAACCGGGAAAGACGCCGCCGATTGCCAGTGTGAGTATCAGATACATGTCTTGTGATGCGATGTTCTCAGACGTGAAGCGCTGAAACTCCACCCCATCAATGTAGTAAATCAACTCGTCCGGGCTCCATTCAACCGCGTAGGTGTGAAAATCTGCGGAGAAGTCTGTTCCTTCGGATCGCAATGCACCGCTTGTTTGAACAACATCATTCTCATCCTGATACTTGTAAGAATGAAACACGGCTTCAGGTTCGTTACCACGCACTTCCATAATAAATGTCTGAGGGCGAAGTCCTTCGAAAACGTCGGGTAACATCCAGAACTGTGATAACAGACCTGCACCAGCTGGCACCAGGGCACGTATTTCCGCGATACCGTGTGTGAATTCAAACCGATCGGCTGTGGTCAGCACGCCAGAGAGATAGGTCTGATCGTTAGCATCTGCAAGCAGGTTATCGGGTGTCAGGTTAGCACCGATGGCCAAACTGCCTGAATCCATACGGAAGGGGTTGTAACCAAAGTCGGGTGTATTCTGTATATCAACGTAATACTGTTCTTCATTGTTAACAACTAGATCCGGTCCCCAACGAAAGGCGGTGGTCCATTTTTCCGGGTCGATCACTCCGTCGTCGAAATTTTCGTTGAAGACCAACTGAAAGTCATCGAAATTGAGTGTGTTCGGTGGCTCTGAGGGGGCTGCAGTGGCTGCGCCTGGCTGCACAGATTGCTCTGTTGCCGGGTCTGCATCATCGGTCTCGGTTGTAGCGGAGTTTTCCGATGCTGCAGGTGTTTGCGTTACTGCCGGGTTGGCGACTTCACTATTTTCCTGCGCCGATTGATCAGCCTGACTTGCTTGTTGAGCTGCAGCGAAACGTTGTTGTGCTTCGATGATCGCGTCCCTTTGCAAGGCAGGTAAATCACTGTCCCCACAGGCAACAATTGCCAGTGTCATGCTTGCGATTATTGCATGCCTGACAAACCCGGGCTCTAGCTTCATACCGGGATCTGCTTGCTGACAGATTGTATCTGCCTTAATTGCTTTATTTTGCTGTTGCATTTTATGCATGGGATAGGTTGTTCGTTGACAGTATATTTTTTTCATCAGCACCGGTGTTCAAGCCTCGGTCATTCAATAAAAAAGACGGATGCCAAGGCTGAACTGATCGTTGTCTCCGACTTCGACTTTGCCGAATGCGTTAAGACCGCGCGTAATCTGCAATGCACCTGATGCAATAAAAACTGCGTCGCCGTCGAAGAACGAACTAAGTCGTCCACCACCGGTTAGCTCTAATCGACGTATTGGGCGTGTGCGCAGATAGCCACTGATATATCCACCGAAATCGTCAAAATCAGTAATGCCCAGATCAAATTCACCGAATTCAACGCCGGCGTTAATAACGATGTCTGATGCGCGATGAGCAAAAGGGCTGAAATAGGTGCCGACACCAACGGAGGCTTCGCTGTATTCTTCAGCAACTCCGGCACTGGCAACAAGCGCCAGACCCGCGTTATTACTGACACTGGCATCAACCTCAGCACCATTACCACCGAAATCATATCCTGTTGGTCCGAGGCCTATATATCCATAGTTGAGCCGACTGCTGCCGAACAGTGTGCGTCTGCTGTTGACAGTTGGTAAGGGCGCAACCACAGCAGCTATTGAAGGTGATTGTTCTGTATCAGCCTTTTCAACTTCGGCTATTTGTGTTTCCGGGATCGTTGTGATTATTGTCTGTGGAGCAGTGTTTTCAAGATCCGCAAGTGGAAGATTGGCAATCTCGTCTTGCGTCATCATCTGCGACTGTCCGTCAAGATTAGTTATCAGAACACGCGTTGTGCTGTCGATGGCATTGGCATCGCCACTATCGATTGAAACAAGGTCGAATATTTGTTCGGTGAAAGCTTCCGGTAATTGTTGAATTTCCTTTTGCGACAAACCGGTTTTTATAGAAGCTGTGCTAATAATGTTTGACTCGGTAGAGCCAGTTTGTGTGTTACGCGGTGTTTGCGGCTTTGTGATTTGTTTTGAACTGCTGTTTTCATAAGCAGCTTCAATCAGGGTAACTTCTGTCGTTTCTGCGGATATGATCGCTGAAGGGAAGCTGGAAGAACGCAAAGGTGTAGCTGCTTTGTCAGATGAAAATGCGTGTGCAAGATCCCACAAAGCGCCTGGCTGTTGACAGCTGCTTTCCCCTGGAGCAGATAAACCGGTACAAGTGACTTCGTTTTCGCTGGCTGCTTCGCGTGATGTACCGTTGCCGCATTGCGAATCACTGTAAGCTGGATTGTCATAGAGACCATCCGCGATTCCAAGACCCGGCCCTTCACCAATACGTTCACAAATTTGTCCAATACTTTGTCCACCAACGGGTGTTGGTACTATGGTACTTGCACTGGGTGAACTAAGAGCTGCATTTGTGCAATAACATGCTCCACCGGCTTCGTAGCTCAATGCAATATCGTTTGCACTGGCAGCCAGTGTGCTTGCAGAGAAACCAAACAGCACCATGCCTGTGCCTACAATCGCACAGGAAAATAGGGTAGTGGCGTAAGAGACCAGTGAAAAAATCGAGCGGTATGTAGACATTTAGCGGCATTTGTTCATTTTGCGACCGCGTTCAAGATTCAGGTTACATGCCATATCTTGTCTATTAACATTGCAGTTTGTTTTTACTTGTTTGTCAGTTTGATGGGTTAATGCAAAATAGTACGTTTGAAAAAGACTTTATTGGGTTCACCAGAACTTCAGTGTGTTGTGGCAGGTCTGAGCCGAAAACCCCCACGCAAAGGCACTAACTGCGGGTCTGGCGGTGTCATTGAAAAACTATACTCGTCGTATTTGACGAGTGTGTTGGTGGCGGTGCGTGATGAGAAGTTTTCGGAAAGGATTGCTGGATCAGGGTCGTGAGGCAGACCCTGATCTCATGTTAACAGCTGTGCCGAATATGAATGTCCGAGGATTTCGGCGTCAGCCAATCATATGATTGATTAGCTTGGTGCGCTTACTGTGACAATACGTTCTGCAAAGCACGGTAAGCAGGCTTTGCCTGATAGTCACGATCGAGTACGAGCGCTTCGCGATCTCCTAGCCAGGAATACCTATCAGTAAAGCCCCAAATCTGTGCGGCTTTACATCGGGGTTGCGCGAGGCAGATGGAAACTGCATCTGCAAACACGGCTGCCTGTTGCTCAGTTGTTGCACCGGGTTCCATGGCAACATCAAGCTCAGTGATGTAAACATCAAGGCCAAGGTCGGCAAAACGCTGCAAATTTGAAGCGACTTCATCGAATCGATCGAATGATGTCGTGAAGTGCATCTGGAAGCCGACACCGTCAATGGGTACACCATCAGCCAGCAAACGTTGCATCAAAGCATACATGCCGTCTGATTTAGGCCCGTTGAAAGAGACGTCGAATTCGTTGTAAAGCAGTGTGGCATCTGGATCCAATGCTCGAGTTCGGCGAAAAGCCATATCAATATACTCTTCACCCATGGCTTCGAACCAGACTGAGTTGCGCATGGTCCCGTCAGCTTCAAGTGCCTCGTTGACAACATCCCAGATAGTCACGTCTTCGCGGTAACGTGGGACCACGGTATCGATAAATGTATTCATGATCGACTCACGCTGCTCAACAGGTGAATTAATGATCCACGGTGGCAAGATCGTATACCAGAGTAGTGGATGACCATGCACATCCATATTATTTGCTCTGGCAAATTCTACTTCGCGATCAGCACCTTCAAAACGAAAACGTCCTGGCTCTGGCCACATGTAACCCATTTTCATGGAGTTTTCCGTACTTAGCAGATTGAACTCTTCCGCGGCAACACTGGCATAGAGATCACCATCGGTTTGTGCATACCATTCAAGTAAGTGTGCGTAGCCGAATTGAAAGTTGCGGGCATCGGCCAGGTTACGTAGACGTTCTCCTTCGCGGATGTATTCGGACGGATCGACAATCTCCAACTCAACAGAAGATGAAAATGTTAATGCCGGATCATCAGCATCGGTCGCCAAAAAATCGAATCTCACTGTGCCGAGATCACCAGGTGTTGTGGTCCAGCGCAACACACGTACTTGCGGGTCGTCCGGGAATACATCGAACGTTGACCCTTCGGGCGGATTGAGTATTTCCAGACGTGCAATGGTGCCATTGGCGTCCACTGCTTTGACTCGCATCACTACCGTGTCGCCGGTCCTGACTCTGAAACTACCGATTGCGTCTATCGTTGGTCCTGGGTTAGGGATAGTCGACAGATCCTCTGGTAATACGACACTTAAGGTTATTGTTTCAGTTACCGATATCGATGGGTCTTGAGCGTCAAAGGCTGTGAATGTAATACGATGATCACCTACCTCTGGCTGTAGTGGCCGCCATGACAGGGTTCGAGTGCCATCAAAGTTATCAGTAGAGCGCATACCTGTTGGCAACACACCGCCAAACAGGCCCGGTGCTCCGCCGTCGTTATCAAGCGGTCGCACAATCAGTTCCCAGAGCTGACCGGCATCGGTGGTTTGATCAACAAATCCGTCAAAGTGTGGTGGTTGGTTCGCGTTGTCAGGCAGTGATAGTGTTTGGGAGGCCGGTGAGAAACTACCAAAGCCATCAAAAGCGACGACGTAATAAGAGTAGGGGCCATCGTCGGGTACCTCGCCGCTGTAACTGGTATCGAACACAGTGGTTAGATATTGATTGTTCTGGTAGACGTTATACCCGCTAATAGCGACAGAGCTTTGCGCTGCGCTCCAGCTCAGATCGACCGCATGCTCGCCGTTACCGTTAGTGTTCAGTGCAGTCAGTGAGCCTGTCAAGGTAGCAGGAGCGAGTGGTGCTTGCGGTTGTACCAGTTCACTGCCTTCGGGCAATACGATTTGCTCTGATTGGGTAGAAAAATTACCGTTTCTGTCAAAGGCCACAACGTAGTAAGTATAAAGCGTGTCTGAGGTCACTGACCCGGTGTAGTTCGTGTCAAAAACTGTCGTCAGATAATCGTTATTCTGGTAGACGTTATAGCCTCCAACACCAATGTTATCGCTTGATGCTGACCAGCTTAATGAAAGGGTAGTACCGTTGATTGAGCCAGCTAGTTGCTGTGGCTGTGTGGGCGGCTCTTCCAGTGCTGCAGGATCTGTGATGTTTGGTAGCGTGATGGATTGCGATTGCGCAGAGAAATTGTCATCGAAGTCGAATGCCACGATATTAAATGTTGTAAAACTATCAGCGGCGATATCTGTTGCATAGCTCGTGTCGAAAACTGTTGTTGTGTACGCACCATCTGTATAGACATTGTAGCCTGCTACCTGTTGATCATCGGTTGACGCTGTCCATGAAAGAGTGGCTGACAGGTTGTTGTTGCCAGCTGCGCTCGTGTTGCCACTTAATCCGCCCGGCACGCTTGGCGGGATAGTCGTATCGACAGGCCCGGTATCCGGCAGGCGCAGTCGTTCAGATCGGCTGGAGAAATTATTCCGGATATCAAAGGCCACTACATACCAACTGTAGCTCTCACCAGCTGTTACCTGTCCTTCATAGGTCGTATCGAAAACTGTTGTCAGATAAGACTCGTTCTGATAAAGGTTGTAACCCTGGACTGCTTCATCATCTGTTGAAGCTGTCCAGCTCAGAGAGACAGTAGTTTCCTGAATCTCGCCTGTTAGGTTTGTTGGGGTGCTCGGCGGGATAGTGAGGTCATTGGGAATTAATGACTCAGGTAATTCAACAGAATCGGACGCTGGCGAGAATTCAACCGGTGCTGAGCTAAAGGCAACTACGGTGAAGGAAGTCAATCGACCCGCTTCGATGGTGCCGTTGTATGTGTTTGGACCCTGATCAGCCAGTATTGTATCGATGTAATTATTATTGGCGTAAATATTATAACCGTTGGTTTGGCCAGACGGATCTCTGTCCCAGGTGAGTGACACGGTTGATCCGGAAACTGTACCGGTCAATCCTGTCGGTTGAGCAGGCGTTGCAAAGGTTGCATTGCTAAAAACAAACAAAGCCAGGATTGACGACAGAGTAAATAGTCGACGTGCGGATGCATTCGGCTTTGCTGATTCGGTTGATATTAATCTAGCGAAAAAATGAGCGATGGATCTTGCGAAGGTCACCGGATACATGTGCGCCGGTTGCTGGCTATTTTCAGTTTTTTTCATTTTACCTGTTTCAATTGTCCTTTGTTCTGTCCTTAAACACATTTCTATCTACGTCTCCCTGAGCTGTGGTTAGTACGCACACAGCGTCAATATTTCTGTCCAGTACGATAACAATAGAACAGTTAAATGGGCAGTGACTGTTTGGTCATGTGTTGTCACTTTGCGTGCAACATGCACCTGTAACTGGGCTGTTATGCAGCTATACCTAAAAAATACAAAGATAAAGTCAATGAGTTGACAATCTATAACACTTACAACTTTATTCGATTGATCAGAGCTGCGTACAACAAAGAGATCGAATGATTTTCAATCTTAGTATGCCCAAAGCTTGACAGTCTATGACAAATTTCACTCTTTATAAAACTTACGCTTTGCATGTATTAATTGCATGCTGGAATCTACACATGCGTGCCAAATGATTGACTTTAAGGCGCAGTATTTATGTGTTTGTATCGTGCTGTGAAAGATTACGCAGATTTGAGATTATGTGTGCTTGGGGCCAAAGCAGTGTGCTAGTACCAATGATTTAAACGCGGTTGCATCCAAAGTTTGATGCGCATCGTTTGAAATAGAGAAGATAGACAAATCAGATAGCAAATCTGCACGCGAGCTAATCACAAGTGGCCCATCTGCAGGATCATCTGTGGGACGTCCGTGCGATCCTTTTACCAATTGCGTGTCCTCATCAGAGATAACATCCAGCAGATTTCGAATACCCAGTTTTCTTGCGATGATTTTTCGACCGATCGTTAGCTTGGGTGTTTTTAGTTTTGGATCAACAAACAATTCAACCGGGTCGTAGCCGGGCTTACGATGGATATCAACTGTGCGAGCATAGTCAGGTGCGCAGTCCTTATCCAGCCAGTAGTAATAACTGAACCAGCGATCTGCAGCTGACACTGCAACCAGTTCGCCGGAACGTTCGTGGTCTAGTCCAATATCAGCCTGTTCGTTTTTGTCGTAAACCTGTTCAATACCGTCAATTGCCTGCAAACGGGATTTCACTTGCTCTACTGGTAAATCGTCGCGTACATAGACGTGGGCAATCTGATGATCAGCAACTGCAAAGGCTTTTGAAGCACCAGCGTCAAGTTGTTCACGGCCATTCTCGTTTCGCACTTCCAGCCATCCGGCTTCCCGCAAGGAACGATTGATGTGAATGGCGTCTACTACGGGTGTAATGCCGTATTCCGATACAACAATCACATGACGACCACTCTCGTCAGCGGCGTCGATGAGTTGCCCGCACAACGCATCTATTTCGCTTATGTCTTTTTGTATGGTTGGGTGTTCGGTATCCGGACCCAGACGTTGCAAGTTATAGTCAAGGTGCGGAAGATAGGTCAGCGTAAGCGTGGGATTACGTGTGGCCATGACATGCATCGTTGCCTGGGCAATCCATTCACTTGAAGTTATGTCTGCCGTTGGTCCCCAGAATTTAAACAATGGAAACTGACCCAACATGCTATCGAGTTCATCGTGTAGTTCTTTTGGCCAGGCATAGTGATCGGGAATCTTGCGCCCGTCAGCCGGATACATGGGACGTGGTGTGGCACTCCATTCGACATCTGCATACATGTTGTACCACCAGAACATTTTTGCAGTTGTAAAGTCCGGGTTTCGTTTACGTGCTGCTTGCCAGATTTTTTCACCAGCGATCAATTTGTTGGATTGGCGCCATAACCAGACTTCCGATAAGTCACGAAAATACCAGCCGTTGGCAACGGCGCCATGGGTGGCCGGTGGTGCGCCTGTCAACAGCGTGGATTGCATACTGCAGGTCACAGCAGGCAAGGTGGTTCTCATCGGGCACATGCCGCCGCGTTCGATCAACCGGTTTAGATTGGGTGTGTGTTTACCAAGCAGTGAAGGGCTTAGCCCGACAACAAGAATGACCAGCGTCTGATCCATGGCTGCTGTACTCATTCGATTATCAGATTGTTGGCATTGCGTTTAACAGAGCTGTCTGCGGATTCAGTATCAATCACCGGATCCCGTCCACCGCGCAGAATGGAATTACCTTCATACAGATTTCGTTGGTCGATGGGTGGGGGTGAAAGCCAGTCTTGTTCTTTGATCTGTCCACTTTGGCCATAAGCATCAAGCGCGTTCTGATAACACACTCGCCTCACATCTTCTGCAGGAATGCCTCGCTCAAGTGCCAGTTTGGCTGTTTTTGCGACACCTAGTGGTTCTGATATTCCCCAGTCGCAAGCAGAATCGACCATAATGCGCTCCGACCCGTACTCGGTGAGAATATCCACCATGCGTGAGTTGCCCATTTTAGTGGACGGATAGATTGAAAATGCTGCCCAGTAGCCACGATCGAGTACTTCCCGCACAGTCTCCTCATTGTTGTGATCCACCACAATCATCGATGGGTCCATGTCGTGTTCATCGCAGACATCCATTGATCGTGTCGTGCCGCGTTTTTTGTCGCGATGCGGTGTGTGAATCATAACCGGTAGCTCAAGCTCTTTTGCAAGCTCCAGTTGTAAACGAAAGAATCGATCTTCCAGTTCAGTCTGCTCGTCGTAACCGATCTCACCAATCGCTACGACTCCTTCTTTTAACGCGAAGCGGGGCAAAATCTCCATGACAGCTTCTGCCAGCTCCTCGTTATTTGATTCTTTGGAATTAAGACCAATGGTGCAATAGTGTCGAATACCGAATTGTCCTGCTCGAAAACGCTCGAAACCGACGATTGCCGACAAGTAGTCCATGTAAGTTGCAACATGGGTACGTGGTTGTCCGACCCAGAAGGCGGGTTCAATCACTGCTACGACGCCTGCTGCCGCCATCGCTTCATAATCGTCAGTGGTACGCGAGATCATGTGTGTGTGTGGGTCGATCAGCATCATGGCAATGGTTCCTTGGGCGTTAAATGGAATTCTGTTAGTGAGGGTAGTGGATTTTCGCCTTCCCAGTGCAATTTGCCCTGTATTACAGCGTCGTTTAGTGCTTCATTTGTTTGTAATACCTTGATGGCGTCAGGATCATCGCTTTGAGCCAGAGCAATGGCTGCAGCATGTTGTTGGTGTTTATCTGGATCTGACAATGCTCGCGCCAGATCATCAATCTGTTTGCCTGTTGCAAAAGGTCCAACGCAACGCCACAGCTCGCAGCTGACGGGGCGGCCGGCTGCCCAGCGCTCATGCGCGTAGTCGCACAGAATTGTTGCGAGCTCCGGATTCGCCCGTGCATCCAGCTGTTGTACCGGGGCGAGGGTGCTGCCTATAAAGAGCAACTTCAAAATCATATGATTCCAACGGTGCTGATCAAAATTCTCTGCCGGGTAGGGATTGCGGTGAGCTATGGCTTCAAACACAGAGCGCATATTTGATCTCAGCCCATCGCCGATTTGAGTATCAATATGTTTATGTGAGCGCAGGAGCGGTAAAGCGCAATAGAGTTCAACCAGCTCAGTGACATCAGCTGTGCGGCAAATCTCACGGTAGGTCGCTATGAACTCGTCGCCCCGCGCTTGAGCCATTTCAGCTATCAACAGGATTCGGGCGGCGCCGCTGAGATTCCAATGAGACGGATCCCAACCGGGCCGAAGTGCCTGCCCAGCTTCCAATTCTGACTGATCAAGCTGTAAATCAGCACGTGAGATTGTTCTTGGAATTTTACCAAGCGTAATAAAAAGAGCCTTATTGGAGTTGCTGTGCAAAGATTCTTGAATCTGTGCTGTCAGCCATTGGAATTCGTCAGCCGTTAGACGTTTTTTCAGCCACAAGGCGAGCAAATTGATCGCAGATGTTCTCTGCGAATCTGTTGCACCAGTCATTACCTGTTGTCTTTTTGTTTTGATTGAGTGCGCACTACCCTATCTGTCGTAACACCGGTTGTCGAGGTGTTTGGTATTGTGTGAGCTTTGCTCAGAAAACGATTTTGCGGCCGATTTTGCAACCACCGGATACTATGGCCTATCTGTTCTTTATCCATACTGTGCACTTCGATCCCTTCACCCAGATTGCGCAACAATGTAATAGTCAATTTGCCACCGAGATGTTCACGAAAATCGTCTAAGCCGGTTAGTAAGGCAAGTTTGCCACCGTCTGTTACTGCCTCCAATGCAGGGTGCCACAAAGAGAATCCCAATTGTTCAAGAAGCACACAAACCCGCTCATCAAGCCCGTCCTCCAGTAAGCCAGTACAGATTGAATAATGTGTGTCCAACGCAATGCCGATAGCGACCGCTTCGCCATGACGCAAGCTATGTTCGCTTAGCGTTTCCAGCTTATGTGCCGACCAATGGCCGAAATCCAGTGGCCTTGCACTTCCGGTTTCAAACGGATCGCCACCTTGACAGATTTGACGCATGTGCAGCTCTGCACAACGTTTGATCATGTGTTGCATGGCGCTGGCGTCGAAATTGCGCAACTGGGGAGCGTATTTCTCTAGCCAGTTAAAAAATATTCTATCGCGTATCAATGCCACCTTAACGGCTTCCGACATACCGCAGATTTTGTCACGCTCGGTAAGAGATTCTATAAATTTATAATCATTGAGTACTGCGAAAGGTGGAGCAAAAGTACCGAGATAGTTTTTCTGGCCAAACAAATTGATGCCGTTTTTTACACCAACGCCAGAATCGTTTTGTGAAAGCACCGTAGTCGGTATGCGAATATGGCGAATGCCACGATGAGCAATGGCAGCGACCAAACCAACTGAGTCCAACAAAGCGCCACCACCTATACCGATCACATAGGAATGCCTGTCGATATGACATTCATGGCACTTTATCAGCATGGATTCGATCTGTTGCCAGTCATTTTTAAGATCTTCACCGGCTGGCAAATTAATCGGTGGACAGGCAAGTTTCAAGTGTTCCGAATAATGTTCGCAATAGGTGGTGAGTCTTGGTAGAAGGGTGTTATCTGCTTCAAGCACGCCCGCATCGACGAACACGAGCAGGCGATGACATTTTGTCTGTTCCTGTCTGATCACGGTGTCGCGAAACAGAGGATTGTCGATAGCAAACAGATCAGTGGTAAATGCGACCGGCATCTCCCAGCTCACGTGCAACTCCTGCATCTGTACAGAGGTTGTCGTCGATATTGGGTGGTTGTTTGATTCTACGTCTTTCAACTTATCAACCGTTGTCTATATTATGGCTTGAAGCATGTGTACAAGATAGGCTGGTGTAACATTTTTTGGACAATTGTTCGATGTATTATTTCGCTACAAGCGGATCGTCATTTGGCCACTGCCATATCGGTGATTGCACCTGCAACAAGGAATCAAAGTCGCGCTATTATTCAGATAGCCCATCGCGAGTTGTAACTGCTGTGCGTTATATTAAAGGTTTATATTGCAAGTTCGGCACCGATTTTTCAGTCCTGTTCAGGGCTTTATACTTAGTTTCGTTGACGCTGTACTGGAGTAATATTTGATGCTTGTGGTGCGCTTGTTTCATATTCTACTGGCTGTTCTGATGATGGTCTTCATGTTTGTACAACTGAATGATCCTGATGGACTGCTGTGGCTGGTCATTTATTCGGTGCCCATGGTCTGGGCTCTACTTGCCGCTTTGCGTCCCGGCGTCTTGCGTCATCTTGTGTCACGTATCTTTCTGGCGATATCCATTCTACTGGCGACGATTCTGGCTGTCTTCTACTGGCCGCGCACCGATGCGTGGTGGACGCGTGATGTCTGGTGGGAAGTTGAATCCGTGCGCGAGGGTATGGGGATGATGATCGTTTTATTGGTACTAATAAGCGTATCGCTTTGTCGCCTGATAGTTGCCAGAGCCGGTAAAGCAGGCTAACGCCTGTCAATACCATCGGTAACGTCCTTCCCGACTGAGTTATTTTTGAAATGTGCACGGCCCGACATTTTCGGGTTTAGTGGCCTGCTTTTAATTAGGCAAGCTGCGACGCTGTAGCCGTCCTCCACTCTGCAAACGGAAAAGTTCCCTGCCGATACCCTACTTATGTACTGGTATTGATGCCCTCATCTTATACTGATTGACGCGAAGTTGCTGGACAGAGTAATTGCTGATCATAGCCATTGTCTGTTCCATGTTTCGGCGGTTTTGCAGTACGGGTGTGCATATAGGTACGACGAATAATAAAAATAATAAATCGTGGAGTACCCATGGCGAGTCCGTTGTGTTGTACAAGTCCAGATAAGCTCTCTGGCAAAGCCTGTCACGTTGATCTGCGCTCGATAACGACTGCCGCTGCATTGCCGTTTGCACGGTTGATTGTTCTGTCGAGTATATTGTCGGTGGTTGCCTGTGGTTCAGGTGATTCAGGATCTGAAGCATCTGGAGGACTTGAATCTCTCGGAGCAGGTGACGGCACATCAGTGACGGATAGTTCCTCAGGCAATGCGGTTTCGGCTAATTCAGATGATAACAACACAACTACCTCGCCTATAGTGTTCGACAATTCCATCTTCGGTAGTGTCTCTACAGCCGATTTTTTTGGTAAGTCCCTTGAGGTCGATCTGGAAGAGCCTGTTGCGGGAGGGCCGCCTACACAACCCAAAAACCTGCATGTAAATTTACTGGGAAATGATTGGGTGGAGCTTGATTGGGCGCCTTCGAATGATGATGGGCAGGTCGTTGCCTATCGCATCTATCGTAACGACGGAGTTGTGTACACCGTCGAGACTACAGAAGGTAATGCTGCTGTGCAATCGAGCAGAACCTTGCGTGATTACTGGCAAACCACCACTTTTATCGACTGCAACTTTACACACGTCCGTGCGTGTGACCAGCCTGGCTTCACACCGGCAGTAGGCTCAACACACAGTTACACAGTCACGGCCGTGGACGATGCGGGCAATGAATCGCAGCGATCCCAATCTGTGGAAGTTAGCCTTCATCCTGAGCAGGGCGGACGCATAGCGAAATTTGCTGACCCTTATATTGACAGCAATGATAATTTCCAATTTCAGACTGACCTGTCCAATACCGCCAATTTTATTGATCAATTCGAATTGATCTGGTCGGATGAATTTGACCAGGACACGCTCGATGATACGAAATGGACTACCAGTTTGACCTGGCGCCAGGAAGATCAGAATATTATTAATGGTGAAATGCAGTATTTTGTAGACACCCAGACAAACCCGGATTTTGGATACAATCCGTTTATTCTTAATGGAGAGACACTAACGATATCGGCCATTCGAACGCCACCGGAGCTCATTGATAAAGCCCTGGGCCAGCCTTTTTTATCTGGTGCTCTTTCAACGCATGAACTCAGGTCTGGTCAAAACGATAGTAATGGTAATCTGATTGCTGACAAATTCGGCACGACTTACGGATACGTGGAAGGTCGTTTGCGTGTCGGTCAGAAATCCGGAATGTTGACAAGCTTTTATCTGTTTCGTCGCTGGGCAGCCGAGCATTCACCGGAAATCGATATCATTGAATACCTGGGTGACAACCCGTTTGGAGACGAGAAAGCTTTTCAAACCTACCACTACCGCGATGTGACGCACCAGAACACGCTTTCAACGCCGACCATGGTCTATCCGCGTGAGGGTGGCGCACTCGCTGAGCGACAGGATCTGGCAGGTTTTCATAACTACAGTGTTCTTTGGGAACCGAATCTGGTTATTTGGTATATCAATGGCAGGGAGATACAGCGCCTTACCGGTCCACAAATATCACGACAGAGTATGAATGTAATTCTTTATCTGGTCACAGGAAGCGCCTGGGCACCAAGGCCGGCAGATGATGCAAACTTCCCGTTTGAAATTGAAATTGACTATGTGCGTGCTTATAAACGCAAACCCTGGCAAGGCGGGTAGGAGCCTGTGCTGCAGAACCTCGCCTGCTACGAACGCGAGGGGCCGCTTGCACTCTCAACTAAAGACAAAAGCTGGGCTGCTCCAGGCTTGAAACCCGTCTTCGGTTGTTACACAGATCCATAAGGGGTTGTCGCCATTATTATTAATCGTGTTGTTTAACGGTATGTCGATAGTGGCCTCTATCGAACGATGTGGGTTATTGTCCGGTAGTCTGAACACTTGAAGCTGTTTACCCAGGCCGCCTGCATCAAGCACGACATCCTGATTACCCAGTGATGCCAAATCGACAGTTAATGTGCCCTGATTGGTAATCAGTTCCATTGTGGCATCTTCGTTCTCGTCAAGCCACACATCGAAACCACCAAAATTCCCGGTGGTTATTGCATCAAACTCTATGGCTTGCGAGCCACTTTGCTGGAGTTTTCGCTCGTGGTTCCAGGCGTTGATTTTAGTCAGGCGCTGAATACCCGCATTAGTGAAACGGGCCGCTCCTGTCCAGGTTGTCTGACGTCCGCGCCCACGGTACTCTGCACCACGCCAGATAACGCGAATTCTTGAACCTAGTTCATCGTCGGTATAAGGCTTGAGTGTCTCTATAACGGTTGTCCCATTACGCACTTCTATGCGCTCCAATGGACTCATTGCCGCAACTGCCAACGTCATGTGCGCGATGGACGCATCCGTTTGTATGATGTCCCCCATCATGGCTGATTTGATTTTTGATGCCTTGGCGTCATCCCAGGCAGCCGGGTCTTTATCAAAGCGCTTTGCCTTGGCGTTGAATTTAATATCTACGTCCATGTGTAATCGACAGCCGGTAGTGGCATAGTGTCGACGCTGGCGTAGGCAGTCGAAGATGCCCTGGCGTGACAAATCATCGGTTAGAAAACAAGTTAATCCACCGTAAGCGCCAAACTGAGCTGTGCCGGGGTAGCTGGCACCCGGTCGACCCTTATGGCCATCACTATTGCAAACCACACCGCAGCGGTGACCCATGGCAAAACCATCGGTTAACAGCCATTCAAACGTACCCCAGGCGGAATGAATTTCCATCGCTGTTTCAAGGCGTGGGTCATGTGCCTGGTGCATATCGGCATAGCGCCCACCAACATGTGCATAAACAACACAGTCTTCATCCTGTAGTGTCTCGAAGAGTTTAGCGGCTGTTGGAGCATCCGTATCAATATCCTCGCGTTCAGGAAGCAGGGCATGTGATGATCGTCGAATTTGTCGACCCTCTTTCATAAAGAAAACATTGCGATCCCCTCCTACAGCCGTGTTACCTGACCATTCGTAGCCCGGGAATACAACGAATCGATCGTTCTCATGGTATTCGGCAACCAGTTCGTTGAGGTACTTCCAGAAGGCATTGTTAACTTGAAAGTCGTTAGCCTGATGACTGGTGACATCAAGAAAAGATTTGTTTCGTGCGAAATCGAAATATTGTCGTGCTGTTGTAATGCCAATCGACTCACCACTTTGACCGTGCAGATCACCCCAGTAACTGCGGCTTTGTTGCGAGCTATCGGCTGTGCGCAAGATTAAAGGGCCAGCGGTAGCGACAAGCTGGTCGTCAAGATAGGTACGGATAACAAGCGTTCCCGGCTCTGCCACTGACAGATTATCAATGACCAGTGATTTTTCACCGTGTGGATATTCAATTTCCTGTGGCAGGTTGTTGGCCGGCAGCGAGGATTCAAATCGCAGCAGGCCACTGGCAAGCGGTGTCGGGTTTCCCCACAAGTCCTCAGCCTTCACGCCCAGTCTGAAAATATCGCCCGGTCGTCTTAAGGTTGGCAGAACCGTTTTCCAGCTGTGTGCGACATCCGGCACGATGGCGATATGCGGTGATTCTGCCAATGGATAGTAGTGACCGACCGAACAGACGTCCGCCAACACTTTAAATTCGAATCCGGCATCTGCAAGAGTTGGCAGTTTCAGGCCGGGCGATCCACGCGAGGTATCACCATAAACAACGGTTATCGTATCGCCCTCTCGCAGGTAGCCACCGTGTAGCCTGACCGTCAATGCTTTGAACCATGGACGTTGATGGGCAGTTTTACCATAGGTCAGTGACAGGCGTGCACCGGTGCTGGCACTGGCTGTTACATAGTTGTAGTCTTCCGGACGAATGGTTTGCAGTTCGCCGACATCACTCATAAAACGAAAGACGATGCGGATACTGCCAGTATCATCTATGCCGTAACGCCCCACGGTATATACAAGTCGAAAAGTTTGCAGACTGCGTGTTGCAAACTCGCCACGCGGTGTCATCTCCACGTGCCCGTAGAGCACCGGGTCTTCGCCCGGATGTACGGCTGGCCAGGCTGCACCGACTAGCTTGTCGCTAACAACACCATTGATTGCGTCGGCTTTTGTATCAGTCAACTTCAGTTTGTTTTTCGGTGTTGAATCCCGTTTGCTCATAGTGGCTATGTTTAGTGGGTGTTTGTATGTTATGGGTGAGGTTCTGCCACGCCGCAGGCTCCTAGTAAAGTAAATCCTTTTGTAGTGCTATCAAACTGTCAAGATTGTGCGCGCTCCTGTAGCGGTCTATGTATGGCCTGATTGGATCCATATAGGGATCTTTCTCACCGTCGCTGAATCGACCCAACAACGGATTGACCCAAATCAAACGCCGACACCTCGATTGCACTTTTTCAACCTCTGTGGCCAACACGTGCGGCTTATCAGTATCGCAGCCATCGCTGAAAATGATCACCGTTGTCTGACTGCCTGACAGGGAGGCAGCGTGGTCGTGATTGAATTCACGCAGGGACGACGCGATACGGGTACCACCGAGCCATGAACGTGATTCCGCAGTAAGCTTATCTTCAAATGAGGATTCGGACAAAGCATGATGGCCGCTACCGAGAGCAATCAGCTGTGTATTAAAAGCGAATATGTCTGAGCGTTGGAAAACGTTTACAAGTTTAAGCGCGAAGCGCAGAAACAGCTTTGCATAGACTTCCATGGATTGACTGACGTCGAGCAGTAGCACGAAACGTGGCAATCGGCGCGGTCTTCGTTGAAAGCGAAGTTCAGCGATCAGTCCGTCGTAGCGAGGAGCCCGGGCGAGTGAGCGTCGCATATCGATCACAGAACCTTTCTGGCAAGGCAATTTGCGACGCATGCGCTGGCGTCTGCTACGACGCGCCAGTTCATCAATCATCTGTTCGATCGCCTGTATTTTGGCCGGATCAGCGACAAAGCGAAAATCAGCTAGTGACAGTGCCTTGAAGTCGCCAGCACCGGTGAGCGTTGTATCTACCTCCTGACTGGATGTGCCCGCAAAACCGACAAGTTTACCGTCGTCGCTCGCTAGTGCCGGTGCATTTACAATTGATGAAGGTGGTTCGGTTGCTGGTTCTTGTTCATTACCATCATTGCTGGCACTCGACGCTGACCAGTAAACGTCAAACAAATTATCAAACAGTTGCCAGTCACGCCGGTTCTTGCAGAAGCATGATTTTAGGGCGAAGCGAAAGCTGCACCGATCCAGTATGTAGTCAGCAGCAGCTATCTGATGGGATTCCACCAGATTGCCGGCATCAACTCGAATGCCATTTTGTGCCAGTACCTGGCCAAAGCCGAGCAGACGATCTGATAACAATTCCGGCAACCGGCTTTTTCGCATAGCCGATGTTGCGTGTTGAAAATCTGCGTCAGTTTGGTGCATGGCCAGACACAGTGTTGTTTACGTCATCAGAGTCCGGGTGTTGAAGTAATTTCTCCAGAGCGCCATGTTGACGAAACTTTAATTGATCGGCGCGGGTTTTCAGCAGTGCTGGCAGAGTGTTGTCGAGCGCTTGTGGGTCTGCACTCAACTCGCTGATCTGTAGTGAGCATAGTGCCGCCAACCAATCCAGAGTTTCAGCAATTCCCGGAGTTTTGCGCAGTGGTTCTTTGCGCAGACCTTGCACCAGCCGAACGGCTTGCTGTGCCAGTTTCTTGTCAATATCCGGCAGGCGAGCGTGTACGATGCTGAGCTCCTTTTGTTCATCCGGAAATTCTATATAGTGATAGAGGCAACGTCGTCGCAAAGCATCGCTGAGTTCACGAATGGCATTGGATGTCAGGATGACGTGAGGTCGGCAGGTTGCCTGGAAGGTGCCCAGTTCCGGAACGGTTATCTGGTTCTCGGCTAGCACTTCAAGTAGCATGGCTTCGAATTCTTCATCAGCGCGATCAATCTCGTCAATCAACAGGATGGTTTGCCTGCCAGCACTAATCGCTTCAAGCAGTGGTCTCTTAAGCAGAAACTCATTGCTGTAGATCGCACGATTCAAACGCGCACTGGTATCTGATTCGGTATCGGTTTGGTTTTCTGCTTTCAACATCTGAATGGCCAGTAATTGCCGCTGGTAATCCCAATCGTAGAGTACCTGTTGCGCATCTAGCCCCTCATAGCATTGCAGACGAATAAGCGGGTAGCCGGTGGCCTTGCTCAGACTGGTGGCAATGCCGGTTTTCCCGACACCTGCTTCACCTTCAAGCAGCAATGGCTTTGCAAGTGTTTGCATGAGATCAAGACTTATCAATAGCGCGCGATCGGCGACATAGCCGGTCTGCAGCAGGGTATTATTCAGGTTGTCTAGCCTTGTCTCGCTCATTAAAACGAGTATACCTGAATCAAACTGCAGATCGATGCCGGGTCTGATGGTTGTGGCATTGAATGTTGAGTCGCTTGTGACACAGGTCTTTTAGGCTGGTCTCAAATTTGCGTCCTTCCGCCTAATATGCAGATTTATTCATCATGCAAGATTTACTGCGCCCTGTGTCGATGTGCGGCAAGTAGCTTTCTATCGCGGCTTTTGATCACGGTTATTGTGGTCTGCCTGAGTGCTTGTGACGCCGGTGATCTGGAACCCCCGATTGATACAACCCTGGTGGATTTACGGAACACCAGCACAGGTCGAGTTAATCTGGAAATCAGTGAATTACGTCCGGCCGATATCGGTGACAATGCCGAATTGGTATTGCAGTACTCGCTCTCGGGACTGGATTTGCAATCACTGCCACCTGGGTCCAGTCTAACCATTACGGTAGTTGACGATGCTGGTCGGCCGGTAGCTGTCTCGGATTCAATTGCGATTGATCCGCAGTCTGGCGATGGTGAAGTCACTGTGATTGTACCTGCTGGACAAGGTGATGATGTGGCGGCTATTGCAACAGTGACTGCTAGCAGTCAGGCAGATTCTTCAAGTACATTAACCGAAACCCATGCTGTTCTTAATATAGATCTGAGCAACGCGGTTCGCCCTTCGGAACTGGGACTGATTGATGACTTCAGTCTTGAATTGGTCGGTGGAAGTTACACCAGCGATATCAGAGGCGGGCGTCGCCTGCATCGTTTTGCCGTACGAGCTTACGATCAGAATTGTATTTCCATAAGAGGTCTGGACGAGAATGTCGATGAGTTCTTTACTTTACTTGAAGATTCGTTCATCGATGTGGAGTCACCGGTCGAATATGACACACGTAACAATTTCATTAACGTGTACTTCGTACTCGATGGTTCGTCGAGCATTACAGCTGCAGATCAGGTACAAATTTTGAGTGCCGCACGCTACGCGTCGGATCGCTTGCGAGATGACTATGTGGTTGATTTTCGCCAGTTCAGTGGCGATATCCAGCGACTCTCATCGTTTCGCGACTATCAACCTGATCGCGGCCAGTCAGCCACCGCTTTTTATTACGCTATTGATACTGTACTTGAAGAGATTGATGCCAGTGGGCCGAGCGAAGACTATCATGTCATTATCGGATTTACCGACGGCGTTGATCTGGCAAGTCGAAATCAGTTTGGTA
>CAYPMR010000033.1:34675-39760 GCA_964411665.1 uncultured Granulosicoccaceae bacterium | reverse complement strand
CGGTTCAGGCGCATCCGGTTCAGGCGCATCCGGTTCAGGCGCATCCGGTTCAGGCGCATCCGGTTCAGGCACATCCGGCTCAGGCACATCCGGCTCAGGCACATCCGGCTCAGGCACATCCGTTTCAGGCACTTCCGGTTCAGGCACTTCCGGTTCAGGCACTTCCGGTTCAGGCACTTCCGGCCCAGCCACCTCCGGTTCAGGCACTTCCGGCCCAGCCACCTCCGGTTCAGGCACTTCCGGTTCAGGCACTTCCGGTTCAGGCACTTCCGGTTCAGGCACCTCCGGCTCAGGCACTTCCGGCTCAGGCACTTCCGGCTCAGGCACCTCCGGTTCAGGCACTTCCGGTTCAGGCACTTCCGGTTCAGGCACCTCCGGCTCAGGCACTTCCGGTTCAGGCACCTCCGGCTCAGGCACCTCCGGCTCAGGCACCTCCGGTTCAGGCACCTCCGGCTCAGGCACCTCCGGTTCAGGCACCTCCGGTTCAGGTATAGCCGCAGCAAGTTACGCCACGACATCATCAGGGTCAACCAACGGGCGTCCTGCAAGCAAGGACACGCTACGTTTTTCAAATCGTGAAACAGTGGCCGACAACCTTCAGGAAATTAAAGGCATTGGACCTGTAATCGAACAAGATCTGAATCAAATGGGTGTTTACAACTTCAGTCAAATCGCTAATTTCAGTCAGCAGGATATCGACAATGTGAATACTGCATGCGATTTCCCCGGCCGTATTGAAAGAGATGAATGGATACCGCAAGCCAGGGGTTTGGAATCCAAACGAGGCTCCAGCCAAAGTAGCCATGTCAGTAGTACGTCCGCAAACACTAATCAGACACAAAGTCAAAAGGTAAGCAAAGAAAGCCTCAAGTTTAGCTCTCGTGAAAGTAAACCTGATGACTTAAAGCGGATTAAAGGTATCGGCCCTATACTCGAGCGCGATCTCAACGCAGTAGGTGTCTATAATTTCAGTCAGATCGCAGATTTTAGCCAAAATGATATCGACAACGTCAACGCTGCTTTCGATTTTCCGGGAAGAATAGAACGCGACGAATGGATTCCTCAAGCTAAAAGGCTAATGCAAGGTAGCAGCAACAGTGGCGGCCACCAGTCAAATCACTCTGCTGGCCTTGCAGCCGCCGCAGCTGCTACCGCTGGCGGAGTAGCGGTAGCGACAACTATTGATCCTGCCAAAGATTCACCTGCAAATAGAAAAGATCCCGCAACACTATCTGACAACGCACTAACAGATGAAATCAGAGATCGCATCAGAATCCTTAAACTGCAGGATAAAGACGCACCACGTCTGGCGGTGAATCGAGAGTCATTTAATTCACTTGCAGAAGGAAAAAGCGGTGGATTGAATACTGGACGGCTCAGGGATGTAACGAAAATTCTGCGTTGGCTTTGTGATGAACAATAACAGGAAATTCCTGTTGTCATTTTAAGCCCATAATCCATACGGGATCGCGCCAGTGTAAACGGCGCGTAACTGGATCAAGACCCTTGCTCACAATACGTGATGAGGTCCAAAATAAAGCGATCGCAAGCGGCGAGTTGCTCGACAGCGATGTACTCGTCAGCCTTGTGAGCCTGTTCTATTGAACCCGGGCCACAGACAACCGTCGACACTCCGGCCATCTGCTGGAATAAACCTGCTTCGGTTGAAAACGCAACCTTCGCATGGCTGTTTTTACCGGCCAGATGCTTTGCCAACGTGACAACATCACTGCCTATAGGAGTATCAAGACCCGGTATTTCGGAATATGGGAGAATCTCGATACTAGCCGCAGGATGAACTCTTCTCATTTCCTTCTCAAGATCCGCAACTTTGCTCTCAAACTCAGTAAAAAGCGCAGTTATATCGTCTCCCGCAACGGTGCGGAACTCGAAATCAAATTCAGCCCGTGCAGGTACTATATTTAATTGCGTGCCACTGACAAATCGCCCTACGTGGGCAGTACTATGAGCGACATCATACAAGTCATCGCGACATCCCTGCGTCTTTAGCTTTTCGGCCACTTCAGACAGATAAGCGACAAGACGCGCACCATAGTGAGCTGCGTTGACAGCAAATGGAGCCAAAGCACTATGACCGGTTAGCCCATGAACAATAACTCGTTTACTGAGCTTCTCTTTATGACCTACCACCACTGACATGCTGGTAGGTTCGCCAACGAAACATCCCAACGGTGTTACCGGCCACTGTGCCATTTCAGATAACATTGGACGCACTCCGGTGCACCCTACTTCCTCGTCATAACTAAACGCTATGATCAAAGGCGTTTCGAGATTGGCATTTTGCATTGCAGGCACCGCAGCTAAAACGCAGGCAAGAAATCCTTTCATATCGCAAGTGCCTCGTCCATAAGCAAACCCATCCTTTACATGTAATTGGAAAGGGTCTGTTTTCCAGTCCTGCCCGGCTACCGGCACTACATCAGTATGTCCAGACAAAACGTATCCAGCCTTATCAGTCGGCCCAACAATAGCGTAAAGCGATGCTTTATCCCCTGTCTCATTAGTAACCCGTGTCGAATGGATATTATGAGAGACGAGATATTGCTCCACCCACTCAATCAGATCGAGATTGGATTTACTGGACTCCGTATCGAAAGCAATGAGTATTTCCAGAATGTCGAGAGTATTCATGTATTAATATTTGTCATTCAGTTTGTGCAAGGTTTGAAATCCAAACCAAATCCTGTTGATAGCCGTCAACAAACAAACACCAGCGAAAACATAAGCAATAACAGAATAGTAGCTTGGTAACAAACACATTAAAGCAAAAAATACGACTGTTTCAGTGCCTTCAGCCAGACCATTTAAATAGTAAAAGCCTTTATATCCAAATTCTGGATGATCCAGCTGTCTTTGTCTTGCAAAGCTGTCAAAAGCCAAAAAACTAACGCTCGTTCCAACAAAACTTGTTACAAGCACTGCGGTCGCTAATGCATAAGCCTGCGGGTCATAAAGAGCAAAACCGATTGGAAACAAAGCATAAAATGTGAAATCAAGACATATATCCAGAAAAGCACCCGCATCAGTAGGCTGATACAAACGGGCCAATTCCCCATCAACACCATCGGCCAGTCGATTAAGTGCCAGCAAGAATAAAGCAATTATGAAAAAACCCGTAGCTAATGCAAGTACAGACAATAAACCCAGACAATAACCCGCGATTGAAACCTGATTGGCTGTTACCCGTCGTCTATGTAAACGAACAGCTAATAGCCTTATTGGGCGACGCATTAGCGGTACAACATATTTATCTAACACGGATAATGGAATTCCATAGGGATAAGACTGGTATTAGCTGGCTATATTCTACTCTCTCAACAGCACAACATAAATTGGCTACCATCGGATTGAGTCCTGCACTGGTGCAGTAAAGCGATGTATGGCAAGCTCTTGCACGCTATTTTTTATGATGCAAACTTTAAAATTACAGCCGTGATAAAGAAAATTAATAAAAAAATACTATATGTGGGCATCGGTTTTATAGCTATTGCCGTAGCAGTAGTATTTTTGCATCTCGGACATCATGGGTCGCATGGTGGACATCATGCCGCTCATACAGTTGGCCAATCGTTCTACACCACTTTTTCAACCACGTCTAAAACGTCTTATACAGGGTCACATCGTATTGAATTGATCCCGGCAAATTCTAAAATCCCGCTCTTAGAACTTCACGACTGGTTCGTAAGAATTTACGATCAATCAGGGCAAGAAATACAACCGGACAAATTGCAAATACGGGGTGCCATGCCAGAACACGGGCACGGCCTGCCCACTAATCCATTAGTGGAAAATTACACAGATACGCATGGATACCGAATAACAAATGTCAGCTTTAGTATGGCTGGCAATTGGAAATTCATTGTCGAGTACAGCTATAAAGGTGTGGATGATGGTGCTCAATTCGATATTGAATTTCCGATCATTGTTAAGTCTGCCTCATCATCAACCGAATGGTCGGAGATTGATAAACGTCTGCTGAAAAGTCTATCGTTGCACACAGGCAGACTGGATAAAATAACTCGCGGCAATGATGTTGCACTAGACAACAAAGCTGCATTATTAGGCCATCGTTTATTTTTCGATAAAAGACTTAGCAAAGATTCAGTTAACGCCTGTGCAAGCTGCCATATCCCGAGCAAATATTTTACTGATGGTTTGAAAAAAGGTCAGGGTATTGGCGAACTGAACAGAAACACAATTAGCATAATAGGGTCTGTCCATCAGAAATGGCAATATTGGGATGGTCGTAGAGACAGCTTGTGGTCACAAGCACTGGTGCCAATTGAAACAGCAGCTGAAATGGGTAGTGATCGTCTGTCAACCGTACGCTTGATTTCGGATAACTATGCTCCCGAGTACGAAGCTATATTTGGAAAAATACCGGCAATTAATTTTGACGTATTACCAGCTCAAGCCAGCCCCGTAGCGAATAGTACGGCTCAAACTGCATGGCAAACAATAGATTTACCGACGCGAAATTCGATCAATACAATATTTGCCAATACCGGCAAAGCCATAGCTGCCTACGAGACCTTGTTGTTGCCCAAGGCTGGTAGATTCGATGAATTTGTTAACGTGCTTCTCGAGTCAGATGGCACTGATACGGAAACGTTGAACACCTATTTAAATCAATCAGAGCAAAGAGGTTTAAGGCTATTTATCAGCAACAGAACTCAATGCCTTAATTGTCACGCTTCGGCTATGTTTAGCAATTTTGGCTTTCACAACATTGGCACTGCGCAGGCGGACGATAACAGCATAGATGCTGGCAGAATGACAGGAATACAGTCTATGCAGTCAAGTGAATTTAACTGTAATAGTATTTTCAGCTCAGGAAGCGACGGATCATGCGATCTCCTAAACAGAACAAATGACCAGGATGCGACACTGTCAATCGAGGGAGCATTTCGTGTTCCTGGTTTACGAGGCCTCAAACAAAGCGCACCCTATATGCATGACGGTCGCTTCGCTGAATTGGAAGATGTCATTCGCTTTTATACCGAATCGCCACCGCAAGAACCGGGTAAGCGTCATGACCTACCGGTGATAGATAAACTCAACGAC
>CAYPMR010000033.1:0-34575 GCA_964411665.1 uncultured Granulosicoccaceae bacterium | reverse complement strand
ACCGCAAGAACCGGGTAAGCGTCATGACCTACCGGTGATAGATAAACTCAACGACTCAGAAATAGATGATTTGGCTGCATTCCTGCTATCCCTGGGTGATCAGGTTGAGGCTAGCAACATTTGGTTGAGGCCACCTGAATAAAGCAGCGATTAGTATCAACGCAGTTTTTGTATTAATTTTTTGCATTAACTAACCGCCGCAAAATCAGAAAACAATAATCGTAAATCCAAGGTACACGATCAATTGTTAATTGCAGTTTACATTTATATTTAGATTGGACAATTGGCCTGCGGATTGCAACAAACAGATCACGGCTGTCACTTGCTCTCAAGCAAGTAAAGTATCTCGACTACCGCATCGACCCAGGAAGGAATCTTGGGGATAAGGGACTTATCGTGCGGGTGATCAGGAAACTACTGATCTAACCAGGGAATCAGGCAGGAATTAGCCTGGACGTGTTCAAGTCTTGAGATTGATTGTCGTAGCAAAAGGCAAAGCTGGCGAAAGCCAGTGACGCAAAGCTTCTGGTCTAAGGGTTTAAAGGAAATATAACCTAGGACAGCAGGGCTGCCTAAAAAGACAAATGGATATGTCAATGGGAACGTTTGTTATAGGATATAACTTTAAACGTTCCCGTAAGGCCCTCTTTTCATCTAGGCAACCCGTTTTATCCAGCGATCGGCATTAAACGGTTGCAAATCAATATCGGGTACCTCACCTACAATACGTTGAACAAGCAATTTACCTGTTACAGGGCCACTCATCAGCCCTATATGCTGGTGACCACATGCTATCCAAAGATTTTCTTCACCCGGTGCTTGATCTATCACAGGCTTACTGTCAGGAAACGTCGGTCTACATCCCATCCAGATAGGATCAGGGGTTGGATCCGCCAATGAGACGGCTTCGCGTGCACGCGGGATAACCTGTTTGAGCTGCCCGTGCTGCTCAGGTGCATCACGGTGATTAATCTCTACCCCTGTAGACAGGCGAACGCCCAGTTCCATTGGCGCCATAATATAGCCAGAGTTCACATCATGGATGGGTCGATGCAACTTATGACTGCCTGATAAATTAAAATGCTGGTGATACCCTCTTTCAACTTGCAATAAAACACGAAAGTCCAGTTGCTCCAGCAATGTACCGCTCCAGGGTCCGGCGCAGATAATCAATTTTTTACAGCTAATATCGTTATTTGGAACATCGGTAAGCAATTGGAATCTGTCATTCGAGCGCGTTAGCGATTGGATACCTGCTTGCGTAAATTTTCCGCCACTGGCTACAAAGTTGTCGACATATTCTTTCAATAGGGCCCCTGGATTATTCACTGACGCACTATCTTTCAGCAAATACCCACTTTCAAATACAGGTTTTAATGCCGGTTCCAGCCTGGCGATGTCGCTAGCAGTCAAAATTTCAGTTTTTATATCGTGTTGCTCAAACAAACGATTCTCAAGTTCGGAGAAAAAAGAATCTGGATGATGCCTGTACACCTTAAGCCAACCGGATTCAGACAAGCGATTCATATTGCCTACTCGCTGCATTAATGCCTTGTGCTCATCCAGAGCTCCACTGACTAGTGTCGCCAGTGCATTGGCGGTTTTCAGTGTTTGCTCGGCACGGGTACTTTTTAAAAAATTGATACACCATGCAGGGTTAGAGAGTATATGTCGAATACTGTAACGCAGACCTGGTTTATTGTTGAGCAGCAAACCAGGAAGCTTCGCGATCAAAGAGGGATTGTTTATAGGCATAAACGAACAATTATTTACAACCCCTGCATTACCGTAGGATGTCGCTGACGCTGGCAGCAAGCGATCAACTAACTGAACTTTAAATCCTCTTTGCTGAAGGTGCATCGCTGTACCAATACCGATCGATCCAGCACCGAGAATAGTAAAATCATAATTTGTCATGCGGCAATAATATACCTGTATTAAAAGGCTCTTTACAGTCTTATAAAAAGAATAAAGAAAATAAATTGCACAAAAAAAAGTCTCAATAAAGAAGCTAGTCACATTGCAGTGTTTCAACATCAATTATACATTTTACAAGTCGCTACTATCTCAAGACGGATACTGTACACCTACCACGGATATATCCTGCGACAAGATGTCCAAGACTTACAAATATATTGGCAACAAATTAACGCAAATCAACATGTTTGTAACAGTGGTGATTATGTGGTTGATTATGTCATTCCTTTTTGAAGCTCATATTGAAAAAAAGGAAATGACGTATTTGCAGATGCAGACCTCAGTTATGCAAGCAGCTTTCGACCTGCGCCACCAGTCAGATTCCGAACTTCGGATAAAAGCAGCGTTACTAACACAGACTGAGCCTGTCACTGAAAAAAACATCCAGGAACTTAAATCCCAATCAAACAAGACTCATAAGGCAATACTTAAGCTCCTGAACCGTCTAACGAGTCTGGCTGACAACCCAAAGCTCTTCAATTTTACACGCACAACTGCCGAGCAAATTAAAATACAAATTAAAGGCCTCGACAAACTCGCAATTAATAGCAAGCAATCGCAAACCCTAACCGCTAAACAATTATTACTGCCGATTGATCAACAAGACTTTCATCATGAGAACACACTAAAATCCGAGTTAAACAAGACATTTAATAATATTGGACACATATGGAATTCGATAAATTTCTTACCACGTAAAAATGCGAATATTATAGATAAATACCAGGATTTACTCAGTTCTAATTGGTCATTACTTAACTTGACAGCGTCCCTGGACAATGAGCTGGGTCAATTAATGACTGGCGAGGCCAGACCTGAAGAATTAAATATCTACCGAATTGAAGCCCTGGTTAATGATATTTCATATGAGTGGTTACATCTGGAAAACGTCGCCAGACCCTTTTCAAACGACTCAGATTTATCGAAAGAAACCACTCAGGTAAAAGAAATTTATTATAACTCCCATGACCCATTAATATCGCAGTTACATGCGCAACTAGGCAGTGGATATGCACAATACCTGACTTATGATAAATGGGCAGACAGTGTAGAAAATATACGTCGACATCAAAGAATACTAACTCAAAAAACACTGGCAGGATTGGAAGAAATAAACACTGCAATACTCACCAGAGCCAATCGAAACTACATCATCGATATAGTTTTATTGGTCATTAGTATTCTCGCCTGTTTATTCTCATTCTACTCAGGACGAAAATTGAAGGAGCAGGCCTATACGGATCCTCTGACAGGACTATCCAATCGATTAACATTTGAATCAAAAATAACTTCCGGTGAAATGTATGAACGTCAAATTGCAGTATATTTTGATCTGGATAACTTCAAGACCATTAATGAGAATCACGGGTATCTCATTGGTGATGAAATACTGAAAGTAGTTGCAGAGAGATTGAAAAAAGCAGCAGGACTGGACGCAACTGTCGCACGACTTGGTGGAGATGAGTTCGCAATTTATAAAAAGCAGTTGCCATCCAATTTCAACTGTAATAGTTACGTCGACAAATTATTAAATAGCGCAAATAACGATATAATAATTAATGACGCCCATATACGACTGGAATTGAGTGCCGGTTTCGCAATTGCACCAGACGATTGTCCTGCCGGATTGCAGTTACTCAAAAATGCAGATATTGCTTTGACCAGTAACAAGTCAAGAACCAGAACAGCCATGATGTATCGTTTCGATAAATCTATGGGAAAACTCCACGACCAGCGTCGCTCAATAGAAAACGAACTAAAACTCGCACTCGAACGAGACGAGTTCAGTCTTCACTATCAACCGAAAGTTGATCCGCACACCCATACTGTCAGAGGTGTGGAAGCTTTGATACGCTGGAACAGTGCAAAGCTTGGCAATGTATTTCCTGATCAATTCATACCGATAGCCGAAGATATGGGATTACTCGGAGAAATCGGACGTTGGGTACTGGAAAGAAGTTGCAAAGACATTGCTGGATTACATCGTCAAGGACTTAACGGCCTTGGAATAGCGGTGAACATATCAGCGCAGCAATTCGCTGACACCCGTTTTTCCGAGAAAGTCTCGAATGCATTGTCAGAATCAGGTCTGGATGCCGGTTATCTGGAGTTGGAAGTAACAGAAAGCCTAGTCATGCACGATATCGATTGGGTCACTGGGGTTTTGGCAGATTTGCGTACAAAAGGTGTTTCGATAGCCATAGACGATTTCGGAACCGGTTTTTCCTGCTTGCAGCACTTGCAGGTACTTCCACTCGACACGCTAAAAATCGACCGAGCCTTCATTAAAAATATTGCAGGCTCCCAGTTAGACGATTCGCTTGACGAAACTCAAGATGTTTCGATGGTCAGCTCAATAATACATCTCGGAGAGCTTTTTGGATTAAAAACTGTTGCTGAGGGGATTGAAACCAACCATCAGCTAAAATCTCTCACCAATTTGGGTGCAGATCTTATCCAGGGATATTACTTTTCCAAGCCTGTGCCACTAAATGAGTTACCAGCAGCTATTACGCAAATAGAATCTTCCTGCCGTGAGCGTGTATCAGAATACAATTCAATACTGACCTCTGACAGCAACTCAGTTGTCATTGAGAATGATACATCTGAGACTGAAATTAATTCAGATGACGCAGATGATGAATACCTGGATCGAGCTGCCTGACATACATTTCAAGTCAATATGTAGTCGCGTGATTTTCAGTTAGCTTTTTTCCACCCATCTCTTCATGTTCGGCAATCAGTGAAATACAGATATACAGCCAGCTTTTGTTGACGGCTGATCTCTTTGCCTTGTTATCTGGCGCTTAGAAATCCAACATTCTTCCGTAAATCTGGCGAAAATCAGCTAGTTAGAGGCATGTATCGTAAACAAGCTTATACCACCATTTTTCGATTTAATGGCGAATGACAAACCTCATCCTTAGAGAGCGTACAGATAGCTACTGTATTAAACTTACTCAAGCTCGAGAGATCAAAAGCGATTAGGAAGCCTGCGTAGCCTTTTACTCCCTTTATTACTATTTCAATCCTCTCAGCGACGGGTTGTTGACCGACGGAGCACCTGTTTGTACAAGAGGCTATCAGGCGACCCTGTACGTATTGTGGTAAGACCCATCTCGGTTTACTATCCGTCTGTGGCAGCTGCCCCTGTGAGCGAGAGGATAACCGGGAACCGGAATGTGCGATATCGGTAATCGAGCCAAACATCATCAGCGGTTTGCCAAAGCTGGAAGAGCCGGCTGAAAAAATGAAGCCAAGCCTCGCGTCAAGCCAATACAGGCAGTGGCCGCGACCTTATAATCTCTGTAGCTGCGCTAAACACAACAAAGTCAAACACAACTTGGAGTAGACATGTTCAAGGTTTTTTTTGCATCGACAACTAATCAGTCTCGTTTTCGATCACCCTGCTTACGCATTCCTGGCACAGTAGCCTTAAGCGTCACACTGTTTTTATCGCCTGTTCAGATCTTTGCTCAGGATGAAGACACGGTAGAATCTCTACAAGCAAAAATTGCCAGCATGGAAAAGCAATTTGCCGCTGTCACTAAAGACAGGGATTCACTATACGATCAATTATCATCCACAATCGATGAAGTAGAAGCACTGGAAACAAAAGCAGCAGTTATAGACACTGGACGCAGTCATATACGCGAACAATACTATGCCTTGAGTGAAAAATCATCGGCCCAGGAAGAAGAAACAAATCGCCTCGTAGAGAGTTCACTTGCGCAAATCAAAAGCGCTTTACAGGAACGCGACGATGCTTTGGCAAGAGTTGCTGCCAGTGACAAAAAAACTGCTAGTGCTCGCAATGGCAACGCACTGACACGAAACCAGTTAATCAATGCCAAACAAGATATTTCCAGCCTTAAAAATCGAATGGATTTTCTGGATATTCAATTGGCAAAGGCTGAAGGAGACCTGGCAAGCGCCAACTCACGCGCTTCTGCCAGTGAAAATCGATTAGCCTTTCTTGAAATACAATTGGCAAAAGCTCAGAGCGACCTGGCAGCAGCCAACTCTCAGGCAGCTGCTGCCGAGGCGATCGTAGCCTCCGCTCCACCTGTCGATTGGGCCGATACTCTAAGCGGCTCCCTTGCAGCACAATACAGCGGTCTTAAAGACGTCGAGGTAACAGCTTTGCCAGGTAATCGCGTGGCTGTGCGTATCGGTAATAATGGCCTGTTTGGTTCTGGTGCATCCCGGCTTAGTGGCGATGGTGGCAGATTACTCAGCCGCATTGGCGATGCATTGAAAGGTCAAACTGATGCCAGAATCCTGGTTCTGGGGCATACCGACAATATACCAGTTGGTGCAAATAGCTCTTATGTCGATAACACTGACCTGTCCAACCGCCGTGCGCTGGAAGCCATGCGTTATTTGGGTGATGCCGTAGGTATACCATTTGATCGTCTATCTTCCACCGGCCTTGCTGACAACTACCCTGTAGCTTCAAACGATACGGCAGAAGGCCGTGCTTTAAATCGTCGAATAGAACTGGAATTGTCGCCGTTGCGATAATTGATTAACCGCTCAATAATCGCTCGGCATATAGTCGCCCTTGTAGACGTATTAAAGAGGTCGATAAAAACTTTGATGTAGTTGATTTAACCAGCTCACGCACACCCGGGTTTTTAAAACCTACTGGTTTTATTACCTCGGGTGTTCTTTTGCTTTGTCTATAAACCCGGTTAGAATTTTTTATAGAAAACCCCGTAGAAAACCCGGATGACAACCCTCTGTTCAACAATATAAGCCTTCCTCTTTTAGGCTCTTTACGGTGCTATCAAGAGCGATACCAATCCGTTCCATCATCAGATCAATCTCAGACTCCTCTATAACCAGCGGTGGGGAAATAACCATACGGTCCCCTACATGCCGCATGATCAGACGGTTTGCAAAACAGTGCTCCCGACACATCTTCCCGACAGTACCTGCCTCTGCTTTGAAAGAGGCTTTTGCTGATTTATCAGGCGTCAGGGCTATTGATGCCATCATTCCGGAAATACTGGCCTCACCAACCAGTGGGTGAGAAGCCAGCTCGGCCCAACGCCCTGCCAAATAAGGCGCGGTACGTTTACCCACCCTGTCAACCAGTCCCTCTTCGTCAAGAATGCGTAAATTTTCGAGAGCAACAGCTGCGCTGACTGGATGTCCCGAATAGGTATAGCCGTGATTAAAATCGCCCCCGTTATTGATCACTTCGGCCACAGCATCCGATACGACGGACGCGCCAATCGGTGCGTATCCTGACGACAGTCCTTTCGCAATTGTGATGACATCGGGACGAATGGCATAGGTTTGCGATCCAAACCAGTTTCCAGTTCGCCCAAATCCACAAATCACTTCATCAGCGATAAACAGAATGTCATGAGCATCACAGATTTTCTGTACTTCCGGCCAGTAGGAATCCGGCGGTACGATGACACCGCCAGCGCCCTGTACCGGTTCGGCGATAAATGCAGCTATTCGATTCTCACCATAATGTGCAATAGCTTCAGCGAGCTGCTGAGCACGTGCAACCCCAAAATCTTCTCGACTCATTTCACCGCCTTCGGACCACCAGTCTGGCTGATCTATGTGTACGATATCCGGGATTGGCATACCACCCTGTTTGTGCATCGGCTTCATACCACCAAGGCTGGCACTTCCCAACGAAGACCCGTGATAGGCGTTATGCCGGCTGATAATAATGTTTTTCTCAGGCTTGCCCTGTATGGCCCAATAGTGCCTCACCAGACGGATATTGGTGTCATTTGCTTCACTTCCACCACTGGCATAAAAAACCTGATTGAGATCACCAGGCGTCAGCTCGGCAATACGTGCTGCAAGAGTTAAAGCTGGTATATGAGTTGTCTGAAAGAAAGTATTGTAATAAGGCAGCTCCCGCATCTGTCTTGCCGCCACCTCTGCCAGCTCCGGTCTGCCATATCCGATATTGACACACCACAGACCAGCCATGGCGTCGAGGATTTCCTCACCTTCACTGTCGGTTAAATATACGCCTTTGGCAGATTTTATAACCCGGACACCCTTTTCACTGAGCTCTGCGCCCGCAGTGAAGGGATGCAGATGGTGTTGTGCATCAATCGCCTGTAGCTCAGACGTAGGCAAATGGTTGGAACGTTCTAGCACGTTAGTGTCTCCACAAATTAATTCAGGGATCTCATAAGGATAAATAGACGGATTATTGATTATCGGCAAGAACAAATGAGGACAATCTTTCCCCAATCATAATGCAGCCAGCATTGGTGTTGCCTGAGACCACAGTCGGCATCACTGAAGCATCAGCGATGCGCAGATTCTCAACACCTCTGACGCGCAATCTCGAGTCAACGACTGACGTGCTGTCATCCCCCATTCTGCATGTTCCACAAGGATGGAAAATCGTCCCTCCAAAATTGCGAATATAGTCAATCAGCTGTTCGTCAGACTCCGCTTCAGCACCTGGAATTTTTTCCACTTCGGTCAACGCATCTATCGCAGGGGCTTGTGCCACGCGACGCACCAGCCTTAGCCCTCCAAGCATGGTGCTTACATCGTGATCAGTTGCCAGATAATTCGGTGCTATCGCCGGATGCCGGGTCGGATCGGCAGACACGATATCCACGCTTCCACGACTCTCGGGCCGGAGTTGACAGACAGATACCGTAAAGCCTGAGAATTTGTGTAACCCCTGTCCAGGACCCGCTGCACTGAAGGGAATAAAATGAAACTGCACATCCGGTCGTACAAGGTCTGAACGTGTCCTGGCAAACACACCTACCTGCCCAGCACCTAAGGTCAAAGGTCCTTTGCGTGTCAGCGCATATTGAATACCAGCCATCGCCTTACGCAGCGGGCTATGGTAGAGATCGTTTAGCGTGAGTGCTTTTGCACATTCGTAAACAACGCGAATTTGAAAGTGATCCTGCAAATTTTGCCCGACATCAGGACTGTCATGCACAACAGAAATTCCATGCTCATTGAGTAGAGTTGCTGGCCCGATGCCTGACAACTGTAATAGCTGAGGGCTGTTGATAGCGCCGCCACAAATCACCACCTCAGCATCACAAAAGGCCTGTACAGTTTTTCCCTGTTGTAAATATTCAACACCAACAGCCTTTTTGCCCTCAAATAGAATGCGACTTGCTAAAGCTCCCGTCGCTATCTCGAGATTGCTACGCTGCTTGATGGGTTTGAGATAGGAATATGCCGTGCTGGCACGTCTACCATTACGAGTAACGGTCAATTGAAAATAACCAGCACCCTCCTGCTTTGCACCATTAAAGTCAGACGTTTGAGCTATCTGCACTTCACCACAGGCATCAATATAGGCATCGGCCAAAGGACTTCGCATGGAGTCAGACACTTGGAGTGGGCCGTTTGCACCATGAAACTCGTTCTGGCCATGTTGCTGATCTTCTGCCTTTTTGAAAAACGGCAGCACATCATCGTAACGCCAACCACTGACTTGTTGCGACCAGTCCTCATCAAAGTCTTCACGTTGACCACGAATATATACCAAACCATTTATAGAGCTTGTACCACCAAGTACACGCCCCCGCGGCCAGGTCATAGCACGGTTGCCGGTAGCAGATTCCGGTACTGTTTCGTAAGACCAGCTTACTTTGGGGTTTAATATATTCCGATAATAGCCAATCGGTATATGAATCCACGGACTGCTATCTTTCGGACCTGCCTCAAGAAGTAGAACGCGGTGCGCAGGATTTTCAGATAGTCGATTTGCTACAACAGCACCACTGGAGCCTGATCCAACAACGATAAAATCATATCGATTACCCTTGTTGTGACTATTGTCTGAAGACTGGCTTGTAGGCGTTGTATTCAATGAGAATGTTCTCGGGATAAGGTCTTCTGATAAAACTGTTAAAGAGTTTGCGCCAAACCGTCAGGAAAAAGCGCGATGACACCGCTGCGCAGATCTTTGACATTAAACCAGCGCGCGCGCACTTCACTACCACTATCTTCGGAGAACACCATCAACGGCTGATCGTAAAGCGATTGCTCAACCAAAGCCACACTTATCGCGTGTATGTACTCATGCCCTATCTCACCTTCATGCGTGAATAAATTTTCAAAGGTTCGCCACCGCCCTGCTGTCACAATCTCAGTGCCCAATTCCTCACGAAATTCTCGAACCAGTGCTTGCTCACGCGTTTCACCAAATTCTACATGCCCGCCGATCGGGCGTACGCCTTTAATCTCTCCCGCATCGTTATAGACTTCTGCCGCCAGTAAACGGCGCCTATTGATACAAATGGCAATCACCTTGGTCTGAATGATCTGTTGCGGGCGCCAGCGAGTCGACTGGTGGGTACTATCAATTACACCAGCGGTACTTGCCTTCTTTTTGGACGGTCGCCTTGACGTTGGGGTTATGCTACTCATATCTGGAATGGTAACAGAGCGAATAGATGCAATGCAGCAGGTAGATTCAGAAAAACCGACCGAGAACTCACCCTACTGGTGGCAAGAAGCACCTCCTCAGTCTCTGCCCGAACAGCCTCTCAACACTACTTCGGATGTGGTGATTATCGGAGCTGGATATACCGGCCTGGTGGCAGCCCTGGTTCTGGCAGAGGCTGGCCGCAACGTTCAGGTGTTCGATGCGCAGCAACCAGGCTATGGGGCTTCAACCCGCAATGGTGGTATTACTAGCGGAAATCTTCGCTTGGGCGCTATTGAGTCAGTTAAAAAATTTGGCCGTCAACGTGCGAAAGAAATATTAAAAGAAGGCGTCGCAGCCAGAGAGCATCTGCGCCAGCTGATCGAAAATCACAATATAGATTGCGATTATCGTTTAACCGGAAGATTCACGGGTGCTATTACGGAGCCTGATCTCGAGAAAATGACCCGAGAGGCGCAGACATATCATCAGCTAACTGATGTCGAACCGACAATTGTGAATAGCAATGATATATCTCAATACATAGGATCTGAGGCCTATGTCGGTGGAATATGCCGCTCTGACATTGGCCATTTTCATCCGGCAAAATTCCTGAACGGATTATTGGAGGCTACAATTGCCAAAGGCGTGCTTGTGCATGCATCTACCCCGGTCATTGCCATTGAATCAGAAGGTAGGTCCACAGACAACACAGCCTATACCGACAAACGGATAGTCACAGCCAGAGGTACAGTTGATACAGGTAACGTTGTGATCGCAACCAACGGCTATACAGATGCTCTCGATCCCTGGATCAGACGCCGTATCGTGCCCATTAGAAGCCGTATTGTTGCAACCGAGGAACTGTCACCTAATCTGATAGAAACCCTGGCTCCACAGTTACGTGCTATGGGAGAAAACAGAAACCTATACCGTTACTTTCGTCCCAGCCCGGATGGTAAACGAATGCTCTTCGGCAGTCGGGAACCTGCATTGCCAGTGAGTCAAGCCAAAGCCATTGCGCATGTGCAAAAAGGTATGACAGATATTTTCCCACAACTAAGTGATGCACGAATTGCCTATTCCTGGGCGGGCAATGTCGCTTTCAGTCGGTCAGCACTGCCGCTACTGTTTCAGGAAAAGGGAATTTACTATGCGATGGGCTACTGTGGTTCAGGCACTGTCTGGGCACCCTGGTTCGGTCGTAAAGTAGCTGAGTCAATTCTTGACGCAAAAGCGGAACTGAAAGATCTATCGACACTTGCGGGGTCGGCGCCAGCTAGTATTCCGCTCTATCGCGGTCGTCCCTGGTTTTTACCTGCAGCCATGTTGTGGCACGGGATGCAAGACAAACTAAAGGGGCGGTAGTCAGATCTTGCTGCCACAGGCATTAATCGGGAATATCAATCTGACCGGTTAGACGACGATAGTCGATACCTTCAGGTAACTTTATACCCCCGGGCAGTTTGATGTCTGGCATACCAGGAACGGAATTGTTGCTATTAGAAGTGCGACTAGCTGTATTCGAATCTGAGGATGAACTCGATCTTCCTTTGGAAACCGATATCGGGACGATATCCACAGCATTCTCGTCAGGATGCGACCCGAAATGCGTGTTGCCAGCCGCATCTTTCCAACGATAAACGGTAGAGCCTTTATTTGAATTTTGTTCGTTCGCAGCGCCGAGGGCCGGTTGTTCGCCATCGCCAGTGGATAGATGCCGATTTACCGCATCGATTGAACTTGATGTCTTGTCATAGATGGTGGCAAAGGTACCCGTCACACTGCCTGATGCGCGTTCCAGCGTGTTTGGACCCGAACTACCGTTACCTAACATCATGCGCGCGTAGGCCAGCGGATCACCGCCTTGCGTATAACTCATGTATGAGATCAATCCAAGGGATGCCACTATTGGCACTACCGCTTTGAATCCAAGTTTGAATAACAGCCGAGCAATCATACGAATTGAATCGGCATCGATATCGAAGTACTTGAGCGCTACTCTGGTGAGAAAGGGAAATATCCCGCAGTTTTAACGGATAGTCCCAATTCTCCAGCAAATAATTATTTGAAGATCAAATCAGGACGCGGTGATCGCGATAGGCGCGAAGGCGCATAAGCGAGACGAACAACGGATCAAGGAGATACCGGTGTCCATGTTTGCGAACGACAAGGCCAACCCAGAGAGATGCAACCAGTGACTTTCAAGGTGTCGTCTGTCAGCACCATGCCGGATTTGTATTTTTTATCAGTATCAGGTGCCCATATCCCGCCTTTTCCCCAACTGTTTGGCGAGGACTTTGGCTGCATATTCCAAACCATTATTTTACCGAGATGCGGATAGTCGGCTACCGGCTCATCATTTTTGTCAAAAGCATTAACGATAAAACCACATATCTTGTCTTCACACTTTCGAATATCTACGTGCAAATACGATCCTTTTTTACTCGTTCCGGTTTTCCAGATGCCGAATAAATCCTCTTCTCCTGCATGACTTAGAAACGGAACACAAGCACACAACAGTACAAACGCTACAGCGAACAGTTTGGTTGCGTTCTGTAAATGCTTTGGGTATCTCATAATAACTTCGACTCCGGTTGCGCGTACTTTGTTGCGTGTACTTGGTAGTTGTGTAACCGCTTATGGTCTGTTTTTGCTCTGTTTTTGAAATTGGGTCTGTTTCTGAAAATGCTCGGGTTATAACAATTCATCCTTGCGATCATCTGTTTCGCCATAACGATGTAATACAGGCTTATCAAGGCCTTCGTACAGTTTCTCTATATTACGATTGATTTGCTCGTTCTGCTGTGCAAACAATGAGTTTCCCTGTAAATCACTGTCAACAATAAACGGTCCGAAGCGTTCTACTTCAAAAAACCACATGGCCTGGGCAAGGCCAAGCTCCTCAAGCCACAGAACATCACGCACAGCTTTCACACCACGACCCAACAAGGCTCCAGTGCCATAGCCAACGGTGGTGAGGTATATAGCACCTCGCGGTGCAAAAACGTCACTGTAATCTTTTTGTGCCATGCCGCCTTTGCCAATGACAATGCGCGCGCCGGTGGTATCGATCCAGTCAGCCATATATTTAGAAAAACGAAAACTCGCGGTAGCGGTCACACCACCCACTTTGTAACTGCCAGCTCCGTCCGGCGCTGCTGCGGGCGAACAATGAAAATTAACGTTCGAGGTTGCCAGCAATTCCGATGGTACCGTAGCACCACCTGAGAGCACTTTCTCGTAGACGCCCTCACGTGCTGTGTAAACAATACCATTGAGGTAGACAACCGTTCCGATTGATAGATCACTTATAGCGTCGCTAGTTGCGGGTAAATCAATCTCAACTTCCTGCATGTTGATCTCCCGCGTCAGAAACTGCCGAAGTTACAGAATCTGTCGTCAAAGCTGAGGCAGGCCAATCAACTGTCTCCCTTCGCATGTAGGGTGTGAACCAATCAGGATCAGTCCGATAGGTTATCTCGCCGCTGCTATGTAAACGAGCCGTCGCACGTCGCGATGAAAGACAAAAGGTATGTACGCTAACAGGCATACCGCCGGTATGCGTATACCCGACCTCCATATGTACATCCACACACATCGAAGAGCCGACAAAACCCATCGGTCCCATCCCAATACTGTTACCTAGCGTCATTAACTCCAATTCGAGACTGGCAATTTCCTTATCAGGATTGCGATTACCAACTGTTCTCAGGCAAGCCGCCTGCTTACCCAGTTGCATACAGGTATCTTTGGAACCGCCGACACCCACACCCACTATGGCTGGCTGACAACAAAGGCCGCGTTTACCAAAAGCTACCAGCGTATCCAGAAAAAAACGTTTGATTCCGTCTATACCATCTCCCGGAAACAACATTCGGTAATCCGAACCAAACAATCCACCTTTGTGTACCGTGGTCACATCGATCCAATCAGCATCCGGTTCAAATGACCATTCCACTTCCGGTGCGTTGATACCGACATTGTTGTTATGCTCGGTGCGCCACAAGGGGTGAACACGATTAGGGCGCAACGGCACATCATGGGTTGCTCTGGCAGTTGCACTGCGCAATGCTCTTTCTATTCCGGTAAAACCGCCTGTCAAAGGAGCGTTATCACCCATTTTTACGTAATAACGTGGCAGGCCGGTATCAGCACACATCGGGCGTCGATCTTCAGTCGCAGCCCCGTAGTTATCGATCATGGTTTTTATGACATAACCGGACAGGGTATTTGTTTCACTTTGCTGTGATTTTTTAATGCCTGTCAGATAATCCTCAGGTATATCGATGGCCGCCTTTTTCATAATTTCGTAGGCAGCGGTTTCAATGGCATCGTGTGTAATCATGATGTGCTCGCAACCGGCGGCAAGCCGGCTTCATCATCTATAAGGGAGTCACCGGGGCTGACAATGTCGAAGCTCACTGGCACCATTTCAGTTGACAGATTGTTCAAGTCACTGAGAGATAAATTATTACTTTGTTTTTGCATGTGCACACGCGTAAAACAGGTGGAATCAAGCTCTCCCGTATCAGGAAAATCCTCTCGAAAATGTGCTCCCCGGGAATCACAACGTGCTCTGGCTGAAACACCTATCACCCGACTGATGTCGAGCATATTTTGAAGATTCAGCCAATCATGCCACGAGAGGTTAAAACCTCGATCATCATCTTTTACACCTGTTGCGAGCAAATCGCTCTGTAACGCATCGAGCCCGTGAAGGCCTTCCTCTATACTCGTGTCATCACGCAATATACCCAGTTTATCCCACATTAAATCGCCCAATGCATCGCGTATTCCCGCGACGCTGCCTGATTCCCCACTGAAAGCTGTTTCTGCTCTTGCAATACCAGCATCTACTTCATTTAGATCAATATCTGCCAGAGAAGACGAATGTTCATTAATATAGGCAGCCATCGTCTCACCAGCAATACCACCATAGACGGTAGAGTTGGCTACACCATTTCCTCCCAATCGATTCGCCCCATGAACACCACCTGCGTCTTCACCGGCAACAAAAAGTCCCGGCAAAGCAGTCGAGGTATCTACAGAAAATTCGACACCGCCCATCATGTAGTGCGCGGTCGGCACAACTTCAACGCGACCACCAGCAAGATCAAAACCACAGTCTGCACAGCGCTTGACCATGCCAGGAAATTTCCTGGCGACATTGTCAGGTCCCAAGTGACCCATCTCGATAAACACTCCGCCCATCGAGGTAGTTTTACCGTCACGCATTTCAGCATAGATGGATCGTGACACTATATCTCTTGTTGCTCGTTCTCCATTCGGGTGATAGCGCTGCATGAATCGATCACCATCGCCGTTCAAAAGATAACCACCCGCGCCACGTAAACCTTCTTCGAGAACTGTTCCGGTCATACGAGTATCCGGCCCACCAAGAAGTCCAGTTGGATGAAATTGCACCATTTCCATATCGCGAACAGACAAGCCAAGACGCATAGCCATAGCCAGCCCATCACAACTCTTGTCCCCTGACGGTGTGTGATAGCGATACATACTGGGGCCGGCACCGGTGGCTAACAGCAGCGCTTTACAACGTACCAGCCGGTAGCTACCACTACGCATATCAATCATTAGCGCACCCGCTATTGAGCTGCCATCTGATGAAGGGATAAGCTCGATGGCTCTGTGCTCTTCGAGCAGATGGCAATCGAGTGACCAGACCTTCTCCATCAGCCGATTAATAATTTCTATGCCGGTAAGATCACCCTTGTGTACCGTGCGATCGAAACTTTGTCCGGCGAAGGCTTTCTGATGAAGGCTGCCATCACTGTTTCTATCGAAGAAACATCCCAGTTCATTTTCCAGTTCATGCAAACGCTCGACCGCAGTTTCGACTAAATGCCAGGCGAGTTTCTGTTCAGGCAACCACTTGCCACCGACAATCGTATCCATGAAATGACGTTCTATAGAGTCACCCTGGGCAATCGCGACGTTATAGCCTCCCTGCACCATACGCGTGCAGCCACTCTTTCCAAGCAGCCCTTTGACTGCCACAGTAACATTAAGATCAGAATTAGCTTGCAAAGCATGCAATGCGGCAAAAAGACCTGCACCCCCAGACCCAAGGATCAGGATGTCAGTAGAAATAGTATCCAGTGATTTCATCTTTTCGGTTTATTGTAATACCAGCACATATGCGGGAATATCAGTCATGCCTCATAACATTTGAATAATAAATATTCCGCCTACTACAAGTGACGCTACCAGCGCGGGCACTATCCACTTAGTGCGAAGACTAAGGCTATTACCGGCAGTTGTTGACGGCCAATCAGTTAGTTCCAAAAATAGCAGACGAATACCGAACAACAAATGCAAGGATAGAAAAACGACCAAACCCCATTCTGCGATCTTAAACACAGGATTATCAACCAGCAAAAGCGAACGGTTTAAAGCATTCACACCACCGAGTGAGGATCCAAGAAGAACAAAATGAAACGGTAGAAAAAGCGCTAATGCCACACCCGAGACGCGATGAGCGACAAAGGCATAATATCCTTTATGTCGATTCGAAGCTCTCATGGGCTACCATCGTATAAAAACATTGATGTCATAATAATAAACGGTGCGTCAGATGATCTATTAAAGACTATGAACCCGGCGCAATTACCGCAATCACCGAGCGTATACCTAACACAAGAAAAAGCCCAAAAAGTATGATAGCCACCCTGTTAACGGACGATAAAGACAGTGGCGTCCATTCTTTAAGTACATTACGTAAACCTAGAGGCGCATGAATCGATACAGCTACAACGAATATCAAATAAAACAAAGCCCAATAGACATTTCCTGCCGTTCGATTCAGAACGTCATCACCAGTCATACCGTGTCTGACTGCATATAGAATCAGTAGCAAATGAACAACAACCAAAGGTGCAAGAATAGCTGCACTGATTCGTTGCATCAGAAATAATTTTCTTTCCGGAAAAACCATCGCAAATATCAGTTACGTAGCATGCCTAGTTATCAATTTCATTGGCTATGCTGAGTTTTGTCAAACCGAAAATACCAGCCTTCTTAATAGCAGCTACACTACGTGACGGATTGAGTTCAACCGGGCAGTACAAAGTACAATTACCATGACTGTGACAAGAACTGCAGTTACCATCACTAAATGCCTTGTTCAACAACGAATCACGTTCCACCTGGCGTTCATCATTCAACAATGACCAGACCCGATTCATCGCCGCTGGCCCCGCATAGTCCTTGTTCCAGCCAACAACATCACATGCGCTATAACATACGGCACAGTTTATACATTCAATGGCTTCATTTGCATTGCGTCGAGACGCACTGGCTGGATTAATAGCAGGCAAAGGAGATTTACGTGTTTGCGATCCGTCGAATTTTCCACCCGCACGCTGCCACTTTTCGAAAAACGGTTGCATATCACAAACAAGGTCTTTTATAACCGGCAAATTACGTAGAGGCTCGATAGTAATTTTCCCATCCTTGCTGTCATCTAAAACAGTTTGAACATGGGTTCTACAAGTCCATCTGGGTATACCGTTGACATTCATTGCACACGAACCACAGACACCCACACGACAGGCAAAGCGATAGGCCAGTGACGGCTCAAGGTGTCGTTGCACTTCTGTGACAACGTCCAGTACCGTTTGATTATCACGCCGTGCGACAGGGTACTCATGATAAGCACCCTGTTTACGCTCTTTACCTCGCCAGATAACGGCTATGATGTCTTCGGTAGTTTTTTCCACAATTTTTTCTATAGATTGCTCATTAGGATATTAAGCAATTGCAGCTATCAAGCATTGATTGTCGGCGCTGCATCACGCGTCATTATGACATTTATCAGTGAGCCACGCCGTTCTGCCACAGCCATTTTTAACGCCGCGTCCAATGATTCATTAAAATCTGCAAGTGTCGACACATTCGCACTACCCATTCCAAGTGCTTCAGCCACCTTGTCATAGCGGACGGTCGCAGGAAACTCACAGCCTATGGTGCGGTTTTCACCATAATCACGCTGCTGGATTTGATATTCAGCGTTCCAGCAAGCATTATTTCCTACAACAATGACTGCCGGTATCTGTTCCCTGACAAACGTCTCTAGCTCACCCATATAAAAGCCAGCAGTGCCATCTCCCAGCAAAGCCACCACTATGTCTTTCGGACGCGCGACAGATGCTCCAACGCTGTAAGGAATACTACCGCCTATGGCGCCGGATGTACCATTGATAACACGTGGCGATCTGCGAAGGTAGGCTTGAGCCCACTGTCCGAATTCTCCACCATCACAAACAGTCACCACACTGGTTTTAGTTTTGTTTGTCTCAATCAGAATTATTTTCTCGCTGACAGCGTTAGCAATTTCTGATGGGTGCAAAGGTTCACCTATTGCTGCATGAACAACGTCTGGCTTTCTGGCAACAGCAAGATCAACTTTGTTAATCCAGCTAGTACGCTCAGGAGAAATATATTCTTGATCACCTGGACTGCTATCCAACATGCTGTTAATCCATACACGCGGATCAAGCGCCAGCGAATTGGAAATATTCATTGCCCTATTATCCAGCGCATGCTGCAGATGACTTTCAACCGGGTGAATGAAAATAAATTCTGCTTTTGGAAACACATTGGCATTCGCAAAAGCGAGAGTGAAGTCCGGTAGTTTCCCCAGCAAGATAACAAGGTCACTGTCCGCACAAGTACTCTTGAAAGAACCTAATGACGGATCATTAAGGCCTCGTGGACTTTCCATGGGTATGACAGGTACCCGCAGTTCATGTTGCAAACGATTCAACAGATCTGAACGTGTATCGTTGAGCAATGGGCCAGTGATGATAATAGGACTTTCAGCTCGCTCGATTTCTTTGCGATGCTGTGACAGCTCACTCAAGATGTGGTCTTTACTAACCTGACTATTTTCCGGGTTTAATGATTGGGATAATCGGGAATCAGGGAAACCAACCGAGACCACCTCCATATTCAACACATCGGCGGGTAATGCTATATGCACAGGACCCGCTACGCCCGACGTTGCTATATCAACACTACGGAACCAGGCATCGCAGAGCTCCTCGACATTCTCAATTCGAATAGTTGACTTAACAAACGGGCTTACCGCTTCGCTTTGAGGAAATTTTTGAAAAGCCTGATTGTCTCCGGCAGCAACTGGCGAATCACCACACAACAAAATCACCGGTGATTCCGCCATTTGTGCAGAATAAAGTGCACCCAGCGCGTTCGCAAATCCTGGTGCTGCTGTTACCAAAGCAACACCTACAGTGCCTGTCAGTTGCGCATAGGCATCAGCCATATAGACAGCAGCACTTTCATGACGTGTATGAATAATACGCATTGGATTATCAATACAGGCATCATAGATCGGCATGATCTGATTGCCGGACAAAGAGAAGAGCGTGCTCACACCCGTATGCTGCATAGCTTGCACTAGCGACACTGCTGCGCGTTGCTTTGTCTTTTCGCTCATCTTTTGGTCAATGCAGAAATTGATAAATTAGCAACAAAGTAGCACTCTCAACTGACAATATAATTACCGTTCCCTGTCGCTATGAGAACTTCTTTTTCATTGAGTAAACGCATCTTGATTACCGCAATTCGGCGACCCAGTCGAACAACCTCTGCTTCAGCAAAGAATTCTTCGCCGATACCTTGTCGCAAATAGTCAATGCGCAGATCTATCGTACCCAGATATCTAAAACGTTCCATGACCTGTATAACACTCTCGCCAGGATAGTATTCGGCAAGCTTCCACATGACTGCAAGTCCACCTGCAGCATCGAGTACAGACGAAATAACACCGCCATGCAAACGACCGTGCAGATAGTGACCGATCAGCTCGCTGCGCATTGGAAACCGGATAACAACTTTTTCAGTATCGAGCAGATCTATACGGAAACCTAGAAAACCATTGAACGTGATGTGCTTTTCAAACATATCAGTCAACGCTGTTATCAACTGCTGCTGTTCAGCCTCAGAACGGTGCTCACCTGAATTTTCACTAGTCATCGCTTATGCATACAAGTCTTGTAAATGTATAAACCTGCTTTCACTGTATTAGATCCCCATTTGACGCGCTACACGCGCAAAAGCGTCTATCGCGAAATCAATTTGCGTGTCAGTGTGAGCAGCAGACATCTGTGTCCGAATTCGTGCTGTACCTTCCGGTACGACTGGATAGGAAAACGCTATCACATAGACGCCCTCGGCTAGTAGCGCATCAGCGAAACGGGATGCTAAGGCCGCATCCCCGATCATAACCGGAATAATCGCGTGCTGGCCATCTACCAGTTTAAATCCGGCTTTAGCCAGACCGTGACGGAAACGTTTGGCATTCGATTGAATTTGTACCCTCGCCTGATAACCGAATTCTCCGGCTGCCAGCTCTATAGCCAGGGTCGACGCACTGCATATGGCAGGTGCTACAGCGTTTGAAAAAAGATACGGTCGTGCCCTTTGGCGTAAGAGTCCCACCAATTCGGCTGGACCTGCTATGTACCCGCCAGATGCGCCACCCAGTGCCTTGCCGAAAGTGCCAGAGAGCAAATGCACATCTGACTCAACACCATGGAATTCCGGCGTGCCAGCACCGCGTGCCCCCATAAAACCGGTAGCATGGCAATCGTCGACCATAACCAGAGCATCGTATTGTTCTGCCAACCGGGTAATTCCGGGAAGATCAGCGACAATACCGTCCATGGAAAAAACGCCATCTGTCACAATAAGACGAAATCTCGCACCACTTGCATTTTTGAGACAATCTTCAAGTGCCTGCATATCATTGTTGGCATAACGATAACGCTTCGCTTTACAGAGTCGTATGCCATCAATAATCGACGCGTGATTAAGGCTGTCTGAAATAACTGCATCCTTTTCACCGAGAAGAACTTCAAATACACCACCATTGGCATCAAAGCACGACGGAAACACAATCGCATCATCTGTTCGCAAATAATCTGCAAGCTTTTGTTCAAGCTGCATGTGTAATTCCTGTGTCCCGCAGATAAAACGCACCGACGCCATACCGAAACCATGACTGTCAAGCGTGTCCTTGGCAGCAGCTACCAGACGAGAATCATTAGCCAGACCCAGATAGTTGTTGGCACACAGGTTCAATAGCTCTTGATCATCAACGGGCCCCTGTCCGGCTTTCGCCCTGATAACAGCATTTTGTGGACTGACAATTTGACGTTCTGACTTGTAGGTGCCTGCTTTGGCAATAGCATCCAGCTCGCTGCCTGCATGGGATATCAGATTCTTGGACATAATTGGTTTACTCCAGCCAGTATGAACATCTACCGGTCGATCAAATCGTTTTGACTTGCAAACAATGCTGTTCGAGGATCAAAATGTCAGCACCATGGCCCGCAAAGAAAAACCGCTCATGAAGAACGACGTATTGATTATAGGTGCTGGTCAGGCTGGTTTCTCAGCTGCGGCTCGATTGCGCAAAGAGCAGTTTACAGGTGGCATCACCCTGCTCGGTGAGGAGGCATATATCCCTTACCAGCGCCCGCCTCTGTCAAAAAAGTACCTGCTTGGCAATATGAAGCTTGATCGTCTGAGTCTGCGCAAGCCTGCTTTTTACACTGACAACGATATTCGACTGGAAAATGGCTGCCATGTCGACTCAGTTGATCTGGACAATCATATCGTCAAAACATCAACAGCCGAATACCCGTTTGGCCAGCTTGTCATCACTACCGGTTCCAGCCCGAGGCAATTGCCGCCATCGATAGGTGGGGATTTGCCACAGGTCTATACCATTCGATCAATAGACGATATCGATGCTATACGACAACAACTTTCATCGATAGAAAAATTGGTCATTATTGGCGGTGGCTATATTGGATTGGAGGCAGCTGCTGTATTTCGCCAGTTACAGAAAAAAGTGACCATCATAGAAGCGGCAGAGCGAATCTTGCAGCGTGTCGCCTGCCAGCAAACAGCAGACTATTTTCGAGAACGGCACACTGAACAAGGGGTCGAATTCATGGAAAATACGAAACTCGCATCCTTGACCGAAAGCAAGGCCGGCGCGCACCCATTACAGGTCAATCTGGAAAGTGGACAGCAGTTGCCAGCGGATGCCGTCATTGTCGGTATTGGCGCCGATGCCAATAACAGAGTTGCCAGGGACGCCGGACTCAAAATAGACGAATCCACAGCGGGTGTCGAAGTAAATGCCTTTGGAAAAACCAGTCATCCAAAGGTCTGGGCGGCCGGAGATTGCGCTGCATTTAATTTTGGCGGCCGAATGGTACGGCTGGAATCTGTGCAAAATGCCATCGATCAGGCAGAAAATCTGGCCTGCAACCTGGCAGGACAGGAAACACACTACGCACCCATGCCCTGGTTCTGGTCTGATCAATACGATATTAAATTACAAATCGCTGGCCTTAACACTGGCTACAACCATATCGTGCAGCGCCAGGGAAACAAGGCCGGCAGTACCTCAAACTGGTATTATCGACAGGAATCAGATGAATCGTCGTCGCAGCTACTAGCGGTCGATGCTATCAACGATGCCATGGCCTATATGGCGGCACGAAAGCTATTGGAAAAAGGTCAGTCTATTGCACCTGAGATTGCAGCTGATAGTTCATTTGACTTGAAGACTTTGATCAAAGCTGAATAATTCTGTTGGTGAGTAATTCTGGATGCAAACAGCGATGAATGCGCAAAGATGAATCCATAATTCAATACACAGCGAACGCAGCCTTTTTTGTAAACCAGGCATAGAACACAGAATATGACATCAACTTATCAAGCTGCTTTTTTTACACACAATAAAAATTTCGAGCTGGCGCAACAGTTAGCACCGCAACCTGCTGCTAACGAAGTAGTTGTAGATATCGCTTATTGTGGAATTTGTGGGACTGATTTGCATATTTTTCATGGTGCCATGCCGCACCGGTTGGGAGATCGACGCGTGTTGGGTCACGAGGTATCAGGTACCGTATCCGCGATTGGTTCGGGCGTAAACAAGGTGGTTCCTGGCGACAATGTCGTCATTCGACCACTGGCTCATTGCGGAGACTGTCCTGCATGTGACGCTGGCCACAATCATATCTGCCACAACCTGCGTTTTCTGGGTATTGATACAGACGGTGGCTTTGCCGAGAAATGGACGGTGCCTGACTACACGCTACACAAACTCCCTGCCACGGTATCTCTGCGAGATGCGGCGTTGGTAGAACCTCTGGCTGTCGCCTGTCACGATGTAGCTCGTGGCCAACTTAAAGCCGGAGAAGATGCACTTGTAATCGGTGGTGGTCCGATAGGATTACTGGTTGCAATGGCTGCTCGTGCTGCAGGTGCCAATGTAACCGTGTCGGAAGTCAACACTACCCGCTTGGACATTATAAAGTCACTCGGTTTTACAACGATTAATCCAAAAACCGACAACCTTAAGGATGCCATCAACCAGGCAACCAATAACAAAGGGGCTGACGTTGTATTTGAAGTCTCTGGCAGTCAGGCAGGTGTTGATGCCTGCACAGAAGCTGCTGCGGTACGAGGTCGCATAGTGATGGTAGCGATACATCCGGAGCCACCAAAAATTGATCTCTTCCAATTTTTCTGGCGTGAACTAGAACTGTTTGGTGCCCGCGTCTATCAGAGCGAGAACTATGATCAGGCCATCGAGATGCTCGCCAAAGGTGCTGTTGCGACCGATACGATGATTACCCACGTTGCGCCACTGACCGATATACAATCAGCTTTTGAGGCGCTAGATGGAAATGCCACTGCCATGAAAAGCCTGATTGCAATAAACGCATAATTTGGAAAATCATCGACCATGACCGTATTGAACAACTTCAACCTTAAAGGTAAAACTGCGCTAGTAACTGGATGCCGTCGCGGTATCGGCAAAGGCATCGCAGAAGGTTTGGCCGAAGCAGGCGCCGATATTATCGGCGTATCAGCCTCAATGGAATCATCCGGCTCGGATGTACAAAAAGCAGTAGAAGCACAAGGCTCGACATTTTCGGCTTACCAGTGTGATTTTAGTCATCGTGAAGCCGTCAATGACTTTCTATCAACACTTGACCGTGACGGTAAACAGGTTGACATCTTGTTCAATAACGCCGGTACCATTAAACGTGCGCCTGCAGCAGAGCATTCAGACGAATACTGGGATGAGGTGATTGAAGTCAATCTGTCAGCTCAGTTTGTTATAAGCCGACATATCGGACAACAAATGCTGAAACGAAAAGCTGGCAAGATAGTTTTTACTGCATCGCTACTGACTTTTCAGGGCGGTATAACTGTTCCTGGATACAGTGCATCCAAGGGAGCGATCGGACAGCTCACCATGGCACTGGCCAATGAATGGGCTTCGCAGGGTATCAACGTTAACGCCATCGCCCCCGGCTATATCGCGACTGACAATACTGAAGCGCTGCGCAATGATAAAAACCGTTATCAGGCTATCCTCGAACGTATCCCTGCTGGTCGTTGGGGTGATCCAGAAGATTTTAAAGGACCAGCGGTTTTCCTGGCCTCTGCGGCGTCAGACTATATGAACGGTGCGATACTGACTATTGACGGCGGCTGGATGGGTCGCTGATAGCATGAGCTATCTGGATATCCTCGCCCTGGGTGAAGCCTTGATCGAATTTGTTCGAATGGAGGATGCACCTGCTAGCGATGACAAAGACCAGCAACCTCAAGCGCCCAATCGCCCCTATTACAAACAAGGTTTTGGTGGCGATACCTCGAATGCGCTAATTGCAGCAACACGCCAATGCAAAACACCCGGTCTTCGCACAGGTTATATTTCAGCAGTCGGTGACGACCCTCTGGGAAAAGAACTGCTGAAACTGTGGCATCAGGAAGGTATTTCAATCGATCATGTCAAGGTAGCTGCGACAGATCCAACCGGTGTGTATTTCGTTCAGCCCGATGGCTCAGCTGCGATGGGTAAACAATTCTCGTATGCTCGTCGTGGCTCGGCTGCGAGTCATTACAACACCAGCCATCTCCCTTTGGATGCGATAGCTCAAGCAAAAGTACTGCACACCTCAGCCTTGTCATGTGCCATATCACCAAACATGTCAGATGCGGTACAAGCTGCCTGTGAACATGCGCGAGCAAATAATACACTGGTCTCTTTCGACACCAACTTGCGACTCAATCTGTGGTCACTGGAGTCAGCAATAGCGACGATCGAAAAACTGCTGCCATACATAGATATAGTTTTCCCTAGCGATGACGAAGCACAACAGATCTGCGGTCACACAGATCGCGATGCCATGATTGACTACTTTCTTGATTTTGGCTGCTCCATGGTTATTCTTACCTGCGGCGCCGATGGAGCCATTTTTGCCAGCGCATCTGAACGTTTTAACATCGCTGCTGCTGACAGCAATCCGGTAGATTCAACTGCTGCAGGTGACAGTTTTGCCGGTGCCTTTCTTGCTCATTACCTGGACACAAACGACATTCGTTATGCCGGTCGTTGCGCCGCGATAACAGCAGCTCTGACAGTCAGTAATTACGGCGCTATTGATGCCATTCCACAACGCGAATATGTGTTGCAACGACTTAATTAATTAGTGACAGCGATGGATCTCGATCTAAAATACCCGGCAATGTCGGATCTGCGTGAACGCGCCAGAAAACGTATACCTTCCTTCGCTTTTGAATACCTTGATAGCGCCACCGGACGTGAAATCGGCATGCAACGCAATCGCGACGCCTGGGATGCCATCACTTTTTTACCCGGCATATTAAAAGGCGAATTGTCATACGACCTGTCAACAGAAATACTGGGACAACGCTACGATTACCCTTTTGGTATTGCACCTGTTGGGATGTCGGGCATGATCTGGCCAGGTGCTGAAGCGATACTTGCGAGCAGTGCGCGTGACAACAATATCCCCTATAGCTTGTCATCAGTTGCCACAGCAGCACCAGAAGACATGACGCCGCATATGGGCGACGTCGGTTGGTTTCAGTTGTACCCACCAGCTGATCCCGACATTCGCCGCGATATGCTCAAGCGCATAAAAACAGCAGGTTTCAACAAACTTATTCTGACGGTTGATGTTCCAGGTGAGAGCCGGCGTGAAAGACAGCGTCGTGCACTCATCTCGATGCCACCGAAAATGAAACCATCGATTATCTGGTCTATAGCCACGCATCCGCACTGGGCACTGGCCATGGCCAAGGTGGGCAGTCCACGTATGAAATTTCCGGAAAGCTATGTTGAAGCATCGAAGTCAGATGCTTTTGTACACGCAGGACGTGTCATTCGAGGATTCCCCGATTGGGACTATCTAAAAGCGCTTCGCGATGAGTGGCAAGGCGATCTGTTGGTCAAGGGTGTTATGGATCCTGAAGACGCAGTCAATTTGGTGAAAGCTGGCGTCGATGCAATCTGGGTATCCAACCATTCAGCTCGCCAGTTCGAAGCGGGCCCTGCCAGCATTGAACAACTGCCCGCTATTCGCTCGACTGTTGGCGCTGATGTGCCAATTATTATTGACTCAGGCATCATCGGCGGTTTGGATATCATGCGCGCTTTGGCCCTGGGTGCAGATTTTGTTTTTCTCGGTCGTGCATTTCACTATGCAGTCGCCGCTTTTGGTGCTGAAGGTGTTAACCACATGATCAAGATTCTTAAAGCAGACCTTACCGCTAATCTGTCTCAGGTTGGTGCTAGTAACTATGCTGAATTAGCGTCGCGTTTGTACCAGAAGAATCCTCTGTAGAGCCAAGGCTGATTCTCGCTTTTTATCAACTTTTCTTCGAAATCAGAGTGAATTTATGAGGTAGTAAATAATTATATTATTTTCATATATCTATTTGTTTTTATTAGTTTTTATTAGTTTTTATTTCCGCTGTTTTCTTCAAATGTCTATAGCGTTAGACCAGCTTTGTTGTATCAACCGTGCACAACCATTCAGGTTGCCAGCAACTAGCCGTTACGTCCTCTGAGAGACAGATAATTTAAGTCTGTTTATGTTCTTATAATAACGGTAGTGGTGCTGTGTGAAACCGAATTATCTTGTAAGTCGATGTTCTGAGAGATCCTTGATTCTCTTGTCCATGGTTATTGGTCTAACTGCATGTGGCCCAGACAATGATTTTCTGGATCAGCTAGACCCAGAGCCAAATATCGAACAAGCAAATCCAGAACAGATAAACACGCTAGATCCCCAGCCTTATTCTGAAAGCAGTGTCTCACCTATACCCACACCTGGGTCTGAACCTGAACAGGTAGCAACACCCGAACCCGTCTCTGTTACACCAATCACTTTTGTCGCAGAAGACTCCTCTTGCAGTGCTTCACCTGAATTACTGAAGGCTTCTTTGTTAGAGCTTACCAATGAATCAAGAGGGACAGCACAAGTGTGTGGCAGCGAACTTCATCAGGCAGTGTCAGCACTAGAATGGGATGATTCACTAGCAGCCGCCGCACGCAATCACTCTATTGACATGGCAACGCACAACTTTTTTAATCATACGGGTTCTGATGGGTCTAGCTCATTCAGTCGGGCAACTGCCCAAGGATTCCCATCAAGAGCGGTTGGCGAAAATATCGCAGCGGGTCAGCGAACAACCGGATCAGCGCAGTCAGGATGGATAGAGAGCGCAGGACATTGCAGAAACATTATGTACTCTAACTACACTCATATGGGTGCTAGTTGCATCGAAAACTCTGATACAGATTTTCAACGCTATTGGACAGTGGTGTTTGGTCGACAGTAATTTTTTACCCATTCTGTATGTCTATTTTTTAGACTTTAACTGAATAATATTTGTCTTTCCTAATGGAAATAAATTAACTGGTTTTCTAGAAAATTAGAATATCAAATCCTTTACGAATTAATTTTGGCAATAACTAAAGTAATCTATATTCGACAGATCTAATACTTAAACTAAAGCTGATAAATATTCATCTAAATATCAGCAATTACATTGAATGGATCAATGGAGTGAAAAGTAGTTCACATGATGTGCTCAAGACAATCGTTAGCAAGCTGTAAGTTGTTTGGAGATATAAGGACATGAAAGTACTTTTGATTGAAGCACAAACTCTCTTACGTGAAAGTCTAAGAGAACATATAAGCAAATGGAACGCAAAAGCAGTAATTGACGATTATTCATCTCCCGAAGAAATCGAGTCAAAACTACCTTCTGAGAACTACAATCTAATAATTTTCAAAATTGTCAACCCTAATATTAACAACCTCAATGTTATAACGCGGTTTAACAGGCTCGCACCGATGTCCCCCTTGATCTGTCTAACAGATGTTAATGATCACAGCTTGATTCAGCAGATGATTCATCTGGGCTCAAAAGGTGTGATCACCAGCTCTGCCTCCAGCTCAGAATTTATTGCAGTTCTACAACTTGTAATCGCTGGTGGCACTTTTCTACCCAGTGAAATAATCAACAGTCAGTGCAAGTTAATCAATACTGAATACGAACAAGATCTTTCTTTGTCAGGTGAACATAGGATCAGCGATTTTATTGTTAATTTCGGATTGTCTGAAAGACAAAGTGAAGTTGTTCAACATTTATGCGAGGGGCGATCCAACAAAGTCATTTCAAATATGATGGGATTATCCATAAATACGGTAAAAGCTCATTTGAGCGCAATATTCAAAACTCTCGAAGTACGAAATAGAACGGAGGTGGTAGCACTTGTCGCCAGGGAATCAACACAACCACAGGAGCTGTCTCAATCACTAACGCCTAGTGCAGCTGCTCTAAGAGCGCAACGGTAAACCCAATAGAATAGTCGACTACCGCTAACTTCAGAGAACAGAACCCATTTGTAATAACGTGCAGATTCGATTTCTATATAACCTCGATTGTGATTTTTTATCATAATCGACAAAACCCCGTCAGCCAGAATCAAAAAACATCAGTACAAATAAATGAAGCAAACAGATATTTCTAATCAAATAACTGTTTACTCCACCTAAGATATAGACCTATTATTTATCTTTGCGCAGTTCCTTTTTCTAGTGTCAGCTTATCAATTACTGGTTTCTGATCAACCTGGCTACTTCGATCAAGATCACTCTGAACATCCGTTTTCGACTCTTCAGTTGCATTTTGCCTTAAAATCCTTTCACGTATCTCTGCTTCTCGCTGAAGAATAAGTTTATGAGCATAGACTGCAGCCTGATGTGCTTGCTGTGTTGCCCTTATCTGGGTTTCAGCTTGCGCTTTAAGAATAGCCTGAGACCGATTCGCTATAAGTGCTTCGCTACTTGAAAGTCTTACTGGTTGACTGGTTAAACTAACAGTCTTAGTCGGTGATTTTTTATCAGTGCAATGTTCGTTAACACAATGAATTTTGTTGTTCTGTGCAACCTTACTAGCCGTCTTCTTTGCTTTTGCTTTTTTACTTCTCGCAAAACCTGCCTTTCGGGCACGCTCTTTTTCGATAGTAAGTCTGTATTTATTAAGACTGGCGAGACCACTATACATTCTTTTCCTTACAGCTTCTGCATGATTCTTAAGCTTCAACTGTTCAGCAGCAGCTAATCGGGTGTCTTTCAGAAACACTTCTCGTTGATTCTCAGTAATAAAACGATCAAAGACTTCTGACTTAACATCTTCTGTATCAGCCAGCTGCAACGTACCAGCTACTACACCTTCGGCGATAAGATTGATCAAACCTGACTCAATCGCCTCTGTAACTGCTATGTGCTGTGGCTCGTTCACGCTGAATCCAGCTTCAGCTTCCAGAATCTTGTCACTATCTACAAAGCTGAATATTCCACTATCTAACTTACGAGAGAATATCCGTTTAGTACTGACAATATTGTGCAGGATTAAACCGTTATCTATATCGATCAGACGCATACTAATCGTAACTCGATCTTCCCGATAGGCTGTAGACGCACTTACCCCGAGAATTCCAAACCCAGCGCCACCTGTCTGAGTGTTCGAATCATAAGAAACTATGCTACCTTCAATCATTACCTCAGCAGGCTGTACTGATGGCAAATCAACATCTTCAGCACCACTGCCTGCTATGCTGGATTGTAATATTTTTCTCTCAGTTAACAGATTCTGGAGATTCGCACGTTCTACCGGAGCAAACCACTTTGAGCTCAATAGTGCGTTTATCAGAATAGCATCTGCACCTTGTGTTACAGCCGTTGATAATGCATTAGAAGGTTGCGGTTTGTACTGTCCTGTATAATCTCTGAAAGAGTATACAGCGGCACGTAGTATACCTCGTGGCTTTGGTAAAGAAGTCAGATCATCATAGGTTTTAGTACGCTGAGGTACCGAAGCTCTTGATAATAAATCTTCATTTTCAGATTGAGACGATACTGTTGCACAACCTGTAGTTGTCAATACCAAAACAAGGATTGCACCGAAGTTTAAGCGTACGTTATTTATTATTTTTTTATGGAGTAACATCGTTTTGCACCTGAATAACTGTTAGATCACCTGATAACTTGTCTATGGTTTCAATAGTAATAAGACCATTTCCATCATCAATGACGTTTATCGTGTAATCGATTGTTTCGAACGTTCCTGGAGTGATATTCCCTTCAGAATCTACAATATCGCCAGTAATAGCGCTGGTTATACGCCCAAGTAAAGAACGTTGAAGTCTGTCGTTAAATTCCTCTAGAGGTGATAATTCATCTCGACCATCATCTTGAAACTGATTTTGCGTGCCAGCCAGACCAAGTAGATGAGCACTATTGCCTGGATTACCACCAAAAGATGGATTAGTGAATTGATGTACTAACTCAGAAGCTATCACGGGCATACTAACAACTGTTCCCACTGTGACTATTGAGCTAAAAATAATGCTATAGATTTTATTGGTATTCATATTCCTCTCCTTTTTATTATTTTTTAGTTTTTAACAAACCACCCTTTAACGCTGCTGTTACAAATTCTTCTGCTACGACCACAGGGGATATCCAGGTTCGTGGCTGCGTCATTAGAAATCGATGAGTAGTGATTACTCTTAAAGGCGTTTCGATTGATATTTCGTTGGTGTTACTCGATATCTTTTTTTCTTTAATAACCAATCCTGATCGTACTGACATTTTCCTAATGTACAGTAGTTGACCAAAATGCCTGGCTACTGAATCTCCCATTATTGAATCTGTATCATTCGTCAGAACATTTAATGAAGAAAATACAGAGGCTCGGCTTTTTTTGATATTTTTTTCTGTAGCATCAACTGAGCCTACTGAAAATAAAGTTATAAACAGTAAAATAAATAATTTTTTTGACATGATAGTTTTCTACTTTTTTATTATTGTATTAAAAATACTAATTATTAATAGTTATGGAATCATCACTACCATATTGAATAATGCTGTAATTGATATTTGAATTGAACAAACTAAAGTCAATGTTATTATTTACACCAAATTGTGTTATATCAACATTCGAATTGTTGCCATTTATGAAAATATCAGAATTGTTACTACTCCCTCCTTGATAAATACTCAAGAAATTCGAAATACCACCTATATCAATTTCCAAATTATTAGATGAACCTGTTTGAACAACATTAGTCAAATTTTGATCACCTGTGTAATTTCCTATAAAACGATTATGATCACCAGTTTGCTCCAGTGAAAATCGATTGTTATTACTACTTTGTGCTTCTAATCTAATAATCCCATAGATGCCTTTTTGATCAATAGAACTAATACCACCGTTTCCAAAACTTGCATCTAGCATATTCTCAATTCCGTTTTGGTTAATTGATATCTCAATGTCCTTTGCGGTATTCAACAATTCTAGTGATATTTTCCCTTTGTCACCAATTTGAGTAATCGAAAGATCACTTGCTTGTGCATGCCAGGACAGAGTAATCAACACTACAAATATAATTAAGTTATCTAGATCTGAATTACTTTCCTTACTCATAGTGTTTCTCAGCATATATATGGAATTTTGTTTTGAAAATCTCCGGCTTTGAACAAAGTACAAAACCGGAGTCTATTCAGACAATATTTGTCTGCATTGCAATTTATTTCACAATCGAATACGAATCGTTACCAAATCCATCCTGCTGAACTTTAATCGCATCGTACTGACCATAGTGACTATCAACAGTTGCTGTGTTACTAATTCCAGTTTGTTCAACCGCAACAAATGTGGACACTGTATTTTTAAAGTCAATATCTATTATGTTATGAGCACCGTGAGTCTGGAGAAGGTAGATATCATTATCATCTGATGAAATCAGATCAACATTGATGGTTTCATCACTACCTAACTGTTGTGTAGCGTTAAGACTGTTGCCTTCACCACCAATGTTTGCAATTACATCTGAACCTTTAGCCAGGTATTGATCAGAGTAAACTGTATTATCATTACCATTTACAGTAAGTTCAGCATTTTGATAACCACCAGTTTGCTGCAACAAAACACTATTACGATTACCATCAATTGTCACTTCACCTGTGTTGTATAAACCCCACTGACTGGTTTTCAACAATCTATCAGGACCACGGCCATTACGATTACCATCAACCGTTACTGTGATTTCGTTTGCCCAACCACCTTGGTCATTGTCCAACGTGTTTCTGTCGCCAGCAACAACAAACGTGGCTTCATTTAAATCACGAACCTGAACTGAATGAAGCATATTTGAAAAGCCATCAAGAGTTGCAGTGGCAGTCTGACCAAATCCGTCCTGGATTAAAATGCTACCATTCTCATCACCATAGATTGATACTGTTGCTGTGTGCTTATCACCAGTCTGTTGAACCGTTGAATAAGAATGAGCTGCATCACCAAAAGTTACCGTAGAGGTATTATGATCACCTTTTTGATAGACAATAGAATTTGAAGCACTTGCGTCTTGAGTAACTTTACTTTGGTTCCACTCGCCAATTTGTACAGTTCTGGATTTAGCTTTTCCACCTGCAGTTTGCTTAGTTTTCGATTTGTTCTTTTTACCAAGCTGACCAGTTTCAGAAAGGTTTCCACCTTCCCGGGTTGGATCCCAAACAAAATCCAAATAATATTTTGATGGATCAGGAGCTATTGTTTCTGGTTGCGCATAGTCTATATCGGCTATTGCTACACTTGATCCTACTAATGTTACGGCTGCTGCGATAAGAGTTTTCTTAAACATTTTTCTTCCCCAATTAAGGTTTCAACTAAATTTTCAAACTTGGATTGTTTCTAAGTTTGTTGTTAATGTGAGATATCCATTCAAAATAAATATGTATTTTTTCCAGATTTCAATTCTTGTTTTGTATAAATAAGAGTAATTTATGTATATTTTAGAAATATCACTACTTATTAATTTCCATCATTAATAACTATAGAATTGGACTTGCCTTCACTCTTTATTCTGATTTTTGATCCCTTTTCAGTGATCAAGTCAATGTCAGCCTTTTTGCATCCTTTCAGAAAAATAAACGATCTATCGTTAGATATAATACGTTTGCAGTTCTTTCCTTCAGTTTTTATACGCCGACTTGAATCTGAATTGTCAGCACTAGTGCCAACAGTAAAGAGTAAAGAAAGGAACGTGACGAAAACTACATGTAATGACGTTTTACGCTTAACACAAGATTTATACGTTTCCATTATGTTTCTTTCCTTTGATTACCCACGATGCAAATATTAAACACGGAAAATCATTCCGTACATCGTTCAAAGGTATTAATAAAGGGCATTCTTTGGTCTGTTTAGTGTCGATATCACACTTTTATTACGACCAAAGTAGTAGTAGGAATGGGTAGTCTGGAGTTAATCATCGTAATATAGGGAGATTGAATCAGCCATATCTATGTCTTATGTGAGAAAATTGCAAAGACGGTAGTTGCCGTGCACGCCCACATACTGAACAATAGAAAGCACCCTAGTAAGACGGAAATATATCGAAATTTATTTGTCGCGTAATAATCAATTTATTAACTCACCTACATTGCTTTCCAGATACAAGACATCTGTAGAAATCAAGAGAGATTGGTGGATTTTGACTAAAGCGGTTACAACAAAAGTGCGTGCGTATGACCTTAATAAAAACCGAAAATACATTTTGATTCGGTTTTGTCTCAGACAACTAACTGAGAAGCAACAATGGTAGCCCTGGGAGATTTCAGAACCACCGACTCTTTTTCACGATATAAGGAAGGGTATATGGAAGGATATAAGCGTAAGAGCAGTGAAAAAAGGAGACTGTCTTTTTAATTGTGTAAACGTCCGTGATTCAATTTATCCTAAACACA
>CAYPMR010000032.1:0-40324 GCA_964411665.1 uncultured Granulosicoccaceae bacterium | reverse complement strand
TCGTGCATTGCGAACAGTGCCGTAATTTCACGCAATCCCCCGTTTGTCCGATCTGCAGTAGTCCGGAGCGTGATGCTTCTCAACTGTGTGTCGTTGAATCGCCTGCTGACGTGATGGCGCTGGAAAAAGCAACCGCGTTTCGCGGCCGCTACTTTGTTTTGATGGGTAATCTTTCGCCGCTCGACGGTATTGGCCCTGATGAGTTGGGACTCGACATTTTTGAGAAGCGCCTGGCAGGTGGCGAAGTAACAGAGCTGACACTCGCCACCAATTCAACCGTCGAAGGTGGGGCAACGGCTAATTATCTGGCAGAACTTGCGCGACGCCACGATGTGCGTGTGCTGCAAATTGCGAGAGGTATTCCAATGGGAGGTGAGCTGGAATTTGCCGATGGCAGTACACTCTCTGTAGCCTTCTCCGAGCGCAGTGAAATTTAAAGCCAATGGCCTCGGCCGCTATCCCTTCTCAATAAGACGGCAAAAGTTATCGTAGCGAGTTTCATCGAGCTGACCTTGTTGCAATGCGGCCAGGACTGCGCAATCGGGTTCGTGACGGTGGATGCAATTGTGGAAACGACAGTCGTTTGCCAGCCGGGCGATTTCCGGAAATCCGTGCATGATTTGCGAAGGCTCGAGATAGCTGACAGCAAATTGTCTTACACCCGGGGAATCTATCAGAGCGCCACCACCTTCCAACGCGTAGAAAAAACTTACCGTCGTGGTGTGCGCACCCAGTCCCGTTGCCTCTGATATAGCCCCAACCCGAATGTCCTGATCCGGCAGTATGTGCTGGATAATCGAGGATTTACCGACGCCTGATTGACCGACCAAAACCGATGTGTGGCGCTTTAAAGCATTGCGCAATTGCGTCATGCCATCACCGGTTTTACTGCTCATAATCAGTGTGTCGAAGCCGGCATCTGCATAGGGCTTGAGTAGTTTGTCACCATCAGATTTTGATAGACATTGCTGGTTTTGAGACGCTGCTGAGTCGAGCAACAAATCACTTTTATTCAATACGATCAATGGCTGGATGTTCTGATTGGCGGCAACTACGCAAAATTGATCAATCAATAACCGATCAGGTGCTGGTTGTGGGGTGCAGACAATAATCAGCTGAGACAGGTTTGCTGCAACCGGCTTGAGTTGCCCGCGCCTGTCAGGACGAGCCAGTTCGCTGCTGCGTTCCAGTAGATGCGTTACGCGATAATCTCCCTCTATGGTTGCGTTATCTTGTTGCTGCGCGTTTCGAACCGGTTCGCAGTGCACGATGTCGCCAGCTACCAGCAACGGCAATCGCTTTAATGGTATGGCTTTGAGCGTGGCTGTCTGATCGTGTTCAGGCAACGAGTGAGTAAGATGAGTCTCGGAGCTGGACAGATCGGGGGAAAATTTGTTTTGTTGATCCTGTTTTAGATCCTGATTTGATTGGATAATAGAAGCGGCAACTGCCTCGCCGAAGTTTGCCAGGATACGTGCAAAAATCGGTGCAACGACAGGTGCAGCAACCGGTTCATCGTTTACCGCAGGATTTTTAGAATCCACGTGCTCGCTGTGGCTCATTGTGCTGGAATTTTCATGCGCTAAATTCTCATACGGTTTTGATGCGGGCTTGAGTTATGCGATTTTGCACCTTTATTCGGGTACGCTAAACTCACGTCTAGACAGGCTATTCGCCTCTACTGCCAAACCTTCGTTACAAGGACGCTCTGCATGGCTGTTGATGAATCTCATCTTATCTGGATTGATCTCGAGATGACCGGTCTTTTTCCGGAATCTGATGTAATAATCGAGATCGCCACAATTGTCACTGACGCAGACCTCAATATCATAGAGGAAGGTCCGGTCATTGCGGTACGCCAAAGTGAGCAGACACTGGCGGCGATGGATGAATGGAACACGCAGCACCACACGCAGTCCGGACTGGTACAACGTGTTCTGGATAGTTCGCACGATATACATTCTGCGCAACAGGCGACGATTGATTTTCTAATGCGTCACTGTGTCAGGGGTACGTCACCCATGTGTGGCAACAGTATCTGCCAGGATCGGCGGTTCATGGTTAGATTGATGCCCGATCTCGAAGCGTTTTTCCATTACCGCAATCTGGACGTCAGTTCCATAAAGGAAGTCATAAAGCGATGGCAGCCTGATGTATTGGAGGGGTTCTCGAAAAAGGCAACGCATCAGGCGCTCGATGATATTCGTGAATCGATTGATGAGCTACGCTACTATCGAAGTACCGTTTTCAATATTTAGCAGGCTGTTGGACATTTTTCAGACTGGACTTATCGCGCTGGTCTTTGAAAAGAAAGTGTTACCCGGACGTGGAGATCGGTGTGTCGTCACGATTTCCCCATTCGGACCATGCCCCCTCAAGACCTTGCGCCTGCGAATAACCCAAATGCCGCAGGGCGACGTAGGTTAGCGATGAACGCTGATGGGTCTGGCAGTAAGCCACGATTTCCTGATCATGATGCTTGTCGCTCAGGCCGATGGTTGCAAATATGTCTTTCAGTTGCGCGTCGCTGCGTAATTTACCGTGATTCTGCGGGTCGCTTAGATCTGTCCATTCCAGCCAGTTGGCACCTGGTATATGCCCGCCACGCGCTGCTCGAACATCTTCACCATCAAACTCTTTTCTGCTTCGAGCATCGATCAAAAACGGCTGGGAATTATTTGTAAAGGCCTTCAACAAGTCATCCACAGTTCGTGTATTGCCAGTGTTGGCTTCAAGCTTGATCTCCGTGCCGACAGTGTTGACCACCTCTGTTGGCCCCGACTGCGTTGGCAGGTTTGCCGCAGACCAGGCTGAGAGCCCACCATCTAAAAGACTGCAGTTAAAGCAGTCGTAGGCGTGTAAAGTCCATATAAAACGTGAGGCCGCGTGATTTCCTTGCTGGTCATAGGCGACAATCCAGGAAGTAGCCGATATGCCCAGATCAGCCAACACAGACTGCAACGACTCAGCCGTTGGCAGCAAACCCCCAATCTTGCCGTCGCTTCTGACAAAACGCCCTAAAGACAGATTGCGAGCACCGGCTATGTGCTGTTTTTCGAAGTCCTCCGACTTGGCAAGGTCGACAATAACCACGTCTGTGAGCACATCATGTCTGCTTGACGATCCGCCTGGCTTAAAAGAGGCAACGGTTTCAGCGCTTGCAACAAAAGGGATGCTGCCAGATTTTAAAATATCCATGATCTAGATGATGTTAGATGCGTAAAAGAAGTATAATGTTAATACTATCGTTGCTTGAATAATGCCGTCAATCATGCACTTGGTTGCAGCTTTTGCCGCAAGCGCCGCCCTCCAAGTAAGAAAAGGCATTTATTTGGCTGTGATCTGCTCCGGTGGTTCCGGCGATTTTAATGGCTGTTTTTGCAGTTAAGCCGCTATACATGCTGTTTATAGCCTGATTTTTAAGGAACTAAATGCATTGAGCCTGTCTTACTTACTGAAGCAGGAGAGAGGGGAGATAGCCTGCTGGCGGAGAGACCAGACATGGTCTGCCACTAGCTAGCTAAAAACGCTAAAAGCCTGCATTTTAGTTTGGTTCACATGCCCTCCAGTGTGCCCCAAGACACTACGAAGATCTCTTGTTTTTGATCTTGTAGATAAGAAACATAACCAGGTGTTTATTGACTTTTTGTCAGTTGTTAGTCGAATCAGAATCAACAATGAAATTACTCTGAAAACGAAAAATGCAGAAATGATAACTCACCAACCATTCCAGTATTTTACTACATTCTATTTAACGCGAATGATAGAATACCAATGCTTGGAATGGCTGCCTCAGGAGTAGCAGCCTAATGTCTATTGCAACCAATCGCAATCGTTTGCTTAAAAACGTTTCTACCGCAAGTGCGACCAGTGCAACACGCTCAAACAATGGATTGACTTCAGCCGCATCTGCTCGCAAGACTAGTAAAACCAGCGGTCCAAAAGGTCAGTTGTCAGTTGTTGATAGCCAAGGGTCGAACAACAAGATCGACGGTGAAGACATAGGTGAAAAAAAATCAACCAAACCCAAGACTTCTGACAAAAAGTCTGACAATGGAGTCAGTTTGAGTAACAAAGAACTTGATATGGAACTCGTTCGCCGGGTACAGCGAGGCGACAAGTCTGGCTATGATCTACTGGTGTTGCGTTACCAGAACAAGATTCTGAATCTCGTCTCGAGATATGTGCACGATCATCACGAAGCCCAGGATGTCGCACAGGAAGCCTTCATTAAAGCCTATCGCGGTCTGGCAAATTTTCGTGGTGATAGCGCCTTCTACACCTGGCTTTACCGAATAGCGATCAATACCGCTAAAAATCATTTGATCACGGCCAGCAGGAAGGTCTCTGCCGATGGTCCCGATGCCCAGGAAGCAGAACAATACGATGGCGCACATGCGTTGCGCGATTACGAATCACCAGAACGAAGTGCCTTGAACGAAGAATTAGCTGGTGTGATTGAGAGTTCAATCGAGTCATTGCCGGATGATTTGCGTACGGCACTTACTTTGCGTGAATTTGAAGGTCTGTCCTACGAACAGATTGCCAATGTTATGGATTGCCCTATCGGCACTGTGAGATCGCGTATCTTCCGTGCTCGAGAAACGGTCGATAAAAGTCTCGATCCATTGTTGGATGAGTCGAGTCAATCATTACTTTAATGAAACCTTTGAGCGCATAGTGACACAAAGACAGCATTACGATTATTTGGCTTGGCTACCTAGCGTAAGGGTTTGTTGACATAGTAATTAGCCAATTAGGCGTTTAGGCGTTTAGCCATTCAGGCCAAGTAGTAATTTTAGAGAATATTAAAATTAACGGTTAATCAGAATATAACGATAGCCGGTTAGAGATTGAAAAAATGACGAAATATACAAACGATAATGAAGAGATGCTCAAATCTTTATCCGCAGCGATGGATAACGATTGGGATGATGAGGCCCATGTCTCTGAATTACTCGTTCAGACTCTGCAGCCATCACATATGCAAGCGGAGTTACGTAGCAAGTTTGAACGCTATCATATGATTCGGGATGTCATGCACAAGGAGCTCAGTCCTGCGTTAACTGCTGATTTCAGCAGCCGAATCTCCGCTGCCATAGCCGATGAGCCGGCGATAATTGCACCGACCGCAATGCAGAGGCCATCGGTTGAAAATACAGCTAAAAGCTTCACGGGTGTGTCAGCAGATGAAAATGCAGCCGATTTTGCAGGATATAAAGCCAAGGCTGAACAGAAAAACGAGCAGTACGGAAAAGCAACTCCTGGCGGCTTGTTCGGAAACGTTGTGGGGGCGGGCATCGGAGGATTCGCGGTCGCTGCCAGTGCGGCATTAATTGCTCTGGTCGGTTTCAATGTGATTGACCAGTCCAATGACTTGCAGGCACCTGCATTTAATGTGGCTGCAACTACCACATCACCTGCGTTAGAAGCGCAGGATTTAAATGTTGTCAGGGTCGCGCAGTCATTGACTGAACCGCAGGATGGTATCTTGTCAATCAGACAGACTTTCTCTGATGATGTTGATTTGAACCAGGTTGTGGAGAGTTTTTCTTCAACACCGATAGAGTTTGTATCCAACAGTGGTACTTTCTGGGTAAGTGATGGTCAGGGTCGCAATGTGGCGAACGAGGAGCGATTGAATAAACTGCTTTCCCGTCATATCGAAAGTTCGCCTACGGCGCGTATGGGTGGCATTCTTCCTTACTCGCGAATTGTTGGGTATGACTCAACCGAACAGCAAAAGGAAGAAACTATTGATACCCTTGCTCCACTGACCGACTAATTGGATTGGTTGAGTCAATATATGTTGTCTACAGTAAACAGCCGTTTCTCCGCTAAGGATCAACGGCTGATGCCTCGCTTTTTTCGAAGATCGCCTAACGCCTTGGCGTATGAAACGGCCTTGGTGGATGCGGCTTTGGTGGATGAAACGCTAAATCGTTCTGTGGCTGGACCGGTAAAAAACATATTGTCACCGATTCTCCTTTTCTCAGGCGCAGTAGCGCTATCGCTGAGCTTGGCTGTCCGGGCCAACAATAACAATACGGCCGGAATTGCAACACCTGAGGGTAGTCCGCAAGGTTTATTGACCAGCATGGTCAAATCGATGGAATCTTTGAATTACATTGGTGAATTCGTGCACGTCATGGGTAGCAAGGTTGAGGCAATGCGTATTGTCCACTCTATGAATGAAGGTGGGGAATACGAACGGCTGACCTCGCTTAACGGCGATGCCAGGGTAATATTGCGCAATGACGAAAAGCTTATCAATGTCTGGCCTGGCAGCGACAATATCAGCGTTGGGTCTGCTCAGGACCGACAATCTATTCCGCGTATAGACGCTGGTGTATTGCAGAGCGAATTTTATAAGTCCACTCACGATGGTTTCGACAGGGTTGCCAGTCGCGATGCTCACATCATCAGCATCCGTTCAGTGGACGATTTTAGATACGGTTATCGTTTCTGGATAGATAGCGAATCGAAAATGCTTTTACGCATGATGCTTGTAGATGGCAACGATAAGCCTATGGAGCAGTTCATGTTTACATCCATAGAATACCCGGATGAAGTTGATCTGTCAGTATTTGCACCCATCACCAGTGCTGCGGCAATAGCCAAAACGAACGCTGCAGAAGCTAGCGAACCAAAAGTAGGCGAACCGATACCTGGCAAAGAACCCACTGTGCTATTTGACAGCTTGCCAGGTGGATACACTAAGGTTGCTGAATCATATGACAAGATGCCTTTGGGTAAACAGCCGATGAGTCATGTCACTATCAGTGACGGCATGGCTTCGGTATCTGTGTATGTTGAATACACGATAGATTCGTCAGTCGATAATTCTGCAGAAGGACTTTCAACCATGGGAGCGGTTAATGCGTTCACGAAAATGCTGGATGAAGCGATGGTGACGGTTGTTGGAGAAGTGCCTGCTGCGGTTGTAGAGACCATTAGTAATGCAGTTCGTTTGGAGAACAACTGAGAAAATCTGTCTTACTGTCCTGTTGTTGATTGCAATCAGTTGGCTTTGGTTGTGAATTGTGACAGTCTTGAGTCTACAGATAACTATTTTCACCTCAACACAACACAACGCCTTGCTGGGGAAAGCCTGTTTCTTATACCTCCCACATCTCAAATGCTGGCTGTAGTGGTGCCAGGGCACGCGTAATCTCCCGAAATGATTCATTCGTAAAAGTGCAGGCGCTTGCCAGCAGTTGTGAACGCTGTGCACAAGGTCGCGGCTGTGGACTCGGTGCGCTATCACCTGAACACAAACAGGTGCTCATGCGTCTTCAAACACAATCCGGTGACCACCATGAAGCGCCGCCGGAATTACATCCGGGAACGATTCTAAGGCTCGAACTACCCGTAGTTATGTTGTCATGGTACATACTGTGGGTACTGTTTGTGCCAGCAGTACTCATGGTGTTGATGAGCTTCGCAGGACAATGGGCCGGGAATTTGACGCCGTTCGGGCCGGTCAACGGTGCTTTGCTAGGGGCTGTCGCAGCGCTTGCGTTCGGCGCGTTTATTGCGCGTTATACCGGGTTCAGGTTGACCGCTGGAGTGTCCGATCCGGTCATAAGTTGCCGCTTGGATACAGCATCGGGCGACGGATTTTTCAAAGCGAAAGTTGTCGCAAAGGAGTTGACATAGATATGCCTAATCGACAAAGAGCCGGTTGTATGCAATCGAGCGGTTTTAAAACCGGTTTTCAAACTCAAACAATAGGGTTGCAATCCCTCGGCTCAAAAGCGCGTCGAACACTGCTGCCTTTGTGTGCCTTGTGGATGGTGTTATTGCCAGGGCTGGCAAATGCCTTAGTGGGTTTGCCGGACTTCACGACACTGGTTGAAAACAGCCACATGGCTGTTGTCAATATTAGCACCAGCATGTCTGCGCGATATGGATCCCCTGATTCAGATTCTGATTCCACGCCCGATGATCTGGAAGATTCACCCCATGGCGATCTGCTCAGACGTTTTTTTGATGATCAAATACCACCACCGGGGGCGAGTCCTGAATCAAGCTCACTCGGCTCGGGTTTTATTATTTCAGCTGACGGTTACGTGATGACGAACAATCACGTCATAGCGGATGCTGATGAAATTATCGTGCGGCTGCACGACCGACGGCAGTTGGTGGCCAAGGTTGTAGGCACTGATCCACGCAGCGATATCGCATTGCTTAAAGTCGATGCAGAGGATTTGCCGGTGGTTAAAATTGGTGAGAGTGATGCATTGAAAGTAGGTGAATGGGTACTGGCGATCGGCTCACCCTTCGGTTTTGATTTTTCAGTGACAGCGGGCATTGTTTCGGCCAAGGGTCGTGCTCTGCCACGCGAAAGCTACGTACCGTTCATCCAGACAGATGTTGCTATAAATCCGGGTAATTCCGGTGGACCGTTGTTCAATCTCGACGGCGAAGTCATTGGTGTTAACTCGCAAATTTACAGTCGCACAGGCGGTTTCATGGGATTGTCATTTGCCATTCCTATCGAATTGGCGATCGATGTCACTGAGCAATTGCGCTCCGACGGCCGCGTCTCGCGTGGTTGGTTGGGCGTGGTTATTCAGGAAATGACTCGCGAGCTGGCAGAATCATTCGGTATGTCGACAGCCCACGGTGCATTGGTTCAACGTGTTTTGCCCAATAGCCCGGCAGAGGATGCTGATATTCAGGTGGGTGATGTCATCACGCATTTCAATGGTCAGCGAATTGAACGTTCCTCGGGTTTGCCACCATTGGTCGGTCGTGTGCGTATCAACACCGCCGCAGATGTTGAAATAATACGCGATGGCGAACCGGTCACTCTGTCAGTGACTATTGGCGAGCTGCCAAGTAATGATGAAATTAACCGCGTCGCCAATGCCCGACGTCCGTCAGATGGGGATAATCCTCTGAATATTAAAGTCGGTGAGGCCAGCGAAGAGCTGCTCGGTGAGCTCGAGGTCGAGCACGGCATATTGGTGCAGGAAGTGATCAACGGCGGGCCTGCTGACAAAGCAGGTGTGCTGCCGGGAGATGTCCTGTTGATGGTGCATCGCGAGGAGATGAATTCCCTGGAGGATTTTGACCGGGTAATCGAAGGGTTGGGTGATGATGATAAATCAATAGCCGTGTTGATCCAAAGACCCGGTGGATCCCAGTTTCTTGCTCTGAAACTCGATGAGCGGTGAATCTGCGTAGCAGAGTTCGCAAGTCTCTCGCAGGGTACACGGTGGTTACACTATAATTTAGTCTTCAGACACGATGCGCTCTTCTCGGACTGATGCGGCGCAGCTTGCCAGCACGAAATAATAGAAGCGCTTCAAAAAGTATAGCGAATGCGCTGGCAACGGCGCGTAACGACAGCTAATGTCCATCTTCAACCATGCAATGCCCGGTGGCTAACCGGGCCTGTTGATAATCCCTGATGCAGGAAAATATACGAAATTTCTCAATCATTGCCCATATTGATCACGGTAAGTCGACTATTGCTGATCGGTTTATTCAGGTCTGTGGCGGATTGACTGATCGCGAAATGTCGGCTCAGGTCCTCGATTCAATGGATCTGGAGCAGGAACGCGGGATTACGATTAAGGCGCAGGCAGTCTCACTGGATTACACCGCTGCAAATGGCACGGTCTATCATCTCAATTTCATCGATACGCCGGGTCACGTTGATTTCTCCTACGAGGTCTCACGTTCACTGTCAGCCTGCGAAGGTGCCTTGCTGGTGGTTGATGCTTCGCAAGGAGTTGAAGCGCAAAGCGTTGCTAACTGCTACACAGCGATAGAGCAGGATCTTGAGGTCATACCAGTACTCAATAAAATTGATTTGCCGGCTGCCGAGCCAGAACGTGTAATCGAGGAGATAGAAGAGGTTATCGGTCTCGATGCGCAGGAAGCCATCCGTGTCAGTGCCAAAACGGGTATCGGTATCAATGATGTGCTGGAACAGCTGGTTGAACTCATCCCGCCACCGGGTGGCTCGCCGGACAACCCTGCCAAAGCGTTAATCATCGATTCCTGGTTTGATGCCTATGTCGGTGTCATTACGCTCGTGCGGGTGGTTGAAGGGCGGATCAGGAAACGCGAGAAAATCCAGATTATGTCAACCGGGCGGACCTTTCAGGCCGATACGGTCGGTGTGTTCACACCCAAGCGGACTCCACGCGATGAGCTCTGTGCCGGCGAAGTCGGCTTTATTATCGCTGGCATCAAGGAAATTGAGGCTGCGCGCGTTGGCGACACGATCACCGTTGCGCATAACGCCGCTGAAGAGGCATTGCCCGGATTCAAGGAAGTTCAGCCGCGAGTATTTGCTGGTATGTACCCGATTAATGCTGACGACTATGAAATGTTTCGCGAGGCGCTACAAAAATTGCGTCTTAATGATGCTGCACTCGCCTTCGAACCTGAAACCAGTACGGCGCTCGGATTTGGTTTTCGCTGCGGGTTTCTGGGCATGTTGCACATGGAAATCGTTCAGGAGCGACTGGAGCGTGAATACAATCTCGATCTGATAACCACTGCCCCAACTGTTATCTACGAACTGGCGCAAACCAACGGGGAAATTCTCTACATACACAACCCGTCTGATCTGCCACCCGTTAACACGCTTGATGAAATCCGTGAGCCTATCATTCTGGCTAATATCCTACTGCCTCAGGATTACGTCGGTGATGTCATAAAACTGTGTATAGAGAAGCGTGGTGTGCAAAAAAACATGCAATACCTGGGGCGACAAGTATCACTGTCTTATGAAATACCCCTAAGTGAAGTGGTACTGGATTTTTTTGATCGACTCAAATCTGTCAGTAAAGGCTATGCCTCATTTGATTATGAGTTTGTTCGTTTTCAGGCTGCGGATCTGGTCAAAGTCGATATTTTGATTAATGGCGACAAGGTAGATGCCCTGGCCAGTATTATCCATAAAGACAGATCTCAGAGTCGCGGTCGCGATCTGACTGAAAAAATGAAAGAAATTATCCCGCGGCAAATGTTTGAAGTGGCGGTACAAGCCGCGATTGGTGGACATATCATTGCGCGCACGAACATAAAAGCACTGCGCAAGAACGTCACAGCGAAGTGCTATGGCGGTGACATAACGCGAAAACGCAAGCTATTGGAAAAGCAAAAGGCCGGTAAGCGACGCATGAAGCAGGTAGGGCGTGTGGAGATACCACAGGAAGCCTTCCTAGCTGTGCTACAGGTTGACAGGGGCTAGAGGTGTAGACACTTTGCCCCGATCGTCCAGACAGTGCCGGATTAGATCGATACTAATTAAAAACTTCCTGTCGTCATCCCCGCGCAGGCGGGGATCCATCTAAATAGTGCTATAGATTCGACCATACAAGAGCCAAGATGAATATCAATTTCCCGTTAGTGCTGGTTATCGTCACCTTTGTCTGTGGGCTGATCTGGGGCGCGTATGCCTTGTTTTGCCGTCTCGGTAAGCGAGATGCTTCAGGTAACCCACCCTTACTGGTCGAGTATGCGGCGTCGTTTTTTCCCGTTCTACTTATTGTGCTGGTGTTGCGCTCGTTTATCGCCGAACCCTTTCGTATTCCGTCAGGCTCTATGGTGCCTACCTTGCTGGTCGGTGATTTTATCCTGGTGAACAAATTTTCCTATGGTGTCAGGCTGCCCGTGATCAATAAAAAGATACTGAAGGTTGGGCAGCCCGAAACGGGTGACGTGGCTGTATTCCGTTACCCGGACAATCCGCGATTGGATTATATAAAGCGTGTAGTAGGCACCCCTGGAGATACGGTTGAATACCGGGACAAAATTTTCTACGTCAATGGAGAAGAGGTTCTCATTTCCGGAGATACACTTTATAGCGAGATAAAATCTGACGCTAAATACCCTAGAAGCCTGGTCCAAACCGAGCAGCTTGGTGACGCTGAGCACCGAGTACTTATAAATCCACTTACACCTCCCGGATTCACAGCAGGATCCTGGAAGGTGCCGGATAAGCATTACTTTATGGTTGGAGACAACCGTGATAACAGTAATGACAGCCGAATGTGGGGTTTTGTGCCGGAGGAAAACCTTGTCGGCAAGGCCTTCCTGATCTGGATGCATTGGAGTGGGGGGGTCGAGTGGAATCGCATCGGAGATCGCATTAAATGAGACATGACTTAAAGCTGAAATATAATGTTCGTTCTTCAGCTGAGCGACAATCTTTTCTGACCTCCTGTGCTGTACCGAATAGACAAAGCGGTATGTCGATGCTGGCGGCAATTTCACTTATCGGTATCATTGCATTTGTCAGTTTGTTTGCCTTCAAGGTTGTACCCGGTTATCTGGAATTCGCCACAGTGAAATCCATCGGTAACGATATTGCGACAAACCCTGAACTGCTGAAAAAGCCAAAATCAAAAGTCCTGCAGGCCATAAATCAAGCCTACCGTACGAATAGCCTGTATGACCTTAAGCCGGAAGAGACGTTCGTGCTCACTCGTGATGGCGATAAAGGTTATCTGGTAGAGATTGATTACGAAAAACGCTCAAATCTGTTTAAGAATATCGATGTTGTTACGCGCTTCAATCATAGTTACTAGGATAATTTCCGAGTACCTGTAAACGCGTTGATGCAGGCGTACAGGACGTTCAATACTTCAGGGGTTTGGAGGTGTGACGTACGCCAACGTAGCGCTGACGTACTCAGACGCAACTTAGATGTAACGCAGACGCAACTTAGAAGCGATGTAGCAGTAGCGCTAATGCAGTGTAAAAAAGGCCTCAATTGAGGCCTTTTTTGTGGTGACTGAGACGACACACACCATTAATGTCCGGTCGCGCGTCCGCAGCAAAATTCAGGCACAATGCAGACATCAGCAACGAAAACACCTTGGAGATCAGCATAAAAAAGCTCACCGATGGCCTCGGCCTGCGATTTAATGATGAAGCCTTGCTGGAGGAGGCTTTGACCCATCGTAGTGTCAAGGGAAGCGGTGCTAATTACGAGCGATTGGAATTTCTCGGCGATGCGGTCCTCGGCGCAGTTATCGCTGAAGCCTTGTACCGCCAGCACCGTGACGTCGAAGAAGGTACTCTCAGTCGTATGCGAGCGCATTTGGTACGTGGCGAGACGCTTGCACAAGTGGCCAGGGAATATTCGCTAGGACAATATTTGCACCTCGGTGGCAGTGAATTGACCAGTGGTGTATTTGAACGGGACTCGGTGTTGGCTGATGTTGTCGAATCGATTATAGGCGCTCTGTATATGGATCAGGGATTTGATGCCGCGCAGGCGTTTGTGCTGCGATTGTTCGAACAACGTCTCAAAGCTGTCTCTAGTGATACCCGCTTACTTAAAGATCCTAAAACCCGGCTACAGGAAGAATTGCAGTCGCGCGCACTGGCTTTGCCCGAGTACACGATGGTCGATTCTGTCGGTAAATCACATGAAAAGATATTCACCGTACAATGCTGGATTGAGAGTCTTGAACTACGCTCTACCGCTACTGCCACCAGTCGGCGAAAAGCGGAGCAGGCCGCAGCACAAGAGCTGCTAAAAGCGATTGATCAGGCCACCTGAAGGCGTAAATAATTCTCCTCCCTATCATGTACTTACCCATTGAGTAACAGTAATGACTGTTTCATCTGATTCTCCCGGCAGCAGTGTATTCGAAGCTTCTGATAAAAACGCAACGATCGATGCAAAAGGCGAAGGCGCACGCTGCGGTACGGTAGCTATTGTTGGCAGGCCTAATGTAGGCAAGTCAACGCTACTCAATCGCCTTGTCGGGCAAAAGCTCAGTATTACCGCGCACAAACCACAAACCACGCGTCACGCCATACTGGGCGTTCACACCCATGAACATATTCAGGCTATTTACGTAGATACACCCGGCATTCACAAACACGGCAAACGTGCGCTTAATCAAGTGCTTAATCGAACGGCTGCCAATTCACTGCACGGCGTTGATGTGATTGTCTGGGTTATTCAGGCGCTTGCCTGGAACGAACATGACGAACGTGCTCGTTCATTTATAGAAACCGCAGCCGAGGCACGTATCCCTCTGTTTGTTTTCGTTAATAAGGTCGATGTGGTCGAGCCTCGAAGCGCCTTGCTGCCTTTTCTGTCATCACTGCAGTTGCCGGGTGCGATGCAAACAGTGGGTGGCGAGAGCGTGGAAAACCCGCCTGCCGATAAAGGTGCCTTGTTTGACAAGGTTGAAATCATCCCCGGTTCGGCTCGTCAGGGAACAGCAGTCGATGACTTGCAAGCGCTTATCTTTGATGCGCTACCCCGTGCGCCGCACCAGTTTGACGAAGATGATCTGACAGATCGCTCATCACGTTTCCTTGCTGCCGAACATGTTCGCGAACAACTCACCCGGCTTTTATCTGATGAGCTGCCCTATGCTTTAACGGTTGAAATTGAACAATTTGTTGAAGAGCCAAATCTGCTGCGGATCGGTGCAGTTATCTGGGTGGAGAAAGACAGTCAAAAGGGTATTGTTATAGGCAAGGGTGGAGAGCGCCTTAAGGATGTTGGCACGCGAGCCCGGCAGTCGTTGCAAAAGTTGTTTGATCAAAAGATTTTTTTACAGCTTTGGGTGCGTGTCAAGGCTGGCTGGGCCGACGACGAACGAGCCTTGCAGAGCCTGGGCTACGGAGACACGCGTAGCACTGACTGAAAAATTCTGCTTGGGGCGACTGTTCAGCTAAAAGCTCGCTTGTGTATTTTGATTCGTTATCAGGTTGTCTTCTTGGGATAAGGCTTCAAACCAAGCAGAATCTCTGATTGTTCGGTTAATGGTTGTTCTGCAAGCGTCCCATCTGTGTGCTCTGCGAGGTTTTGGATCACATGCTTGTACACTGTTGGCCGGTCTGCGCTGGTATCAATTTCAACGCATTTGTTTTTGCTTTTAAAGAATTCAATGGTCGGCAGGGTTTCGGCCTTATAGGTGTCGAACCTCAATTTCATGCTCTCAACATTGTCATCGCTTCTGCCTGAAAATTTGCCACGGCTAAGGATTCTTTGCTCAAGTACATCGTAAGGACATTCAAAGTACAGCATGGTTGGAAGCGGTGCGTCGTGGCCGAAGATGTCGTACCAACCCTCCATGTTGTTGAGCGATCGCGGGAATCCGTCCAGTAAAAAGTTGCGTTTGCCGGTCGTTCGGGTTTGCTTTTCCATCGCGTTCTTCAGCAGAGTCACGATGATTTCGTTAGGCACCAATTCACCGTCGGTGATAAATTTGTCAATAGTGGCGGCATTTGGCCCCGCGTTCTCAAGCTCTGCACGGAGCAAATCACCGGTAGACAGGTGAGTCCAACCAAGCTGCAACTGAGCAAGTTCGCACATGGTGCCCTTGCCGCTGCCTGGTCCACCAGTAACAAATACCACATTAGGTGCTGGCACCGGTTGTCTGGGGTCATAACGATGTATGACGACCGCTGGCGCAGGCGCTACCCCCTTTTTGTAAACATGCCATTCCCGATCAACTGGTGGGAGTTCATCTTCACAGGTATTGTCATATGCAAGATGACCGTCGAGCCGGCAGATACGCCACGATTTGTAGCTGTTCGAGTATGACAGGGCGGGACTTCTGGCTGATTTTCCATCTGCACGGTCCCATGCCATTCTGCCATTCCAGTAACCCGGACTTGAAAGCGTTCCGGATTCGGACTCTTTCGGTGGTTCGGTTGATGGAACGTACAAACCATCGACTTCCGGCAGGCCAGCGCCCGTCACTTCGATGTAGAGGGTATTTGCAGGTAATTCGTTATCGGTAGTCATAGTGTTTCAGCGAATAGAATGGGCTCTATGCTAAATGTTTCGAGACTTTTTGTCTGTTCCGGAAGCAGCTGACGACAGACAGAATCAATATAAACCGGATTACGATCCTGCTTATACCTGTATATTGAACGCTAGATAGAGCCATTTATAACGGATACTCCATGCGTAAACATATTCTCGGCCGTACCGGCTTGAATGTATCTGAACTGACGGTTGGATGTGGTGCTGTTGGTGGTTTGATGACCAAGGGTCGGGCAAACGATCAGGATAATGCCGTCGCCTGGGCACGGGACAATGACATCAACTTCTTTGACACAGCTGCAAGCTATGGTGATGGCGCTTCAGAGAAAAATCTGGGTCGCGCCTTGAACGGTAACAGCGATGGGTTGGTGATCAGCACCAAAGTGGGCTTGAACACGGGGGATACCGCGGATATCTCTACGGCCATCGAACAGTCTCTCGATGCCAGTCTGGCGCGACTGAAACTCGATCATGTAGATATCCTGCAGCTGCATAATGCTATTGGCGAGCTGGAAGGTCCCGGCAGTTTGAATGTTGAGCCGATGCTTGAGCAATTGCTACCTGCGATAGACAAAATCCGTGCAGCGGGCAAGGCTCGATTTTTTGGTTTCACCGCTAGAGGAAAACCGGATGCTTTGCATCGATGGATTGCATCAGGCGCGTTCGACAGTGCGCAAATCTTCTATAACCTGCTGGTACCGTCAGCAGGAGAGCAAACGCCTGCCAACTACCCCAGCGTTAACTATGAGCAACTGCTCGCAGCAGCTCAAGAACAGGGTGTTGGTTCCATTGGTGTCAGGGTATTAGCCGGTGGCGCGTTATCGGGCAGTGAGCAACGCCATCCACTGGGTATGCCGGTTGTTATGCCTATCGGGACTACCGCCGACTATGCGACCGATGTCACTCGAAGTCTGTGTTTCGAACCATTGTTAAAAGAAGGCTTTGCCGAAACTCTACCGGAGCTAGCTGTTCGCTATTCAATCTCTCATCCGCAGATGTGCACAACTGAAATTGGCATTGCCACTCTTGATGAACTGCAGCAAGCGACTGCAGCGGTAAATCTAGGTCCACTAAGCTCTGATGCTTTGACTGCCATTAGAGATATCCAGAGTGGGTTTTGCTAAAAACTTAATGGCCGGATGTGCCGCGTGTACCCGTGGTTTATGACTGTCTCTTATGCCTGAGACTGCGGTTTGACTAGCAGCCCGATTACCAACGCTGCATAAACGGCTGCCAGCAGGATGGGTAGACCGAAGGCCGTCGAGGCTTCAAGCGCGCTGCCGCCCAGTATAGATCCAAACAGTGCACCAACGCCCCAGACGGCTCCAAACGCTGCCGTACCGCTTATCAACTCCTGTCCGGAAAAACGGTCGCCAAGAGATTTTAATGCAGTGGTGTAAACACCGTAACCTGCTGCGCCAGCGATGATGAGTACAGGCCACATCCATACGGTGTTGATCACAAAGGGCACAAGCAAGGTCATGACAACTGTGATTGCAGCGCACCCGTTCAGGACTTGTCGTGGCGAGTATTTGTCAGCCAACCATCCAATGGGTAATTGCAAAAACATGTTGCCAAGTATCAGTGCGGCTAATGCCCACGAGGCTGTGCTGACGCTTAGACCGTTTCGAACACCATAAACTGGCAGTAGTGATAAGGTTGCGGCATCAAAAATCGAGAAACATCCTACCGCTGCAATCAGCATCGGCGCCTTGGGTATGAAGGCGAGCAGACTGGTGTGTGATTCTGTATCGTCAGCGCCATCGGCTTGCTCGCGCAGCCAGAAGAGTGGTGTTATACCCAGCAGCAACACAATGCTTCCCAGCACAAATGGTGTCCAACCTTCGACCCCGATTACGCCGATTAACGCGGGCCCGGCACCAAAACTTGCCGACAGTATGCTTGCGTAAAATGCGACTATCTTGCCGCGATGTTGATCACCGGCGTAGCCCACCACCCAGGCTTCACTGAGTACAAATAAAACAACGATGGACATACCCTGGAAAAACCTCAGCACAAACCAGAAGGTGAGGTTGTCGTGGATTTTGTATAGCAAGGTAAAAGCCGCACTCAATATAGCGGCAAGAATTGCCAGGTTTCGTGACCCGATCCGGGCAGACAACGCCGGGATGAGAGGCGAACAAACCAGTATCCCTAATGGCATCATGGCAGCATTGAGACCGATAATATTGGAGGGGATACCGCGAAGTTCGAGCAACAGAGACAGTAGCGGATAGGTCATGCCGAAGGACAATCCGAACACTGTTATTGCTGCACAGGCAGCGACAAGATTGCGCAGATCAGGGGTGGATGTGTCTTTCATTATTTTTAGTCTCTTAACACACGGACAATACCCTTATTCCTGCCGATTACAATAGCCATCTAGCATCGCCTCTTGCGGTGATCGCACATTTACCATGTAATATCGCTTTTAGAGAACCGCATTAACTGCTGCGATACGCATGTTTTTCAGATTGAATCACGCGCAAAAAATCTGCCCGGAACTACGCTATGCAGCGCGTTGAGTTCCTGGCTGGTTTTGTCCTGCACTCCCGGCCTCTTCGTGAGACCAGTTTATTGGTGGATGTCTTTACACCGGATTTTGGTGTCACCCGTCTGGTTGCGCGCGGTGCGCGTAGCGCCAAATCCAAAATACGGCCCCTGGCCCAGCCGTTTCGCCCTTTGCTAGTCTCATGGTCTGGTCGACATGAATTAAAAACACTGACAGGGCTTGAGGAGCAGGGCCGCGGTTACCCTTTAGCCGGTCTGGAACTCGCCTGTGCTTATTACCTGAACGAATTGCTGTTGCGTCTATTGACCATGGAGGCGCCTTGCGCCACTGTGTTCGCTCAATATGCGCAGTCTTTGATTACGCTGGATGGGATTGATGATGACACGCAGCAACTGGAAAGCGCGCTGCGACTATTTGAACTTGAACTGCTTGATAGTCTGGGTTTGCTACCCGATTTCTCCAACTGCGGCAGAGCAGATGTAAACAACAATCCAAACAATAGCCTTAATACAAATTTACCTGACGGAGTGGCGGATCAGGAATCCGCTGGCGGTAGTAAAAACAATGGTAGTGCAATTGAAAAAGATAAACTGTACAGATATTTTCCAGAGCAGGGTTATGCAGCGGTGCAATCGAGCGCTTTGAAGGTTGCTATTGATCCACGTAATGCCACGCCCTCTGTCGACGTACACGGCCAAACACTGTTGTCGCTCGCCCAACGACAATTCGAGAGTGAACGATGTTTGCGCGAAGCAAAGCATCTGATGCGTCAACAACTGGGTCTTCACATCGGCCGCAAACCGCTAAAGAGTCGCGAGATGATCGCTTTTTATCAATGACAGACGACACACGAGAGACTGTCGCCAAAACTGATCTGTATGCGGCTTGCCACGCTTGTCTGATGGAGCCCGATCCGTTTAAAAAGGCCGATAAAACCCAGGTTCTGTTCCAGCAACATGCGTCCATGGCGCGCCCTATTGATGCATCTGGCGCTTGTGCGGTAGAGCGTATAGAGACACCAGGCATACCCGATGCACCGGCACTTGTTGACCCACGCCAGGTAAAACGACGTGGCTTTGGTTCCGATGCGGGTAGGCTTGCCTTGCTCCACGCCCTGGCACATATAGAGTTCAACGCCATTAATCTTGCCCTTGATGCAGCGTATCGGTTTCGTCAGATGCCGCACGAATTTGCTACCGACTGGTTACTGGTCGCCGCTGATGAGTCACGACATTTTCTGTTGGTTGCCGAACGACTGGCACAGCTGGACAGTCACTACGGTGCTTTCGAAGCTCATGCCGGGTTGTGGAATATGGCACTTAAGACTGATCACGATGTGATGGTGCGCATGGCACTTGTGCCTCGCGTTCTTGAGGCACGTGGTCTTGATGTCGCACCACCGATGATCGAGAAGTTTCGCCAGCATGACGACCACCTTAGTGCTGATATTCTGGATGTTATTTTTAACGATGAGATAAGACATGTGCAGATTGGTAACCACTGGTTTCGGTATTGTTGTGAGCAACGCGGATTAAAACCAACCGATGTCTTCGAGCAACTGCTTCGACAACATTCGCGCGGCTATCTGCGCGGTCCTTACAACGAAGTGGCGCGCGTGCAGGCAGGTTTCAGCATGGAGGAGCTGGATGCCTTAAAGGAAATTGAGGCTGAGTGGACTGATTAATCAGCACGCGTTGTGCTCATCATTGCAGAGCAGCGCTAGAGCACGGCAATCAGGAACATATCGCAGGAAAATGCAGTTCGCACTATTGTGTCGTTACAGCAATATTTGCCGATTGTTTGCTGGAATGTCGATTATCTCCATATTTAGGCCCACTTCGTGCCGCTAACGAGGCATGCGATGTAGTTTTGTCGGGATAGATATCCCACTGTCTGTTTGTAAACCCACCCCTGCTTACTGTGCGAGCAATGCTGTAAGCCGTAACCGGTTATTCCGGTGGCTGCCTCATTCGTTTGTGCTGCTATGCATGGTTTTTAGTCAAGCTATTCAGTCTGAAGTGGTCGCGCCCGCTGAAACAACGCTGTGGCATCCGATGCAAATCGATATCATTGAACCCTCTCTTACTACCGATGAATCTGCTGATGATCTAAATCCTTTTCTGGATATCGCACTGAACATCCTTTTTACAGCACCGGATGGGCGACAATTTACCGTGCCGGGGTTTTATGCTGGAAACGGCGAGGGCAATGGCAGCGGAGCTGTTTGGCGAGTGCGCTTTTCACCCGATAGGGTTGGGGAATGGCAGTACCGTGTGTCATTCCTGACTGGGCTGGAAATAGCGGTCGATGACACGACGGCTAGTAAGACGCTGCCGAATGACGGTGAGCAAGGTGCTTTTGAGGTTGCAGCCGCATCATCCTCTGCACCTGGCTTTCTGGCTCATGGTCGACTCAACTATGTTGGCCAGCACTACATGCAGTTCGCCGATGGTACTTACTGGATTAAGAGTGGTGTGGATAGCCCGGAGAACCTCTTTGGATTTGCGGGCTTTGACGGCACTGTCGATCAGGCAGGCGGACTTGATGAAAGCGGGTTGATAGATGGCTTGCATCACTACGAACCCCATGTCGCGGATTGGCGCGAAGGGGATCCGGACTTTGTTAATAGCGATACCGGTGTCAGAGGTCGTGGTCTTGTCGGTGCAATAAATTATCTCGCCTCCGAAGGTGTTAATTCGGTGTATTTTCTACCGATGAATCTCGGGGGTGACGGGCGCGATACCTACCCCTTTATCGGTGTCAGCGGTAGCCGCTTTGATAATACGCACTACGATATATCCAAGTTACACCAATGGAACAAGGTCTTATCGCACATGCAGCGGATGGGTGTGGCTGCACACATCGTGCTGGGTGAGCAGGAAATTGGTAATACCAATTGGTTCGACAATGGCGAGCTTGGTGTGGAGCGAAAACTTTTTTACCGTGAACTAGTGGCGCGCTTCTCTTACCTGATGGCGATTAAATGGAATCTGAGTGAGGAAAGCCGTTTTAGCCCGGATCAGCACCTGGAATTTGCAAACTACCTGCGTCGTCTCGATTGGGCACAACACCCGATATCTGTGCATACACGGCGCAATTTGCCGGACGAGCGTTATGCTGAATTACTGGGGTCCGATTTGTTTGAAGCCACATCCATCCAGTTCTCGATTGAGAACGCCGGGCGCTTTGTTGAAGATTGGCGGACTAATTCGCGTGATTCAGGTCGGCCCTGGATTATCGATCTGGATGAAGTGGGTCCTGCCGGTGTCGGTCTGACCGACACAAATACTGATGCTCTTAGGCGTGATGTCTTGTACCCGGTTTATTTCAGTGGCGGTCAACTTGAATGGTATTTCGGTTACCACACCTTGCCGCTCGGTGGCGATGTGCGTACGGAAGACTTTCGTACACGTGAGTCCATGTATCGATATATGCGCATAGCGCGTGAATTACTTGAGACGCTGCCGTTTGCAGAAATGGAACCGGCAGATGCGTTGTTTATGAGCCCCTCTGATGATTCTGTAGAGGTATTTTCCAAACCGGGTGTCTATGCGCTCTACCTACCTAATAGTTCCGTCAGCGGTGATATCAACGTTGAGGAAGGAACATACGACATCGTCGGTTTCAACCCGCGAACTGGCGTATATGGAGAGACCAGGCGGCAACAGATTGAAACAACCTTGACGATTGATTCGGCGCAGATTGATGCTGGCCTGTCACAAGTGCTGATGGCCAATGAAGCGGCTGGCACCGACTGGGTGTTGTTGCTTCGTAAAGTATCTTTTAATGAATCGCCAGACACGCAATCAGGCTCTGACACTGAATCCAGTGGATCTGTAGAGGCAGTTGATACAGTTGATGAAATGGATTCGTCAGCTCAAACGTCGACAGCCGTGCCTGAACTGGGCGCGGCGGCGCCTGATGTCAATCAGCAGCAGACAGGTGAACAGAGCGTATCGTCATCGAATCTGGCGGGTACAGACGACCCACAAAGTAGTCCGTTTACCACTGGTCCTGCAGTAGCTGCCGCTGTGCCATCAACCGGCAGCGGAGGGCTCTCCTGGTACGGTCTTTTAGTACTGATGGTATTGTTGATGCACAGCAAAATTGCCCGTCATAGTGTTTTGTTCAAACGTATTGGCACAGTAGGTAAAGTACCTGGCTAACTACGAACGTGTTGCAGGTTGTTTTAAAGCACACAACACCTGACGTTGGATGAATTGCCTTGTCAATGCCATTCAACAAGCTCAATCGATCCTTTAGTTTCATCGGCAACGGCATAGATGATCTTCTCTGCCTGCCAGTCACCGAGTACCCAGCGTTGCGCATCAAGCATCTGCCCTTTGTTGTCGGTCATGGTGAATTGGTGGTGGGCAGGTCGGTGAGTGTGGCCGTGTAACAGACGACACAGGCCTTTTTCGGCCAACAGCGTTTTCTCAATTTCAGCCTGATTTACATCGCAGATGGCATCTTCTTTTTGGCGTGTCGCAGCAAGGCTTTGTGTGCGTAGCTGTTGGGCTTTGGCGAGGCGTTCCTCAACAGGTAATTGCAGAAAATCGTTCTGCCAGTGTGATGATCGAAGCTGCAGGCGCATAGCCTGGTAATCTGTGTCATCTGTGCAGAGTGTGTCTCCATGCATGAGCAACAGTGATTCGCCTGCAATAGTGACGACATGCTGGTCGTCTCGCAGTAAGTTGATTGACAAAGAGGCTGCCAGTGAATCTGAAATCAGAAAATCACGGTTGCCATGCATCACCCACGTCGTGCAACCACTCGAGGCTAGCCTGGACAGGGGTTCAAAGGCTGCATCGAGGCTGCCATCATAGGCATCGTCGCCTATCCAGTATTCAACCAGATCACCCAGAATATAAAGATGATCGGTCTCACTGTGAATGCGTTCGAAAAAGTCTTTGGCAAGCTCAAGCGACTTGGGGTCATCACCGCGCAGGTGCAGATCGGATATAAAAACCGAGCGTGACATCAGTACCGCTTAACCTTAGCTCAATGTCTGCATGCAGTCTTATTAGTCTTCGACGCTGATAGACGTTATCAACACTTCTGCTAATGGCACATCCCCGTGGCCTCCGCTATTGCCAGTGGCAACACCGGCTATGGAATTTACGGCATCCATACCGTCAGTGGTTTGGCCGAAAACACAGTAGCCCCAGCCGTCGGGTGTCTCAGAGCGGAAATCCAGAAAATCGTTGTCCTTAAGATTGATAAAGAACTGTGAACTGGCTGAATGAGGGTCCGGGGTACGCGCCATGGCGATTGAACCGACGACATTTTTAAGATTGTTGTTGGCTTCGTTACGGATATTGTCGTGTGTGGGTTTCTGGTTCATGGTGCTGTCAAAGCCGCCGCCCTGAATCATGAAACCCGGAATAACGCGGTGAAAAATCGTGTTGTTGTAATGGCCTTCGTCAGCATAGCGACGGAAATTTGCACAGGTCTCGGGAGCCGCCTTATCGTCTAGCGCTACCGTGATAAGACCATGGTTTGTATCTATTTTTGCAATCATTGTATCTGTGTTATTTGACGTGGAGGTTGATTTTGAGATGAATTCTACTGGGTAGCCGTATCTTCTTGTGTTTGTGCAGCCGGCTCCGCAGTGGGTTCGACAAGTGGTGCTGGCTTTTGCATTTTTTCAATCATGATGGTTGGCCTGGGTGCATCGCGACTGAACGGGCCACCTGCTCCCGTGACTACCCCACTGATTGAGTCGACCACGTCGAAGCCTTCGATAACCTTGCCGAACACGGCGTAACCCCAACCACGTGCTGATGTGTCTGTGTGATCAAGCGCGTCGTTGTCGACCGTATTGATAAAAAACTGGGCGGTTGCTGAGTGCGGCGCGTTGGTTCGCGCCATTGCTATGGTGTAGCGCTTGTTCTTCAGACCGTTGTTGGCCTCATTGCGAATGGGCGGCTGCGTGTCTTTTTGTTTGAATTCTGATGTGAATCCACCACCCTGGATCATGAAACCATCGATGACGCGATGGAAGATCGTGCCATCGTAAAACCCGGTTTCGACGTAGTTAACGAAATTTTCAACACTACGTGGCGCGAGTTTTTTATTCAGTTCCAGAACGATCATGCCCTGGGAGGTCTTCATCTCGATCAGTGTCCTGCCATCTGCCACTGCAGGTTTTGTCTCATCTGCCAGCACTAACGTGATGGGTAGGGACAGTAGTGCCAGTAGTGCCAGGGACTGTCGTGTAACAGTGTGGCTAAAAACCCGGCAAAAACCACGGTGCTTACTAGCTGGATTTGCGCTGTAGTTACGCTTACAGGTGCGGCGGCGAGACGTTGTAAAATGTAGAATATTCACTATCGGATTCTTCTGTTGGTTCTGTTTATTCTAAACGTTTGATTTTAACCTTTTAGTGCAGCAAACTACTCGGCTTTATCCATCCGGTAATTACACATGGCGCCTCAGGCGCAACGTATTTGGGTGTATATCGTCCATGGGGTTGCACGGTTTTACGGGTGTGCAGAGCCGTATTCTACGAAACTAGCTGACCATGTGCTTGGCTAGTTTGCGTCGTGTTTCAAGTAAACGCTATTTAAACGCCCTGTAACGCCGGTATTGAAATTCTGCTACTTTTATTGAGACCCCGACTGAAACACCGGGAAACGGAGAATCGGAACCGAGAGGGCGGCTATTTCCCCCTTAACCTAGGCGATTTACCCTTTATTATCAAGGCTCGGCATTTGTTGAGTAGTCTATTCCTACATGCTATCTATCCATAATACGCTCAGCAAGAAAAAAGAGGAATTCAAACCGATTTCGCCAGGCCGGGTCGGTATGTATGTCTGCGGCATGACCGTATACGATCACTGCCATATCGGACATGCCCGCGTGCTGGTCGTATTCGACACGGTTGTCCGGCACCTGCGTGCCAGTGGCTATGATGTCACCTACGTCCGTAATATCACCGACGTTGACGACAAGATCATCGATCGTGCTCTGGCCAATAATGAGGAATTTCACGAGCTTGCTCAGCGCTATATCGATGCGATGCACGAGGATGAAAAAGCCCTGGGCAACGGCGCTCCGGATCTCGAGCCACGTGCAACCGGTAACATCGATCAGATTATTGCCCTGATCGGTACATTAATAGAGCAGGGCAATGCCTATCACGTGCCCGGTGGCGATGTGTATTTCGCCATCAATACCTGCCAGGACTACGGCAAACTCAGTGGACGTAAACCCGATGAACTGCGTGCCGGTGAACGGATAGCGGTCGATGAGAACAAACAGGACCCATTGGATTTCGTCTTGTGGAAATCTGCCAAGACTGATGAGCCGCATTGGGATTCGCCCTGGGGGCCCGGTCGACCCGGTTGGCATATTGAATGTTCAGCCATGGCGGCAGAGTGTCTGGGTAAGCATTTTGATATTCACGGTGGCGGCATGGATTTGCAGTTCCCGCATCACGAAAATGAAATCGCACAGAGTGAGTGTGCCAATCATCAGACCTTTTCAAACTACTGGATGCATAACGGTTTGGTGCGACTGGATGATGAAAAAATGTCCAAGTCATTGGGTAATTTTTTCACCATACGTGATGTACTGAAGCACTATCATGGCGAGGAAATTCGCTTTTTTATCCTCTCCAGTCATTACCGCAGTCCACTCAATTATTCAGAAGATCAGATGACTCAGGCTCGCGCCGGGCTGTTGCGTCTGTACACGGCGTTGCGCCAGGCTGAGAAGCTGCAGCCAATCAAGACCGAGGCACAGGCAAAACAGAGTGATCAATGGCTGAGCGCCTTTGATGCAGCCATGGACGATGACTTTAATACCGCTGGCGCTATAGCCGTGTTGTTTGATCTGGCGACGGCTTTGAACAAAGCGCTGGATGCTGCCAACGGTAACGACACGGCAGCGGCAGATGATGCCGCGACACTGGCAAGCGCATTAAAAACCCTGGGCGGGCGTTTGGGTTTGTTGCAGTCAGATCCTGAAGCCTGGCTCAAGCAGGGAAGCGGAGCCGGGGGTGACAATGGCACTTCAGATGAACAGATCGACGCGCTGATAAGCGAACGGGTGCGTGCCCGAGAAGAAAAAGACTGGGCGACCAGTGATCGCATACGCGATGAATTGAGTGCATTGGGTGTTGTGCTTGAAGATAAAGATGGCGTTACCACCTGGCGCAGACAGTAGCGGTCGACGACACCATGGCATCAACCAGTAGAACAGCAGCACGGCGCAGGGCACGTGTCAAAGCCTTGCAGGGGCTGTATCAGTGGGACCTGAACCAGGCAGCTGGCAATGACCCTGACAGTGCAGACATAGCCAAACAGTTTCACATCAGCCAGGACATGGATGGGGTGGACGAGGCCTATTTCGAAGAACTCCTCAGTGGCACAACAGCAGGTTTGGAAAAGCTTGATACGGCGCTAGCGTCGTCGCTTGATCGACCGGTGCTCGATCTCGATCCGATTGAGCGCTCGATCTGTCGCCTCGGTGCCTATGAATTAGCGGATCGTCTTGATGTCCCGTTACGTGTTGTTATTAACGAGTGGGTAGAGATTTCAAAACGCTTTGGCTCGGATCAGGGATATAAATATATCAATGGTGTGATGGACAAGCTTGGTGTCTGTTTGCGCGAGATGGAATCTAACGCGTTGCGCCAATCAGCCAGTAAACCCGGCAACGAATAATCCGGATTGTGAAGATGCGACTACGTGCAGATCATCATCAGCTGTTCGCCCATCCGGCTAATTTCCTGGCATTGGGATTTGGCAGTGGCTTGTCGCGTTTTGCACCTGGCACGGCAGGCTCGCTGGTAGCCTTACCCCTATTCGTGTGTATGCCCAAAGCGAATCATTTTTTCTACCTGGGCGTTCTGGTCATTCTGTTTATTGTTGGTTTGTGGTGTTGCGGGAAGAGCGCCAAGCTGCTCGGGGCGCATGATCATCCGGCGATTGTCTGGGATGAGATCGTCGGTATGCTGGTTACCCTGTTCATGATCCCGATGACACCTCTTTACCTGCTTCTGGCATTTTTACTTTTTCGCTTTTTTGATATTGTGAAACCCTGGCCAATCGGTTGGGTTGATCGCAGAGTCGATCACGGCATGGGTATCATGCTAGATGATGTGCTTGCCGGTGTGATGGCCTGGTTGGTGTTACAGGGTTTGATACGCTGGGTGTTGCCAATCATCGGATTGTAGGATTGTATCCGGCGAGGGTGTTCTAAGGCAGTGCGAAGCCCAACTGCCTTAGTCGCATAGCTAGTGTGATTAGTGGTAATCCGATCAGTGCGTTCGGATCACTACCTTCCAGTGAAGATAACAGCGTGATGCCAAGCGCTTCTGAGCGAAACGCACCTGCACAATCAAGTGGCTGTTCGCGATCAACGTAACGCGTAATTTCATCGAGCGATAGTTCGCGAAACCGAGCGGTGATGTTGACGACATCTATGCTCGGTGTCCCACCAGCTGAGGCTGCCACACACAGACCCGTACGAAATACCACGGCCTGCCCACTCATCATCAAAAGTTGCTCAATGGCCTTTTGCGTGGTGTGTGGTTTGCCGAGCACCTGTCCATTGCAGTCAGCAATCTGATCCGAGCCTATCACGACATTGATCCGTTGTTTTCCTGCGCTATTATTGACACTCTCCTCTGGTTTGCTCTCGGGCCTGGTTGGCAGATTATCGAGAACCGATAGGGCTTTGATCTGCGACAGCCGGCATACCAGCTCGTCTGGTGATTCACCGTTTAACGAGGTCTCGTCGCAGTCCGGTGCGAATTGCTCAAAAGACACGCCCAGGCGTTCCAGTAGCTCGGCCCGGTATCGCGACGTCGAGCCAAGTACCAGCCTGAAAGCCGTATTATTGACAGATGAGGGGGTGTTAATGCCGTCGTAGTGGGGTGTGTCGGACATTTGCGAATTGGCCTTTTGACAGTTACCAGCTGGTTGGATATGCTTGACTGTTTTACAATAATACAATGTTGCTCAAACGGCTAGCTCGAAAGACTTTCAGGCCGTGCCAAAGTCGGACGTACCAAAGCCGGCCTTGCCAAAGCCGGTTGTACCAAAACCGTACTGTGCTAGCGGTGGCAGAGCTGATTAGGGTACCTGCGAGTTTTAGAGTAACTGCGAGTTTCGCGAATGATCCGGATAAATGGGCGCTTTAACCCGGCCCAGCTTTACAAATCTGCTGATTCCCGTGCCGAGCAGTTTAGCGTAGATCTGCCGATCACCGAATTCAAAAGACTATTGCGGCTGGTTGAAGATTATCGCTTGTCCAGTGACGATGGTAGCAACGGCGGTGAAAGCGCAAGAAGTCCTGCGCAAAGTGACGCAAATGAAGCAAATGAGGCTAGTAAGTCAAAGCAACGCTCGGGTCAGCACTCGAAGCAGCAACTGAAGGCAAACTTTCGTCTGGCCAAATTTGCAGACAGTAGTTTTTTCTTCGATGACAAACTCGCTGACAACAGTGCTGAGGGCGCCAGGACAGCCAAACCGGCTAAAAAAACTGATGCGTCCGGTTTGTCCAACGCTGTTCGCGGTATTCAGGGAGGCACAGATGAGAGGGCAGCTGGAACGCCTATTATTGTAGCGACCGGTGAGCTGAGCGCCGAAATTGATTTGCAGTGCCAGCGATGTCTAGCCACCTATCGTCACAGGTTGGAGACAACGTTTAAATTTGCATTTGCAGCCAATGAGGCGACCGCAGATTTACTACCCGAGAACATGGATCCTGTCATGCTCGATGAGGATGGCACGCTCGAACCTGCTAGTATGTTTGAAGATGAATTGTTGTTACGTTTGCCTACGCACGCCCGGCATGCGGATATAAGCGAATGTAATCCGCAAGAGGTGCCGTACAGCAAGCACCTTGTTACCGAGGAAGAGATGAAGCCGGAGAGTCCTTTTTCGAAACTTAAAGAGCTGAATTTGTCCAAAGAATAAGCAGGATGTGAAAATTAAAGCTGCTGACAAGAAAGCCAGTAGAGCAAGGCGCTTCTTAGCGTACTAAGTTACTTACAGATCAGATACAAAGAACCTTTTTCATAATTGCTGGTTTTAACCAGGCGGAGAATCACCGGCCATGGCCGTACAAAAAAGCAGAAAAACACCCTCACGTCGCGGCATGCGTCGATCACATGACCGGTTGGGTAATCCAGCCCTGTCGACTGATCCGACGACTGGCGAATTGCATCGCCGTCATCACGTGACCAAAGACGGATTTTATAAAGGCCAGCTGGTGGTAGAGCAGGCCGTCGAAGATGACGACGAAGACGACGACGAGTAGGCCCCCCTCTCATTAGTTAATGATTGTGCAGGCACACGCCAAACAAGCCCTAATCGAGTCGGTCGATGACCGCGCATAGTGCCTCACAAATCATAGCCATCGATGCCATGAGCGGCGATGGTGGAGCGGCGGTATCAGTAGATGCTGTTGCTTTGTTTCTGAAAAAGCACGCAGATACCGAGCTGGCGTTGGTCGGCAACAAATCTGAACTGCAAAAGCACATCGCGGCTCTGCCAGTCGCGAAAAAGAAATTAGTTGCTCGCTGCACCATTGTCGAGGCAAGCGAAGTTGTCGAGATGGAAGACTCGACACGAGTAGCACTGAAAAACAAAAAAGACTCGTCCATGCGAGTGGCGATCAACAGCGTTAAAACCGGCCAGGCGGGTGCTTGTGTCAGTGCCGGTAACACAGGTGCGTTGCTGGCGATCAGTAAATTTGTACTCAAAACCCTGCCCGGTATCGCACGTCCTGCCATATGCACCACACTGCCATCGCTCAGCGGGCATACCCATATGCTTGATCTTGGCGCTAATGTCGATTGCACGTCTGAGCACCTGTTCCAGTTTGCAGTGATGGGAGCTGAACTTGCTTCTGCCGTCGATTCAAACCCCTCACCGAGTGTCGGTTTGTTGAATATTGGCTCCGAGGACGTCAAGGGCAATGAGCAGGTAAAAGACGCGGCGCAGCTACTGGAACAACTACAGGATCAGGTCAACTTCAATTACGTCGGTTTTGTTGAAGGTGACGAGATATATACCGGTGATTGCAACGTCATCGTCTGCGATGGTTTTGTTGGCAATGTGTCGCTGAAATCATCCGAGGGCGTTGCCCGCATGATCCGACAGTTTATGCGTGAAGAATTCCTCTCTGGCCCGTTTTCAAAATTAGCCGGATTGATGGCACGACCGGTGTTAAAGTCGTTCAGTCGCCGAATTGATCCGCGGCGTTATAACGGGGCCAGTCTGCTGGGACTGCAAGGGGTGGTTATTAAAAGTCACGGTGGTGCGGATGCACTGGCCTTCTCGAATGCGATCAATATAGCGCGGCTCGAAATTGAAAAAAATGTACCTGCACGTATCGGTCAACAGATTGCCAGTCAACTGCATCGGGCAGGTGACGATGAAAAGCCGGCAAAAGATAGTAATAACAAGTCCCACAACCAATCGGCGGACAACGGCGCCGGACAGGCGGCAAACATCCCATGACATCGCCTGAGCACACATCGGTTTTCTCTCGTATAGCAGGCACTGGCGGCTATCTGCCGGAGCGTGTGTTGAGCAATTCTGAAATAGAGAAGATGGTCGATACCACCGATGAGTGGATTACCTCACGTACCGGAATCAGACAGCGTCACATAGCAGCAGAAGACGAATACACGCTTGATCTTGCTGAGAAAGCCTCTCGCCAGGCGATTACCAACGCGGGTATCGACACTTCACAGATTGATCTGATTGTCGTCGCGACGACTACACCCGACAGAGTATTCCCGAGCACCGCCTGTTTATTGCAGAGTCGGCTTGATGTGCATGGTTGCCCGGCTTTTGATGTCCAGGCTGTATGTACAGGTTTCGTCTATGCCTTCGATGTAGCAGATAAATTTATCCGTACTGGCACATCGAAGTGTGCACTGGTGGTTGGGGCCGAGACCTTCTCGCGCATCATCAACTGGAAAGACCGCAATACCTGCGTACTGTTCGGGGACGGTGCCGGTGCTGTTGTGCTGCAAGCGCATGACGAGCCAGGCGTGTATTCCACGCACCTGCATGCTGATGGTGATTACGCCAATCTGTTGCATGTGCCCAGTGGCGTGTCGAATAATCTGGCCGCTGTGCAAGAGGGGCGGGCATATGTCGAAATGGCAGGCTCCGAAGTTTTCAAAATGGCGGTAAACACGCTTGGACGTATTGTTGATGAGACGCTGGACGCCAATAGTATGAGCCGTGATGATGTCGATTGGCTGGTGCCACATCAAGCCAATAAACGCATCATTGATGCAACAGCACGCAAGCTGCGCCTGCCAATGGATAAGGTGATAGTGACCGTGCAAGATCAGGGCAACACCTCTGCAGCGTCGATACCATTAGCATTGCATGAGGGTGTCACGGATGGGCGCATCAAACGTGGTGAAACCTTGATGATAGAAGGTTTTGGCGGTGGTTTTACCTGGGGATCTGCGCTGTTGCGCTATTAAACGCGCTAACTCGATTAGCTTGAAGGGCACGCTATACGCCACCACCGACCCCTCTCCACCACATCTTCTTTTGTTCTTTCAGTTGGCCTCTGTTTTGTTAATGCTCTTGTTTCCATACTCAAGGGCGCAAGCCGATTGTCGCCCAAAAATGCGATAAACCTCACAGCTAATCCAGCAACATCTGCGATCCGCTTGCACATGGTTGTCCCTCCGGCCTAATGTCCTTTTTAGCCATCGCCAATAGCCAATAGCCGACTAACAATGGGCGAAGGCTGATTCTCTTTCCTCTATTCCAAGGGTAACGATCTTAATGGCGAATGAATACCGCGAGCGAATTCAGCCAGAGGGGTGCCTGACTGATGACAAGCTTTCCTTGCTGATTGTCGATGATCACGAATTAGTGCGTGCCGGTATGCGTAGACTTATGGAGGATGCTGCCAACGTCGGTTTACTGCATGAAGCAGGTACTGGTGAGCAGGCCATTCAGGCGGCTGACCGGAATGCCTTTGATATTGTCTTTATGGATTTGAGTCTGCCTGACATGAGCGGTATGGAGGCGACAATAGAACTGCTGGCAAGACGACCGCGGCTGCGCATTATCGTACTGACCGCTGCGCTTCAGGCAACACACATACGACAATTACTGCGCCTGGGGGTCAAGGGTTATCTGACCAAAGATTGTTCAATTGAGCAGATGGAAATGGCCATAAGGGAGGTTATGGCTGGTCGTGCCTATTTGTCTCCTGAGGCTACCCGGCAGTTGTCGTCCAGTGTATCGTCCGGGGCAAAAGCCGAGCCGTGTTTCACCTGTCTGACCCGGCGAGAGCTTGAAGTCATTATCTGGACATTGCAGGGCCTACGAAATCGGGAGATTGGCTCACGGTTATACATTAGTGAAAAAACGGTAAGCACCCATCGTAGAAGTGCGTTTGAAAAGCTCTGTGTCGGCAGCAATGCCGAGCTTGCACGTAAAGCGGCACAACAGGGTGTACTGGATCAGCTGAGCAACGCACAGTCGGTGGAAGATTTGGATTGGGGTGGTTTTATGTGACTGTTGCGTAGCCGATCTATCCCGATGCCTTATACGGGTTAGATGCTTCAACTTGCGTCCGCGCGATGCTGAAGCTAGGCTTAAATTCAATGTCTCGCGATAAACCAAAACCTGCTGATATTACGAAAAACACCGAGGCCACCTCTGGGGGCGAAAAAGAGATTGCTAGTGAGCTGGCAACCAAGGTTGCAACTGAGGCTACAAAAGCCGCTGCGACCAATACGGACCCTGTACCCGAGAAACCTCCCTTCGATGCAAAGCTCTTTTTAAAAACCGTCACCGCCCGTCCCGGCGTCTACCGCATGTACAACCAGCATGACGACATTATTTATATTGGCAAAGCCAAGAACCTGAAAAACCGACTTTCCAGTTACTTCACCAAACACCACGACAGCTCCAAAACCCGGGTGTTGGTGGCGCAAATAACGCACGTCGAGTTTACCGTTACCGATAATCCGGGCGATGCGTTGGTGCTGGAACACAACCTGATCAAAGAACACCGGCCACGCTACAACGTGTTGCTGCGTGATGACAAAAGCTATCCGTATGTTTTTATATCAACCAGGGATGAATTTCCACGTGTCAGCTTCCAGCGTGGTTCACGAAAACGTCCGGGTAAATATATTGGCCCTTATCCAAATGCCGGTGCTGTAAAACGCTCATTGCGTTTGGTGCAAAAACTCTTTCGTGTACGCCAATGTGAGGACTCCTATTTTCGTAATCGATCACGGCCGTGCTTGCAATACCAGATAAAACGTTGCACAGCACCTTGCGTTAACCACATTGCAGCGGAGGAATATCAAAAAGATGTAGCGATGACGATCAAACTGCTTGAAGGTAAAGAGCAGGAAGTGTTGAAAAATCTGGCTATTGAAATGGAAGAGGCAGCAACGGCACTTAACTATGAGCTGGCAGCAAAGTTACGCGATCAGTTGGCAACATTGAAAATGACCGGTGATCGCGGAACCACGATGAGTGAGGCTGATAACTGTGATTACGTAGCCGCGATGACGCTTGGCGGGCAGAGTTGTGTGCAGGTATTTCATATTCGTAATGGAATAAATCTGGGTAACAATGCGTTCTATCCCGCAACACCTGCAGGCAGTACATCCAGGGATATTCTCAACGCGTTTATCACACAGTTTTACCTCGAACACGAAGTGCCTCGTGAGATAATTACATCAGAAGAAGTAGACGACACGGACTGGCTGGAAGACGTATTGCGAGCGCGCGCCGGCAATGCAGTGTCCATTACCTGGCGGGTACGCGGTGACCGTGCAAGTTTACAAAAACTTGCGATAACCAATGCTGAGATCGCCTTAAATACAAGATTGTCATCACGTTCTGGCATGGCAGCGCGGGTAGATGACTTACGACGCTTTGTCGGGCATGACGATGTGCCAACACGAATGGAGTGTTTTGATATAAGTCATACGATGGGTGAGGCAACAGTTGCTTCATGTGTCGTGTTCAATGCCGAAGGTCCGGTCAAGGCTGAGTATCGACGTTTTAACATTGAAGACATTACGGCAGGGGATGATTACGCAGCCATGCGTCAGGCCTTGACCAGGCGTTATACAAGAGCGCTAAAGGAGAGCCGCGCTCTTCCCGAGATTCTGTTTATCGATGGTGGTAAAGGGCAATTGGGTATTGCTGTAGAGGTGATGCAGGAACTGCAGATAGAAGACATCACCCTGGTCGGTGTGGCCAAGGGACCGGAAAGGCGAGCAGGGGATGAGACCTTGATACTGCAACACAGTGGCAAAGAGTCTCAATTAGGTAACGATTCGCCGGCCTTGTTGCTGGTGCAACAGATCAGGGACGAGGCGCACCGTTTTGCCATTGCCGGGCACCGGGGTAAACGAGCCCGCGCCCGCAAGCAGTCGGTGCTGGAAGATATTCATGGATTGGGGCCGAAGCGGCGCAAACAGCTGCTGACCCATTTTGGTGGTCTGAGAGGATTGGAGCAGGCTGGCGTAAAAGATATTGCTGGTGTACCTGGCATTAGTACACAGTTGGCTGAATCTGTGTATGAGACATTGCACCCGTCTAATCCGTTGTCGTAGCTGACAGGGTGTTTGGCGGTCTATAATGGGTGGTAACCATCCGTTTGATCACAAGCGTTTGATTGTAAAACGCGAGATCGAAAGAGGAATCCGGTTTTGCGAACATCTGCTGGAATAGCTGTAGAACCCGCCATGGTATTTAACCTGCCAATACTGCTGACGCTGCTGCGTATTGTACTGCTGCCGGTGATCGTGGTGGTGTTTTATCTGGACTATCAATGGGCTAGGCCACTGAGCTGTATTATTTTCGTGTTGGCTGGTTTGACGGACTGGCTCGATGGCTACCTGGCGCGCAAGCTCGGTCAGGAATCCCGCTTTGGCGCCTTCCTGGATCCAGTCGCAGACAAGCTAATGGTTGCGACCATACTCATCCTGATTGTCGAATTCGACAACAGCCCCTGGTTGACCATACCGGCCATTATCGTCATCGGACGTGAAATCACTATCAGCGCGTTGCGTGAATGGATGGCAGATATAGGCCAGCGCGGCAAGGTGGCTGTGGGCTATCTGGGCAAGCTCAAAACCACCCTGCAAATCATCGCATTGGCTCTGCTGCTGTGGCACCACGATATTGCCGGTTTGCCAACTCACAAAATTGGTATGTTCGCTCTTTACGTTGCAACGATTCTGACCATCTGGTCCATGATCGGCTACATACAGGCGGCTTTTGCCTCGGACAACCTGCCGGCCAAGAATCAGGAATAGGCATACCCAAGTCGGCTAGTCTGCTTGCAGAGCTGCAACAGAGAAACAGCGCAGAAATTGTCGCTATATCTTGACAGACTGGCCTGTGACAACCACAATATATGACTGGACAGTGCGCGGGAATAGCTCAGTTGGTAGAGCGCAACCTTGCCAAGGTTGAGGTCGCCAGTTCGAACCTGGTTTCCCGCTCCAATTTAAGCATCAAACCGATGTTTCAATATGGCACTGTACAGACACTTGTTAATCTCGCATCCTGTATTTTTACTTAGTCTCGAATCTTTATCCCTCAAATGTCTTGACGGTCTGGATAGTATGTACATCCGGTTCATCGCTGTTGTCTGTTTAAAGTAAACTCAGTCGAGCATTCCGATCTCTATCAATTGGTATATAATTCAAGGACGCAGAGCAAAAAATAAAACCCCACTGGCTGAGTGGCAGAGTGGTTATGCAGCGGCCTGCAAAGCCGTGTACCTCGGTTCGATTCCGGGCTCAGCCTCCAAAGATTGCGATAGCACCATTTGATCTTCACAAATGGTTCTGTGAGCAATCGACATCAAAAAATATCACCCTGCCCGGGTGGCGAAATTGGTAGACGCAAGGGACTTAAAATCCCTCGGGGGAAACCCCGTGCCGGTTCAAGTCCGGCCCCGGGCACCAAATTAAATCAGGCGTTTATACTTAAGCACCAAGGGACTTTTCAGCGCTTCGGTATTGGTGTAGACGCAGTGTAGACAATAAACGTTCGTTTTCACTGGCACGATGGCGTACAGCGGAACAGAAAAGAGGACACCTACCAACCAGATAGTGGGTGTCCTTTTCGAGCTTATTTGACCCATGTTCGCGAGGGGCAGGAAGCCGTTATTGAAATAGATGCCTATCCTGGTGTTGAATGGCAAGCCAGAGTCTCTGCAATTGCACTTGCAACGGGCACTGAGTTCTCGTTATTACTCCCGCAAAATGCGACTGGAAACTGGGTGAAGGTTGTTCAGCGAGTGCCGGTTATGCTTGAATTGTTACCGTCGGAAGGGTCATCCGAATCAGAGTTACCCGTACTTCGCGCTGGAATGACAGCCATTGTTACTATTGATACTGGTCACCAGAGAGAGCTTTGGTAGCCTGAATTCCTAAACCTTCAATTAGTTAATGCTCGATGATCAATTGTTAAATCAGTAGTTGTCCAATACTTAATGCCGTTTATTGTTGTAACGGTGCGATACTATAAATCTTTGATCCATTGATATGCATAGACGCAATAAGTGCGTTAATTAAAAAATACACAAAGTGTAGACAAGCCAAGCCAATGCAAAATCAAATCATCGTGTGCCGTTATTTTGAGAAAATATTGATGTCTTGCCGGTCTTTCACCTGCAGTCTCAGATTGATTTTGTTTCTTTTCTTTGGTTCCGTATTCGTATCAACGCTTGCCGCGGATGAACTGCCATCTGTTACTGGCGTTAATTTTGACGGGCAGGTTATTACCTGGGATGCGCAGAATGGCGCCACTGGTTACAACGTGCATCTTGGTAATCGTTACCTCGCCACTGTTACGGATGGCACGGCCTTTATCCCGGATTCAGCCGGTAGGTATGTCATAGTTGCATTTGATGGTGACGGAAAATTTAGTCCTTTTGTTTTTAATCGGGACAATATTATTACTGTCAACAATGTCCCTCAGAATCTACCCGCACCGCAGAATGTTGTTGGTACCACCTATTCAACTACGGCAGGGGAAATTTCCTGGGACCGTGATTCGTCGCGAAATCTAACCTATTCGGTCAGTCTTGATAATGTGTTGTTGGGTACAACGCAGGGCAATAGTTTCTGGGTTGATTCACTATCGCAGAATGCTGATAACCTGGTCAGCGTATCATCGATGTCAACAAGTGGTGTTAACTCCCCGTCGGTCACGTTGCTTTTCGATACATCTGTGGCTTCCTTCCCCGTGCCCGCGCAGCTAATCAATTCGGCTGGTGGTGTAGAGGCACCACGTAATGCCTCCGCACTAGTCTACAGCATAAGGCTCGCCGAACTGTTCTGGGATAGGGCACAGGCTAGTGAAAATATCGTCGAGACTGAAGTCTTTCGCGATGGTGTTTTTATTAGCTCAACCCGCGGTAACAGTTTTGCCGATAATAATGTGGATTTCAGTGTTTCGCATGTCTATGAGCTGATAGCGGTCAATAATCTAGGCCAGCGATCTGCCCCGACTGTGGTCAATACGAATCCGTTTTTCGATGCGTACAACGTGCTATTTTTGCCAGTGCTTGAAGGTATTGATGAAGTGGTTAACGTTGCGCCCATACAGTTTGGTTTTACCGGTATTGAGTCGGTGCTTCAAGGCTCAACGCCTAGTGGTATGACTGTGATTTCCAGTGAGAGTGTCGATCTCAACGGTCAGGAAGCGCAGCTCATTAGTCTTGCCTGTGCAAGTGGTACTTTAACTTATGTGACTACCGGAATCCCTGAGGGCGTATCTGATTTTCAGTTCGATGATTGTTTGTTCGGAGAAAACATACTGAGCGGCAGAGTGTTGGTGACTATCACGGGAGACACTGAAACGTATTTTACTGACGATTTCCCTGAGGGCCTGGAAGGCAACCTTGATTTTATTTCCAGTTTTAATTACATGGAGCTCCGGATTGAAGGTGAGACCAACATTGTAGAATTGAATGGCGAGCGTATAGACAACACTGCCCTTACTGATGAGCTAACCGCCTGTGGAACAAGCTATAACGATTTCAACTATCGTATTGTTCCTGTGGCTGATGATGGCTCAATGATCAGTACCGAAGTCACGTTAAACCAGTCGACGGCGTTTTCAACCGAAGCGGTAGGTGATTCAAGTACGTTTTCTACCCGTTTCAGTGTGGTAGCTCCCTGGACGGTCGGGCGATTGGTGGAAGCGCAGACTACCGAGACATTTTCCGGAGTTGGCGATCCGTTAAATGGTGTCAGATTGTTCTATTCAACGGGAACACTGTTTGCCGAATCGGACAATGGTGAATTACTTTCATTGTCTGCTGGTGCTATGGCTGGCATCGATCGCTGGTTTGCAGAATCCACAACTGAGCTTGGAACCAATACGGCCTTTGATAACTGGGGGCAGTTGATCGATCTACCACGTCGGGATTTAGGAGATTGCGAGTTTTAGTTAGCTAATAGAGGATAGTGGACGGAAAGGATCGGATTGGGTTGAAGGATAGTCGACATATATGGACGCTCCCATGAATGCAACCCCGAATGTGAGAATGGTTTGCTGACATATATCCGGCGTCTGCACTCTAGGGTACTCTCTAGGGTAGTGGACACTCACAAACCAGTTGACACGGATACGCCAATCCTAGATAGTTAACAAACAAAACAAGACTCAGCTAAAAGGATTTGGCTATGACAATTGCAAGACGCAAGCACCTTCGTTTAGATATCACCCCTTACTATCACTGTGTCACCCGCTGCGTACGGCGAGCGTTCATTTGTGGGCGCGACAAAGTAACAGGACGAGACTTTGGGCATAGAAGGGACTGGATAGAGAAACATCTCTTTTTACTAGCCGAGGTGTTTTGTATCGATATCGCAGGCTACGCGATTATGTCCAATCATTATCATGTGGTTTTACATGTTGATCAGGAGCGAGCAAAGAAACTAACGGATCAGGAAGTGGTCGAGCGTTGGCATAAGTTGTACAAGGGGCCAGACGTTGTTAGGGAATACCTGTCTGGTGACGAATTGACCGAGGTAGAATTGGACACGGTGAAGACCACTATCAGCCAATGGCGAGCGCAACTGAGCAACATCAGTCGATTCATGGGGCATTTGAATGAATCTATTGCCCGTCGTGCGAACAAAGAAGATAGCTGTAAGGGCAGATTCTGGGAGTCGCGATTCAAGTTACAAGCCATTCTCGATCTTAATGCGTTGTTACGAATGCTGTGTTATGTGGACTTGAATCCAATCAGAGCACGCTTGGCAAAAACGCCTGAAGAATCACATTTTACATCGGTTAGAAGACGATTAACGAGAAGGGCATCTGGATTGATGTCGTTTGCAAAAGTAACTCACCAACAGCTCCACCAGGACAACCTAAGATTAAAAGAGATTCCGATAGGGTTTGTAGATTATCTGAATCTGCTTGACTACACGGGAAGAGAGATTAGGCAAGGGAAGCGTGGATTTGTTAATGCGGAAGCGCCACCGATTATGGAACGGCTAGGGTATTCGGTACAAAAATGGGCAAAAACACAAAGCGCGGGCGTGCCACGGATGCAACGAGCCGTCGGGAGTAGAGAATCGATCAAATCATACTGTGAAGCGCTCGGTTTGCGTTGGATTTGGTAGACAACTAGCTGACTACGAAACGTGAAGGTGGTTGTAATCTATCAGGAAAAAAAGGCAGTTGATATATATAAAATATGGTTGAACGGCGTTGTCAGTGTATTTGAAAGCTAAAGAGTGAGATTGACAATACATCTTCTAAGGGATGCCTATTCTTACTCACTGAATTAGTGGGTGTCCAATACTCTGCTTCTCACTGAATTAGTGGGTGTCCAATACTCTCTCAGTGGGTGTCCAATACTCTGAATTAGTGGGTGTCCAATACTCACTCTCCATAGAAATATTCACCAGTCATTCTGGACAAGTCGGAACCACGTATTTAATAAAATTCTACTGAGAATTCCGTTTACGCTTAAAAGAAAATTTGAAGAAAAGCACGGGAGGATAACCGTCAAACCATGAGCTTATCTGTATATTGAGCGAGATTATG
>CAYPMR010000031.1:31750-40677 GCA_964411665.1 uncultured Granulosicoccaceae bacterium | reverse complement strand
GGATCTGCGTGATATGATTTCATTGGTCTGTGAATTTCAATTACCCGGCACTGCAAAGGCTATTGTCATGAAACTACTTATACTGCAACACCATCCTGCGGAACACGCTGGTGAGTTCCGGCACTTGCTGACAGAGGATGGACATACGTGGGATACCGTCAATCTTGATGCGGGGGAGACCTTGCCTTCTTTGGATGGCTATGACGGCCTTTGGGTGTTGGGTGGGCCTATGGATGTGTGGCAGGAAGATCAACATCCCTGGCTGATCAACGAAAAATCCTTTATCAAGGAGGCTGTTGAAGAACGTGGAATGCCGTATCTCGGCCTGTGTCTTGGACATCAGTTACTGGCTGAGGCTCTTGGAGGCAAAGCCGCTGCCGGTACGCCTGAAATTGGCATTTGCGATATCGGTTTGACGGACGTTGGTGCCGAAGGTGTATTTCTTGATGGCCTGCCCGAGGTTTTTCCTGCCTTGCAGTGGCACAGTGCTGAAATCAAACAACTACCCATTGGTGCCAAGGTTCTTGCCAGTTCCCCCGATTGTGCGGTTCAGGCAATGCAATGGGGACCGCGAGCTTATTCGGTCCAGTTCCATCTGGAGGTAGAGAGCGACACGGTTAAAAATTGGGCCGTTATCGAAGAATACCGTCTTGCACTTGAAGAAGCATTGGGAGCAGGGGGAGCTGAGGCTTTGCAGCGTGATAGTGACGCGCACCTCGAGCAATTTCGGGTATTTACTGAACGTGTTTACATCAATTGGCTGCAAACTACCGCTCAAGCTGTCTGATCACGACAGGTCGTGACTGACGAAAAGTCATGCCACGGCAATGCGATTAAACTTCCGCGACCCGCTGCAAGGATTCACGCGCGGTGACGATGTGCTTTTTCATACGTGCTGCAGCGGCTTCTGGTTCCCGTGAACGAATCGCATCAACAATATGACGATGCTGCTGGTTATATATGCTGATGACAGAAGGGCTAAGAATGATGGAACGCACCCGCGACCACTGTGCATGTGCGCGGGCACCCGACATACTGCCCACCAGCCAATGCATCATGCGATTGCCGGATAGTTCTGCCAGCGCCAGATGAAATTCGGCATCGAGATCATTGAATGACATCACATCTTCAGTTGATTGTTCCATGGCGCGCAGCATCCGCTCAAGACGCCTGAAATCTGCATCTGTTGCATGCAGTACGGCTTTGCGGCATACATGTGGTTCTATCGCCAGTCGTGAATCCACCAACTCAAGCGGACTAACTTCGCCCAGAATAGAGGGCGTGGAATTTTCACTGCCGTAGGTTACATAGGTCCCACTTCCCTGGCGGCGTTCAACGAAGCCGGCGCTTTCCAATTCACGCAATCCCTCGCGCAAGGTGCCTCTGGCCACACTGAATTGCTGAGCTAGATCCCTCTCGGGAGGCAAGCGTTCGCCGTTCTGGTAGTTACCATCCGTAATGCCTTTTCGCAGCTTCAGGAACACGTGATTTTTGTTCATTGCTTGCTGACTTCTCGATGCTTGTTTTCTTTGTTGGTCTCATGTTGCCCCGATGATCGTAGACCGTTGATCACTGGTACAGTCCTTTTTCCACAAAGATGATCCAGTAATGTACCAATATTACAAAATGGTTGCAAATAAAGTAACAGACTTTAGTCTCTTTCGGTATCCGAATCGCAGAAATTTTCACAGCTGCTATCGGTAATTTGTCAGCTGTTCTTTTTGACTATTTAGCCTAATATATAGGCAAATTAAGTTGGAAAATATCCCGCTACAGATGGATTTAACGGGAATAAATCCTGATAATCGGTGAAAATAGACGCCATACAACCTTGGTAAAATCATTGGTTTATATCCGGTTTCTAAATGGAGCATTATTGGTTTATTAATAAGAAAAATCGGTACAGATCAAAACGGTACCTGCAATAACAATTCAAGCTAAGCGAGGAACAGTAAACGCTGTTCTGAAATCTAATCACGACGTCGAATGAGGAGACAGATGTGGCAAAAACCGATTTAGAAAAATTTGTCAGTGCTGCGGGCCGCGATGCGCAGGTAAAGGAAGTTCGAAAGCGCATCGATGAGCTGGGTATCGAATATCTCTATTTGCAGTTTGTATCCGTTACCGGCAGGATCTGCGGTAAAGGGATACCCGCTGATCACTGGGAATCTGTTGCCGCTAAAGGTTTTCAGCTTGTATACGGGGCGACCGTTAACCTGTTCACCAATCGCCACGGTGAGTACATGGGTTATGGGCCAGAAGCTGCTGAGCTTGTCGGCATTCCAGAGCCTGATACCTTCTGTCAATTACCCTGGGACAAACGTGTCGGCCGGTTCTACTGCACACTATTTCGCAATCGCGAAGAGAAGGAAGATCCGGGTGCGTTTTTAACCTCGGATTGTCGTGGCAACCTGCGTCGTATCCATGAGCAATTCAAAAAAGATCACAAGGGTCTTGAACTGCGCTGCGGAACAGAGCCTGAAATGATGTGGCTCAAAAAAGGTGAAGACGGTAAACCTGATGGTGGATTCTCGGAACCCTTTTGCTACCACATTGATCAGTTTGAAAGCCTTCGTCCGGTATACATGAAGGTCATCGAATATTGTCGCTTTATGGGCCTGGATATGATTCAAGGTGACCATGAAGATGCGCCCGGGCAGCTCGAACTGAACTGGAACTTCGACGATGTGCTGCGTAACGCTGATCGTCTAACCACCTACCGGCAGATATGTGCGCAAGTAGCACGTGAATTCAACTTGATTGCCTGTTTTATGACCAAACCGTTTATGGGTGTGTCGGCCTCCGGTTGTCACCACAACATTTCGCTCTGGACAGGTGGTAAGGACAAATTGCATCGCACAGGCAACGATCCGAAGAAGCTGCCGGGTGCGAAAGAGAATTACATGTATCGCGATGGCGGCAAGAATCACTTCATGCCCGATACCAAAGACAAGCAGTTGCCTGGCAAAATCGGGTTGCAAGCTATTGGTGGCATCGTTGCTCACTTAAGTGCTTTGACCGCGATCGGTTCATCAACTGTTAACTCTTATCGACGTCTTTGGGATACTGGTTTTTGGGCACCGATATTTGCAGACTGGGGCTTCCAGAATCGCACAACCGGTTTGCGTATATCAGCACCTGGTCGTTTCGAATATCGTTCAGTCGATTCCATGGTCAACCCTTACTTGATGGGTGCAGGCATCCTTAAAGCTTGCGATGACGGCATCAAGAATGACCTTGATCCAGGTAAACCAGAGGAACGTAACATCTACGAAGCCATGGAAGCTGGTAAGAAGGTCAAGAAGCTACCTATGAGTCTTGGCGATTCGCTTGAAGCCTTGAAAAAAGACAAGGTTGTTCAAAGCGCCATGCCGGGTGAGATGTATCGCCTCTACCATGAATACAAGACGGATGAGTGGGAGCGCTTCATGCACTCCGTAAGCGATTGGGATCAGGAAACCTACATGGATTGCCTGCCCTAACGCTAATCAACTGAAACCCGTCGGTTTCAAACGCTAAATTGCAGGGGTTTGAATTCAAGCCCCTGCCACCTGTTACTAACCACTTTCGGAGTAAGTCCCATGTGTGGAATAGCTGGCCTCATTCACAGAGGCAAAAGTTCCAACGTCGGGTCAGAAGTTACATCGATGCTGCAAGCCTTAAAGCATCGAGGTCCTGACTCAACCGGTTTTGCTATCTATGGCGAACCCAATGCGGGTGACTATGTCATGCGCTTTAAAGTCGCAGAGGCTGAAGACATGTCTTCGGGCTTCGATATGGGTGAGAAGATTGAAGCCCGCATAGTCGAAGTCGAAAAGCGTCTCGGTGAACAGGATGCCACGATCAAGGCACGTGAGACCGTAACGCCTTATGCGCGACGCTATGTTATTTCTCACAATGGCGACACAGAAGCACTGGCTCGCTATATTGAAGACGTGGAAGGAGCTGAAATTCTTTCACTCGGCAACGCGCTGGAACTGATCAAGGATCTTGGTGATGCCACTGTTGTATCCGAGCAATATGGCCTTGGAGACTTCACTGGTACACACGGTATTGGTCATACCCGTATGGCTACTGAGTCAGATGTGGATATCCGATCTGCTCACCCTTACTGGGCATTTCCGTATAACGATGTGGCTGTGGTACACAATGGCCAGATCACCAACTACTGGTTAATGCGCCGTCAGATGGAGCGTAAGGGACATCGTTTTATGTCCAACTGCGATAGCGAGCTGCTAGCTGTTTATACCGCGGACAATCTAGCCAACGGTGTGTCACTTGAAGACAGCCTGGCGACCTCAATAGAAGAGATAGACGGTGTATTTACGTATTTGGTCGCGACTCAGGATGAACTCGGTATGGCAAAAGACACAATGGCTGCAAAGCCGCTAGTGTTGTTCGAATCAGATGATCTGATCGCGATGGCTTCCGAAGAAGTAGCTATCCGTGCGATTTTGCCGCAGGAAATTGATACATACGATCCCTACGACGAGGAGGTTCGAGTATGGAAAGCATGAAGAACATGACACAAGAAGAGCGCGCGACGGAACTCGGCATGATGTCCGAGGCTCTGACCGGGCGTTCGATGCAGGAATTTTTTGAACCCTCAGAAGACGAGAACTTCGTTTATCCCTGGGCTCCGGTTGTTGATACTGCCAAGTCTGCAGATCTCGATACCGATAATCTGTCGACGCGCGAAGTGAACGAGAAAATTCGTGAGCTGATGGCTGATGGCGTAGGTACGATCAAACTCCTTAATCCTCGTGGTAAACATAGTCTTGCAGTAGGGATTTTAAGTCGCGTCAACATTGAAGTAGAAGGTTCTTTAGGCTACTTCGGTGTGGGTCTTATCGATGGCCCTAATGTCATGATCAATGGTCGTGTGGGTTGGTCCTGCGCCGAGAATATGATGTCCGGTACGGTCGTCATCAAGAAAAACGCGGGCTCGACTTTTGGTGCTGCTATTCGTGGTGGTGATCTGGTCTGTCATGGTTCAGTCGGTTCTCGAACCGGTATCGATATGAAAGGCGGTACCATCATTGTCGGTGGAGACACGGGCGCTCTAACAGGTTTCATGATGCAACGTGGTCGTATGGTCTTTTGCGGTAACGCAGGTAAGAACCTCGGCGACTCGATGTATGACGGTACGATTTTCGTCGGTGGTGATATTCGTAGCCTTGGTGTTGATGCTGTTGAAGCAGAATTGACTGATCTCGACAAAGCGTGGTTAACCCGTAAATTGGGCGGGTACGACATGCTGCCTGATAAAGGCGTAGATCATTTCACTAAGGTAGTGGCGGGCAAGCAGTTGTGGAATTACGACAACCTTGAACCATCAGAAAAGAAACTGATTCTTTAGGAGATTCGACATGGCTGCAAAAAACGACCCGAAAACGCAACCATTGCCAGAGAAGGCGCCGTTGCAACGTGATGTCAATCGACTAGGAAACAGCTTTGTTTTTCCGCCGTCGGTTATCGATGACATTCACATTAAATCCGAACTGGGACGCTACCGTATGCGTGGCTTCTCTTTGTTCAAGAAAATCCCGCACTGGGATGATCTGACATTTTTGCCAGGCACATTAACGCGTTTCGTTATCGAAGGTTATCGTGAAAAGTGCCTGACTAAAACGGTTATAGGTCCACGGGCGAAAAGACCGTTGGAGCTGGACATTCCTGTTTATGTAACGGGTATGAGTTTCGGCGCCTTGAGCTTCGAAGCCAAGACAGCATTAGCACGTGGCGCGAGTATGGCCGGAACTGCAACCTGTTCTGGTGAAGGCGGAATGATTCCTGATGAGCGCCGCTACTCCAGTAAGTGGTTTTACCAGTGTATTCAGTCACGTTATGGTTTTAATCCAAACCACCTGGTACTTGCCGATGGCTGTGAATTTTTCATAGGCCAGGGTTGTAAGGTTGGTCTGGGCGGTCACTTAATGGGACAGAAGGTAACTGATCAGGTTGCTGAAATGCGTTCGCTACCTGCTGGTATCGATCAACGTTCACCTGCACGCCACCCTGACTGGCTTGGTCCTGATGATCTAGCGTTGAAGATTCAGGAGATTCGCGAAGCGACAGACTGGGCGATACCCATTCAGCTCAAGCTCGGCGCCGCACGTGTCTATGACGATGTTCGCATGGCGGTTAAATGTGATCCTGACTCCATATACATTGATGGTATGGAAGGCGGCACAGGCGCCGGTCCACACCTTGCCACTGAAGATACAGGTGTGCCGGGAATGGCTGCTATTCGTCAGGCGCGTAAAGCGATCGATGATCTGGGCAAACGTGGTGAGGTAAGTCTGGTGTATGCAGGTGGTATCCGTAATGGTGCTGATGTCGCGAAAGCCATCGCGCTGGGCGCTGATGCTATTGCCTTGGGTCACTCAGTGATGATGGCACTCAACTGCAACAAGGATATTCCTGAAGCTGACTACCAGAACGAAATGGGTGTTGAGCCGGGTTACTGCTATCACTGTCACTCGGGTCGTTGTCCGGTTGGCGTTGCAACTCAGGATCCCATTCTGCGAAAACGACTGAATCCGGATGAAGCGGCAGAGCGTGTATATAACTTTCTGCACACCTTGACGATTGAAGCGCAAATGTTCGCGCGTGCCTGCGGAAAGACTAATCTGCATTCACTGGAGCCGGAAGATCTTGGTGCACTGACTATGGAAGCCTCTGCAATCGCAGGCGTTCCTCTGGCTGGTACCGATCATACTGTTGGTATCGAAGATTATCATCACATGTAAGTAGCTTTGTTGTTGCAACTGTTGGAGCAGATTTCATCGTTCAGCAGTTGCACGATAAACGAGTGAGATACAACTAACAGGCATCGAAAACAAAAATCGGTTTTGTCATCCACTGCGTTGAATCATTCAAGTGCAGCGAAGAGGAAACCGCAAGAGGAGAAAATCATGGCTGGAACAAGCTATAAAGGTTCCGAAATAAGTGACGTTGACCAGTTCATCAAAGGCGATGGACTGGAATCATCACGCGAAAAAGAAATTGGTCAGCACATTGGTTATCGCTACGACGTTAATCTGGTACCTGATTACGATCGAATGACACCGTTTCTCTCAAAGTATCTGGAGATTATGGGCTGGCACGACCTTAACTGGCTGGAAGATGTGCACATGGGTTATGAAGACGGTAACCCTGCAGTTTTTGATCGCAATATTAATGGCTGGGTGCGGGTGCCGGACACAATCAAACTACCGGATAACCAGCAAGACAGAGATATGATCGCGCGCGAGTTGTTGATCAAGTTTCAAATGTCGGATCGCCACCCCCTGGTGCAGTTGCGTCAGGCTTACATGAAGTTCTGATTAGCAGATTAGTCGGTGGACGTAAAAGTTGCCTGTCTGCAAACGCGGTTAACGCCGGATTTTGATGCAGCGATTAACGAAGCGCTGCAACTGGCTCGCTTGGCCGATGACGACACACGTGTGTTGTTTCTGCCTGAATATTGTGGCGGTCTAAAAACCGAAACCGGCAAATTTGCTCCACCGGTTGCTGATCAAAAAGTACACCCTGTGTTACAGGCATTACGTGAACACGCAGCTTCCCATGGTGTCTGGATTGTCGTCGGCTCCATCGCCGTGTCTCTCGACGACCAGTCGAATACGAATGTCGAGAAGGCAACAAGTAACCGCTATAACAACCGTGGGTTAGTGATTAGCGACACTGGTGAGATAGTGTCCCATTACAACAAGATCCATCTTTTTGATATAGATCTCTCCGTGGATGAGGTCTATCGTGAATCTGATGTGGTTGAGCCTGGCGATAGTCTGTGTCTGGTCGATACTCCTGTTGGTCTCATGGGCCACACCATTTGTTACGACTTACGTTTTCCGCAACTTTATCGTGACCTGGCTCAGTCGGGAGCGACAACACTTGCGATACCTGCAGCTTTCACCAAGAAAACCGGTGAAGCCCATTGGCATGCCCTGTGTCGTGCACGTGCTATTGAAAATGGTGCTTACGTAATTGCTCCCTGTGCTGTGGGTTCTATTGAAGGCGGTGGCGAGGCTTATGGGCATTCGTTGGTAGTTGATCCATGGGGTGAGGTCATAGCCGATGGTGGAGATTCGCCAGGAATCGTCTCTGCCACCGTTGATTTGAAACGCGTCGGTGAAGCCCGTGCACGTATCCCGAGTCTGCAGCATGATAGGCCGTGGTCAAAGCCGGTCGATTGCACAGCATCATCGGTAACTGCACGTCAATCATTTGGTTAACCTTCCAGCTAATATAGAAACGGTAGTATCGTTGAAATGAATGACGTAGTTCGACTGGAAAGTGCTAATCAGTTACTGAGAGAAAATTTCCTGCGTTGGCAGTGTCGAACGCGGCAAATGTGTGTACGCGAACGTGAAGGCAGACCTGATGATTCGATGATGCCTGCCGTCTACCTACCAGATACGGAAGACCTCTTTGGACACATCATCACAGTGATGTCGAAAAGAGCTGAGTATTCTAAAGTGCCGGAACTGCAACATATGGTCAAACAGACTCACGATCCCGCAAGTCGGCGCAAAAAGGCATTGACGCTCCTAGCAGAGACCTACTATCAAAAAGCAACAGAATTTTCTGACGTGTTGACATCCACCTTTTCGGTAGATTCCAAGGGCGCTCAGGCGCTGCGTCAAGCCAAGCGTTGCCGGCTGGAATTCTCGGCCTACAGGCAGAGTTATCAGCTCGACTGCAAGGTTTGGAGGTTATCGCAGAACAACCCATTGTGGCAATCAACCTATTGGCATAACATGCTCTTTAATCCGTCGTTACCTCCGGATACGGTGATATTGGGCTTCGAACCTGACTGGTCGCGTTGTCAAGCTGACCCTTCGCCCGTTTGAGCATATTGTGGTTGTCTGAATATTATGATTTTCAGACGTGTGATATTCAGATCTAATGTAGAAATTGCAGGC
>CAYPMR010000031.1:0-31650 GCA_964411665.1 uncultured Granulosicoccaceae bacterium | reverse complement strand
GAATATTATGATTTTCAGACGTGTGATATTCAGATCTAATGTAGAAATTGCAGGCGCGTTTTCTGGAACGTGTGTTTAAGCAAATCCATTAATAGCTTGGAGAAATTTGAACAATGAGCAAAGTGGCAATTATCGGTGCAGGGCCTTGTGGTACTGCAGCGTTGCGAGCTTTTCAGAGTGCAAAGGCCAATGGAGAAGACATACCAGAGGTCGTATGTTTTGAAAAACAGGAAGATTGGGGTGGGCTTTGGAATTTTACCTGGCGTACCGGGCTTGATGAATTTGGTGAGCCGGTGCATGGATCCATGTATCGTTACCTGTGGTCCAACGGACCTAAAGAATGTCTTGAGTTTGCTGATTACAGTTTCGAAGAACATTTCGGCAAACCTATTGCCAGTTTTCCGCCACGCGAAGTGCTTGCTGACTATATAAAAGGACGTGTAGAGAAAGCCGGTGTCAGGGAGTGGTGCAAATTTCGACACCCGGTCAGATGGGTGCAGTACAACAAAGCGGCTGACAACTTCACTGTCATCGCTCATGACTTAAAAGGTGACAAGCAGGTATCTGAAGAATTCGATTACGTCATTGTTTCAACGGGTCATTTCTCAACACCTAACGTACCGTACTTCGATGGCATTGAAAAATTTGAAGGCCGTGTGATTCATGCCCACGATTTTCGTGAAGCGCTTGAATTTAAAGGCCAGGATGTAATGATTGTTGGCGCAAGCTATTCGGCAGAAGACATTGGTTCACAGTGCTGGAAATACGGTGCTAAATCGGTCACCGCCTGTTACCGGACTAACCCGATGGGATTTCACTGGCCTGATAATTGGGAAACAAAACCGCTGTTAACGCGGGTTGACGGTAAAACCTGTCATTTCAAAGACGGCAGCAGTAAAGACATCGATGCCATTATTTTGTGTACGGGCTATCTGCATCATTTTCCGTTTATGCAGGATGACTTGCGTTTGATTACCACAAATCGCATGTGGACACCGGGGCTTTATAACGGTGTAGCGTTTGAAGCCAACCCGAAGGTTATGTACCTCGGCATGCAGGATCAGTTCTATACATTCAATATGTTTGATGCTCAGGCCTGGTGGGCCCGTGACGTCATTATGGGCAAGATCGAATTGCCATCACTCCCTGATATGCAAGCACATAGTGCGAAATGGGAAGCACGTGAAGGTACGCTGGAAACGGATGAAGACTTGATCTGGTTTCAGGGTGACTACACACAGGAATTGATCGATCAGACCGATTATCCGAGCTTCGACATTGAAGGAGTCAACAAGACCTTCATGGATTGGGAGCATCATAAACATGATGACATCATGGGTTTTAGAGACAAGGGGCATAAATCTTTGATGACTGGAAAGGATGCGCCTGTGCATCACACCAAGTGGTCTGAGGCAATGGATGACAGTATGAAAACCTACCTGGATAACTGACCCAGGGTAATTCATTACTATCCTGGTTTGATACCGAGGCCAGTCGGGGCAGGATTTCACAGTCCTGCGCCGCAAGTTGAGCTGGTATCGAGCTGGAGCCGGAGGACACATGAGCTATTTGCACACACCGGAGCAGTTCAGAAATCCCATGCAACTGGGCCCCGTGCTGGTTCCGGGTATTCCTGTCCTTGCAGAAAATACCGAGCGTTTTCCGGTGCCTCCAGCAGGTTCACGTGCTGTTGAGCTTCGAGCGGGTGATCAGTTCGCGATCGTTGATGATGAGGGAAAGCAACGTGCTGAAATTGTTTTCTTCACCCCCGATGGCCTCTCCGATACCGGTGTTTTTGATACTACGTCAGCTATCGTTACACGACATCTGGCTACCGGATTGCAAGGCATACTCGATTCTGATGATGCCTCCGCCAAGCGTGTTTTGCACGCACTCTCTATAAGTGGATTCGATATTGGCTCGGCTGATGCTGTGTCGGTTTTTGGTCCGGAATCTTTAGCAGGTAATACCGCAGAATTTGTCACTGATCGTGATGGCTTGTTGATCGTGTGTGCACCCGGTGAACTCATGCGCCCGGATGCACAAAACACAAACACCTCTCTTTCGCTGTATGTTAAGCGAGCACATAGCGCTGAAGAGAACGCTTTTCAGGGTATTGCAGATCCATTAGCCGATCCGTTGCAGGATATCAACATTCAGCCGGGTGAAGCTAAGGCCTATGAGGTTAAAGCGGGTCAGTTTATTCAAATACTGGATGTACAAGGCCGTGAGTGTTCGGACTTTCAGGCACTGTCACTGGCCGGGCTGGATAACAACAAGGAATTATTGATCGATCCGACCACGACTCGTTCATTGATGGGTCTTGGCTATCCGGCGCCGGGTTTGTACGCCAAGTACTGGTCAATGGAACAAAAGCCCATGGTTGAAATCGTGCAGGATACCTGTGGACGCCATGATACCTTCGGGCTGGCTTGTACTGCACGTTACTACGATGATCTGGGTTATCCCGGACATGTCAATTGTAGTGACAACATGAACTACAGTCTCGGTAAATACAACGTCCGCCCGCGTGCCGGGTGGCCGGCAATCAATTTCTTTTTTAATACAATGATCGACGATACCAATGCCATTGGTATGGATGATCCATGGTCTCGTCCCGGGGACTATGTACTGTTGCGCGCACTGGACGATCTGGTCTGCGTGTCAACAGCCTGTCCTTGTGATGTAGATCCAGCCAATGGCTGGAACCCGACCGATATTCAAGTACGCGTCTATGATGCAAAAGAAGATTTCAAACGCTCAGTAGCATTCCGTAAACAAACGGACTCAGACATGACAGAAACCAAAGAGACCGGCTTCCACAGTTCATTTGCACGTTTTACTCGCGATTTCACGGAGTACAACGGTTACTGGCTGGCCAACCAGATGAATAACCATGGTGCTATTGCCGAGTATTGGGCTTGCCGGGAAAAAGCCGTGGTGATGGATTTATCGCCATTACGTAAATATGAGGTAACCGGACCTGATGCCGAGGAATTGCTGCAAATGTGCGTCACCCGTGACGTAAAAAAATTATCGGTTGGTCAGGTGGTGTATACAGCCATGTGTTATGAACATGGCGGCATGATTGATGACGGTACTGTTTTTCGTCTGGGTGAGAACAATTTTCGTTGGGTAGGTGGCAATGACGATTCGGGTCTGTGGATGCGTGAACAGGCTGAGAAAAACAATATGCACGCGTGGGTTCGTGATTCAACTGATCAGCTTTGCAACATAGCGGTGCAGGGGCCATTGTCACGCGATATTCTCTCCTCTTGTATCTGGACTCCGCCAGCTCAACCCTCAATGGAAGAACTGGGCTGGTTTCGATTGAGCATTGCACGACTGCATGACTATGACGGCATACCTCTGGTGGTCAGTCGTACGGGTTATACAGGTGAACTTGGCTACGAGGTTTTCTGTCATCCGAAGCATGCAAGCGCCGTGTTTGACAGCATCTGGAAAGCGGGTGAACCACACGGTATGTTGCCATTCGGCCTTGCAGCCCTTGATATGGTACGCATAGAGTCAGGACTTATTTTTGCGGGCTACGAATTTTCTGACCAGACCGATCCGTTTGAAGCCGGTATTGGCTTTACCGTTCCCCTGAAATCGAAAACAGACCCTTTTATCGGCCGTGATGCATTGCAACGTCGTAAAGACAACCCGCAAAAGAAGCTGGTGGGTTTGGAGCTCGATGGCGGGCTGGTGCCAGCTACCGGCGATTGCGTACGAATGGGCAAAGCACAGATTGGTGAAATCACCTCTGCAATGAAATCACCCACCCTTGGTAAGGTCATCGCCCTGTGTCGCATGGACGTTACCCACAGTGATATCGGTACCCGTGTAGAGGTAGGTCAGCTCGATGGTCAGCAAAAACGAATTCCAGCGACTATCACGGCATTTCCGCATTTTGATCCGGGTAAGGAGCGGGTAAAAGGTAACTACGCTTGATTTTATGCGTGCTTATTTTCCAGTGCTGACTGACACAGTGATTTGCGGAACCTGTATCATGTCGTGAAGTTTCGCTTGTCGGGCTACTCTACATGAACAACCATTATCCGTCTCTGTTCCAGCCATTGGACTTAGGTTTTACGACCCTGTCGAACCGCATATTAATGGGTTCGATGCATACGGGCCTGGAAGACAAACGTCGTGACTATCCACGTCTGGCAGCTTACTTTGCCGAGCGTGCACAGGGTGGTGCCGGACTAATGGTCACCGGTGGTATTTCTCCGAATATCAGCGGATGGGTCGCACCTTTTGCCGGCATGATGAACTCCCGCTGGCAGGTGGGTAGACATAAGCAGGTCACTTCCGCCGTGCATGCGGAGAACGGAAAAATCTGTATGCAGATATTGCATACCGGACGTTACGGATATCATCCCTTTGTCGTTTCGGCCACGCCGAAAAAAGCACCGATAGCGCCGTTCAAGCCACGCAAGTTATCCAGCCGTGGTATTGAAGCGCAGATAAAAGCCTTTGCACGCACAGCCTCTCTGGCGCGTGATGCCGGATATGACGGCGTCGAGATAATGGGATCGGAAGGCTATTTGATCAACCAGTTTTTGTCTGAGCGTGTTAATACGCGTGATGACGAGTGGGGCGGTGATGTCGCCAGACGCCTGCGACTGGCTGAGGCCATCGTTAGCCGCGTACGAGAAGCGGTTGGAGCGGATTTTATTCTACTGTATCGCCTGTCCATGCTGGAACTCGTCGAGCAAGGCAGTGACTGGCAGGCAATCGTGGCTCAGGCAAAAGCCGTTGAAGCAGCAGGTGCCACTATTATCACCACGGGTATCGGCTGGCACGAGGCACGAATCCCAACCATTGCTGCCATGGTGCCGCGTGGCACATTCGCCACTGTCACCGGTAAACTCCGTGCAGAGATTGATACACCACTGGTAGCAACCAATCGTATCAACACGGTCGATGTTGCCGAACGTATCATCGCTGATGGTGATGCAGACATGGTATCCATGGCCAGACCCTTCCTTGCAGATTCACACTTTCCAGTTAAAGCAATGCAGGGACGTGAAGACGAAATTAACGTTTGCATTGCCTGTAATCAGGCTTGTCTTGATCATGTGTTTGAGAAAAAGACTGCCAGTTGTCTGGTTAATCCTCGTGCCTGCCACGAGACAGAGCTGCAGATAACGAAAGCACAGAAGAAGAAAAAGATAGGCATTATTGGCGCAGGCCCTGCGGGAATGGCTGCTGCTGTGACAGCCGCTCAACGCGGTCACGCAGTCACATTGATAGATGCCGCCAGCGAAATAGGCGGGCAATTTAATATGGCTCGCTTGGTACCAGGCAAAGAAGAATTCAACGAGACACTGCGTTATTTTAAAAAGCAGTTAGAACTAAACAAGGTTGATGTACAACTAAACCGACGTATCAAGGATGCTTCCGAGCTTGTCGAATTCGATGACATTTTATTGGCGACCGGTGTTACGCCGCGAACGCCGAAGATTGAAGGTGTAACACACTCCAAGGTCCTGTCCTATGTTGACGTACTGCGCGGGCGCGCCAATGTCGGTGCCAGTGTTGCCATTATTGGTGCAGGTGGTATCGGTTTTGATATAGCTGAGTACCTTGCTCATGACGGTAATGACTCAAGTGTCAACCCAACGACCTTTATGGCTGAATGGGGTATTGATTCATCATTTGAATCCGCAGGTGGGGTTTCCAATTACAACCCTAAACACGAATCCGCGCGTGATGTAACACTACTTCAACGAAAGAGTACCAAGGTCGGGAAAAATCTTGGTAAATCGACTGGCTGGATACACCGCAGGGCGCTGGCAATGCGTGGTGTGAAAATGCTGCCCGGTTGCGAGTACGTGAAAATTGATGATGATGGTTTGCACATCAATGTCGAAGGAGAAGCACAGGTACTTAATGTCGATCACGTTATCATTTGTGCAGGCCAAATACCTTTGCGCGAGCTGTATGAGCCATTACAGGCAATGGGAAAGTCAATTCAGTTGATTGGTGGCGCTGATGTAGCGGCAGAGCTCGATGCCAAGCGTGCGATAGATCAAGGTACGCGAATAGCTGCTGCCTTGTAGATTGCAAGATTGATTTGTCTGGATAAGCCGAGTTAGCCGTGGTTATACGGCCTGACAGTGGGCACATGCAATGTCAAAGTATCCTGCAAGGTTAACGTGCCTGGTCGCTCAACCCAGGCAGTGACACCGCGCAAACCTTGCGCCGCCTTGGCAAACAGATGGCGTTTGCCGGCATGATGTTTTTCGATGATATCTCCTGGATAACGACAGGGCGCATTTTCCATATCCACGACAAGCGACACACCGCTTGAAAATATTAAACGCGAGGAGGGTGGAAGTGCTGATACATCAGGCAAGCCTTCTATAACTAGATTCGCGCCAACCCATTCGGGAGACAGATCTTCCAACTCCATGGTTGTCGCAATCTGTTTCAGTTCTTCAACAGACAAAATACTGACTTGTCGTGTATTACGAATTTCTGTGCCTTCGGGGTATTGCGCCTTGACGCGTGAACAAGCCGGGCGTGTCAAGCCAGCGTGCGCATCATTGTCAAATCCTGCGTAACTGACGATAACGCTTTGTTGAGAGACCGTTGAAAGATCGCTCTTGTCATCGTTGATTAACAAGGCACTGACTGTACCGGTTAGTTGTGTTGCCCTAAGAATATCCACCATTCAAATCTCTCCGTCAGATTTTGATGAACAGCTCTACCAGTATCGCCCCGATACTGCTACTGCGATCACTACAAAGCCAAGAACCAGATTGACAAGAATAAATTGACGTATTTTGTTCAACGCAGCAGCTGCATCGGGCCAGCCTTCATTAGCGACTGCTTGCTTGAATGATTTATAAGGTTTATGAAAAAGATAAACAAAGATTCCCATCATGACGAGACCGAGTAGATGCATGATATGTATGCTTGAATGCGCGTTGCCAAAACCGTTGAAAATACTGAAGATCATGCCGTAACCGCTAAGTAGCAATACCAGAACAATAAGCCATACCCAGGGAAAAAATCGTTTGAAGACACCTGCCCACAGTGGCAGTCTAAGTGGTGGATCCAGGGTAACTGCAGCTGGACGCAATACAACATAGGCGAAGAACATTCCACCTACCCAGACAGCGGCGGCAAGTGTGTGAGCGGCGATCATTAGTGCATTCATACGGGGCGTTGTTTTAGTAGATAAAGATTCATATTAGCAATAAACACTCAGGTCATACAGCCTCACTAACGGGTGAAGGAGTACCACACGCTTTGTGTATATAAAGGGCCTGATTTGTCCTGCCAGATACAAATTGTGTCCACCTGCCCCTTAATCGGGTGAAGTTCGGTTACGGTTCATATGTAGAGTAGCAGGGCCACATTTATCGATCAGATTGGGCTAGAACACGCTAGTTCCGTATTTTTAAGCAGTTGATACTTCCTAAAAATACAGGTTTCGTCGTATGATCTAGTCTGATCGTTTTTCGGAGCTATCGCGGTGAGTCAAATCCATTCGAATGTTGTCCTGGAACAGCCTGCTGTTGATGCTTTTCAGCAGGACGGTGTAGTGCTTTTAAAAGGCGTATTCGCCGATTGGGTAGATACCTTAAGAGCTGGTATTGATCGCAACATGAGTGCGCCCGGAGAATACGGCAAGAACTACACAAAGGAAGGTCAGGGCGGCCAGTTTTTTGGCGATTACTGCAACTGGCAACGCATACCTGAATACCGCGATTTCTTCTTTGATTCTCCAGCAGCGCAATTAACAGCTCAGCTGCTCAATTCCGACACCGTGCAAATATTTCATGAGCATGTGCTGGTCAAAGAGCCGGGTACTGCCCAGAAAACACCCTGGCACCATGATCAACCTTATTATTGTGTCGATGGTGAAAAAATGTGCAGCCTGTGGATCCCGTTAGATACGGTAGAAAAAACGGTTTGTCCGGAATTTATAGCAGGCTCACATAAATGGGGTAAGTGGTTTGTACCCACAAAGTTCACTGGTGCATCCTACACGCGTGATGGTGATAATATGCACCCGATACCAGATATAGATTCTCAAAGGGATCAATACGATATTAAGTCGTGGACGCTTGAGCCGGGCGATTGTATAGCGTTTCATTTTCTAACCGTTCATGGTGCGCCGGAAAACTTGTCTGCAAATCGCAGGCGTGCTTTTTCTGCCAGGTTGATGGGCGAGGATGCAAAATTTGCAATACGTGGTGGTGAGATGTCACCCCCTTTTCCCGGCTTGGAAAAACGATTGCAACCCGGTATGGCGATGCAGGCAGAAGAGTTTCCTGTTATTTATCCGCAATAAATAGATCTACAGATCATTTTTTGTCCGGGCATCTGTAGTTGAGTGATTAATCACTGTTCGTACTCTTTGAGGGTTAGCTAGTTGAACACATTGAATATCCAGTTTACGTTGTTCTCTGCATTCTATTCGCCACTTATCATCACTATGGCTGGCGGATTCTTAAAAGAAGAAGGCCTGGAGTTCAATTGGTCAATTGCAGAGCCGGGCACTTCAGCGATTAAAGCGTTGTTGGATGGGTCAGCCGATGTTATTCAATCAGCGCCGAGTCAGGGATTTAGCAGCTTGAAAGAAGGCAGAAATCCCGAGGTTTTGCATTTTGCACAAGTGAATGAAATGGATGGATTCTATGTTTCGGCCAGAGGTGACGAAGCTGGCTCTACAGAGGATTTTGACTGGCACAGTCTTGAAGGAGCTGAAGTGGTCATGTTCGGTTCCGGGCAACCTAATGTGATGTTTCGCTTTGCCTGCTATCAAGCCGGTATAGACTACGAAAAAATAAAGGCCATTACCCCGGGAGGCGCTGCTGCGATCGATGAGGCGTTTCGTAGTGGGCAAGGTGATTTTGTTCAACAACAAGGACCCTATCCACAACAGCTAGAGACTGATGGTGTTGGGCATATCGTGGCTCAGTGTGGGCCTCTTATAGGTAGTAATGCCTTCTCGAGTCTGGCTGCCCGGCCTGAGTGGTTAAAGACTGACCAGGCCAAGGCCTTCTCACGTGCCTATCGACGTGCAAGAAAATATCTGGTGGAAATGCCCGCTGGCGATTTGGCTAATCTGATGAACCCTTACTTTGTTGAAGCAGGGCAAACAGTAGATGCAAACGTGCTGGCACGTTGTATCGAAAGCTATCAGTCACTGGGTTGCTGGACAACTCATCCAGAGATAACCCATGCAGCCTTTGAAGCTACCTTGGATATTTATATTGAATGTGGTGGTGTTAACGAACGTTACCCTTACAACAAAGTTTGTGCATCACCACCGCTGTAATATTAACGCCGCTGTAATATTAACGTGCAAGCGACTTCCCCAGCAGTCTTAAGTTAAACTGCCTGTCTACAAATCCGTGTCGTGGATTGTAACCGCGGTCAATATCTGCAAAGGTATCAAAGTGCAGAGCTAGTTTTTCGCAATTTTTTGTTACGGACACTATTTGCTGGTATCTCTGTAGTATCAAGTCGTCATCAAAATTTGCAATGGCAGGATTGGCATTGGCGAACCTGACATTGATGATCACTGATTCCGCGCGGGATCTATAGCTGTCATCCAAATGCTGAATAGTCTGCTCGATATCATCCTCGAGCGGTAGTTGGTAGACAACAGCGTCAATCAATCTGTCGGATGTGATACTTGTCGAATGAGCACTGCTGTTCCTGTCCAGCCATTCATTAAGCAAGTCACTTTCAGATGCCATGAAGCCATTGCTGACACTGTGGGCAAACGTTTTCTCTCCAGTTGTCGATGCCGCACTTTGAGTCGCCGAAGAATGTGCCTTGCTGAGCATTAGTGGCTTGTTCAAGCTTTTAAGCAAGGTCATCAACTCTTCGCATTGGCTCTCGAGAAGCAATTCAGGTTCTGGCAATGGCGATACGATTTCTATGGAACAAACAAGTTCAGCATAGTCACGTATAGCTTGAATCCCTGCTGTCGTGGGTGATCCAAGTACAAAGAAATGAAAACGTATGCCGGCTAGATGATAATCCGAGACTCGCGCACGTATTGCAGGGTCAATCAAATCCTGCAGAGGCACACGTACTTTAGTAACTTTCATCTGAAACAAGCGCAACAGTGTGTAGTCATTGCGAGCTCTTTTACGGCTGTATTCCTCCATAGGTCCGTTGTACGGTAGATCTACAGCTTCGTGCCAGGCATGTTTAAGTGGTACACAAATAGAGTGCGTTGTATCCACGTCTGATGATTGCTGATCGGTTACTGCGGGTAGCTTAAATGTCTCTCCGCTTTGCAACTCCTTGCCGTCTGTAGGCAAGACTCGAAGCGCATGCCCTGTGGGGTGAATATCTACCATGGCAACTGACATTTTTCCACAGTCATCTCTGCCGTACTCGTTGCCCGGGCCGGTACGGAAAAGTTCGGCATAGTCCTGACGGATAAAGCTGGTGGGTGGCAGGCAGTACAAGGTAGTTGTATTAAGCTTATTGTAAAAAAATTGATGGACATGACCCGAAAACAATATTTCTACTGCGTGTCGACGAGCAAGTGTCAACAACCATTCACGACCGGGAGATGCGATGTTGTCGTAATGCTCATGTTCGTCTTCTGAAAATATAAAGGGAGGATAATGAGAAAACAGAAAAACCCGTTTGCCATCAATCGCTGTTGAGGCCTCCTGTAGTGTCTCCTCTAACCAGTTGGCCTGTGTTTGTTCGTCTGTTACGCCGCTGTTAATAAGTGAAGAGTTAATGATTATAAATCTACAGTTGCCAACATCGAAACTATGCCACTGTGAACCGAAGTGTTGACCATAGCGCCGGGTGAATTTTTCACTTACGCCCTTTGCGGGTGAGGCAGGCATGGGTTTATCGCCAATATCGTGATTGCCAGCCATGAAATGTAGCTGAGGCTGCAAAGGCTGTAGAATCTGCATCGCCTCTACACAGGCATCGTCATACAGTGGCATATGCGGCAGTGTATGTACCACATCGCCCATATGAATGGTGAAGGCAGGGTTTTGGGCCGCTAACAACTGTGTGGCGTACCGTGCCCGTGCGTTTGCCTTGTCATTAACCGGGAAGGGGGATGATTTATCACCCTGAGGTGGTCTGATGTGTGTGTCGGTTATGATGCCGAACGAAAATAGAACATCACTCATGGCTCTTTTTGGAGTTGCGCAGGTGCTGCCATGTCAGATAGATGACCGACAACATGGTTAAAAACCAGAAGAACCAGCATATCGCGCTGGAGAAGAAAATCCCGTAGCTCCCTTTCGATAGCAACAGCGCTTGCCTGAAGTTATCTTCAAATAGTGGTCCCAATATAAAGGCGATAAGAAACGGTGCTGCAGGTATCGAAAGTTTTAACATAACGAAGCCCAACATGCCCATCACAAACATGACGCCAACATCGTAAATGGTATTGTTAACCGCGTAGGAGCCAAAAACGCACAGTACGAGAACCACCGGAAAAAGAACACGATGTGGAATATCTGCAATGCGACTGATCGCTCTGATTGATAGTTTGCCCACAATGAGCAAATAGGCAGAACTCAACATAATGCCCATAAAAATCGCATAGATAAGACTTATGTTGTCCTGAAACATTAAGGGGCCTGGTCTTAATCCATGGATCATAAAGGCACCAAGAATTATGGCTGTGGTGATATCACCGGGTATACCCAGCGCTAGCAATGGAATCATGGTCGCACCGGCAGTACCATTGTTGCCGGACTCTGCCGCAGCAACGCCTTTTATTTCACCGGTGCCAAATTTGTCGGGTGTTTTTGATGTGCGCCTTGCCTCGCTATAGGACATAAAGGCGGCTGGCGCGCCACCAATGCCGGGTATTGCTCCGAGCACAACACCAATAAAACTGCCTCGAAAGATGGTAGGTAAACAGCTCTTGAAATCTCTCCAGCTCGCTCCAACTCCAGCAAGAGCGCTTTTATTCTGTTCGCGTTGGCCGGAGATAAAGAAGTTTATGATCTCAGGCATCGCGAACAGACCAATTAAGACCGGAATGAAAGTCAGGCCACTCATCAGATTGACCTGCCCGAAGACAAACCGATTAGTCCCGTAGATCAGATCAAGTCCTATGGTTGCCAGTAGTAATCCAAGACAGGCAGAACCAATTCCCTTGATTAACTGGTTGCCGGAAACGCCAGCAATGATGGTCAGTGAGAAAACAATCAAGGTAAATAGCTCTGCGGAGCCAAATCGCAAAGCAAATGTTGCAAGAACGCCTGCGAACAGGATCAGTGAAATGTTGGAAATGAAATCAGCAACACAGGATGCGTACAGAGCGATATCCAATGCACGACGTGCCTCACCTTTTCGTGCTAACGGATAGCCGTCAAGTACAGTACATGAGGCAGCGGGAGTACCGGGTGTGTTAATCAATATGGCTGAAATCGAACCACCGTAAATACCGCCTTTATACACACCGAGTAATAATAGTATTCCAGTGACCGGTTGCAAGGTAAATGTAAATGGCAGTGTTAAAGCCACGGCCATAGGGGTAGTCATTCCTGGAATGGCACCAACCAATGTGCCGACTGTAACGCCGATGAGTAAAACCAATGCGTTTTGCCATGTGGCAAATATGGAGAAGCCGAGCGAAATGGCATCGAGTAGCGGCATAGGTCAACCCACCAACAGAGGCTGCAACACACCACTAGGGATTGGTATGTTTGCAATTTTGGTAAAAAACAAATAAAGAAACATCGGCACGCAAACAGAAACGCAGAAAAGAACAATGGGGTTGCGCTCTCCTGCGATCAACATCATCAGTAGCAAAACCAGTGTCGAAAGGAGAACAAAGCCTAGTGTTGGCAGGAGCAAAAAATACAGCAATAAAATAACGGTAACAGTGCCGAACATTAACAGCTTCTTTCGTGCGGCCGTGCCTTCAGGGGCGCCGTCCGTTGTAGCTGTTGTTGTCAAGGATGGATCAGAGGGACTTGAAGTTCGGTTGATACGTGCAGCGGCTGTCAGCCTGAAGGTGATCAGCACGATGCCGGTCACTAGCAAGCAGTAACCGACTATTCTTGGATAGTAGGCCGGGTGTAGCGCAGCAAACTTAACTTTTCTGGGCGCATCCACTCCCAAAGGTATCAGTACAAACACGACGAGTAGGGCAAGCAGCGTAAATAGCAGCCCTGCGAGTATGTCTTCGCGATTGAGTGCTCTCATCCCTACACCTGTGGATTGTCAAGATAACGCCTATGAACCTGGCAATTGCTAGAGTGTTTCAGCAAATTAGCAGGATTTTCAGGTTCTGATCGCATCATTTCTACCCAAAATCGCCCGCATTTAATCAATAATTCAATATACATGTGCTGCGGGTCAAGCTAAAGTAGTTAGGCGAAAAATAAGCGAGATAACGCGGTTTCAGGTTTTTGTGGCACAAGAGCTTGTCGTTCAGACTCAAACGGTTCATGGGTGGTCGTGAGACCTGTGAAACCTAATAGGCGAGCCCTCTGTACAGTTTTCTTTCGCCCACACCCGTTAATCAAGCTATCGACCGAAATCGTTGGATAATTCCAACTGTAAATTTGGAGGAGCTCGATGTTTAAAGAACTGCTTAATCGGTCAATCTGTCATCATCAGATTGCCAACACTATAAAAGCGGCTGTCAAACCGCCCGCGGTAGCTGCGGCACTAGCGGTCGCTGGTATGCTGCAATTCCCTGTTAGCGCACTTGCTGACGATTATCCGACACGTCCGGTGACCATCGTTATACCTTATGGTCCTGGTGGTGCTGCTGATCTTTCAGCACGATTGGTAGCCGGCAATGCCCCCGGTTTCCTGGGTCAACCTATTTTGCCTGTGAACAAGACCGGCGCTGCTGGTGTAACAGGGTCTACCTTTGTACTGAATGCCAAGCCTGATGGCTACACCATGTTGTCGGCCAGAGTTGGCTCGCAAATGGGTGTGCCCGCGATGAATAAAACCATACCCTATGAATGGGATGATTTTACGATTGTCGGCATGACAGAGCTAAATCCATTCGTGTTGATCGTTGAAGGTGATTCTCCTTACAAGACGTTTGCCGATTTGGAAAAAGCGATTGCTGACGGCGCTGAACTGACTTATTCGTCAGCGGGTGTTGGCACTCTGCTGCACATTGCAACAGCTGTTATGGTTGATGCCATGGGCGCTGATCCTGATAACTTCACTCATATTCCTTTTAAAGGTGGTGGTAAAGCCAGAACGGCCGTTGTATCCGGTCAGGTAGATTTCTCCTGGGGTAACTTGTCAGCATCGATTGGTGCACTGGAAAGTGGTCAGCTGCGAGCGCTTGCAGTAACTACCAAAGAACGTTTCGCGGCCATACCTGATGTGCCAACAGCATCGGAGGTCGGCTATGACGCACTTGAAAAAATAATCGGCTGGAGTGCGATTTACGGACCTCCTGGCTTGCCTGATGACATAGTTGCAAAATGGGTTGAAACACTGAACCAGCTGAAAGAGAGCAAAGGTTGGTTGCGACTAACCAAAGGGCTTGGAAATATTGTCAGCGTCAGGAGTCCTGAAGATACGAAAAAATTCGTATCCGATCAATATGAGGTTTTTAATACCGCACTTGAAAAACTGGGAATGACAATCCAGTAGTGTTCTTCGTGGTATAAGGTTTAAAGTACAAATACGGGTGTCTGGCTTGGACAGCAGCACCCGTTAGTTTGTACCTTGTTTTTCTTGTGTGCTTGCTTTGTTCAAAGCTGCGGTTATATCCGCAACCATACCCATACTCAAAGCTGTTATTCATTACCTGCCAACTTCATGCTTCCGGAACACATGATTAAAGGCAGCTATTGTTCCGGTAGGATTGGATTGCGTGACTGATACGAAACCGAACATCCTTTTCATCATGGCAGATCAAATGGCTGCCGCCGCACTGCCTCTCTACGGAAATTCCTCTGTCATTGCACCCAATCTGCAAAGGCTTGCAGCCAAGGGTGTTGTTTTCGAAAACTGCTATTGCAATCTGCCAATGTGTGGTCCGTCGCGGGCATCGCTACATACAGGTATGTTGCCATTCTCTTTCGGCATGTATGACAATGCCAGTGAGTTCCATACTGACATTCCGGCCTTGCCCCATTATTTGCGCGAGTTGGGTTATACAGCTGAGATGTCGGGAAAAATGCATTTTGTCGGTGCTGATCAACTGCACGGCTACCAAAAGCGTCACACGACTGAGATCTATCCAGCAAACTTTGCGTGGACAGTTGACTGGAGTAAAGGGCGCGAGTATCGCCCCACCAATCTAACCATGGCGCCTGTGATTGAATCCGGTCCCTGTATTCGATCATTGCAAATGGACTACGATGATGAGGTGGAGTATTACGCTCGCCAGGCACTGTTTGATCTCGCCAGAAAGCCCGAGGCCAATCCGTTCTTCTTAACCGTGTCGTTTACCAGTCCACATTCACCTTTTGTTATCGCTCAGGAATATTGGGATTTGTACGACCATGATTCCATAGAGTTGCCGTCCGTTCCGGAAATACCTCTGGATGAGAAAGACCATTTAAGCAGGAATCTTCATTATTGCCAGGGTAGACACGAATTTACCGTCACGGATGAACACAGACGTAACGCACGACATGCCTACTATGGAATGATTTCGTATATTGATCGTAAGGTCGGCACCTTGCTAGATACGCTTGAAGAGACGAATTTACTTGATAACACGGTTGTGGTGTTCACCTCCGATCATGGCGAAATGATGGGTGAGCGAGGCATGTGGTACAAGCAACATTTTTTCGATTGGGCAGCACGGGTGCCGCTTGTCATATCGTGTCCGAAAAAATGGAAAGCCTCAAGAGTTTCGCAGAACGTATCTCTCATCGATTTAATGCCAACCTTGTTGGATACAGCCAATGGAAAACCGTTTTCTGATTACACTGACGAAATTGACGGTAAGTCTTTGGTCGACGCGCTCAATGGAAATTCACAAACCCTTGATGATATTGCCATAGCTGAATTTGCTGCTGATGGATCAACCGGACCCAACAAAATGGTAAAAAAGGGTCCGTGGAAATATATGTATCTCGAAGGGGTTGATACCGTCTTGTACAACCTGGAAGACGATCCATCAGAGCTGGTTAATCTCTCCGGAAATAGTAAGTATGCTGAGATAGAGGAAGAGATGAAAACAATTGCCTTGGATAACTGGGACCCGCAGGTGCTGTATGAACAAATCAGGCATAGCCAGAAAAGGCGACTGAAAATACACCAGGTCACTGACGGTGACCCTATGTATGTCTACAAGATACGTCCTGATGATGAAATGAGATACATACGTAATGGCAGTGCTGCAGATACGAAAGCTAAAGCGCGACTACCGTATGTTGCACCGGCAAAACCGGACAAATAGTGTGAATAATCCAGGCTAGTGGCCCTGCATCCTAAGTTATTAGGTAGGCAGATCACTAGTTAGCTGATTGTTATTTTGGGATGAAAGTAAACTTCTGTATTTGTGCCAGTGGACTGTGTTGACTCGCGAAGTTTCCTTTTGTTCTCTAACACTAACGGGACGCATTGTGTTTCATCCTGATAAATATCAACACAATCCAAACAACCGAAACACTCTGAATAGCTTATTTGACCGTTACGTTTGATCGCCTTGTACTCGCAACGGACCTTACATAATTGGCATGGTGAGCCACAGTCCTCACGCCGTTTGATCCATTTGCCTAGTCGCAGTAAGCCAGCAATTGCCATAAGAGCACCCAATGGACAAAGGTAGCGACAGTAAGCCTTGAAAACAAATGCTGAGCTTACAAGGCAAAACAGTGCGTAAGCAACGTAATACCATTCACGAACAAAAAAGACTGAAATAGCTGTCTTGAAGGGTTCTACTTCTGCAGCAATATCCAACTGCTTGGGCAGTAAAAAAGCTACTGCTACAAGACCCAATAACATAATATACTTTAAATACTTCAGACGACCATCCCATCTGTCAGTGACCTTGAGCTGTGGAATGGATAGCAGTTGGGCAAGTTTTGCGACCAGCTCTTGCAGTGCCCCGAAGGGGCAAAGCCAGCCACAAAAAAGTGCTCGACCAACTACAAAAAAACTAGCGATAACAACCAACCATATTAATAGAGAAAAAGGATCGTAAAGTAAAAAGTTCAGTGGTTTACCATTGACTCCTGCCAGGATAGCAGCCAATGGTGTCACGATAGATAGCTGACCCTGTCCCCACCAACCGATGAAACCTAAAATCAACATTAACAAGAAGATTCTTTGGTTAGGCCATGACTTCATGCGCACGAATTTTCGATTAAATAAAACAACTGAGCAGACCAGAACCAGTAAACCTGCGAGAATGCTCAGATCAATCATCCGGCTTTGAATAGCAGCTTCAAAAGGCGTTGGTGGTTGTATCGCTTCCTCGATATCGAAGAACTGTTTGTCTGCCTTGTATTTCCATGAGAGTTCAACCTCCCCGATTTCCGGTTGTAGAATACCGCGTGCCCGGGTAGCTATTAATCCAAGGTCCCACTCTCTGACCGGACTAAAACCCTGTCGTCGATCTAACCTCACTACCATGGCAGTACCATCATCGGGCACGCCATCTTTTAAATCGATAAGCAGATCGGCATCGCGTATAGACAATGGAAATCCGTCTTGTTGGGCGAAAATGAGCGGTGGGGCGGTATTGCGCACAAAGTCTTCATCAACAAGACCGTGAACGCCTTCCTCAATCAATAGAATTGTTTCATCTTCGGGGGCGATTTTCGTGAAGCTTTCCCAGTCCTTTAACATCCGCTTGCTCATAACTGATCGCGCTACATGAGGATGTGTGACATCAACTATCCACATATCTACATAGGGATCGTCATCACCAGCGTTCGGAAAAGGGTCATCCGATCGCCACTGCGTATCAGCGTACAGTGATCGTACCTCTCCATGTGTTTTCGTTACATGTTTTGCCAGCCCTTTTGAAACCAGTTCATCCCATGTAAATTGGCTGCCATCGTCTGTTTTGAGAGTTACCTTTTCACTTAGTGTCGACAGGCCATCCATCAAGTTTTTGGCCACTTCTCGTGCGGAAGCCATAATACTTTCGTGCGCTATTCGTACGGATGCAGTAGCTTTTGTTACACCATCGAAGTAGATCAAAGAGCCGCTTGATTTATTTTTTCCATAGCTTGAACCAATGGTGATAGCGCTGTTTATTGATTGGCCACGATATTGTTCTATAAATGCACGAAACGGAGCTTCACCAAGACCAGATACAAAAATAGGCTCATTGTGATTAAGTATTTTTACATCGATAAGAATGCCTTCAAGATCGATAAGAATGATCAGGTTGATCGGCGCACTGGCAAAACCGGGAAGCGGTTTTATCCATTCGCTCTCGATGACATAACCGCCTTGTGAACCGCTACCATTGAGAAGTTCCCAAACACCATCAGTTTCTGTTTTATTGCCAAGACTATATGGGGCAATGACTTCTGTTCGAATACGCTCCTCAGTGACAGGCTCTGCTGAAATATCGCTGACAAGAAACTGGAAAACGAACAGGATCGAGCAGAAGAGTAAGGGATAGCGTGCAAGCATGATCATATTCTAACCAGTTGCCACTTTTTTACCTAATGCAAAGCTAAAGGCATGGGCCAAATGCCCTTCAACTAGCAAATCTCGTCAGTAGTCTGGCGCAGCATAGCTGATTTCGTATTGATCAAAGATCTTCTGCATACGGCCATCCTGCAACATGTCTGCGATCGTCCCGTCCACTGTATAAAAAAGTTCTCGGTAGCGGAAATTGACGGCTATTCCTATCGTCCATTCGTCAAGGGAAAAATTGATCAGAGGAGGCGTATCGACCTGTATTTTCTCTGATTGATCCAGGAATTCAAGCTTGCTTTTTACTCCCATGACTGCATCGACTTCACGTAGGGATAGTGCATCAACAGCTGCCTTGTGATCCGGGTAGTGAATTATGTTGCTTATTAGCATGCCGCCGTTAAAATTTTCCAGATAAAATGCTGCAAGAGTATCGTTTTCAACACCCACCTTGTGAAAGCGATAATATGGTGTGGTAGGAGTACCGTCGGGAAAGGCTTCTTTCCAGTAAGCAGTTGCTAAGGTTTCATTAAAATACTGGCCGCCCAAGACCACAAATTCGTTGCGGCATTGCAAGTCTCTATTGTAAGGGGCATGCATCATGACGTTGGATACGTCGCCGTTTATCAAACCTCCTCGCCAGACTTGATTGCGAAAATCAGCATCTACGTTTTCATCTGAGGCAAAAAAATTAAATTTTGCTTTGACGCCGATTTCTTGGGCTATTATTTTTGCTATCTCAATATCTATGCCTTTCGGGCCGACGTTTGACATCCAGGAATACGGTGCAAAATTTTCATAGACCGCAAACGTCATAAACCCTCGTTCAAGAATAGTATCGAAATCCTGCCCAACTATATTGACTGTATCAGCGTGGTTGGGTACCACATCCCTAAAGCCCCTGGCCAGATCTTCACAACTTGCTGAAACAACTCCGTTGGCGACTAAAGATACAGCACCTAATAATGCATTGAGCCAAAGGCCTGGAAAACGATGAGCTATCACAATTACTTTGCGGCACTAAGACCGATGCTTAGAAGCTCCGCAGCTTTAGCAAAGCTCTCAGCTGTGCCATCCAATGCAATGGCTGCACGTGATACTGCAGATTCAACATTTGGGGCGCCAGAGGCAGTTTTGACAGACCCATTAAAATCTGTCAGTTCCTTTTGCATGTTTTCAGCCTCAATTGAAAGTTCTTCCGGAATGCTGCCGTTAGCTACAACTTTCGCCATTGCTTTTAGTGAGTCCCGAATTTCTATTAACCGTGTATTGTGATCCTTGAATGCTTCATCCTCTGGTCGTGTCTCTACATACGTGCGAATAGCCCAGGCAGCCTGCTGGTTGAGAATGTCCTCAAATGCGGGCATTTTTGTAACACCATTTTGCGTGGCACCGTTTCGAAATCTCTCGACATACCATTCGTCGCCGTCCAGATCAGCACTTAGCAGGCGTAGGTCCGGAGCCAGCCCTCCTGAAACGGCTTCCAATCCATGACAGCGTGCACAATTTTGATTGTAACCAGAAGCACCTACATTAATAGCTAGCTGCCATGTGTCACCCTGCGGATCACGCCATGGGTTCTGATCGAGCCACTCCTCGTCAAGCTCCGGCAGATGGCTGGTGTCGACAGCCTGAGGCGCAACATCGCCGTGAGAAAATACATCTGAAAAATAGAGTACAGACAGCAACACAGATAGCGACCATACATAACTCGTATGTGATTTTTCCAAGGTCTTGAACACTGACAGATTCTCCGACAACAATTCGCAATTTGGCCACAGGTTGAATAGTAGCAGCCTATTTAGCTCTACCATTGTGACATTACCCGATTTTTTCTCGTATTATAAGGTGATGATTCGAATAATTCTCATAATATTCTTATGCTTCGTGCCCTTATTACAGGCGCAGACGCAAGAACAGGCAAAGAATACTCGGGTAATAAATGTACTGTACCTAAAGATACAGCAGGCAGAACGCCCGCTACTGTCTAATCTTGCCCCAATTCCTGAAAACCTTGGGCTTAAGGGGGCTGAGCTGGGTGTAGCTGACAACAATACAGCGGGTAGCTTTCTTGGTTATATGTTTCACCTGGATGTTGCAATATTTGCTCAAGGCGATGTTGAATCAGCACAGATAGCTATCGACCACAGCAACGCAAAGTATGTGTTGCTTGATATGAATGCCGAAGAGCAGTTAATAGTAGCCGGTAATGAGCAGCGGCTTTTCTTCAATGTTAAGTCGTATGACGATAGATTACGCAATGATGCATGTAGAGTAAATTTACTCCACACGATTCCAAGCTATGCGATGCGTAGCGACGCATTCATGCAATTTCTAATCAAGAAAAAATGGAATCGCATTCATCTACTTGAAGGTAATAGCGAAGAAGATGCCCTGTTTGCCCAGGCACTTCGACGTTCAGCAAAAAAATATCAACTTCAATTTAAACAGGATTCCAAATGGATACTCGATGGTGATCTGCGCCGAGAGGCTTCCTCTGAAGTTTCACTATTGACACAAAAATTTGGAAAATATGACGTATTGTTTGTAGCAGATGAGTGGAACGATTTTGCACGCTATATTGCTTACAACACCTGGCTACCGAGACCGATATTTGGCGGGGATGGATTACAATCTCTGGCATGGTCTTCTGTATTTGAACAATGGGGGTCAGCCCAATTACAAAGTCGCTTTGAATCTCTTGGCGAACGTTCAATGCAAAGCGAAGACTATGCTGCATGGGTGGCCTTACGTGCCATTGACGAAGCAAATATCAAAACCGGATTCGCCACCTTGCCTGATCAAATCAGCTACCTGCTAAATGAGTTGCAGCTTGCAGGATTTAAGGGCAGGCCATTGTCTTTTCGCGCCTGGAATGGTCAGTTGCGTCAACCGATGGGATTAGCTCATCAAAGCGCATTAGTTGCCATGGCGCCATTAGACGGTTTTCTTCATTCGCGCAATGAATTGGATGGTCTTGGCTATGATAAACCGGAATCAAACTGTAAGGCGTTTGAGGAATAAGACTATGAAATACAGTTGGGTAATAACTTTCCTTTTGTTGTCAGTGTCGGGGGCTACTGTATTTGGCGATGAAATATGGGTGTCCAACGAAAAATCAGACACTATCTCGGTGATCGATATAGACAAGCTGGAGGTGGTTCGGGAATATGATGTTGGTGAGCGCCCCAGAGGTATCGTGTTTTCAAATGATTATAAGCACTTGTATATATGTGCGTCCGATTCTGATGCGGTACAAGTAATGGACGTGGAGACGGGAGAAATACTCCACGACTTGCCGTCAGGTGAAGATCCGGAACAGTTTGCGTTACATCCGAATAATCGTCTGCTTTACATTGCCAATGAGGATGATGCAATCACAACCGTCGTTGATACAAACACCAAAAGAGTGATCGCGCAGATCAATGTTGGTGTAGAACCTGAAGGCATGGCTGTGAGTCCTGACGGGAAGGTATCGATTACAACATCCGAGACAACCAATATGGCGCATTGGATTGATACGGAGACCAACACGATTTTCGCCAATACACTGGTAGATGCGCGTCCAAGACATGCCGAATATACCGATGATGGTAAACGTCTTTGGGTTAGTTCTGAAATTGGAGGCACTGTTACTGTGTTTAATACTGAAGACCAAAGTGAAATTACCAAAATCAATTTTGAAATAGCTGGAGTGCATCGAGATAAAATCCAGCCTGTCGGTGTAGAACTAAACGAAGATAATAGTCTTGCCTTCGTTGCTCTTGGGCCTGCGAACCATATCGCGGTTGTTGATACCACGAGCTATGTGGTAGTGAAATATGTCCTTGTGGGAAAAAGAGTTTGGCATATGGCATTTTCACCAGACCATACAAAGTTGTTCACGACCAATGGTGTATCCGGCGATGTGAGTGTGGTCGATCTTGAAAGACTTGAAGCCATCAAAGCGATCAAGGTTGGCCGTTTCCCTTGGGGTGCTGCTGCCCGACCGACGAATTGATCTTTTAAAGCTACAAGAGTGAGTAAAAAATATGCGTAGAGTACTTTTATTTCTCGTTTGTATGTGTTTTGTCGCTTCGATACTGGCAAGCGATGACGCCAATGAACTTGGCCTTGCTGGCCTGCTGTCCGGATCTAATAAAGTAGATTTATCAAAAGTCATATTATCTGTTGGTGAACCATTGGGAGGACCGTGGAAGCTCAAATCCGGCACGTACTATGAAGTAGAGATCACTGCTGACGGGTCAGGCGAGATTGGTCTTGACATTTCGTCTTTCTCACGTGCTGTGTGGATCGATGAGATCGTTATCGAAGGTCTTGAAATCCGCCCCTATGGTATTGAATCTCTAGAATTTGATGATGCTGGAACTATGGAGATCGGATTTGTTGCGATAAAACCGGGCAAATACACGATTCGTATTCCGGGTAGCACTGGCGAGAGTCAGAAACTGGAAGTCGAGATTGAGTAATGTCGGAAATTTCTCTGGAAAATGTAGATTTTTCATATGGAAAAATTTCTGTACTTGAGAATTTTTCGCTTCGTATAGCAAATGAAAGATTCACGGCGCTTCTAGGTGCGAACGGGGCAGGTAAATCCACAGTGTTTAATCTGCTTTGCGGAATACTAGTGCCCGATAGCGGTAGTGTTGTGATCGATGGAATCGCGGCGGATAACCGAAAGCGAAGACATACCGCGAAAATAGGATTTGTATTTCAGGAGAATACACTCGATCTAGAGCTGTCAGTACAACAAAATATCCGTTATTTCGCTGGATTATCAGGGCTTAAAAACTATAAATCCCCAGCTGCAGCCTTGTTAAAGGAATTCGGACTGTGGGAGCAGCGTGGAGACAAAGCAAGCACTCTTAATGGTGGACACCGCAGACGTCTTGAAATCGTACGCGCATTGTTACTTGAGCCCGAGATACTAATTCTGGATGAGCCTACAAGCGGGCTCGATCCATTAATACGTCACGATATTTCCCAAAGAATTCACAAGCTAGCCGATGAAGGCATCAATGTTATATGGATTACGCATTTACTCGATGAAATTGAACCTGAAGACAAAGTCATACTTTTAGAGAAAGGGCGCATCAGAGAGCAAGGTACCTTTACTGAACTTGGTGGTATCCATGGAATAAAAGCAAAGTATACTGCCAAAGAGCTGGCGCAATTGTGAGTGCGATGTTCGCTATTGTATGGCGAGAATTGTTACGATTTTTACATCAACGCGAGCGTTTTCTTTCGGCGTTAGTTCGTCCTCTGATTTGGTTATTTATTTTTGGTGCCGGATTTCGTGCTGCGTCAGGATTAGCTATCTATCCGCCGTATGAAACCTACATCCGCTATGAAACTTATATCGTTCCCGGATTGTGCGGCATTATTCTTTTATTTAATGGAATGCAGTCTGCTTTGAGCATCGTTTATGATCGTGAGATGGGCTCAATGAAACTATTGCTTGTTGCACCCATATCACGCCAATGGATGTTATTGTCAAAACTTATCGCCAGTGCGTCGGTAGGCTTGTTGCAGGTGATAGTTTTCTTGATTATTGCCTTGGTTTTTGGAATACGCGCCGAACCTGTGGGATATCTTTTAGCAATACCGTCCATATTTCTAACCGGACTGATGTTGGGATCACTTGGTCTGGCTCTGTCGACATTTGTTACGCGTTTACAAAACTTTGCAGGTGTGATGAATTTTGTTATTTTTCCAATGTTCTTTGCGTCGACAGCCCTCTATCCACTGTGGCGTCTTCAGGAAAATGCGCCTGCACTTGCCAAGGTCGTCGCGATCAATCCATTTAGCCATGGTATTGAGCTGATACGGTTTACGCTGTACGGCAAGCTGGATTGGACAAATCTGATTGTAGTGGTTATTTGTTTGGCGTTATTTTTTACGCTGGCTCTTTGGGGGTATCAGTCAAGACGGAATTTGTTGAAAAGAAAGTTTAGATAAAATACCGTAAAACCTGCATAGCTAGCTCTTTAGTTAGTTGGTTATTCATTAACTAATTATTCTAATTATTCTAATTATTGAAACTAACCAGTTCCAATGTATATACACCTCCTTTGTAAATTCGGGTGTCTAGAAGTTCCGAGCGTTCCAGCTTGATCAGTCCCACACCTGGAGCATACCACTCGCGTGTTTTTATCGGTACATCGATATAGCCGAGTAAAGGATCTGCAAACAGTGTCAAAGTCGCTTCTCCTTCTATCAAGAGACAGTTTTCGAATTTCCCGGCTGGCACGCTCACCGTGGTATTCTCTGAAGAAATACGATAACTCATGACTATGTTTTCATGCGGTTCAGTCGTAATTGTCGACGGCTCCGCTCGATAGATAACATAGCTTGTCGTCGTGGATGACCAATGTAAGTCCATAACTTGAGCATGAGGCAATGGCACTACCATACGCTCGGGAAGATCTATGACAGGATCAGTTTCAAACAATGTTCGACTTGCATATCGATATATACCATCTGACTTCTTCAGCAGATAGTAGTCTCTGCCTTCACTCGTGCGGCGTACGGCAGTGGTTTGACTATCTATTTTTCTCGTACCCAGGTTGGTAACGCTGTAGTTGCCTTGCTGCTGTTTATCTACGCTCGTCAGTTGAAATCTGTATTCCCAGCTAAGCCCTTTTTCTAATGGAAAGTAGTCATCCTTGTCAGGTTTTGGGGGGGTACATCCGCTGAATCCCGAGAAAACGAATAACATTGATATTGATGCTATCGCCACTGTGTACCAGGATTGCATTACTTTTCTGGCAACGACTGCTTGGGTAGATTTGAAAATTCGATGAAAAATGGAATTTCACCCGTATAGCTGCCTTTTTGTTCCTGTGTCCCGGGAACAACACTAATAGTTCCGAGTTGCATCTCTCCATTACGCATCTGGCGCAATGCCTCTTGCGCAGCACCGTGTAATTTTTCAGAGTATGGCAGGATATACGCGCGGGGTTGTTCAGCTGGCTGATGAGTAGATAAATCACTGATCCATAGAAAAATTTTACCGTCTATTTCTTTTACTTGATCGGGTTCTTCGATCACAGCGCCATGGAGCATGAATGATGCTGGCAATCGATTGCTACTGGGCCAGCCCTGAGAACGATCCCAGCCCATGTAGGCTACCCAGTAAGTCCCAGCTACTAAAAGCACAAGTAGCAGACGCAAAATCCAATGTAAATGACTAAAAAGCAGTACCAGCATCAATAGTGCTAGAACCGCAACGTTTGACGCTACAATCAAAAGGATAGATACACTCATTGCCTATCTCCAACGAGTAAGGTTTGCAATGTATTGATGTTTTCAACTTTTCCCTGTTCATTCAAGGTAAAGCGCACAGCAGTTTTTTCGTCGCCTTCCTGTTTGAGATTAAGTGAGGCGTAGTGTAAGACCTTGAGAGTTGGATTGACTTCTGCCACATAGACAGTTACGGGAACCTCTAACTGGTTCTCGCTTTTGTAATAATGAACATTGACGATAAATTCACCCGGAGGTCGGCCACGAATCGTAACGACTTCCTGATTTAAAAGGTTGACGATCTCCTTGCCGTCAACAACTTGCGTATCGTTGGTCACGCCTCGGTCGTCACGGTCCAGATGCATCAGACCATTCTGGGTTTGCTTGTACCAGACTAGTGTACCTTGCGGCCCCTCTACCCAAGTATCTATGTCATTGGCGCTGCCGTCTTCCCAACTAACAGTAATCAGAAATTCTGCTTTTGGATCTATGATGCCACTTTTAGCAGGAGGATTTATCAGTAACAGCGAAATCAGAAATAAAAAGGTAAAGGTCAGCAGAGCGTTAAATAGCAGATCTGTAAAGGAATCGTTCCCAGCGCTGAATCGCGCCTGACCTGTGCGAAACATGACCATTAATAGACGCGTTCCTGATCTGCGCTTTGTACCCAGGTCATAATGCGTACCAGTAAATTATCAGCGCAGTGGTCAAGAAATAAATACTGTACGCCCAGTATCATGCTGCCAATCAAACCGAGAAGGGTCGTGTTCAGTGCCACCATCATTCCTTGAGTCATGTTCTGCATTAATAGCTGCACTTGTTCAATGTCCAGCGAATCCAGTTCGCCAATAGAGGACAGCATGATGATGAACCCTATGACAGTACCTAATAATCCCAGTTTGATCATGGTGGCTGCGGCAAACCAGCCAAATTGATGTTGATAATGAAAATGTTCAGACAATAATTCGCCATTGATGGATAGATATTTACCATCGGTGTTAAGCATCAGACGTAAATAGGTATTAAGAGGGTTGTTGTCCAAGCCATCAGGCACAGTGTTGTGCTCTGTCTGCCAGATCAACAGGACTTGTTCATGCTGCGATAATATATAACTGCGATAGGCGCAGTGCAGACTGGCGAGTGCGGTGAGTATTATGAGTAAAACGCTGATGTGGGTTTGATCAGCGGCTAGAACAGACGGTAGTAGTCCTGTATCCCAGGTGACTATCACCATGAACAGAAGCAGTCCTGCCAGCCAGAGCCAGCTGGTAAGTATAAAATAGGGCGGACGGTTATTCAATCGGGCAAAACTCCACGGTTTTTAGATTACAGCTGTTATGGTTTTGGCATCAGATTGCTTACGATCACAATAACTCAGCGCCATCGTATTTGAGATAAAATCGTATTACAATCACTGCTGGCCGTTTTTTGGAAAATCTCAGGTTTTATCCAATTGTCTTTAATTTAGCTACCTGGAGTGTAAGCAACGACCTGGCACTAAAACCGGACTTTTGACTGACTGAGAGACTAAACAAAACAAAAAGTAAGGTAAAAATTGCAATAGCTAGCGGACGAGCTCTGATGCTCTTATGCAAGGTTTGAATTGGCGGCTTCGAGTTTGGATTACCTAGCGTTCGCAGCAGCTAGTGTATTGAATCTTAATTCCACAAATTGAGGATAGGTATATGAACCAGTTATTATCAACGACAGCATTTCGTATGCTGGCCTCCGTCAATGGCAAAGTGTCGAAAAAAAATAAAATAACAACGATAGCTGCGACGATAGCCATGTCGTTAGGAACAGCCGCAGCGATCGCTGGTGTCACTGAGGAAGACATTGCAAATGATGCGACTATAACATCGCAAATAGTGACCAATGGAATGGGGCGCCACCAGCAACGCTATAGCCCTCTGAAGTCTATTAACAAAGATAATGTTAAACACCTGGTACCTGCATGGGCTTTTTCAATGGGCGGAGAAAAACAGCGTGGAAATGAAGCGCAGCCGCTTGTTTACGACGGTGTCATGTATGTCACCGGATCTTACTCACGACTCTATGCGATTGATATCGAAAGTGGCAGTGAAATTTGGCAGTATGACGCCCGTCTGCCAGAGGGCATCCTGCCGTGTTGTGATGTTGTAAATCGCGGCGCAGCGATCTACGGCGACATTATTATTTTCGGCACTTTAGACGCGCGACTTGTTGGCCTTAATAGAAAAACAGGTGACGTTGTCTGGAAGGATAAAATAGCCAATTACAAAGCCGGTTACTCTTACACAGCTGCACCGTTGATCGTTAATGGTCTGGTTGTTACCGGAAACTCTGGTGGTGAGTTTGGGATCGTTGGTGAAGTACAGGCGCGTAATGCGGAGACAGGTGAATTGGTGTGGACACGCCCCGTAATCGAGGGTCATATGGGCACACTTAATGGCGAAGAAAGCACAATGACAGGTGAGCTTAATGCAACCTGGCCTGGCGACTTATGGAAAAACGGTGGTGGTGCTACCTGGTTGGGTGGAACCTATGATGCTGATACCGACACACTGGTGTTTGGCGCTGGAAATCCGGCCCCGTGGAATTCCTGGTTGCGTGATGCGGGCCAGAAGGACGATGGCTCAGGTGACAATCTATATGCTGCCTCGCGAATTGGTATTGATCCAGCAACCGGTGAAATCAAGTGGCATTATCAAACCACCCCACGTGAAGGTTGGGATTATGACGGTGTAAACGAGGTTGTACCCTTTACTGATAAAGATGGAAACAAACGCTACGCAACGGCTGATAGAAACGGCTTTTTCTATGTACTGGATCGAAAGGATGGTGGCTTTGTCTCAGCTTCTCCGTTTGTTAAAAACATCAGTTGGGCTGATGGGATTGACGAGAAGACTGGTCGTCCGATCTGGAACGAAGACAATAGACCCGGCGATCCAAAGGATGCTGCGGATGGTGGGAAAGGTAGTGTCGTTTTTGCAGTACCCTCTTTCCTGGGTGGTAAAAACTGGATGCCGATGGCATACAGCCCGGATACGAGTCTGTTTTATGTGCCTTCTAACGAATGGGGCATGGACATTTGGAATGAGCCGGTCAGCTACAAAGAAGGGGCTGCTTATTTAGGTTCCGGTTTCACAATCAAACCAATCTTCGAAGATTACATTGGGTCGCTCAAGGCGATCGATCCTAGTACAGGGGAAACAGTGTGGGAATACAAGAACGATGCACCACTCTGGGGTGGAGTAATGACGACCGCTGGTGATCTTGTGTTTACCGGAACCCCCGAAGGTTATCTAAAAGCTTTTGATGCCAAGACTGGTGAAGAGTTGTGGAAATTTCAAACTGGCTCGGGTGTTGTAGGCCAGCCGGTAACCTGGGATAAGGATGGTGAGCAGTACATAGCAGTTGGATCAGGTTGGGGTGGTGCAGTACCGCTTTGGGGTGGTGAGGTCGCAAAAAAGGTCAGTTACCTCAATCAGGGTGGATCGGTTTGGGTGTTTAAGCTACCAACGGTTGTCTCTTCCAGTCAATAGTTCCGAACTATTGCTAGTTTCAAGAATAGGCGGAAGCACACGTGTTACAGTTGTCTTTTGTGCTTCCGCTTTTTTCGATTTCAGAAATTCCTCGGTAATTCTTGCGTTCTTTCTATTCTGCAGTCTCGTCATGAGATACTTGATGTAAAGGATGGATATGCTTTTATCTATTCGACGCGCTGCACTTTCTGATGCATCTGATATCACGCAATGCGTGATAAGTGCTTACTCAACATACATAGAACGTATGGGTCAAAAACCTGGACCCATGCTGGATGACTATTCTGAAGTGATAAGCCAACATCGAGTTTTTGTGGCTGAAGGAAAAGCAGCAGTATCTGATACGAATACAGTGATCCTGGGAATTTTAGTGTTGCAACAATCCGATCAAGGATGGCTATTGGACAATGTAGCAGTAGATCCAAAATTCCATGGACGCGGTGTCGGCAAGCATTTAATTAATTACGCGGAAACTCTGGTCGCGAATAACGGCGAAAAGCACCTCGATCTATATACGCATGAGCGTATGACGGAAAATATTGCTATGTATATGGCTATGGGCTACGACGAGCTGGAGCGTAAACGTGTAGGCAGTTTTGATCGGGTGTATATGAGGAAATTGTTATAGTTTTTCAGACACTATTTTGCGAGGCAAGGTTCGGTTAAGAATAGACGTAAGGCAAGTCGCTATTAACTGGGTTATTTGTATGTTTGATTACAATATGATGCACTGGGTGACCTTTGTTTCGGCAACAGTGCTACTTAATTTGTCTCCTGGCCCTGACATGGCTTTCATGCTTGGGCAAACCATTAAGGGTGGTCGGACTAAGGGGTTTGCGGCAATGCTTGGAATGTGGCTCGCAACTGCATGCCATGCGGTACTCGCAGCATTTGGCCTGTCTGCAATTCTTCTGGCATCCGCTGGAGCTTTCACAGTGATGAAATGGGTCGGCGCGATGTATCTGGTTTGGCTAGGGGTTCAGGCGCTTCGATCTAGAGGAGTAGCGCTGCTCCCGGCAGAGAATTCTGACAACCACTCTGCTTACACGAAGCGAAAAGTATTTAACCAGGGGTTCTTGGTTTGTTTGCTCAACCCGAAGGTTGCGCTGTTTTTCATGGCGTTTTTGCCACAGTTCGTCGTACCAGGCGCAGGTCCCACAGCATATCAATTACTGTTTCATGGGATGCTAGTAGTCGTTGTGTCTGGCGTAGTGGAGCCTCCAATCATAGTTGTTGCAGATCGTATGTCATCCCGAGCTAGAAATTCTGTGAGAGTTGGACGCTGGCTGGATCGTTGCCTGGGGGTTCTCTTGATAGGGCTTGGTGTTAGATTGGCAATATCGAAACAATAGTGGAAAAAATTTGGAAAGTTGATTCCTATTTTAAGGTGCATGTGTTTTAGACTGATCATCTAAGGGTAGTCATTGGCACTTTTCAGCAGCAGTCTAAATTGTATTGACAGGCTCTAACCGGCCAAAAGCGGAAATACCTTGAATCGTCAAAATAGCCTCTTGATCTAGGTGGAGAGTCATTGAGAATCGTAATAATCAAATTCGTACTGCTTTATTGCTTGTTGATTGGTCCCGTCTCGGCTGGATTCATATGCAGCGAAGCACCTTCAAGTCATAGTTCAGATTGGCTAAAACCTAGCTTACCCAAAATGTCATCTGATCAATCGTCACGATTGGCTAGATATTGTCATACCAATCTGCATAAGTTCGACACGCACTCTGCTAGCTTATCGCGTCCTGCTAAACCATTGGTATGTTATGCCTACCAGACGGACGGGTTAGTCATTGAACTGCCTAACGGACTATTTTGCGAGAGGTGGTCAGATAGCAGTCTGGATTGGTTAGTAGTTAGCTACACTTTGTCACTAGCAGAATACAATAAGTCTGGATTCGAGCTTGTGCTCTACAACGAGAAACATCGAGTTTATCGACGACTCGTGTTAGACCATGATCATTTACTGTTCGATAGGATTCACATCCTTCAGAGTATGAAAAAGAGAATGGCGTTCGTTTTAGAGAAAATTAGATTGGGGGATTACCCTGCGGAAACGGCAAACTGTATATACTGGGAAAAAACTAAAGATGGGGAGGATTGTCCATCAGAAATTTCAAGTAAAACCTTAACATCTCCAGTAGATGTAGAAGACCTTAAAAGGGTTGTCGGACAAATGCCACTAGTCGAGCATGAAGAATTAAAATAGATGATCGAGGCTATTTTGGTACTCAATAAGGAAAATCTTTCGTCAGCTTTGGGCAGAGCCTGTGTGAAAACTATTTGCTAAAATCACGGTGTTTTTAACGATTTGAGGTTC
>CAYPMR010000030.1:0-43588 GCA_964411665.1 uncultured Granulosicoccaceae bacterium | reverse complement strand
GAGGTGTCAATCGCAGGGATGCGATTGCCAAGCCTACACGGACGTATCCACGGCGACCTCAGCGAAGCAATTCCCGAGTACACACGACACGCCACAACACCCCACAACAATCCACGCAACATCACCAAGTCCTGCCAGGAACTAGTGTGTGCTCGGGAAATTGAGTCGATGAGGTGTCAATCGCAGGGATGCGATTGCCAAGCCTACACGGACGTATCCACGGCGGCCTCAGCGAAGCAATTCCCGAGTACACACGACACGCCACCCCACAACACTCCACGACACCCCACGCAACATCATCAAGTTCTGCCAGGAACAAGTGTGTGCTCGGGTAATTGATTCGATGAGGTGTCAATCGCAGGGATGCGATTGCCAAGCCTACACGGACGTATCCACGGCGGCCTCAGCGAAGCAATTCCCGAGTACACACGACCCACACACGTAACCAACCAACACAAAATCACCACATAAGCGCAATAATTGCTTGGAAAACTCCACCAGTAAAACGCTCAAGCAACTCTATACTCAAGCTATGACAGAGCAGATCTCACCCACAACCGACTTCGATATAGTCGTCATCGGCGGCGGAATAAACGGCGCTGGCATAGCGCGCGACGCGACAGGACGTGGCCTGTCAGTCATGCTGTGCGAAAAGGATGATATTGCCCAACATACCTCCTCATCCAGCACCAAACTTATTCACGGCGGACTAAGGTATCTGGAACACTACGACTTTATGCTGGTCCGACATGCATTGCAGGAGCGTGAAGTCCTCCTGCGCATGGCACCCCATATCATCTGGCCATTACGTTTTATACTGCCACACCACAAATCCCTCAGACCCCGATGGATGATACGCCTCGGACTCTTCCTTTACGACCACATAGGCGGACGTAAACTGCTACCGAAATCAAATTCAGTTGATCTGGAAAAACACATAGCAGGAGACGTATTGAAAAATACCTACAGCCACGGATTCGAATATTCCGATTGCTGGGTGCAGGACGCGCGACTGGTCGTGTTGAATCTTATTGATGCCGAAGAGCGAGGCTGTGACGTCAGAATACGCACCGAGGTAACAGATCTGACACGACTGGATCAACACTGGAAAGTACAACTACAAAATCACGAAACAGGCAATCAATCATCGGTAACAGCAAAAGTCATCGTCAACGCATCAGGCCCCTGGGTCGACAAAACCCTGGATCTTGATGCTGAACATGATGCACGATATTCGACACGACTGGTCAAAGGTAGTCATATAGTCGTGCCCAAACTGTACGACCACCCTTACACGTACATATTTCAGCATACAGATAACCGTGTGCTGTTCGCCATACCATACGAAGAAAATTACACATTACTTGGCACCACCGATATGGAAATCGAAGGAGATCCAGGCGACGTCAGTATCGAGCAGGAAGAGACCGACTACATATGCACAGCAGTCAGTGAATACTTCAAAATTTCGGTAAAACCGGATGATGTTGTCTGGTCCTATGCCGGTGTAAGACCACTTTACGATGATGCCTCGACCAATGCATCCAAAGTCACACGCGACTATAAACTCGATCTGGATACGCGTAAAAATACACCCGTGCTGTCAGTCTACGGAGGCAAAATCACCACCTACCGCAAACTAGCCGACCAGGCTGTTGACATGTTGTCAGATCATTTAGCGATTGAAAAAAGCGCTTGGACAGCAACTACACCTTTACCCGGCGGCGATATTTCAAACGCCGATTTTGATGCTTACTCAGAGCAGAAAATTCGCCAATACAACTGGCTTGATGAAAAACTGGTGCGCACATATACACGTGATTACGGTACCCGCATCGACACGCTTTTAAGTGATTGTAAAAACCCCAAAGATCTTGGACAGCATTTCGGCGGAAGCCTTTACCAACGTGAAGTGGATTACCTGGTCGATTGCGAATGGGCCAAATGCGCTGATGACATACTGTGGCGCAGGACCAAAAAGGGGCTTACCCTGACGAGCGAGAATATAAAAGCACTGGATCAGTACCTGGAGAGTCTTTAAAGCACCGGTTTGAGATTTTGCCCGCAGCTTTTTTTACTTAAAACTCTTTTCGATGACTGCCCGCAGTTTATAGCTGGGTGGATCAAAATCGTCGCTTAAAGGATCACGACCGATTGGCACCTCAAGTTGTGCGGCAAAGCGAAAATCAGGTGTATCCCAGAAGAGGCTCGGATTCAGGAACCAATCACCATCAGGCGAGCTGCCTCCAAAACTTGTCGTCTCATCGTTCTGTAGATCAAAATCACCACGTAGAGACAACAACCACAACGGATTGCCAGCACCCAGACCTGTCCAGCCCAGACGACGACCCGTAGTCAGATCGAAGGACACAGTTTCGTTTTTAATGCTCACATCGTCGGTAACCGCACTTTGTTGAAAACTCAAATCAACACCGGAATACCAAACCCGTCCCATTCGACCATAAGAAACACCTAACTGCCCACTACTGACATATGCCGTATCGGAAATATGCGCATTCTCGTGTTCGAAATTTACGCCGGCAGAATAGGACAGACCATCATGCAACACCGGTAAAGTGTCTTCGAGTTCGTATTTATCGATACTGCGACTACTTAACTGGAATTCCGGATTAGCGAAAAACCCGGTAAGCCCGAAATTACCTGTTCTGGAAAATTTCAACTTACCCGGACTTAATCGAAAACTGAATGCAGTATGTTGCTCAGCCTGTCGTCGCTGCAGTTGGTATTTTTGCAAGCCGAAGCTGTAGCTTTCACCAGAGATATCAAGCGGTGTCGATCGACGCTCTGTGTTGCCCGTACCCGTACCACCGATACCACCACTTTTCGATACGGTTGATGAGCTACCATTTGAGAAAAAACCCGACGATGTAGAAATGCCTGACTGTGCATGTGCAGTCGGTAAAAAGGCAGCAATCATCAAGCTCGTCAGGGTGACAGCTGTCAGCCCTGTCAGCCCTGTCAGCCCTGTCAGCCCTGTCAGCCCTGTCAGCCCTGTCAGCCACTTGGGCCGGGGCCGGGGATGAGATATTCCAAAATCAGAAAAACGCCGACTGGATATCAACGAATATAAGGAGGTCGTACTTACTGCTGGCGAACGGGATTTAGACACCACACGACTTACAGCAATGTAAAGCTGTTTAAAGCCTCCTGTTTGTGTCGACAATCTACTCATAGTCCTTTACCTTCGGCTGCTTCCTGTCCACAGGGCCATGCCAAAGTGTGCTTGTTTTATACTGCAGCTGCTAGCGGCCAGCTACGCTATTCCGTATAACACGGCCACATATTAAACTGCACCTGCCAGTCAAACACAATTAAAAATTGGCTAAAAAGACGTTTTTTTCTCTTTTTAACAATAGATTAGCTACACAATCTCGTTTTAATTCTAATTAAATCAGAGGCCTGACATCAAAATCAGCGCCCCATCGACGGAGAGAACAATCACACACCCTGAGGAAATCGAGCCCGAAAATCAGTCAGAAGACCTTACGGAGCGTCCCAGTAAAGGGCAACGCAAACGCGAGGCTCAGGAAATTTTGAACCTGGCTGAAGAACTGGGGCAAATAAGTCATCAGGCCTTCATGACATTACCCCTCTCAGAGGATATACGTCGTGAGTCCGAAGCTTTACGTAAAATCACCGCACACGGGGCTCGCAAGCGTCAGCTGCACTATTTAGCAAAAATACTACGCAAAAATTCAGAAGAAGTGGATGCTATCCGCGAAACACTGTTGCTCGGCAAAACAACCGTCGCGCAAGAAACCCGATTACTGCATCTGGCAGAACAATGGCGGGATCGGTTTTTGGACCCATCGGACGAGCTGTCGAAGGATGCAATTACCGAATACGCAGAAATCCATCCGGATAGCGATCTTCAATCACTACGTCAGCTAGTACGCAATTGCCGAAAAAATGCCCGCTTAAATCAGGACACCGGAAAATTAGAGGGAAACCGTTACAATCGTGAACTCTTCAAATGGGTTCGTACTGATTTACAACACGCCTAAAAGACAAAGTCACCAGAATGTACAGCGCCCAAACACTTCACACTATGGATCTGATCTGCGCAGTTAGATCAAAGCTCGCTTCCATCCTGTTGACAATTCTCACAACAGTGACTGTCTCAGCATGTGCAAGCGCAGGCAACAATAGAACAGCCGCCCAGACTCAGTCCACATCCACAGAAGCCCCTACTGTACAACTGGAAACACAGGGCAGTACATCTGCTAGCGCTTATACCCTGGAACAGGCAGGATCTCTGCAACCACGACAATTGGTAGAAGCCAGCGGCATGAGCTTCTCGGGCTTGCAAGCCGAGGTTATCTGGTTAATCAATGACAGTGGTAATCCGGCAGAAATTTTTGCCATTGATACTTCAGGTCGAAAGCTGGGTATTTTTCGAGTTAAGGCACCTAACAGAGACTGGGAAGATCTGGCTCAATTCACCGTCAACGGTGAATCCTTTTTATTAGTGGCGGATATCGGAGACAATCGTCGTGTTTACGATGAATATCTGTTACACGTATTGGCTGAACCACAGATTGATAGCCGCTCAAGCGCAAACTCACCAACCGAGTTGGTGCCGATTATGACATTTGCAATGCGCTACCCTGACGGCTCACACAACAGCGAAGCGGCAGCTGTTGCAAATGATGGTTACCTCTATCTGGTTACCAAAGCTGAAAGCCCGGCGATTTATCGCGCCCCACTCATTGAGGCATTCATCGCCGAAAGAGATATCCGGATACAAAATGGCAACGTTAACAATCAGGCCGTCGTGTCATTGAGTGCGACGCGACTTGGTAACTACCAAAGACAGCCTTTATCAACATCATTGTCGCTCGTTAGTGCATTTACCGGTATCGACTTTGGCTCAGTGACTGCGATGGACGTCGATAATAATCTGGGCGAAGCCTGGGTTTTAACTTACCGGAGTGTGTACCGGCTGCCGGCGACTGATTCCGGTGACTGGGCTGATGTCTTTCTTGGCAAACCGCAACTTATTGCTCAACACGATTTACGACAAGCTGAGTCCATGGCATTTTCACCATTGAGACAACAGGTATATTTAACCAGTGAAGGGGTTGGAGCTGCGTTATTAAATACCACAACCAATACAAACTAACGTCTTTCTTCTGAACTTATGTTCGACAATACTCTGTTTTCGATTTTTCGGATATTCGGCGATTCCCATGAGCCGTCAAGGGTGAATTCAGTCAAACCGACTTGATTCAAATCAATACCCAAAGCTTTTAATACAGGGCCTGCCAGCAGAGCACTAATACCACCAGTAGCACCAGCAGAAATAATTCCGATCAACGGCAAAGCACCTGTTATACGTGGCAAAACAGAAACCTCCTGATCGTAGGTTCGTTCGACCAGGTTGGAGCTACCTGTTACATCTATCACTCCTACCGGTCCACGCAGTTGCATCAACTCAGTGGTTGCCAGCCCATTGCCCAGGTTCACTTTTCCTTCAATCGCGTTGTATTCCAATCCACTGACCAAAAAATCCTTGAAGTTAAGTGACAATCGTCGTGGTATGGATTGCAAGGCAAACAAACCAAAAATCCGTGCAGCACCCGGATCGACTGTAAGTATGCGCCCGTTGCGTAAATTTAGATCAACTGATCCATACAAGGCCGCCAACTCTGGTTTGTACAAAGGGCCCGACCATCCCAGACTGACATCTACTGTACCCCGCCCTTCTGCCATTGCTCGACCAAGGCCTAAATTGTCTAGTGCAGTACCAACGTCGCCGGATCGAACCTGCAGATCAAGACCGGTGATCTGTCGATCGGCAAATGCCGGATTAACGCCCTGGGGATCCTGCCAATGCCAAAATCCATCACCAGTTAGTTGAGCTGTATCCTGTGCAAAACCAACGGTCGTGATCTTCATACCTGCACGATCCGGCTCCGTGCGTATGACAATATCTTTTAACTCGAGCTCACCCCATTCAAAGCGAGCCAAATGCACGTGTAACGGCGGAATCCGAAGCGGATCTACCGGCCCATCACCTTTCACACCGCTATATTGTTCGCTCCCGGTTTGTAAAGACTCAAGCAGAGCGCGATCAGCTGATGCAATACGTATTCGCACAACACCGTCTTCATCTCTTGGAATCCGCACGTTGCCGCCGACGTGCTGATTTTCCAGCACACCATTAATGAATTCACCATCACTGCTGACGCGTATACTTGCTGGTCCATGCGATGCTTCTCCAGTCAGCAATTCTGCTGTTTGTATATTGGTGGTAACCGCAAGCTTTGGTTTTTTCTCGTTCTCGCCAGGTAACGCCAACTCGTCTATATCTTCGATGAGCGTATTGACTGCGCGAAACCAATTATCAAATGACAAGCGTGGTACGCTACCTTGTACCAATATCCCGGGACGCAAATCACCAACATTTGGTGCAGCAGAGCCAAGCCTGATTGTCATACTTTCAAGCCCCTCACCTTCATTGCCCATGCGCAACAAACCTTGTGCACGATTCCCAAATCCTATCTTCCAGTCGTTGCTCAGATTCTCGCCAAAACGAGTTGTCACGGATAGCTTCACCGTTTCATCTGCAGATTTGTCCAACGGTTCAGGCCAGTCAAAACGTGTACCAACGAGATCGGATTCAAGAGCCAGAGTGACACCATGACGCTTGAGCTTATCAGCGTCATGGGGAATGCTCACCAGAGAGGTCCAACTACTAGTACCATGCATGTTCGACACAACCGGTATTCGGAATTCCGATGCCAATTGATTTGGATCAACCACCCCGCTGACAAATACTTCACTGCGTCGGCTCTCGTTTGCGCCCTTGCTAGTCGTATTTATCACTACAGGCCTGCCGAAATAATTAGCTTTCAGCTCACTGGGCAAGACACCGTCATGAGTAAACTCCAGTCGACCAACAACACGATCAAGTGATGTTCTATAAAGCTCGGAACTCAGTGTGTTACCGTCGAAAACAATACCTCCGGTAACATCAAGCACTTCATCTGCTTGACGAAACTGTGGCCGCCGCACAGGCACCTGGAGCTCAATATCGATGGCTGCATCGCCATCCCCTTCCAGATCCACGAGCGCAGTCTTCAGAAAATTAAGCGGTGTCTGCGGGAGCAGAGTTAAATATTCATCGATGCTTTGTTTTGCTCTCGCATTCACGCGAACAACCGGTCGAAATAGCGAACCGATGGTTGCAGTCGCAAAATCTATCCGAGACGATCCAAATCGTCCTTTATCAAGCTCAAAAACCAGTGAGTCTTTTGAGAAAGTGAGATCCCCACTGACACGATTTAATGCTGGCCATGTATTCAGAAATTCAAGCTCACCATCTTCAATATGTAAAGTCGCTGCGAAAACCCCTGGCTTTTCTGTAAACGGAAAATTCTTCGGATTCCCTTTAAACTTCAAAAAACCATCAGTTGCACGACCGCCCTTTATTGAATCCTCCAACCAGGTGACTAAACGTGGCTTTAACAAACCTCTGGGGAAATAGCGACGTGCCTTGGTTGCATCATCGAGTGCATAACTAATATTGATATCAATATCAGGGTTAGCAGCATCGGACACATCAATTGCTGCGGTAGCGAATGCTTCCAGACCTCGGTCATCTATACGAATGTTTTTGGTCTTGATGGTTTTCGAATTTTTGCTGTAATTAACGTCGAGCTTTGTGCCGATTGACTTAATGTTTAGAGGTTCGGAAAAAAGCTTGGGATGCTGGAGCAACATATCCGCTCCATTTAATGCAATTGAACCTGCATTGTTCTCCACGTCGATTACAGCACTGAGTCCGGAAACGAAAGGTATTGGTCCACTTTGTTGAATTTCAACATCCTGTAACGCACCCTTTACCGATAGCGATGGAATGGTTGTCGTGTCGTCAGAAAACATACCGCGATCGACTTTAATTTGCCAGTCTGTAAAAGTTCCTTTGGGTTGCGATGACCACAAGTATTCAGGCAGAGACCCCATCGGCAATAAAGGTGTTAGGTTAGTTGCAAGTACTGTTAACGCATTAAGATCTATTAACTTACCAGCCGTTTCTGCCTGCCATGTGCGTGTCCCTAGCGCATCCGATACGCGCACTTCACTGGCTGTCAGATAATTGCGAACGCCTTCGTGCACAAATTGCAAATCGTTGACCTGCGCTTTCCAGCCGTCTGGCTGACGCAGCCAACTCATATCTGCAGCCAGGGCTTCAAGCGCTGTTACAGCAGCACCTTCGGATAATTGCGAGAGATTTACGGCGGAAGAACCCAGTTGCAAATTCAGGGCATTGAGTTTTCGCCCTCCCCACTCACCCTCGAGGCGCATATCGGCAATACCTGCAAGCTGCAGTTTTCGCTGAGGCAGGAACTCCATCCAGTTTTCGAGTTTAACTCCCTGCCCTTCAAGTAGAACATTGCCTATGGTTTGCTGTGGATCAAAATTCCGGCTGCCCGCAAGCGTCTGCAAATTAACCTGCAGCTTTAAAGATTCGCCAAGCGTTCCCGGTAATACAAGTTCAGCGTCTATGCTGTGCTCATTACCGTCATTTTCCGCCTCAATATCAATGGAATCGAAATGGAAAACACGCTCACGCTTTATGTCATTAATCGTAATCGATGATTCAAGCAACGCAGCGCGACCTGTTTGCAAAAGCCAGGCAAACGAGGTTTTACTTGCAACCTTTTGTTCATTATTTTCGTTACTGGTATCGGATCCGCTTCTTGTTGTGCCAGCAATACCCTTGATGCGGAGATCTTTTTCTCCATAGTAGTCAACGGCAAGGTCAGCGCCTACCACAGTCACCTGATTAACATACCAACCCGACTTAAACAGCGTTTTTGGTAAATTCAAATCCAGCCTTACCTGACGAAAGCTGATGGGTGATTCAGTATTATTTTCACTGGACAGAATTCGCACGTCCTGAATTTCAAGTCGCGGAGAGGTGAGCCCCCAATCCAGCTTCATTTCACCAAGTGCTACCGGTGTACCGAGATAATCACTAACACGCGCTTGAATTTCCGACTGATAGCGTCCGACATATGGGGATGCGAAGCTCAATAAAAGCGCCAGCAACGCTATCAGCAGAAAAGTAATGAAGACAAGAACAAGCAGCGGACGCAGCAGGTAACGCATCCAGTTCGAGGAATGACGCTGACCCGGCTGTTCAACTGCCGTAGCCGCTACTGTACTGTGTGCAACTGTTGGTGATGTGCGCCGAATCATCTGTACCCACCGGGTATGCGCAGATATCCAGCGACCGAGTTAGTTACCCATCGAAAATCAGAGCTAAAGGAGCACGACATCAAACTGCTCCCTTGTATAGACCTGCTCACGCTGCAGTCGAATTGGTAAACCAACAAATTCTTCAAGCTCAGCCAGATCAGAAGAACGATCTTCCGTAAACAGATCTACAACCTCTGGTGAAGCCAGAACAGTTAACGACTTGATTTCAAATTGTCTTACCTGACGGATAATTTCTCGTGCTATTTCGAAACAGACAGTTTCAGATGTTTTGACCATGCCACGACCATCACAAGTCGGACAGTTCGAACACAGCAATTGCTCAAGACTTTCTCGAGTGCGTTTACGGGTCATTTCCACCAATCCCAGGGATGAAACTTCACAAACCTGAGTTCTGGCCAGATCACGTTCCAGCGATCGTTCCAGCATACGCATCACTTGACGTTTGTGCTCTTCGACAGTCATATCTATAAAGTCCAGAATGATAATGCCACCGAGATTACGTAATCGAAGTTGTCGGGCAATCGTCTGGGCAGCTTCAAGATTGGTTTTAAAGATAGTTTCCTCGAGGTTGCGATGACCGACGTAAGCACCTGTATTGACATCAATAGTAGTCATTGACTCGGTTTGATCAATTACCAGATGCCCACCCGATTTAAGCATGACTTTTTTACCAAGCGCTCGATCAATTTCGCTCTCAACACCATACAAATCAAATATAGGGCGTTCACCGGGGTAGTGTTCAAGCAATGGCAGAATTTCTGGCAGAAACTCAGTGGCAAATTCCTGACAATTTTGAAAAGTTTCGCGAGAATCGATACGAATACGTTCCACTGTTAATTGATCAAGATCGCGAATGGTACGCAGGACGATATTAAGGTCGGTAAAAACAAGGTCTCCAGAACGCGCTGATACCAGACGATCCTGAATGGTCTGCCAGACCTTAATCAGATATTTATGATCCTGCTCCAATTCAGCTAGCCTGGCACCCTCTGCAGCCGTTCTCACTATATAACCGGCCGAAGAATCCTGACGGACTCCCTCAATCAGATCACGCAACCGTTCTCGCTCTTCTTCTTCCTCTATTCGAATGGATATGCCGATGTTTGAATCGAAGGGCATCATAACCAGAAGACGCGCAGGCGCTGTCAGATTGGATGAAATGCGAGCACCTTTGGAGCCCAAAGGGTCTTTAATGACCTGCACAGCAATTTCGTCACCCTCCGACAAAAGCTGATTGATTTGCTTTTGCGTGCGCTCGCCATTTTGCGTCTCGACAGCACCCGCAATATCAGACGCGTGCAGAAACGCAGCCCGTTCAAGACCGATATCTACAAAGGCAGCCTCCATACCTGGCAATACGCGTTGTACAGTTCCTTTATAAATGTTCCCGATCATGCCGGAGCGCTGCTTGCGTTCGATGAAAATTTCTGTCAACACACCATTCTCAACCCGTGCCACACGGGTTTCCTGGGGTGTTACATTGATCAGTAATTCTTCACTCATAAACGAATACAGCATCAGCTGTGGTGATATCGTGCTTAAGCGGTTTAGCGCATGACAGAGATTTAACAATCAAACAAAGCACCCGCTGTATAAACACAGGCAAAGGAAAGTCGCCCCACTCTACCCGACAGACTATTGCCAAACAGTTCAACAGGACTGAAAACGGGATGTTTGTTGTTAAACACGATGTGCGGGTGATACAGCGCATTCATTCAACCTGCAGCCTTGCAGCGACCAGGTCGCGAATTGGCGCTGGCCGCAGTTATTACGCGGTTATTATTATCAGGCAGGGTCAAATCAGGCTCGAAGCCAATGGCTTCGCTTACTACCCGCATTCATTTGTTAAATAATGTTAAGCCCTGCTCGGCCCAGCATTTGTGCTGTTTCGTACAGAGGCAAACCCACCACATTGCTGTAACTGCCCTCGAGGTGCTCTACAAACGCTGCGCCCTTGCCTTGAATCGCGTAAGCCCCCGCCTTTCCAGCTGCCTCTCCACTGGCCCAGTAACGCTCAGCTTCTGACGGTTTTATCACCCTGAAACGGACCCTGCTGCAACAGACGAAACTTTCCTTTAAGTTCGCTGTGACTATAGCAGTTCCGGTCAGCACAGAGTGTAAATGATCGGATAGATCGAGCAACATTTGCACACCATCCTGCCGGTTCGCCGGTTTACCGAGAATTCGATCGTTACAAACTACACAGGTATCAGCGCCAAGCACGACGGGATAGGAATCAGTCAAGGATATGTCGTCATCAAATTTTTGCTGCCAGACATGCATCGCCTTTTGCATCGCTAGTCTTTCGACGTATTTCGATGGCGATTCTCCCGGAAAAACGGACTCATCAATGTCAGCTGGCACTATCGTTGGACTGAGGCCCAGCTGCTGAAGCAATTCGGCTCGGCGAGGAGACGCAGAGGCAAGTATGAGTTTCGGCATAACAGACCTGGTCCTGTAAGCATCCTTGAAGGAAGCCAGAAGGGTGGATTATTCGCGATGGTAGGGATGATTAACCAGAATACTATGGGCCCTGTAGAGCTGCTCCAAAAGAACCACTCTGACCAGGGGATGCGGCAAGGTCAGATCCGACAAAGACCAACGAAAGTCAGCTCTTTTCAGGACTGCTTGTGACAGGCCATCCGGGCCACCAATAAGTAGAGCGACATCACGCCCATCAAGTTGCCATTGCTGCAGTCTGCTGGCAAGACTTGCTGTCGTTAACGATTTTCCACGAACATCGAGTGCCACCACATAATCGCCTTTGCCTAGCGCACCGAGAAGTTTTTCACCCTCACTGTCAACCGATGCACTGGCATCGCCCTTGGTGACTTTTTGCCCGGAATCCGAACAATCTCTTTGGTTACGAGATGGAGTACGAGACTGAGCACGTACCTGGGAATACTCATTGATCGCGAATTTGAATTCGCGAGGCAAGCGAACACGGTATTGATCACACGCCTCGTTTACCCATTTCGGCATGTTTCGCCCAACGGCATGGAGTCTGATATGCACAGAAGCCTGTTAAAGTTGGATCAACAAAAAAACAAAAAGCACCGGTTTGACTATGCCGGAGTGATAGCTTTATTGGCTAACCGGCTGACACATTGTCGGTGGAGTGATTGGAATTTAAGTGTTCATCTTCCTGATTGCCAATCGACCATAGTTTTTCCAGGGCGTAGAAATCGCGCATTTCCTCAGTCATAACATGTACGATTACATCACCCAGATCGACAAGCACCCATTCACCTGCATCTTCCCCTTCAACACCCAACGGCGTTTCACCGGCATCTTTGGCTTTAATTTTGACTTGATCGGCAAGCGACTTGACGTGACGTCTGGATGTGCCGGTTGCCAATAACATCGCATCTGCGATGTTCGATTTTTCAGCGATATCGATTTCGACGATATCACGACCCTTCAGGTCCTCCAAAGCGCTAGTGGCTAGCGAGGCGAGTTCATGACTCTTCATGTATTGGATGATGTCTCCTGCAAGTCTCAACTGCAATTAAATTCAGGTTTACACAACGGATTCTAACAAAAGCTGCGCTATACAGTTAGCAGGCTGTATACAGACCCTGCTCTACAATATAGCGGCCTACTGCTTCAGGTAACAAGTAGCTAATATCGCGTTTTTGTGACACGAGTCCACGAATACGGGTCGCCGAAACATCGAACTGAGCGACAGATTGTAGCAATATGCCACCTGCCGGCTGGTTCAAATCTGTGACCGATGCACAGCTGCGGCTATCCAGTAACTCGGCAGAGGCAGCGCTAAGCTCACTGCCAGGGCGTTCTACTACCACGAGATGTGCGATCTCCAGAATGCTTTCCCACCGATGCCATTCAGTAAAATTGCTGAACGCATCCATACCCATACAGAACAGAAGCTTCGTATCTGGCAATTCGGCCCGGAAGGATGTCAGGGTATCGATACTGTATGACGGTGAATCACGCTGTGCTTCGCGTTTATCAATGACCAGTGAATCAATGCCTTCAACAGCCAGTTCGAGCATTGTTATACGTTGTTCACTGCTGGCACCGGGACGATCCCTGTGAGCAGGTAGGTGACAAGGCAATAGCTTGATATGGTCGAGTCCAAGGCTATCGCGCAACTCTATCGCAGTGCGCAAATGACCGACATGTATCGGATCAAAGGTTCCCCCAAAAATACCGATCATTGTGTTTGGCACTTGTTTGTTCGGAATCTCACAGGACGACAGAAGGTAAGAAGGCCACTGGCAAAAAAGCAACATTCAGGTTGCCGCTTTGCCAGTGACCTTCATTCTTTCCACCGTTATTATATCCGTCAGTTTGCTTGCGCAAATTTTGTCGGTTTTGCACACGCTCCTTGCGCTTCGACAATCGTTTGGAGTCTGAGTCATGTATTGTCGATTTGCCCATTAATGGATTGGACGCAACAGAATTACGTAACCTGTTCTGTTTACCATTTTTCATTGTTTTAGACATACTATTCTCCTGATCAAATTCTCCGTTTAATAGGGTTGTAGATTAAGACATCGCTATTGGCGAATCGTGCCATCGCCTGTCACCAGGTACTTTTCGGTGGTCAACCCTTCCAGGCCAACCGGACCTCGAACATGCAGTTTATCTGTACTGATGCCGATCTCAGCACCTAGTCCGTACTCGAATCCATCGGCAAAACAGGTAGATGCATTGAGCATAACGGAGCTCGAATCGACTAAACGTTGAAAGCGTCTGGCAGCTTGTAAATTTTCAGTAACTATGGCGTCAGTGTGTCCCGACCCATACCGCTCGATATGTTCGATGGCTTGATCCAACCCGGCAACTATCTTGATAGCCAGTACCGGTGCCAGATACTCCTCACTCCAGTCGGACTCATCCGCTTTTTCAATACCACTCAGGATTTCACAGCTACGCGCGCAGCCACGTAATTCGACCTCGTGCTTATCAAACTCGGGTTTAATGTTTTTCAAAAAATCTGTCGCAATTGATTCCTCTACAAGCAAGGTTTCCATCGCCCCGCAAATTCCGTAGCGATATGTTTTCGAATTCAACGCAATGGCCTGCGCCTTGGCAGGGTCCGCGCCCTTATCGACATAGACGTGACAGACACCTTCGAGGTGTTTGATAACAGGTACACGTGCATCAGCTGCAATGCGAGCAACAAGACTCTTGCCGCCTCTAGGCACAATGACATCGACTGTGTCATTCGCCTGAATCAAATGCCCCACAGCCGCTCTGTCTGTTGTTGCGATCAATTGCACCACATCAGCATTCAAACCGGCATCAACCAGTCCGGCACGAATACACGCTGCAATCGCCTTGTTGGACTCAATCGCTTCAGAACCACCACGCAAAATAGCGGCATTACCTGACTTGATACAAAGACCTGCGGCATCTGCTGTGACGTTCGGTCTGGATTCATAAATAATACCGATCACACCCAGAGGTACTCGCATCTTGCCAATCTGCAAACCCGAGGGTTGTAGCTTCTGTTCCCCGATTGTGCCGATAGGGTCAGGTAAACGCGATATCTGATGCAGACCCTCGGTCATGCTCTTCAGGCGGGACGGCGTGAGCTCCAACCGATCATAAAGAGCATCTGATATTTGATTCTCGCGAGCGAGCGCCAGATCATTTGCATTGCTCTGCATAATCTCGTCCGATGCCTGCTCGATGCGCTGCGCAATGGATGCAAGGGCGGTATTCTTTTGTCCAGTATCAGCTGCTGCGATCTCGTTCGCAGCTTCACGGGCTTGTTGTCCCGCCTTGCTTATGGCTAACTCTATATCATCTGTCATGACGCTATTTTAACCTGCTTTATCCGTCTATGACCTAGTGGTCCGACTGCTATTATCCTTTCTTGAGCAAACAAACGACTTTTAATACCCATGTTTCTTATCGATTCCCACTGCCATATAAATTTTCCGGACTTTGACAACCGGCTCGACGAACTGTTGGGAAACGCCCGTGACAACGATGTTCATCACATGCTTTGCATTGCCACCAGCTGGGAGAATGCCGAACAAGTCAGACAACTGGCGATCGATCATGACGAAATATCGGCATCCTTTGGCATTCATCCAAACACAGACACATCTGATGGGTACGAACCTGATACCAGCGAAATCATCGACAAATCATCCGACCCGTTAATTGTCGCCGTTGGCGAAACAGGGCTTGATTATCACTGGAACGAGGGAGATCTAAGTTGGCAACATGAACGCTTCGAGCGACATATTGACGCCGCCAGGGAAGTAAAAAAACCGCTGGTTATCCATACCCGTGCAGCAGCCCCTGACACCATGGACACGCTCGAAAATCAGCAGGCGCGCGATGCAGGTGGTGTCATGCACTGCTTTGCAGAAGACTGGGAAATAGCCAAACGAGCACTCGACATAGGGTTTTATATTTCTTTTTCAGGGATCGTCACATTCAAGAGCGCCAAATCAGTGCAGGAAGTGGCGCGCAAGACACCTCTTGACAGAATTCTCGTAGAGACGGATTCCCCTTTTCTTGCACCCGTACCCTTTCGAGGCAAGCAAAATCAACCAGCATATGTTCGCCATACAGCAGAATGCGTTGCCCAATTACGCGACCAATCGCTGGAGGAAATTGCTCAGGCCACCAGCGAAAATTTTTACCGACTGTTCAGCGGTGTTCAAAAACCACAGACGTAGTGATGCCATCCAATTTGATAGCTAAAGAAGTGGAAAAAGTAGCAGTGGAAATTCGGGCTTACGTGCTGAAACCCTGTAACAGGCTTACTTCCAGCGTGTTACAACAGATTCAAGCTGCCTGGTCATAGATCTGGTCTTGCGACATAATTTGATAGACATCAGCTTGCACAGGAAGAGTAAGCGTAGATACTCGATTAATGTTATTGCCATTGGGTAAAGCTGCTATAAATTGACTGGCTATGTGACGAGCAGGTGCATCCTCGGATGCAAGCTCGGATAAAGTCGCCTCCAGTTCTTCAGACACTTCAAAACGCTCAAATAACGCCTCTAGTAATAGTGGAAGCGGCTGGCGATCGTAAACAACCAGAATTTCCGCTCGGCGCAATTCCCACTCTTCTGCCGACAGGCCACTGCTGGAAGCATAGTTTTGCATGCATTGACGCATGGTATCTTCATGGCGTTTCTGTTGTCTGTCAGCATTGATTGTCTCTGCCTCATCACCCTGCAACACGATCCCACTATCCTCTACCATCGATTCCAATAACGATTGATCAATATCCTGCTGCAACAGCGCATGCTGGCACTCAATCATGATCAGATTCAGAATTTCTACAAACTCGTCTGCTTTTACATCCTGAAAATTTTCATTCAGCAGACAGCTTCTGGCATAACCGCGCAACGATTCCGGATGAGTAGACACATGCATACGTTCAATGCGATGCAAATCAGGGCGAACGGGATTAGCATCTTGTGCAGCAACGGTAGTTAGAGTCAGGCTACCACCACTTTCGGGCAGCATAACAATATCGGTCCAGCAACCGTATACGGGGTGATCGTTAACAGTGATGTAGGCCGGTGGGTCCGACAGGACAAAAGCGTGCAAACAGATATTATCGATTTCAGCAATACAATATCGGCCAATTTCTTTTGCCTGCAATTGCCGATATTCATCGCACAGATATTCGGCATCCATTGGATGAAACCATTCTGCATCAGGTGCTTTCTCTATTTTTGCGGGCACCACATTTTCAAGCGATTTTTGCAACACGCCCAACACTGAAGTTTCCTGAAGCTGCCCACGCAACCACAGCGTGCCGAAAGCCCCACCAGCAAAAACACAGAAAAGGATGACCATGAAAGCCAACCCCATTAACTCGAGCATGTGTGCCTCGCGATATATTGCCTCATACGAAATTATGCTTTTTATTTTTCGAGCATCGAATCTGTAAACGGCAGATTAGCGCGATTGTTTACTGATTGTGATGTCAACTTGATGCAGATTTGCACAACACGATGACACAAGTACTTTATTTCAGCGGTGTAAACTGCTTATGCAGGGAATTAATGCAGTAAAGGTTATTCAGAACTATCAATAACATCAGGAATAAGCCGTTTCCCAAGACTGACTGCAGCATCTACCTCGTACCCGATTCTCTTGTAAAAAGAGAGAACCGCCGTATTCGTTTCACGCACCTGCAGATTGATCTTCGGACAACCACGCGCCATTAGCATTTGTTCAATATGATCCATCATATATTTGCCAAAACCGTGCCTTTGCAAAGCTGGGTCGACTGCCAGATAGTTAACCCATCCTCGATGTCCCTCGTAGCCTGCCATTGCGGCCGCTACAATCTCCACCTGATCATCACCTTCATTGACCGGATACTCGCCAACCAAAAAATCATCAGGGCTGTCCGTCATTTTTCGCAAAATATCTTTGACCGGATCATTCCACGGTCGCAGCAAATCACAACGTTGCCACAAATCGATAACCGCTTGTTGATCTGCCAGATCGAAGCATCTGATAACAAGCTTCGCATCTATGCGATTCGATTTACTCATTTTTCACTGCACCGAAAACTATAAATACTTTTGGCCTTCAAGGTATTTGTAGATACCTCGTATTTTCACCACGTTGGATATAGAGCAACGCTTGATTTCTCGACGATGACAATCGACGTTCAACATCTTTTGTGGATTCGACCTGCTCGCGATTCACAGACAGAATGATATCCCCTTCGCGCAAACCTTTTTTTTGTAGAAGACTGCCACGTTCAAGCGTCTGTATCGTGACATATTTTCTTCCGCCACTGGTTTCACGATTTCGCAGCACAACACCATTAAGAATATTATCTGATGCGAGTCTTCCAACCTTCGCCTTAACCTTGAATTCGCTCTTACCTCGCACAACCTGTAAATCAATTTCCTCACCCAGACGTACAAGTCCGAGTCGATTGATAACGGATTCCACTGTTCTTACAGGTAAATTATCGATTGAGGTTATAATGTCTCCCGCCAGCAGCCCTGCGTCAGCCGCCGGAGAGTTGTTCTCGACTTCTACTATCAACACGCCCCTGCTTCTTGACAGATTGAATTGCTCGACCAACTCATCTGTTATCGCATGGGCAGACACACCCAATTTACCGCGCCTGACTTCACCAAATTTCAGCAACTGATCGATGATGTCCTGCGCCATATTTGACGGTATTGCGAATCCGATACCGACATTTCCTCCGGCCGGTCCCACGATAGCGGTGTTTATTCCAATCAGTTCACCACGTAAATTAACCAGAGCCCCACCTGAATTCCCTGGATTTATGGACGCATCGGTCTGAATGAAATCCTCAAAATCTTCAATGCCTAAACCACTACGACGCAAAGCACTGACGATCCCCGAAGTAACGGTTTGACCAAGACCAAAGGGATTTCCAATGGCAACGGAAAAATCCCCGACTCGAAGCTCATCCGAATCAGCCCAACTCAATTCGGTTAAATTGTCTGCAACGATTTTCAATAAAGCGATATCTGCACGCGGGTCAGCTCCTATGAGCGTTGCTGACAATTCACGACCATCGCGCAGAGTGACGATTATCTCGTCAGCTCCACTGATCACATGATTATTGGTGACAACCAGACCTTCTTTGGCGGCAACAATAACGCCGGAACCGAGACTCTGCGGTTGCGACCGAGGTCGCTGAGCGGGTTCAGTTCCGTAGAAAAATCTATAAAAATCTTCCAGAGACCGGTCTCTGGATACACTGGAACGTGTAGATATATTAACGACCCCTGGCGTCACCAGTTCGAGCATTGGAGCAAGACTCGGCAAGGGTTGTCCATTTACATCAAACGGCAGACGCGCATGGGCAGCCGCAGAAATTCCTAATAAAAATATTCCTGCAACAATCGCAACAAACAGCTGTGAAAAATACAGGGGCTTGAAGACTACTGGCTTTATGCTCATCTGCTTATAATTTCGCTGGCAATTCTTGTTTAGTCTCAACATTGTAGAGATAGACATCCAACGGTTACAGCTGATTCCGTGCCGATTTTCCAGCTGTAAATCTCGCTTTTTATAGTATGTGGTATCAGCACTGGTGAATTAGCCCGATTTCCGAGGTTGATAGAAAACAAGAGACGGTAATAATGCTACCTGTCAAAAGCGCCCACCGTTGCATGTTGCACCAATGCAATATTACTATTACCAACTTCTCAGCAAGCTGTCACCTGCGCTCAGCGCAGTACGTGTGCTTGAATTTTTCACGAGCCAGATTTTATCATCGGGAGATCCCATGGCTGAAGAGCCCCTTATTCTAAGCATTGACCAGGGCACAACAAGCTCACGCGCGATACTCTTCGAAAAAAACGGCACCGCTATTCACACGGCGCAAATGGAGTTTCCGCAGATCTACCCTGAATCCGGCTGGGTCGAGCACGATCCAGAGGCGATCTGGGAAACAGTTGCCAAGGTGACCCGTGAAGCCATCGAGTTTGCAGCGGCAGCGAACCGAGCTATTGCAGGCATTGGCATTACCAATCAGCGTGAAACCACTGTTGTCTGGGATCGCAAAACAGGCAAACCTGTCTATAACGCTATCGTTTGGCAGGACCGGCGAACAGCAGAGTTTTGTCGTGAACTTAAACTCTCGGGTCAGGAACAACAGATAAGAGAATTAACCGGACTCTTACTCGACCCCTACTTCTCTGCATCAAAAGTACGCTGGATTCTTCGACACACTAATAGTCAACAACGAGCAGAACGCGATGAGCTCGCCTTTGGCACTATCGACACATTTCTGTTATGGCGATTAACAGCAGGTAAAGTGCATGCAACCGATGCGACAAATGCAAGCAGAACATCACTCTATAACATTCATACTGGAGACTGGGACGAGACTCTTCTAGAGATGTTTGACATTCCTGCATCGCTGCTACCTACCGTTAAGGATTGCGCTGCTGATTTTGGAACCACAGACAAAGGCGTTGTTGGTGCAAGTCTGTCCATATCAGGTATGGCAGGCGACCAGCAGGCAGCAACCATCGGTCAAGTCTGTTTTGAACCGGGCATGGTTAAAAGTACCTACGGGACAGGCTGCTTCGTCATGCTAAATACTGGGTCAAAAGCGATCATGTCGAAAAACAAACTGTTAACCACCATCGCCTACCAACTCAATGGCAAACCAGTATATGCAATAGAAGGTTCGATCTTTGTTGCAGGCGCGGCAGTGCAATGGTTACGTGATGGCCTCGGTATAATAGACACGGCAGAGGAAACCGAAAAACTGGCAGCAAAACTTGATAGCAATCAGGGCGTTTATCTAGTGCCTTCTTTTACAGGCATGGGTGCACCCTATTGGGATCCGGATGCACGTGGCGCTATCTACGGCTTAACACGTGACACCGGACCGCGCAATCTTGCCCGGGCGACACTAGAATCAGTATGCTACCAAACTTCAGATCTGTTTCAAGCGATGCGCGACGACGGAGCAGAACTAACGGTCGTTCGTGTAGATGGAGGCATGGTCAACAACAATTGGCTAACAGGTTTTCTCGCAGACATACTTGATATTTCTGTACAACGTCCAAAACAAACGGAAACTACAGCACTGGGGGCTGCTTATCTGGCGGGCTTGCAATGCGGCTTACATACCTCTATTGACGATCTTGTTGCCAATTGGCAACTCGATAAAGAATTCAAAGCTGAAATGGACGGCACCGAACGCTCGACACTGCTGTCCGGCTGGAGTGATGCCGTACAACGTACTGTCACTACAAGCTAAAATTTCACCGTAACGCTGTTGGCACCAAGTTGGGAAAATTGGGACCATATTGGAATTCAGTTGTTATGACATTCGCGCTAACCTGGACCAAACGGCCAGCGTGTTGTTTGATGGCATGGCCTGCAAGCTGGCCTCGGAAAATCCATTAATACCTGCAAGGGTATTCAACCATCGTGTATCCCTGATACCTTGTGAAGCATTCTGCTGACGTAGCAACTGATCGAAGTTGTCATTACTGGCAACCATAGGTTTACCATTAATTATAAATGGGCCATACACAATCAGACGCCCACCTTCATCCAACACCTCAGCCGCGCCTGCAAACAGACACTCAACACAAGATTCAGACATGATGTGGAATGTGTTGCACGTGTAAACAATATCAGCATGTTTTACAGGCCAGGGCAATTGCGATACATCCAGCAACACAGGGGCTTCAACATTTGCCAGAGCCTCATCGCGCAACCATTGATTGATAACCGGGATATTTTCGGCAAGCTCCGTTGGTTGCCAGACAATCTTCGGGAATTGTCTGGCAAAGTAACACGCATGCTGACCAGTCCCGGAGCCAATTTCCAGCACCCGGTCCCCGTCCGTGAGCAATCCCTTAAGACATTCGAGAATTGGCTCGCGGTTACTTTGAGCCGATGCCGCAAACCTTTTTTTATCTGAATCAGTCATACTGGCTTTCTTAATTTATTCACAGCTATACCTAGAAGTATAACGGGAAAATCAGGAGCAGCAGTTGCCAACACAGAATCATAAAATACGGGCCGCAACCCCCAAGGATATCGACGCTATTGTCGCTCTACTCCCGCGTCTGGCCGATTTCGATATTCCTGCAGGACGTGAAGCTGGGGATTTGTGGGCTGGCGATCGGGATATGCTGATTGCCTGGAGCGAAGGTAAACGTAGTGACGTCGCAGCTTTTGTCGCACTCGACTCACAGGACGCAATTATCGGTGTATCCGCTTTGTCACTACGTAATGAAATGCTCTCCGGCAAACCATCATCGCATCTTGAAGTACTTGCACTCACAACAGACGCTGAAGGAAAAGGGATTGGGCGGCAACTCATGGATACTGCAGAACAATACGCCATTCGTCACGGCGCCCAAAGCATGACGCTTCACGTATTCGCAGCCAATCGACGAGCACGGCAACTTTATGAGAAGACCGGCTATGACGGAGAACTTATACGCTATAGCAAAACGTTGTCTATCGCAGACACATAACGCACAAACAAGACCTGTCACTGTTTACGCTACTGGTTCTGTTCAAAGCTGTCTTGCCAGACATTATTTTTAGGTGATTCTATAGAATCAACAGATCTTATGGGTATGGTAGTGATTGCTCATGGATTAAGTATTATCGACGGGCGCTTGTGACGCCATTTAACTTCAAACCAACCGGAATATTTGATGGACGATAAATTACTTGAAAAAGGCCTTGAACAACGCAAGGCCACACTCGGTGACGAATATGTATCAAAATCTTTCGATAACGCTGACGAATTCTCCAAACCGTTTCAAGAGGCGATGACAGCATGGTGCTGGGGCTTCGGCTGGGGTGATGATGCCATAGACGCGAAAACCCGCTCGATGATGAATCTGGCGATGATCGGTGCACTAGGAAAAATGCATGAATGGGAAATACACTGTCGTGGTGCTTTGAATAACGGCGTCAGCGTCGAAGAAATTCGAGCCATTATTCATGTTGTCGGCATTTACTGCGGCGTACCCCAATCACTTGAATGCATGCGATCAGCACGCAAGGTTTTGGGAGAAGCAGGCCTGCTCGATTAACACAAGAGCTTTTCCGATGTGATACCCGCAGGCACACCAGAGCGCTAAAGCACACTTCCTTGCGACGGTCTGGCGTGCTCTGCACGGGTAAAAAAAGATCCACTGATGCCATCATGGTGACATGCTGCAATCACAGCTTCTCGCTTTTGCAGTGAATCAAGCATTTTTTCTATCGAAATATAGTCCGCAGGATTAAATGAGTTGTCGTTATCTAACGGATATAACTGCGTCCAACGCATACAGGCAGCGAGATAAAAATCAATAATTGATGGCTGCGAACCAAACAGATAAGCATCTGCCGATGCAGCATACTGTTTATCGAATAATTTCAATCGCTTGTCTATTCGCTGAGACGTATGCTGATGAAGTAAATCTATTGCAGCGCGATTTTCACCGACGAATTTCTCCGGATAAAACAACAAACGTAAATCGCTATGTAATGAATTACTGAGATAAAAAAGCCATTTCAAAAATTCCGCTCGCCGCGAATTTGTAGCTGGCACAACAAACTGATTATGCTGATCGGCCAACGACAACATAATGGCTGCAGTCTCTATAACAGGATGCCCGTCAATCACACAAACAGGTATTAATCCATCTGGACTTAGCTTGCGATATTCAACACTCGATTGATCATTTTTGGATCGATCAACCAACACGGTTTTATAAGGAAGACTGAGCTCCTCCAGCAACATACGAACAATCAATGAGGCGTTATCTGGCGCGTGATATAAGGTCAGCAAAGGTGTCTCCGTTACATGGAAAGCGAAATTTGAAAATACACAGCCTGTTACTTTAATCTATCTTTGCAATTGTTGAATCTCCATTTACGCTTCAAATTAATACTGAGTGTCGAACTGACTTCGAACCGACTTTGAACCGACTTTGAACTAAACCGAGACCCACTAATCTTATTTAACAAACAGCAAACCTATACCAAAGCTTCAGGCTCACATACCCGTACTGCATGTTATGTTGATTTTTCAAACCCTCAGAACATGCCAGTATTACTCACAGCCGTTCAAGTCGACATCGGTAAAGTCAGCAATGGTGATCACCCTGCTCTTTTTCGTAGCAGCCTGTGATCTCGGGGTAACACTCGGTACACGAGCCAGAATAGAACCTCTACCAGTTATCACAATTCCCGGCTCTACACTGCCCGTTGATTTCTTAAGACTATCTGTGGGACTGTCGTTAGCCAGTCCGAATCTGGATCTGGGCGCTGGCGAAAACTTCGTATCATTCGTCAGAGTACGCAATCTGAGATTGAATATTCTTGCCCTGTCCGAACAGGATGCGATTGAAGACGGTGCCATAGACAGTTTCGACTTTCTGTCAGGACTGGATGTATCCATTCGAGCCAACTTTAACGGTGCAGAGAACGAGTTACTAATCGCCACCTTGCCTGACGGCGATCCCCAAATAGGTACCGCAGCTCGATCATTGGATCTTACCGTGGTGAATAGCAATACAGATGTGCTCGATTTTCTACTGGCACCACAAGGCTACGATGTCGTGCTCAACTTCGTTGGCAATGTACCTGCCGACGACATCATCCTTTCCGGGGAACTCCGCTATCGCCTGGGTGTAGGGTTTTAAAGTCTGGAATGTCGAGCTTACGCAGTAGATGAGGTTCTGCAGCGCAGGCCCCTGGTCCGGTTCCTACCCATGAACAATCTCGAACTGATCTCATTGCGTCTGACGCACAGTCAGTGGAGCCTATCCAGGTAGTCGACAGTTAGTCGAGACTCAGTAGATAGTGCTCATTACCGAACCGTTGTCCGTCGTCAACAACATCATCTGTTGCCCAGTAAAAAGGCTACTCTTTACCGATGCCTGTTAGTTGGTCAGTCCAGCAAGGATTTATCGACAATTTACTGCATTATATCTCCTCATAATCGGAAAGTATTTTTCAGAGGCGCTTCTATTCAGGGGAAATTCAGCACAACACAGGCAAGATGCACTAAATCGCCAAGCGTCAAACAATGAAACTAAAGTCATTAAGCCGTCACAAAACGCTGCCAATATGAACTCACAAGGCCTATAATTACGGAACTGTTAGGTAGGAAAACGGGATCGGTTTTCTTCATTTCACTATTTGCAACACATTTTCTGGTTTTCTTTGGTATAATTATCCCAAAGCAAATACCAGTCACCTGACTCAGGAGTCTTTTGTATGGCACGTTGCCCTCATATGGGTGGTAAATTCAGACCGGCGATCACAGCATCACAGATCGTCAGAGCGCTGCTGTGTCCTATGATTTCCTCAAGCAAATTTGCGCGCAACTTCACAATTTCCGTGCTGTTGTTCATGGCTCTTTCAACCCTGTCGATTGCTCAGGCAAACGATGGCAAAGGATCAAGCCCTCGCGAAAGCTCTCGTCAGAACAGCGGCGTGGGGATCGACAGCGTTATCAATCAAAATAACGACGATGATGCCTGGAAGCTTCTGGAACAGGGTTTCGTTATCGAATGTTCGGGGCGTTTCGAGAGTGGTTGTCGGCTCTTCCTGAAAACAGACTGATACCGGGTTTGTTCACCCGATTCTCCAGCTACTCCCTCAGTTGTCTCTCTGATCGGGTCTTTCTGATTGTCTTTACCAGCATTTATTGATTTTCTAAATTCGCATTTTTTTAAGTTATCAGATCCGTACTTTCTCTTTCTTGATTACCTCCGTTTGTTGCTTTTGATTGATCCCTGACTCCAAGTCATTTCGCTTACCTCATCTGATGCTGTAGATTTTAGAGCCGTTCAGCTTGTGGCTATGCCATTGTCAAGATGCGAACATTGGTTTGCTGCGACAACTTGATGCAACCAGCAGATATCGCAAGACCGGGTAAGCTATTATCTATCGATGAGTATTTCTTTTACAAAACTGGTCTCTGCTTTACCCGCAAGCACCCCTTTCGTTGGCCCAGAGACGCTTGAACGACAACATGGCATCACGTTTTCTGCACGAATCGGCGCCAACGAGAGCGCATTTGGTATTTCCCCTAAAGCTGCAGAGGCCTTGCACACTGCAGTAGAAAATAACGGGTGCAGCTGGTACTGCGATCCGGAAAATCATGAACTGCGTGCAGAACTGGCCGACTACCATAAGGTCGATATGGATGAGATTTGTGTAGACGCCGGAATAGATTCTTTGCTGGGTCTGACAGTGCGCATGCTGGTCGAGCCGGGCATGCCGGTTGTAACATCAGATGGTGCTTATCCAACCTTTTTGTATCATGTCGCAGGTTTTGGCGGCGCTGTGCACAAGGTGGCCTACAAAAATTATCATGAAGATCCGCAAGCCTTATTAGCAAAAGCTCTGGAAACAAAAGCACGTCTGATTTATTTCTCAAATCCAGACAATCCAATGGGCACCAGTCTCGGCAGCGAAACCGTCCAGCAGATGATCAATGAAGTTCCAGGGCATAGCTTGTTACTTCTTGACGAAGCCTATATTGAATTTGCCATAGACAATCCTAGCCCTGCCATCGATACCTCCAATCCCCACGTGATCAGATACCGAACTTTTTCCAAAGCCTACGGCATGGCTGGCATGCGCATCGGCTACGTAATTGGGCATCGGGATTTAATCGCTGGGTTCGAAAAAATCAGGAATCACTTTGGCGTTAACCGCTTGGCGCAAGCAGTTGCACTCGCGTCCTTGCGCGACAATGAATTTCTGCCATCAGTGCGACAGCGGGTAGAAGCCGGCAGACAGCTAATTTATACAATGGCCGACGAGATGAATCTTGAATATTTACCTTCATCTACAAATTTTGTAGCCGTCGATATGGGTCACGGTGATAATACCCGAACGATACTTGGTAAATTAGTCGAACAGGGAATCTTTATTCGTATGCCAGGTGTGGCACCGTTGGACAGATTTCTTCGAGTGGGTGTTGGCAGCCCGGAAGAACATGCAGCTTTTGAAAAAGCTTTCAGAATAATAGCACCAGCGACGCTGGCGACTAATTGAGCACTTAGTGGAGAATAGTTTTGGTCACGGAAAGTAATCTTCCGGAAGCACAACAGAAACCCAGACCCCTTGTCGATCTGTTGGTCAGCATCATTATCCCGTCAGTCGTTTTAATGAAGTTTTCAGGCCCCGATAAACTCGGAGCGACCTGGGGGCTGGTAGTCGCTTTGGCGTTTCCTGTGGCCTACGGCCTATGGGAACTGATTATCAACAAGAAACGCAATTGGATCGCTGTTCTTGGCATCGTCAGTGTGCTCCTGACCGGCGGTATTGGATTATTCAAGATTGATACAAAATGGCTAGCCATAAAAGAAGCTGCCATACCTGCGATCATCGGCATCGGCGTTCTGGTTGCAAGCAAAATGGGATTTCCATTAATCCGAAAACTTCTCTTTAATCCTACGATAATGGATACACAGCGCATAAGCGATGAATTGAAGAAAAACAACAACGAAGCGCAATTTGAAAAAAAGCTTGATGGCGCCAATAACCTCTTCGCAGGAACCTTTGCCTTTTCTGCGGTCATGAATTTTATACTTGCAAAATGGCTGGTTAAAAGTGAAAGCGGCACAAGCGCATTCAACGAAGAACTTGGCCGGATGACCTTACTTAGCTATCCGATGATCGCAATACCGTCGATGATCATGATGGTTGGTATCTTCTTTTATATCTGGCGGACTGCCAATAAACTGACCGGCCTGACACTCGAAGAAATGGTTGTCACACAAAACGAAGAAGACAATAGTAAAGACGCGTAGATATCCTGCTACAGGCTGTTGAAATACAGCCTTCGTCGCCATTGCTTCGCTGCAAATTGGCTCAGGATGCTCATGTATTGCATATACACCGGGGGGCGTCTGTTCCTTTTTAGCCAATTTGCGCCATGCACCGACTATCTTGTCAACGTTTTTCAGCAGTCTGCAAAATAAAAATTATTTATCTAGTGACCCACTACTGATCACAAGGACTTGCGATCCATCGCCATCAGTAAAGGTGGCAGAAAAAAGAAGTCTGCGACAAGCGCCAAGGCAATAGTGACAGCACTCAATAACCCCATCTCTGCAGTCACTTTAAAACCTGAAAATGCCAGCACACCAAATCCTGCCACCAAGGTTAATGATGTGATCCACAGGGCAACACCCACGGTACGAAAAGCAAAATGTACAGATTCCTCTGCATCGAAGCCAAGTTCACGCCGTGCACGAATATATTTACTTAGAAAATGAACAGTATCATCCACCACGATACCAAGTGTAATTGCGACCACAACAGCAACCGATAAACCGGCTGTACCAACAAAATATCCCCAGACACCTAACCCCATGGCAGCGGGAACCAGATTTGGCACCAGGCTAAGTAATCCCAATGGAAGACTACGTAAAGCAAAAATCAAAATAAAAGAGATAACGACCAGCGCAAAGAGTGATCCGAACAGCATGGAATAAATATTTCGTTGGGATATATACGCAAATATCAAAGACAGGCCTGTACCCTGGACGACTGGCAAATTTGTGTTGCTGGCCAACCAATGTTCCGCACGACTATTAAGCTCACGCAAATCTGCAGATGATGCATTTTTGACTAAAACTACCACCTTACTCGTGCGTTGTTCTATATCAATTTGATGGGTTAACTCCTGCCCAAAGGGAAGCGACATCTCATAGAGCAATAATAATTGTGCAGCAAGTTCTCGAGTTTCGGGAATAACATGGTGCTTGGGATCTCCACCCTGCATGCTACGATTAAGATCACGAAACATCTCTACAATAGAGACAGTACCAGTTACTTTATCCTGGCTTTGCAGCCATTTTTCAAAACGTTCCAAGGTCTGCAAATAGGCAGGATTTGCGATACCGCCGGATGTACCTGCGCTGACAGGGTATTCCAGCGCATTCATTCCAGTTAAGTTCCTCTCTACAAAATCAGTATCTCCCCGCAAACGATAGCGAGAATCAAAATACTCAATGAAATTATCATCGAGAACAATTTTTGTGGCGCCCAAACCTATAAAAACGATAGTTGCACCACCAACACAAAGAAGAGACCGTTTTCTGAACACAACAAATCTGGCTATCGAAGCCATATGTACAGACACCGGAGTCACTCGGGTACTAACACGAAACTTTATTAGAGAAAGTACTGCGGGAAGAAAAGTGATGCTCAGTATGAAAGTTACGATAACGCCAAACGCCACCATATTACCCAATTGGCGAAACGGTGGTGCATCTGAAAAGTTGAGACTCAAAAATCCAACAGCAGTGGTCAAGCCGGTTATTGCAACGGGCACGACATTGACGCGAAGAGACTCAGCTATGGCATCAGTTTTTTCCAGACCACTAAGTATTTGTTGACGAATACTGACAATCACATGCACGCAATAGGCAACAGCCAGTGTCAGCACTATAACCGGCGCACCTGCTGTCCCTGCATTCATTTGGGCACCAAGCCAGCCAGTCACACCCAGCATAGATCCGACAGCCAGACCCATAAGCGAAATTGCGACAACGACAAACCAGACAGATTGAAATGAAATACCGAGAATTACAACAATAACGACAAACATCAGCGGAGCAAGAATCAGATTTTCACGTGCCGGTATTTCACTGAAAGCAGCATCAAAAGCTGCCCCTCCTGTCACATAGAAATGCGCATCTGGATATTGATGACTGAAATTTTCCACCATGTTTGAAACATGGTCGATAACTTCGAACACAGCTTTTGGATTTTCAATTGGCTTTTGAATCGTTACATTAATACCAGTAACTGACCCATCTTGCGACACCATACGGCCAAGAAGCACAGGCTTGCTCATCACATATGATTCAGCCTGCTCAACGTAGGATTTATTCAGCTTCACATCGTTTTCGATTAAATCTCTGACGACCAGTGTGTCATCCGATGTACCGATTAACTGATAATTCGAAATCGAGGCCACTTTGTTCGAATAAGGCACCTGCCAGCTCGCCTCAGTTAAGGCCAATATAAGCTCAAACATGCGAGGGGAAAATATAGACCCTTCTTTGGACTGTATGGCGATAAAGACGTTATCACTTTTGGAGAATTCTGCCTCCATGATTTCCAAAGCTTTAAGCTGAGGATTGTCATCACTAAAAAATATTCTGCTATCTGGAGTGGAATCCAGTGAAAACATACCACCAGAAAGCACGAGACATAGAACAACAGGTAGAAGAACAAATATCAAAGGACGACTGACAATTAATAACCCGAATCGATAGAAAATATCGAATTCGAAGTCGTCAGGTCTTTGGTTTTCAGGAATTTGACTCTCTACGAGTTCAAAATCTTTCATGTCGAATTGGTTCGACTCACAGATAAGCCCGGAACAGGCTGATTCACACGTAAAAAGATTGACATAAAAACGAGCATAACAAACAAATTGCTTCGCTTATTATTTCATATCAAACGGTGTAAAGATCAACATTTTATACACTAAGACGCAGTTAGATCAGATCAAATAACGTCATGTGCGGCCCAGGGGTCGCCTTTACAGAGGGTAGATCTGTAAACCTACTTTGGCTTTAAATGTAATGATCTAAAGGTAGAAAAACCTGCAGTTAACGCAAATTTTCGAACCATACGAGATAGTGAATTGACGATTGGAAGGCGCATTTTTAAATCATATGAACGCCCGTTACTGAAATTCAGTTCAAATACATTGTAAGTGGACACAACCACAGATTCTAACTGGACCGAATCATCTGGCCATTTAATACAACGATGATCTACTATTCGATAATCTGCATCCAGCAGGCTAACTTCAATATTTTTTTCGAAAGTACGCCCCCAGTTCGTGATAAGCAGAAAATGATTTCGTAATTTGAATTGATGAAGTAACGAATGCCCAACTATCTCGGTATCAGTAGCCATGCCATCTACCAATAGTCGCGAGGTTATAAAACTATGGTCGGTAGGACTAACCCCTTCTGCTCTTGACTGAAGAGTGAATTGGGTAATTGTCTCTATTCCGACTTTTTTGTTTGTAGAGTCACCTGACATCTGCACAGTCTGTTCGCTTTCGTTTGTGGATACTTTCATGCGCAGACCCACTCCGGATTCGGAACAGCGAATACGCGCTTCTACCAGATAGCATAGTAATCTTGAGCAGCTGAAAAATAGCGTTAACTGGGTGGCAAAGCTGGTATTTAGGCAGGAATGTCACTCGATGATGAGAGCCAGATCGTACTGCTTTAATACAAAAGCGGATACAGGGGCGGATAAAGAAACGGAACTAGCGCAGGAACAGGATGAGTGTAGATCAGACAGGTTTTGTCTGATCTACAACTATCGGTGAAGTTTTAAACCTGAGAATCCATAGTGCGATTAAGCATCAGGGATAACAAGCGGCATAAAGGTTCGAGCATCACCACGCTGGACCAGAATAGGTAATGATTTCTCACGCGGTAATTTACTAGCCATCGATTCAAATTGCTTAGCAGATTCAACAGCTTCGCGATTAATGGATACGAGCACGTCTCCCGGACGTAATCCAGATTCAGCAGCTGGACTACCAGCCTCGACACCTTTCACCAAAACACCGTTATCCAGCCCCAGTTGTTCAAGATCAGATTCAGCCAATTCCTCTACTGTTATTCCAAGATCAGAACCGACCGAAGATTGACTCACTTTCACAGCACGTTTATCTTCTTCGAGCTCTGCAATCGTGACAGTCATCTCTCTACGCTCGCCATTACGCAAAATATCTACAGGCACCTTGGTCTCAGGAATTACCGATCCGACAATCGGTGGTAATTTGCTAGAGCTATCAACCGTTTTATTATTGAAAGAGAGAATAATGTCTCCGGCTTTGAAGCCCGCTGATTCTGCGGGACTATTTGCAAGCACTTGAGATACCAGTGCGCCGGTCGGTCGATCAAGCCCGAAAGATTCTGCCAGTGATTGATCAACATCCTGTATCGCTACGCCCAACCAGCCACGACTCGCATAACCTTTGTTGCGCAATTGATCAGCGATCGATTTGGCCACATTAATCGGAATTGAAAACGACAAGCCCTGGTAACCACCCGAGCGAGAATAGATCTGCGAGTTGACACCGATAACTTCACCATCTGTATTAAAGAGCGGTCCGCCTGAATTCCCCGGATTAACTGCCGCATCAGATTGGATAAAGGGCACATAGGTTTCATCCGGCAGATTACGCGCAACGGCAGAGACAATGCCTTGAGTCGCAGTATGTTCAAAACCAAAGGGCGAACCAATTGCCAGCACCCATTCGCCTACTCGTACATCATCGGAATCACCCAAGGTCGCTACAGGCAGCCCGGTTGCATCGATTTTTACAACCGCAATATCGCTGCGCTTGTCACTACCAACCAACGTTGCCGTAAACTCGCGTTGATCAGCAAGCGATACAAGAATCGATTTTGCATTGTTAACAACATGCGCATTGGTGATAACAAAGCCATCCTCCGAGACGATAAAACCCGAGCCAAAGCCACTGGTTTGCCGCCCACGCTGCGGATCGTAAAAACGACGCAAAAATTCAGGCATTTGCTCCAGTTGCTCTGGGGTCAGATTTGCAGCCGGATTAGCTGAACCACCCGCAACAACAGCAATTTTTACGACGGCACTGCCCTCTTCTTCGACAAGTTTCGCAAAATTTGGTAATTCAGAAGCATAAGCTGCCTGTCCAGCGATCATTGCAACACTGAAAGCTGCCACAGCCATAATTCGATATAATGGATTGCGATTCTTTTTTGCCGACAGTGTCGAAATATCTCGCATCGCGTCTGCCGATATATTGTCAACAGACGGATATGCAGCCTGCGTCGAGGAACTGAATAGCGATTTCGCTTTCAATAGTGTGTGTGACAATTTACCTCCGCTACTGACCAGAAATTCGAGTGGGCCCGGCCGTTTTGGCTGATCAGGCGCCACATCAGCGGCACGATTATGCAGAAATGCGTACAAATAATTCAGCATCATTTCAATTTTCCTATGTATGTTTTGACGTTTGGATCATCAGCGATGAAGATCATGGTGCCTTTGACCACTTATTTTACGGCGGTGTTGCATTACAGATCCGTCACCACCAGAACAAGCACTCGCAGCTAATATTGGGGACGTTATGAGGATATTACTAGTAGAAGACGACACGGAAGCTGCAGGTTACCTGGTAAAGGGTCTCACTGAGAGTGGGCACACGGTAGAACATGCAGCTGATGGTGAAAGAGGCTTGCACCTTGCCAGCGACAACGCGTACGACGCGCTTATCGTCGATCGCATGTTGCCCAAGCGAGATGGCTTGTCTCTCATCGAAGAAATACGTAAAGCGGGTAACAACACACCCGTGCTGATACTTAGTGCGCTTGATGCTGTTGATGAACGTGTAACGGGACTCAAAGCAGGCGGCGATGATTACCTGACAAAACCCTATTCGCTCAGTGAGCTAACTGCCAGGCTGCAAGCCCTGACCCGGCGGGCGCAATCCGGTGCATCCAGTACTGTGCTGCGTGTGGGTGATCTCTCTCTCGATCTGATTAAACACAAGGTCACGCGCTCCGGCACCAGCATCAACCTGCAACCGCGTGAATTCCGGTTGCTTGAATACCTAATGCAACATACTGGACAGGTAGTCACGCGAAGCATGCTGCTTGAAAATGTTTGGGATTATCACTTCGACCCACAAACTAATGTCATTGATGTGCAAATCAGCCGATTGCGCAGCAAAATCGACAAGGACTTCGATTCTCCACTGCTACACACAGTGCGTGGTGCAGGCTACAAGTTGCAAGACGAAACTCGCAGCGCCGACGTTTCAGGGTAAGTATCCAAATTTGTACAGGCCGTAGCATGCTCTAATCAATTGCATGCTACGATTTACCCATGTCCGTATTCAATGCAGTGTCTCATCCCTCGACGACTGCTATCAGCCTTCAGTCTGATAACGCAGTATCCACCTGTCTGGCCAGTGCGAGATGACAGGCATGGCTACGCATTCTGAGGTGCAATCAAGCACCAAACTTGGCAACACTACAGCGGATAAGCAGGATTCCAGGCGCACTGACCGAGGATTCCGCAACCTGCTCGCCCGGTTTACCCCATCAGCAAGACTGTTCCGTACATCTGCCTTTCGTATTGCTCTTATTTACGTAACTCTATTCGGTGCACTGTCTGCAGCTACCTTTGCCTTCATCTATTGGTCTACACGCGATCAGATCGAATCGCAGGTTGATACCCGGCTGCGTCTGGAAACGGACTATCTAATCAATCTATACAAGTCCGGAGCCGTAGAAGAATTACTCGAAGCTATCCAGCGCCGTAACCAGATTGATACCTACGAGCGTTTTTATTCACTGACTCGAGGCAGCCCTACTGTAGTGGATAGTGAAGAGGGTCCTGTTTTACTTAAAGCTGAACGTACGACCAGCACCCGTAATATGGGTGACGTAGTCGATCTAGCCCCCGGCAGTCCCAGACGGTTTCTACCCGTGCGGGTCGCTGAACTCAAACTTTCAGACGGGTTGACGCTGACCATCGGTCATACCATTAGCGATGAAAAAGCACTGATCGATCGCACATTCGTTCTGGTCTCGATAGCAACGTTCCTGACACTGATCTTCTCATTAATCGGTGGCATATGGATAGGTACTGCCGTGTTACGTCGCATCGATTCGATCAGCACAACTGCTAGTGAAATAATGAACGGCGATCTTAGTCAACGCCTCAGGGTTACCGCACGCGATGACGAATTTGATGAAATTGCATCCAAACTTAATCAAATGCTTAATCGTATAGAAGACTTGATGGCGAGCATGCAACAAGTGACCAACAACGTTGCACATGACCTGCGCAGCCCGCTGACTCGATTGCGTAATCGATTAGAAGTAACTTTGCTAGAAGAACGCGATCCGGAAAATTATCGCGCGGTCATGGATGAGGCGATAGGAGATGCAGATACACTCATCCATACATTCAACGCCATGTTAAGCATCGCTCGCCTGGAAGCCGGGATCGACCAGGCTGAATGGACAAACGCTCCCATCGGCGATTTGCTGAACGAACTATCCGAGCTTTACGAGGCGGTAGCTGAAGAAGAAGAACTTGCCTTTACAGCCGATATTCCGGATAACCCAATATTCCATTGCAATAAACACTTGATAGGACAGGCGGTAACAAATCTGCTCGACAATGCCATCAAGTACACACCTAAACCGGGTAAAGTCAGACTAAAACTCGAGAGCAACGAAACATCGTTTGAGATACGTGTATCCGATGATGGACCAGGTATTGGTGCCGAAGATCGTGAACGTGTACTGGAAAGATTTGTACGTCTTGAAAACGAACGCAATTCACCCGGCAACGGACTGGGCTTAAGCCTGGTACATGCTGTTACACGAATCCATGGCGGTGAACTCTTAATGGCGGATAATATCGATGACAACGGTGGACTACTCGCAACTCTGCGCTTTAACCTCGAGTCAAGCCCTGGACGTATTACCTCAACCACTCCCGCTACTTCCGAGCAAATACAGTAGCCGATACCCAACAACCGCGAGTAACTCCGCTTTTGGCGGCACAGGTCTTTGAAGCACATACAGCAATCTAAAACCGAGGCTTGCATAAACGCTTTTCGCAGCACTATACTCACATCCAGAGCTCGTAGCGATGGCGTCGCTACAGCGCAGCGCAGGTTGTGGATAGCTCTTTTCGATCCTGAACGCCCGGATAGCTACCGGGTTATGTTATTCATTGTGTAAACCCGGATTCTTCTGGAGATGCACATGACTTCACCTACCTTGGAACGCCCGGAATATTTCTTATTCCACAACGGCGAAAAAGCAACACTACCCTTTACTGAACGCGAGTATCAAAACCGACTCCAGGCCCTGCAGTCCCATATGCGTTCAAGTGACATTGATGTTGTCGTGCTAACGTCGATGCACAACATCGCTTACTTCACCGGTTTTCTTTACTGTGCTTTCGGCCGACCGTACGCAGCAGTTGTCACCCAATCTGAAATAACAACGCTGTCAGCAAACATTGACGCCGGACAACCCTGGCGGCGTTGCTATGGTGAAAATCTGGTGTACACAGATTGGCAGCGTGGAAATTTCTGGTCTGCATTGAAAAAATTGGCAGGCAACACAAAGTCGATTGCGATAGAAACCGATCATCTATCAGTCGATCATCATCAGCGATTGATTGCTACATTTCCAACAGCGGACATTAGCAGCATCTCGAACCATACGATGCAACAACGCATGATCAAGTCGGATGAGGAAATAGCATTAATCACCAAAGCGGCGGCAATCGCAGATATTGGTGGAGCGGCAGTTCATAGTGAAATTGCTCCCGGCAAACGCGAGATTGATATCGCTATGGCTGGGCGCGATGCTATGGAGCTGGCTATAGCGCAGGAGTTTCCTGATGCAGAGTATCGTGATACCTGGGTCTGGTTTCAATCGGGACTAAATACTGATGGTGCACACAATCCTGTCACCAGCCGGGTACTAAAACAAGGCGATATCTTAAGCTTAAACGCCTTTCCAATGATCTCGGGTTATTACACCGCACTGGAGCGCACTTTATTCGTCGGTGAAGCAACCGACGCTCAGCTTTCTATCTGGCAGGCCAACGTTGAGGCTCATGAATTAGGGCTGTCATTAGTAAAACCAGGCATCAAATGTTCAGATGTATGCAACGAAATCAATGCTTACTTTCAAGATAAAGATCTTCTACAGTATCGTACATTCGGCTATGGGCATTCCTTCGGCGTTCTTTCGCACTACTATGGTCGCGAAGCAGGACTTGAATTCAGAGAAGACATCGACACCGTTCTAGTGCCCAATATGGTCGTTTCAATTGAGCCTATGTTGACACTACCGGAAGGTCATGAAGCGGCAGGTGGGTACAGAGAGCATGACATACTGGTGGTTAACGATAATGGCGCCATCAACATCACCGCGTTTCCCTACGGCCCTGAACACAACATCGTTAGCTGACTATTTAAATCCGGATTATTTGAGCAAAGGAATTGATGATCAGCAATCAGGTTGATCATCCAATACGACGCCTTTAACGCAAAAACCTCCTTACCCAAAAAATCACCTAAGGCGACGTCGGTCGCGACGGCAACAGATCAACACCTTCATGGCGAACCTGATACAACCATTTTATATGCGATCCAGGTACAGTCGGTGCGAGTGAGACAATCACTTGCTGCCCGGTCGTTAAGTGTTCCAGATACTCACTATCCGCTTCACTGACACGCGCGCCTCTTTTATCGCCATCGAGCTGAAACCAGAAATAGTATTTACCTCCCTTACCCGATACAGATTTCAAGACACTTAAACCATCGACCACAACATCGTGCTGGCTTGATTCCGACATCACAAGCTCACTCTCAGCCTGACGTTTTTCGCCATGCATGTAATAAGCAACGCCGATGATGACCATCAGTAATGGCAGCGCCGTCAGTATGGAGTGAATCTTGTTTTTTTCTGCAATAGGAGCCCGTGTGCTATCTCCGTCCAGTTGTTTAGCGTATTGTGACTTGCTCTTCGGATTTTCAATAGTCATCTGCGTAAGTAAATTGGAACTAACGGTATGTCGGATATAAGGATAACAAATGTAATCGCCAGACCCGTACTGGCACCCTTCGCGATTCCACCCAAAACGGCCAGTGGATCGCTCGATCATGCCGCGATGGTGTTAATCGATATTGAAACATCGGAAGGAATTATCGGTCACAGCTATCTGTTTGCATTCGGCAAAAACATGCTGAAACCGTTGGTAGAATCAATCAATGCGCTGTCAGCTATAGTGATTGGTGATGAGCTAGCTCCACTCAGCCTCGAAGCTAAGCTACGCAATGGATTACGCCTGATGGATACACCTGGGTTGATTGGTTTGGCTCTGAGTGGTTTGGACATGGCCTTTTGGGACGCACATTGTAAAAAGCTGGAACAGCCCCTGAGTCGGATTCTGGGCTCAGCCAGAAACTCAGTACCTGCCTACAATAGCTGCGGACTGTGGATACAGGATGTTGATTCTCTCGCCGACGAAGCAGTGCAGCTGCTCGCAGCAAACGATTTTAACGCGGTGAAATTGCGGCTGGGACGTGCCCTGGCCAAAGACGATTTACAAGCCGTCAGAAATGTACGCAAACATATTGGCGACAATGCACATTTGATGGTGGACTTCAATCAAAGCCAATCTGTCCGATCAGCCATTGATCGATCACAAATGCTCGATGATGAAGGACTTTACTGGATTGAAGAGCCGGTTCGGCATGCAGACTATCAAGGCACAGCCGCAGTCAGACAGTCTATCCACACACCGATCCAGACTGGTGAAAACCTGAACAGCAGTTTTGAACTGAAGCTGGCGCTAGATGCAGGTGCTGCTGATTACTATATGCCGGATGCACAACGCATCGGTGGTGTTAGCGGCTGGCTTAGAGCGTCGGCACTTTGCCATGCTAGCGAGGTTGAAATGTCCAGCCACCTGTTTCCGGAGTTTTCGGTGCATCTGCTGGCAGCCAGTCCGACTTGTCATTGGCTGGAATATGTAGACTGGGCAAAGCCTCTATTACTGGAACCACTTGAAATAAAGAACGGACAAGCACAGGTGCCAGATCGTCCGGGTGCGGGCATTAGCTGGGATGAAGATTACATCAAGCGATATTTGGCTTGAGATCGCCATTTAAAATTGCAACAACACCTTGGTTTAACTGTTAAGGAAGTTAACTGCATTCACTACTGTTACCATCGCGTCCAGTCGATTCGACAACCGAATAGTCACAGCACCCTGACTACAAGACAGCCGAGGGGGGAGACAGTGACGGGTAACTTTTCCTTTGGACTGGAGACAATACCAGTATTTATAACCTTGTTTGCCTGTATTCCCTGTCGATTTCCTCTCGGCAACCGGGCCGGGATGGAACGGCTCAGCTCTTTTGAGGGTCAATATCATTACGATATCATGCTTTTGGCATTGCACACCCCAATAATTCGTGATTTTGCGCCTTATTGGTTGTAGCCTACGCGCTACGCGACAGGTAAAAGTAGCCAAGAGTGGTCAAGCGCTTAATGCGATCAACCGCAGGTTAAATGCAAATCAGGAACTTACTCTAGAAGAGGACGGTGGCCCAATATGAAGACAACGGAACTGTTGTTACCAGCGATATGGAATAACATTTCTCAACACGTGGCCATACTGGATGAATCTGGACAGATTCTTGACGTTAATCCTGCATGGCAAAACTATGCAAATAGCAATGGTGGACTTTCAGACTCCACTGGTAAAGGCACCAACTATCTCCACGTGTGTGACGCGTCATCCCGACAGGGAAACGTGGATGCCCCGATAGTCGCAACAGGAATTAGAAATCTATTCAACAGTAATGGTGCACAAGAGTTTTCACTCGAATATCCCTGTCACAGCCCCAATGAGAAAAACTGGTACATGGTAAAAGCCTGGCGGCTCGACATCGAAGACGAAAGGTACGCCGTCATTACCCACAAAGAAGTCACCCAAACAGTTCTGCAACGTCATGCCCTGGAAGCTGATGCTTTGACTGACAGCTTGACAGGCATTGCGAATCGACGTCATTTTGATCGATTTCTTGCTCAGGAATGGCGACGTGATATGAGACGAGGAACGCCAATAACTCTCATCATGATCGACATCGACTATTTTAAATTACTAAACGATAACTACGGACATTTAACTGGAGATAGATGCCTTAAACGAATTGCTCAACTTATTGGCTCTATGGCGCAAAGACCGGGAGACCTCGCGGCCCGCATTGGTGGAGAAGAATTCGCACTGGTTATGGGAGCAACTCAAGAGAAAGCGGCTAGACAGTTCGCGGAATTTGTTCGAGCCGGCATTGAACAATTGGACATTCCAAATGAAGAATCCAATGTGAGCAACATGATCACGGCAAGTGTTGGTGTCTCAACAACAATTCCGCTTAGAGATGCAGACAAAACAGAATTGTTGGCATTGGCAGATGAAGCCCTTTATTTGGCGAAAAACAAAGGACGAAATACAGTAGTCGTAAAAAATTCCTAGCAGACGAAACCCATGACTAACTAAATCCTTGTCTCGCCAAAAAACTTGCATGGATGCAATTCAATCACGGAACGTAAATCTGAACCTCAATGTAATCGGACACGGTTCATTGCACGACACACCTCTTTTATAAACAATCACTCAATATTCTGCACCTGCTTATCGACTACAATTTTATTTTCATATAATTACAAGGTTTTTCACTTTGGTAATGAGGCTCTTGTCACCATTTTGGTTGGCAAACGCGCGTGGCAAATATCTGACTTTCTAAAGGAATCAGCTGACAAAGATATTTCGAAAAATAAAATTCATCACTTTTACACAATGTATTTTCTTCTTTTGAATGGAGTAAGAGACAGAATCATACAAGTATTTGAGTTAATTGGAGTTCAACCGAGCTACTATGAGTCTCGTTTTCGTCCCTTTATAACTGCAAGACGTTGGGCAAATTTTTTCAACCATCCAAATTCGTTTGCCTATTTGGCTCATCATTCTGGTTACACGATATTAGATTTTGATGACTACAAAGACAATAAATATAGAAATAGAATGGAATACTTGGAAAGACATGCACAGACAATGATTATCGATTCAGAATTTGTTGAAGTACACTGTACAAACAACGCAAAAAAACAATCCGATATAAAAAATATAAAGACGTTAGTTCATCAATAGTGATAGTTTTACCACACGCTGACAGGCTAACTGATAATATTTGTAGTTGCTTGGAACACTTTGTGAGAATAATAAAAGAAAATCCATTTTTTATTGAAAGGCTTAGTGATGAATCTGTGATAACCGATCACTTTGATGATCAATCCTAAATATTGTACGTTACACATTCCCTTCAAGACGGTACCAGATAAGGTCTATTTACAATGAAGCTGAGTCAGATAATAAATTCTGAGTCTATTGGCAATGGCTGTGGGTCATGGGGTATTTTTCTATCACCAGCGAATTCCCTGTTTGTGGTCAAGCTCTTTAGTGATGAGCATGATTATAATGACGAGAAAGACTGTTATGACAAGACTTTGGAGGATCCCAGCCTTAGGCATCTCGCTAATCAATACACAGAAATCGACATTAAACTAGATACGGACATAGGCGATTATAGAGGCACGCCATTTAAAAAAGCTCTACTTCATCCATATCTTAAGAATCCAGATTGGATAGAAGTCGGAAAGCTCTGCATCCCATGTAATGATAGGCTTTTGACTGACAATGGCCTAGATGTTGAGCGCGTGAAGAACGATTTTGATCGCATTGGACTGGCGTCGTGGGAGGCAACTATTTTCATGCGATCCAATCCACTTGAATTCAAGGCTATTGATTTAACTTCTAACAAGGGAGAAGAAATCGGTTCAATTCAATAATATTCGCGGCAAATCGGGGTCATATGTGATCTGACACTCACCGTCAGATCGAGTAAAGATTTTACAGCTAATTTAAGAGTGGCTCCATTTCCAGACAATTAGGAAGAGATAGGAACATCTATCCTATCCCTAGCTACACAAATGTCATTTTTAACAACATAGCATTCAACATAATGTTCACCTTTGAAGTTAGTTTTTTCGGTCAGCTTATGTCTTCCACCATCAGGGATTATTTGCCCGCGAATCATATCTTTACTTTCAGCAATATAACCTACGTTTCTTACTTTCCACTTAACCATATATGGCTCTGGTACATTGCAAAGGATGATGTTAAATTCAAGCTTCTTATTTATCTTCAGTGGTAAGTTCCTGCTGATTAGCTCAGTTAGCTTCCACGTTCGAAAACCAGTTTGACTCACAGAACAATCAATTTGAAGATTGTATCTAATATCAACTTGTACTTTGCTTTCAATGAACTCTTCAGTGTCTCGAAAAAACTGACTTCTTGATTCTATTTTTGCCGTTGCTGAAGGAAAATACTTACCGTATACCTTTTTCCATTTTTTATTCGCTGAATTATTACTCTGTACATCAATTGCAGCCAAGCAATTGTTATAAGCTTTTTTTGCTTTTGGAATGAAGTCACCCGCTTTATAAACTGGTTGATTACTTCCTGGAGCCTGCCAGAATTTTTGATCTTTGTCCAAAGAGCGGAGATAATCAAAGAAGTCTCTAGACATTGCATCATACTTTGAGTACGAAGTATTATCGTAGTTAGAAGAATCGAAGAAGTTATAACAGAGGGTATCGATAAGAAGACCTCCCAAAGGAGCACCAACTTTGTTCTTCCATGCCCTTACCATTTTTGCGAGTTTTTTTAGATTTCCGTTAGTTCGTTTATTACGCGAATCTATCGCTGACACCTCTTCTCTAGGTCTTGTTACTCGCCAGCGCCCACCATCGTTACTATCTGGGTGTGTAAAGGAATTATCTTTGTTTTCAAAAACAGGAAGTACTTCAATCACGTAATCAGCAAACTTGATAACTACTACTTGCCCATCACCTTTAACATCAGTATCACTGTATGTTTTTTTGATTCGACTTTTTACATCCTGCAATAATGCAGATTGACCGTTACCTTCATACCCATCATATTGTTTGTATACTTCATAAGGTATGATGAAAGCCATATCTAAGTCGCTAACGTCTTTAATGGCTGTTTTGCGACCATATGAACCGATCATCAGGCTATGCTTTTCATCTGAATCATCGTTCCAATATTCTTGATTTAGCGTTTTAGTAATTTTTTTGTATCTATGCGATATCTTTTCCTTGTTTGGAATGGACAGATTAGATAAAAATGACTTAAATGTAGGGCTAACTTCCATGTTATGTATTCATAAAGTAGGCGAATATAATCGCGATTATTATCGCAAAAAGAAACAGATAGAACGAAATAGGGACTTTGTCTTTAAGAAAAGAGAGTTCTAACTCTTCCTCTATCCAATTTGTCTGGGCTTGACCAAAAAATTTGTAGTGAGCATACCAATCACTGAATAATATTTGTTTAGACATAGAGCTTTCACTAAACTCATCCATCATCACATTGACAATCTTTATTTCTATATCTGGTTTTGCTTCATTACTTTGCAATCGCAAATATGACATATGTAATTTATCGTATATTCGAGTAAGCTTTTTTCCCGAATCGTCGTATGACTTCGAATCTGGCAGATACAACGATATATAAACCGACACTACTCCAAATACTGTCAGTAGAACTGAAGCATGGCCCGCCAAACCGAGCCCAATATAATTAGATGAAATGATGCCAAACAAGATTGATAGAAAACCTAATATTCCAGGTATTTTTTCAACAATATCAAAAGTGGCAAAGTGCTTCTTTGCACCAAAACCAACGTTATAACCGCTTCGCGCAACGTACTTTAATGCTTCTGATCTATTCATAAGAATGTATGGAGTATATTTTAGTGCTTACTATCCAACTGAACACATTTTTCAAAAACACCCACGTCCCGTTTCCAGCAGTACTGACGCGAAAGTACAAGCCGTTACCAACAGCGTGTTTATTTGCTATTCCACTACGCAACCAGGATTTGAGCTGACGACCAGTTGTTTTCTTATGCATACCAATCACTTACGCCATAAATGGTGACAAGGTGCTCTATTTTTACAGAATTTGAGGCGATTTAGAAATTCTTGTCACCATTCTTGTCACCATTTTTACGAAACTTGTGGCAACATCTTGAACATCATTGAAACATGCAAGTCATATAACTAACTGAAATAAAAGAAGAATGAAACAACTTGAAACACCCTGAAAAATCACTCCAAATTTTGCACCTGCTCTCGCATCTGCTCAATCAACACTTTCAACTCAACTGCCTGGGCGG
>CAYPMR010000029.1:21912-43643 GCA_964411665.1 uncultured Granulosicoccaceae bacterium | reverse complement strand
CTCAGAAAGCAAACTGGCACTATATCCAGAGTGTTACAGAGCATTATTTTGTGAATTTAATGAAATATCCCGGTCAAATGTGTAACAGTTGTTTTTACTGAAATTTGCAATGCTTTGATATGAATCGGGAATGGGCGCTTGCTGACCATTTCAAACACACACCTTGAAAGGTCAATTAGTTATGCCTTCTGCTGCAGATGTCTTTGATTACGTCATCATCGGTGGCGGAACCGCAGGCGCGCTACTTACCAATCGCCTGAGCAAAGACGGCGCTAGCGTTTGCCTGCTCGAAGCCGGGCCACGCGACATAAACCCGCTAATTCACATCCCCGCCGGTTACATCAGGAATGTCTATTCGAAGCGCCTCACCTGGGGCTTCGAAGCAGAAGCCAGTGCCGGTACGGCGCAGCGTCGTTTTTCGCTGCCGCAGGGCCGCGTGCTCGGTGGTTCCAGTTCGATCAACGGACTCAATCACAACCGCGGGCAAAGCGCAGACTTTGATCATTGGGCTGAGCGTGGTAATCCGGGTTGGTCCTATAACGACGTGCTTCCCTATTTTCGTCGTAGCGAATGCAGGATTGGTGAAGCCGATGAACACTACCGGGGGCGCGAGGGTGAAATGCCGATAACCGATCTCGATTGGCATCACCCGGTATCCGCAGCATTTGTTAATGGCGCACAAGAACTTGGCATTCCAAAAAACCCTGACTATAACGGGGCGCAACAAGACGGTGCCGGCTATTTCCAGCGCTGCATCCATAAAGGCTTTCGCATCTCCTCGGCACGCGCCTTTCTGGGGAGCGCAAGAAAAAGGCCGGGCGTTGAGATTCGCACCAACGCACAAGCGACTGCCATCCTGTTTAAAGGCAAACGCGCAGTGGGCGTGCGTTATAAAAAAGGAGGCCCAGCCGGTGCGGAACACACGGTGAATGCGCGTCGCGAAGTCATCGCTTGTGCAGGAACCATCAATACCGCGAAATTGTTACAGATTTCCGGGGTCGGCGACGCCGCTTTGCTGGGTGATATCGGCGTGCCCGTCGTTCATGACTTACCCGGTGTTGGCAATCATTTACGTGATCATTACGGGGTCCGCATGGTGTCGACTGTGAAGGGCATCCGCACGATTAACAATAGGGTTCAGGGGCCGCCGCTGCTGCTTGAGATTGCGCGATGGTTGCTACGCAAGCCAAGCTTGCTGGCAGTCAGCCCGTCGCTCGCGCATGTATTCTGGAAGTCAGATGAGACGATGGCGAATCCTGATTTGCAGTTTGTATTCACACCCGCGAGCTTTCGCGCAGGTGTGGTGGGACTACTCGATAAAATACCCGGGATGACCTGCGGTGTGTGGCAGGAGCGGCCACAAAGCACCGGTTTTGTTCGTGCGCGTTCTGCGAATCCGTTTGAGACACCTGTTGTACAACCTAATTATTTGGCCGAGGAAATCGACCAGAGAATTTTACTGGCAGGTATGCATCTGGGTCGGCGCTTAATGCGCACGTCGCCCCTTGCGCCCTACTTTGAACGCGAGACTGCGCCCGGTGACGATGTGCAAACAGATGATGAACTCCTGGATTTTGCACGCCAGACTGGCACGACTGTTTATCACCTGATTGGCACAGCCCGGATGGGACCTGCCTCGGATCCTGATGCGGTGGTGGACGCCCAGCTGCGAGTGCACGGGCTTGAAGCATTGCGCGTGGTTGATGCTTCCATCATGCCGACGATGCCGTCGGCAAATACGAATGCGGCCACGATGATGATTGCGGAGAAAGGCGCTGATATGATTTTGGGGCGGGCGGCGGTTTCGGCGTAAAAAATTATCCGCTGGTATCGTAGCTGCTGAGGTAATACATAGATTCCTGTCGAAACAGGACCAGACTATCGAGGTACTGCTTCGCTAAAGAAGCGCTATTTTTTTAAGTGAGGGCACCGATTTCATGAACGGGGTTGTTCCGTCTATCTCAACGGCTTGCCCGCCGTCATACCGTTCGTACCATCGTGAAAAGATCCGAACCAGCGGTCGTTTTAAAATTCTCACCAAAGATTGGCAGAAACTTTAGAATCTCGTCTTTACCGTACCAGGGGCCAATCCAGGGCATAGCATTGTCGCTTTCGTTGTGCCAAACCATGTCGTCTGCCATAAGTGAAATTGCAGTTTCCATATCACCACTGACCACGGCGCCCATAAATGCCATAACGCTACAGAACAATGCTTTTAACAACCCGGGGTCACAACATTTCGGCCTGTAACATGGTTATAAGATTCGGTGACAAGTTGCACCAGAATTTTTAGTTCGTCTGCATTGCTTGCCGAATAGAGCATTACAAGGCCTTCCCAGCCATCGCGACGATCTGCCCACGGATGACGCTCGCCCCAGCCTTTTTGTTCTAACTCCCGGGCACGTTCAAGTGGCAGTGGAGCGTGCAAACTACCGTCGCTGTGAATGTGAGCAAACTCACGACCGGACATTATCGCCGCCGGCTTTACAACCGATACGTTGTCTGCCAACCACATTCCGGTTGCACCGGGAAGTGACACGATAGTGGGGCGTTCTTGAAGGCCCGGTAACATGAAGGCAAGCTTGAACAGTTCTGCGTTAACTTCAGTTACCGGGTCGAACCCAACCTGAGTGTGTGGAACCCGACCCGTGGTCCGAATGCGAGCTCCATCGCGTTCAGGCAAAGCAGTGTTAGCAAGTTCAATTGCTGATACTTGCGGTGTGGCCGAATTACACTCCTGAGGTACTGCATTAGATTCGCCAATCGTGTCGGCTGTGCAGCTACAAAGCATGAAAGTAATTCCTGCTAACAGTGTTAATTTCATTGTTTTACTCTCAATGAATATGCAATTCGGATTTTATAATACTTACTTGCCTTTCAGCTGTTGCAACGCACCAGCCCAGTCTTTAACGTGAAATGAGGTCACAATCTTTTCGTTCGCCATAGCGGTGCTCGCAATTGAGCTGATCATCAACACAGTAGATGCCAGTATCACTTTTAGTATTTTCGATTTTCCTGCTCCGTTTAAGGGGTGTAAGACCGATGTTTATAATCTCGACTCCAAATACGGACACTTAGACTTACGGGGACAGGCACTGGAAGGGGTACTGGAGAAGGGTTCTGTCGCGGCTTTGTCGGGCATGCATATTGATTGTTCATACATATATGCATATAATAATGCCTAAATACTGGGAACTAATTCATGCGAACCACACTGAATATTGATGACGATCTGCTGCTACGTGCGCAGCAATTGACTGGAATCAACGAGAAGACGGCAATCGTAAGATCCGGCTTGGAGGCTTTGATCGCTAGAGAAAGCGCACGCAGGCTCGCTAAGCTGGGTGGTACGGACCCTGAACTTAAAGAAATTCCCAGACGTCGTTCGGCGCCGTGACTGTCCTGCTGGATACCTCTGTCTGGATCCAGCACTTCAGGGAATCCAGCGATGAGGTTGTTCGGTTGTTGAACGATGAGTTAGTTGTTTCGCATGAGTACGTAGTGGCAGAACTAGCTTGTGGAAGCCTCAAGTCAAGAGAAGACACCATCGGCTACTTGAATGCTTTGGCGACTCTTCCAAGCGTGTCTATCAGCGAGGCGATGATCCTCATCGAAACCCAAGCGCTTTTTAGTCGTGGAATTGGCTTAGTTGATGTTCAATTGCTCGCATCTACTCTGATCTCACCAGATACGAAACTATGGACATGGGATAACCGCCTACACGATATTGCTGCAGAACTTGGTATCGCTTACGCTCAACCAAAAGGATGAAGACCAGTTCCAGTATTCGGACCTAAGAAAAATAATAAGGGTCAAGAGCTTACAGGGATACACATCGTAGTGTCTTAGCGAAGCGTTGCTGTTGTATGGAATATAAAGATCGAGGGAATAAAATCAGTACGAGTGCCTGTCCCCGTAAGTTCCAGCAGACATTCAGATCAAAGAACGAAGCAACGTCGCGCTTTAACTTGCTTCTTTTTTAAAACGCGCTTTCATTTTTTCCAAATCTGCATCAGACCCGTTGTTCCAGCTATCAAACACTTTATACATAGGCACCATACTGTTGCCATAGTTAATCCGGAAAAAACGATGTTGCAGGTTGTGAAAATTATCGCCCGCTGAAATACGCAGGCGCTTGCCAATAGAAACATAGTCAAAACCAGAGTGTGATACCGCTGGGCTAACCGCTAAATCGGTACCCGTCCTGTAGATTGGCGATGGGGGGCATCTATATTGATCACTGTGAGGATGCCCCTTATGCATTATCATCAAGCAACGAAAATTAAAGAGAATTTAATGTTGAAAGCAGGTTTTGTCGGTGTCGGTACAATGGGTGGCCCTATGGCGGTCAATCTCGCGTCAAGCTATGAGGTAGTCGCTCATTGCTGGAATGAATCTGCTCGTAACGCCCTGCAGGGATCCGCGGTAAGCCTTAGCGAAAGTTTGCAGGTGGTTGGTGAAATGGACGTTATCTTTTTGTGTTTACCAGACGCTGACATCGTCGAGCAGGTTCTGTTTGGTCCGGGTGGCCTGGCTGAAGTTCTACGACCCGGTGTGGTGGTGGTTGATACCAGCACCATCGAATACGGTGTGACACTTTCTATCTCGGAAAAGCTCACAGCGATCGATGTCAGGTTTATTGATGCTCCGATATCCGGCATGCGCAAGCGAGCTGAAGATGGCACGTTGACCATGATGTGTGGTGGGGACCCAGATCTGGTTGAGGAACTCAAACCACTTTTTTCAACCGTGGCTTCGAATGTTATTTATATGGGCCCGGTTGGTAGTGGCCAACTAACCAAATTGATCAACCAGTTGCTGTTTGATATCAATGCTGCAGCTCTAGCAGAGATTTTGCCACTGTCGGTAAAGCTTGGGCTTGACCCGGCGAAAGTGGGTGATGTCGTCAATACCGGAACCGGGCGCAGCTATGCCTCGGAATTCTTTATCCCGAATGCATTAAAGGGTGAGTTTGATAAAGGCTACCCGATGCAGCACGCCTACAAGGATTTGATCAGTGGTTCCAAAATATCCGTTCAGCATCAAATTCCGACACCTGTTTTATCCGCGGCAATGGCAACTTATCAAATGGCTTTGTTGGCCGGATACGGTGCCAAAGATAAAGGCGGGATGATTCGTGTTTTTGAAGACTTACTCGATGTGACATTTCGTTCCGGCAACAGCCAAGAGTAATCAATATGCCCAAAAAAAGAGAAGCTTTTCTCAGCCCCGCCAGGGCAGGCCTCGGATGGTTGCGATTTCGATTTTCTCGTTTATGCCCTAACGGAATCCAAAGTGAAATAATATGAATCTCTTCACCAAACTCCAACAACGTGGACAAGAAGGTGCCCCCATAAAGGTCGGACTTATCGGCGGTGGTAAATTCGGAACCATGTTTTTATCGCAAGTCACTCGCTTGTCGGGTATTCATGTCGTGGGTATTGCCGATTTATCACCGGTTGCCGTTCGGTCCAACCTTGAACTGCTGGGATGGTCTGCCGAGCTATACAATGCCGTTTCTGTTAACGACGCCGCTGACAAAGGCACCACTTATGTCACTGATGATTGGCGTGACCTGACTAAACAACCCGACATTGAAATCATCATCGAAGCGACAGGCAATCCGATTGCTGCGGTTGAACACTGCATGGGAGCTTTTTCAGAAGGCAAGCATGTTATCAATGTAACGGTTGAAGCCGACGCTTTTTGTGGCTTTGGCCTGGCGCTAAAGGCACAGCAAGCCGGAGTTATCTACAGTATGGCTTACGGGGATCAGCCAGCATTGGCCTGTGATCTGGTTGATTGGGCGCGTACCTGTGGTTTCAAGGTTGTGGCTGCCGGACGTGGCCATAAATGGTTACCGCATTATCGCCAGTCAACCCCTGATACGGTTTGGGATCACTGGGGGCTGACGGCGGAGCAAGCCGAACGGGGGCGCTTGAATCCTAAAATGTTTAATGCTTTTCTGGATGGATCAAAGCCTGCGATTGAATCGGCAGCCATTGCCAATGGCACCGGGCTTGATGCGCCAACCAATGGACTGGAATTTCCGCCGGGGTCGATTGATGACATCCCCACCATCATGCGCCCACAATCTGAAGGCGGTATTCTCGAACGTAAAGGCATGGTAGAGGTCGCCTCATGCCTGACACGAGACGGGCAACAAATTCAACACGACATTCGAAAAGGCGTTTGGGTTTGTTTCGAAGCAGATACGGATTACCTTAAAAATTGTTTTGAAGAATATAAAGTGGTGACCGATCCCTCTGGCAGGTATATGACCAACTATAAACGCTGGCATCTAATCGGGCTGGAACTGGCCGTCTCGGTTGCGGCGGTGGGCCTGCGCGGTGAAGCAACCGGTTTTGCCACCTCGTTCAGAGCAGATGTAGCGGCTATTGCAAAACGCGACCTCGCAGCCGGTGAAACACTCGATGGCGAAGGTGGCTACACCGTCTCGGGTGGATTGCGCCCAGCATCAATCTCGGTTGGAAATGGATATTTGCCTTTAGGCATGGCGCATAACGTCAGGCTTAAAAATGCAGTCTTACAAGGTCAGGCCGTAACATGGCAAGACGTGGAGATAGATACGACGACAGCTGCTTACAAACTACGCCGGGAGATTGAATCGAAAGTCGATTTTTACAACTAACTCCGCTTAATACCCAACGCAGCTGTTGGATATAGAAACATCAAAAGAGAAAAACAGCGCCAGAGTTGATTAGCGATTCATCAAAGCGATCACCGTTGATCCCACGAGCTGCACTATCATCGCCTTCTGCACCAATAGCCAATGTGTTACCGTCACTACTCAGGCTTGCCGATCGACGAAAAATGCTAAAGATTTGATTAACAGGTCTATCAAGAGAATCCAGCATGGTACCCGAAGCCCTGCTCTTCTGGACTATCCATCTGTGGTCCGGTTGAGGGTGCTACGCCAGAAGTTGGATGTCCAGTATTTTGCAAAGCTTGACCAAGTGGATATAACGGGCATCAAGTTGCTCAACCCTGCCATCATCAGTTTGGACTGTCGCAACAGTCTGCGCAGCCGGAAACCAGACCTTCTACTGCGCACCTGTGTAAATGGAAATGATGATGATTTTGTCAGTGATGCGGGACTTATGTCACATTGACTTTTAAAGCCTGTTTCTAGATTCAATCGTTTCGGGCGGGCAAGGTTCAATTGCACTATCCAAATTTGCCTTGTACTTCACTTTCTGTGGCACATCGCTTGCGTTAAACAACTATGCGACCGCTGAATAGCCACCGAGTACATTGATTTACACCTTGTTTTGGAACCAATGGGTGCGTGGAACTGCACAGCTTGCGTGTATTAATCTGTTCGTAAGAAGGTTATCTCAATCACAGATACGTCTACCAGGAATCGACTATACTCGGCACCTGTTAATGCCAGCTCTTTTTATACCTATCCAAAGGATTTTGTCTATGCGATTTAACATGCACCGTCGATGGTTAAACATTTTTTCAATCTCAATTCTGTTCGCTTTTATTTCCGGTATCGCAACACATTCGATTGTATTTGCTGACGATACGGGTAGTTCAACACCAGCACCAATCAATATCGAAAAAGCAATGACAAAAGCGCGTGCGCTGATTGAGAAAAACAAGTTAAAAAAAGCTACCAAACAGCTGCGTAAAGTTGTCAAGCAGGATAAAAGTAACGCAGATGCCTGGAATCTGCTGGGCTACTCCTGGCGTAAATTGGATAAAAACAAAAAATCAGGAAAAGCATATGCAAAGGCACTAAAACTGGACCCCAATCATAAAGGTGCTTTGGAGTACCAGGGAGAGCTTTTTATTAAGCTTGGCGAGTTGGACAATGCGAAAGCCAATTTGTCCAGATTAAAAGCGCTTTGCCCGGACGGTTGTCAGGAACTGGAGAATCTTGAAAATGCTCTAGCTGGTAATTCATCCTACTAGCCTGGCAAGTTGCGAGTTAGTAAATAGCGCATCAGCATCACAAGAGGTTAACCGTCGAAAAAGTTATTCAGTCAGCATTGCCGAATAACGTGTGTCGATGATCGCTTACGCTTATAATCTGTCTAATCATAGATCCCAGCTTAGCGGGATCAAATGGTTCAGGCATACAATCATTCATGCTGGCGTCTGTACATCTCTGCGCATCTCCCTGCGTAGCATTGGCGGTCAAAGCGAATAAAAGCGATCATTGAACACATCTTTTCACTCGCGGCTACTGCGTGTAGCCTGATACCCATCCATTATTTTGAAGAAAAACTGCAAAGATTTTCAATATTGACTAGAAAAGTGCCATTTAGCACATTTACAATAGCGGAATAACAGTACTATTTGTGCAAACCGGGTTCTGCGACACACTTGAAAATACACATCCCTACTATCGGCAAGCTATTAATTGCGTGCCTTATTAGTACTATTCTGTTGGCTTGTAGTGAATCTGAAGAGAATCCTCAAATAGATCTGACAGATTCCAGCGCTATCGATGGCGACAGCACAGATCAGACAACAACTGCAGCGCCGCCCCCCGCCACAACCCAGCAAAACCCGATATTGAGTGATCCCACTGATACTCTGTCCGGTGGCAACACATTGTCCCCTCCCCCAACAGCCGTGCCAACTCTTGCACCTGAACCAGACCATACAACCGTATTCGGTCTCACTGACAGGCTCTCCTTACCCGAACTCAGACTACCCATTACAGGCTCCACGACTGGCGACTATCGTCTGATTAACGTCTATCCACAATTAAGTTTCGAAGAAGCTCTGCTGGTTGCCGATGTGCCCGGGGAAAACCGCATGGTGGTGGTTGAACAGACAGGTTTGGTGAAGGTATTCGACGACGACGTTAACGCTTCAGTAAGCCGTATCGTTCTGAACCTGCGCGATCGGGTGGTGTTTTCGGGTGAACAGGGCTTGCTGGGTATGGCCTTTGATCCTGACTTCGAGAACAATCGCTATGTGTACATTTACTACACCGTTGAAGACCCCGATCTTTCCATAGTCTCAAGAATGATCTGGGACCCCACCACAGATCTGTTCGACCTATCAAGCGAGAAAATTGTCATTTCAATTGATCAGCCGTTCCACAGTCACAATGGTGGGATGATCGAATTCAGCCCCGTTGATGGATACCTCTACATCGCGCTGGGAGATGGTGGCGATGGTGGCGATCCATTTAATTTCGCACAGAATCGAAACGAATTGCTAGGCAAGCTGTTACGCATTGATGTCCACCCTGCCAACCAAACCGACGGCTATACAATACCGCCGGACAATCCGTTTGTCGGTGAACCGGATGTACGTGAAGAAATTTACGCCTACGGCTTTCGCAACCCCTTCCGTTTTTCCTTTGACCGCGTAACAGGCACCATCTGGCTTGGCGACGTGGGCCAGGAAACGCGCGAAGAGATCAATGTTGTCACCAAAGGCGGCAATTACGGTTGGCGTGTTTTCGAAGGCACTAGAGCAAACGAGAATGCCGGCAATACACTGCCGAATTCTGCTTTTACAGGCCCGGTGCACGAATATGGCCACAACGAAGGACTGGCCGTGATTGGAGGCTACGTCTATAGAGGTAATCGCGTCAGCTCTCTGTCCGGGCGCTACATTTACGCGGATTTTAATAGCGGTGTAGTGACCGCACTGAACTGGGACGGCAGTGAGGTCACTGCACAAACACCACTGGCCAGGGTCGATGGTCCGACAAGTTTTGGCGAAACGGCAGATGGCGATTTATTGGTGGTGTCCCGCTATCGCGGCATTTTTAAATTCGAGGAGCGCGAACAACGAATCAATGTGCCTTCACGCCTGTCTGAAACCGGACTGTTCGAAGACCTGTCATCACTCACGCCGATTACCGGCATGATTGAATATGCACCTGCCCACCCTTTCTGGTCTGACGGCGCAATCAAGACACGCTGGATGGGGGTGCCGGACCTTAAGCAGATCACCTATTCAGATGATGACTGGCGTCTGCCAATAGGATCGGTGGCAGTCAAACAATTTAACATGCAGATGTCGGAGAACTCGCCCAATTCCCAGCGGCGTCTGGAAACAAGAGTACTGTTTCATACCCAGCAAGGTTGGCAGGGCTACACCTATCGCTGGAATCCGCAGCAAAACGATGCCTATATTGTGGATCAGAGACAAATGGAAACACTACTCATCGAACAACGCGATGGCAGTATCAGGGAACAGACATATGTGTATCCGGGGCGTAACGATTGCCAGGGTTGCCACAACTCTACGTCACAATCAATATTAGGACTTGAAACCCGGCAGATGAACACAGACTTTGTTTATGACAACGGGCCACACAACCAGATCGCCACATTAAACGCGATAGGCTTTTTTAATTCGCAGATCGACACTCCGGATGCAAGCGAAAAATTACCAGCCATTGATGATCGTTCTGTGTCTGTCGCACAACGAGCGCGAGCCTACCTTGACGTCAATTGTAGCCACTGTCACCAACCCAGTGGCACAGCTCCAACCAATCTCGATTTGCGTTTCGACACGTCGTTACAGGCGACAGGTGCACTGAATGAACGTGCTCAAAATGGCAGTCTTGGATTTGAAAACGCGAAAATTATTTCACCTGGCAACAAAGAGCTAAGCATACTCTGGCAACGCATGATTATGCTCGATGGAAAACGCATGCCACCCATTTCATCGCATCGACTTGACGATGTCGGTATCAATATTGTCGGCCGTTGGATTGACAGTCTGTAAACAGTTTGTTCTTTTAGGTGGGCTGATTGACGGAGAACATTTAACGCGGGCGGTTCCTTAATTTAAGCCGCAACCAAAGATTCAGGCGCGGGTACCTCGCCTTTTAAGACGCGAGTTACTTCATGCGACAGATTACTTTGGTTTAGTGTGTAGAAATGGAAATCAGTAACGCCTTCGGCAGCAAGGGTGGAACACATGTTCACACAGTGAGTGATAGCTTTGCGTTGTGAAGCTTGTGGATTCTGTTGACGTGTTTTGAATTGTCGGACGACATCGTCTGGAACAACAGTACCGCAGCGAGCACTGAACGCGATAACTTTGTCGATGTCATGAACAGGCAGGATGCCTGGAATAATGGGTTTGTTAATACCAGAGGCAACGGCCTTGTCACGAAAGCGCAGAAAGTTGTCAGTATCGTAGAAGAACTGTGTCAGTGCACGTGATGCGCCTGCATCGAATTTTTGTTTCAGATTATCTAGATCCGCCTGCGCACTTTGTGCATCCGGGTGGACTTCTGGGTAGGCTGCAACACTGACATCAAATCCACCGTGTTTGCCAATTAGTTCGACTAGTTCCGAGGCGTAACGCAAACCGTCTTTCCGGTGTTCCAGTTCACCCGCAACCGTATCTCCACGAAGTGCAACGATGTGTTTTACACCCAGCCCTTGCATGCGTTCAAGATGTTCGCTTAGCTGGTTACGCGACAGACCAACACAGGTCAGGTGTGCAGCCACTGATGTTTTGCTCTCGGCCAACAAGTCTTTGACCACTTCCACACTGGCTTCACTGGCGCTACCTAGTGCGCCATAGGTAATTGAAAAGAAGCTGGGTTGCAGGGTTTCCAGACAGCCCACAGTTCTCCAGAATCTTCTTTGTTGTTCCTGCTTGCGAGGCGGAAAAAATTCGAACGAAAACGTTGCGTCAGCGGCTTGTCCGGATTCGTTGTTGTTCTGGTTGGTCATAATTGGATTCCTTGTTTTATTATCGCGAAATATTCTGTTTTCGCTTCATTTAGCTTTGTTCGGTAACACTGAGCTCACCGTGAGCACACAGTGCCATCAGCCTCAATCGGGTGAGCTCTCCTGCTGCTCTCAAACCTGCCAGTAGTGATTCCATAATTATCGAAATTTGTGATGTTGTACCAGTCACGGAGCTTTTGAACATTGCGCCTTGCATCGGTTGTGGCTTGTTGCCCGAGGCAACTATTACCTGAAAGTTGCAAGCATCATGAAATTGCGATTTAATATAAGGATATCTTTATATACTTATATTATTATAAATACAAGTTTCTTTGCAAAAAACCCTCCGCGAGCCTTGCCATTCGTGCGAAAAACAAGGCTTTAGTTGATTTAAAAGCATTAAAAAATAGGAAAAAACATGGAATCAGATACAAAGGCGCCAGAAAGTGTGCAAACGAGTAGTCAGGGAACCGGAGTGCACGGGCATGCCGTGCGTGAATCCTATGATGCGTTGCAAGATGCATTAAAAAACAGAATTTTGTTGTTGGACGGCGCAATGGGCACGATGATCCAGGCGCACAAGTTCGAGGAAGCAGATTTCCGCGGGGAACGCTTTGCAGATTGGGAGTCTGATCTGAAAGGCAATAATGATCTGTTGAGCCTGACTCATCCTGATGCGATTCTTGATATCCACCGTGAATACCTGGCGGCTGGTGCGAACGTCATCGAGACGAATACATTCAATGCCAATGCGGTATCGATGGCTGACTATGGTATGGAAAGTCTTTGCGCTGAACTCAACAAGGCGAGTGCAAAACTTGCCAGACAAGCTGTTGATGATGCCATGCAGGCAGACCCAGCCACTCCCCGCTTTGTTGCAGGTGTTGTTGGTCCGACCAATCGCACCGCTTCCATCTCACCCGATGTCAATGACCCCGCCTTCAGAAATATCGATTTCGAGCAGCTTGACGCTTGTTACTTTGAAGCGGCTGTAGCGCTTATCGAAGGTGGTGTAGATATTTTAATGATAGAGACGGTGTTCGACACACTCAACGCAAAGGCCGCCATCTACGCCATATTGCGTGCCTTCGATGAATGCAAAATTGAGTTGCCGATTATGATCTCCGGCACCATCACCGATGCGTCCGGCAGAACGCTCACCGGTCAAACAGTAGAAGCGTTCTGGAATTCCGTACGTCATGCACGTCCTGTATCGATTGGTTTCAACTGCGCCCTGGGTCCACAGGAATTGCGCGCTCACATTGAAGAAATTTCAAATATAGCTGATGTCTATATCAGCGCCCATCCGAATGCCGGTTTGCCCAATGCATTTGGTGGCTATGATGAAACGCCGAAGCAGATGGTTGCAGAAATGCAGAGCTGGATTGATGCCGGGTGGCTTAATCTGGTGGGTGGTTGTTGTGGCACAACGCCGGAGCATATAGAAGCGTTTGTATCCATGGTAGAGGGACACGCCCCCAGAGTCATTCCCGAACTGCCAAAGGCATGTCGATTGTCCGGACTTGAAGCCTGCAACATCGATGAGGACTCTCTGTTCGTCAATGTGGGTGAGCGCACCAATGTAACGGGTTCTGCGGTGTTTCTGCGTTTGATTAAAAACAACGATTTTGAAAGTGCACTCAGCGTGGCGCGACAGCAGGTTGACAATGGAGCACAGATCATTGATGTCAATATGGATGAAGGCCTGCTTGAAAGTAGTGAGGTCATGCAACGCTTTCTGCGACTGATCGCAAGTGAGCCGGATATCTGCCGCGTGCCTGTGATGATTGATTCCTCGAAGTGGTCGATCATTGAAGCTGGCTTGAAGTGTTTGCAGGGAAAGTGTGTGATCAATTCCATCAGTCTCAAGGAAGGAGAAGAGCCATTTCTTGAACAGGCACGCCTTGCCATGCGTTATGGCGCGGCGGTAGTCATCATGGCCTTTGATGAGGATGGACAGGCAGACACTATCGAGCGCAAGGTATCGATTTGCCAACGTGCTTATAACTTGTTGGTCACTGAACTCGATTTTGCTCAGCACGACATCATATTCGATCCCAATATTTTCGCTATCGCTACAGGCATTGAGGAACACAATGACTATGGTATTGCCTTTATTGAAGCAACCCGTCAGATAAAGGATCTACTCCCTGGTGCAATGGTCAGTGGTGGTGTCTCTAACGTCTCGTTTTCTTTTCGTGGCAACAACCCGGTGCGTGAGGCGATTCATGCCGTGTTCCTGTATCACGCCATTCAGGCCGGTATGGACATGGGGATCGTGAATGCCGGACAACTGGCCATTGTTGAAGAAATACCAGCCGAGTTACGGGCTGCGGTGGAAGATGTTGTACTAAACCGTGATGCAGATGCGACAGAGAAGCTATTGGCTATTGCAGAGAAGTATCGTGGTGATGGTCAGCAGGTTACGGAACAAACGCAGGAGTGGCGCCAAGCAACTGTTAACGAGCGTTTGATGCATTCGCTGGTTAAGGGTATTGATGAATTTATCGATGAGGATGTTGAGGAAGCACGTCTCGCAGCTGAACGTCCACTCGATGTTATCGAAGGCCCCTTGATGGACGGCATGAACAGAGTTGGGGATCTTTTTGGTGCAGGCAAGATGTTTTTGCCACAGGTGGTCAAATCGGCACGCGTGATGAAAAAGGCGGTTGCCTGGTTGCTACCGCATATGGAAGCCGCACAGGATGGTAAGGCAGAAAGCGCCGGTCGCGTACTGATGGCAACCGTTAAAGGCGATGTACACGATATTGGAAAAAACATTGTTGGCGTTGTACTGCAGTGCAATGGCTACGAAGTGATCGATTTAGGTGTGATGGTGCCTGCAGCGAAGATTCTCGAAGAAGCGGAAAGGCACCAGGTCAGTATGATCGGGCTTTCGGGCCTGATAACGCCGTCTCTCGAGGAGATGACCTACGTTGCGAGAGAGCTCCAGCGCGAAGGCTTCGATGTTCCGCTCCTGATTGGCGGGGCTACAACTTCGCGTATGCATACTGCGGTGAAAATCGCTGATCAGTACAAGGAGCCCGTTGTGCACGTTGCGGATGCATCAAGGTGTGTACAAGTAGCCAGTCACTTGTTAAACGAAAATCAGAAACGAAATTTTGTCAGTGAGCTTGAGCAGGATTATGCGCGTTATCGCACGCGTTATTCGAATAGGGCCGAGGCGGAAGATTTGCTCGATATCAGTAAAGCGCGCGATAACCGGCTGGAGGTTGATTGGGCCAACTATGCCACCACAACACCGAAGTTTGTGGGTAAGCGAATCATCGAAGATGTGAAAATTGCCGACTTGATGCCCTATGTCGACTGGACTCCCTTCTTTCATACATGGGAGCTTAAGGGAAAATTTCCGCGAATCCTTGAAGATGCGGAAAAAGGCGAGGAAGCCAAAAAGCTGTTTGCTGATGCTCAGGCGATGCTGGAATTATTCAACCAAGATCCGCGAATTTCATGCAAGGGTGTCGTCGGGTTATTTGCGGCAAATTCCATCGATCATGAAGACATAGAGATTTATGCTGACGACCAGCGTCAAGAGGTAGTGCAAACCGTCTATGGTTTGCGTCAGCAGCGACAGTTCCCGGATGGAAGACCTAATCTTACATTGGCGGACTTTGTAGCACCCAAAGAGTCGGGTTTGAAAGACTACATTGGGGCGTTTGCAGTATCTGCCGGGATTGGACTCGATGAACTGATCGCGGAGTTTGATGCGGACAACGATATTTACAATAACATTATGGCGAAGGCAGTTGCAGATCGGTTGGCAGAGGCATTCGCGGAATATTTACACAAGGATGTTCGTGTAAACCTATGGGGCTATCAGCCTGATGAAGCTTTGGCCAATGATGAGTTAATAAAGGAACGCTACCAGGGCATTCGCCCGGCACCAGGCTATCCAGCTAATCCTGATCATCGTCAGAAAGAGGTCATCTGGGATTTGCTCGAACCTCAGGACATTGGGCTGGAATTAACGGAATCGCTCGCCATGTTACCAGCGTCATCCGTTAGCGGTTTTTACTTCTCTCATCCGGAAAGCCGTTACTTTGGCTTGGGCAAAATCAAGGAAGATCAGGTGACAGAGTATGCGCAAAGGATGGATGATCCTTTGCAAAATACTGAACGCTGGTTGGCTAGTTCGTTGGTTTACTGATTCATGGCTTATATGTTCCATGATTGCCCGGTGACTGATTCCGGCCACCGGGTAATACCAACTACAACGCCAGCTACAACGCCAACTACAACGCCATGAGGTTCGACCAGGCATTCCAACGGCACGACCAGAACAGGATGACGACATAAAAGCTAATGCTGGTACTGTCTGTAAATCAACTTCAGGTTGTCACCGCTAATAAGATTGTGTCGATATCCTTACAGGCACACCATCACGCAATTGCACAGCATCGCGTATAACAGCATCATCGATCCTCAACGATGTAGCAGCCAATACCGGTGACTGTCTGGCAAGCTCTGCCCTTTCATAGTGTGGTGTCTGCACCTGCTCACGAATAGCACCCGGTACTGATTGAAATTCAATCAATTCCAAAAACGCCATATCCAGGGCACTGCGTAATAACTCTTCATCCGAGACTGGAAACTCCTTTAACGGCGGGTGTACTTCCATCCAAAGCTCGCCTTCATGCCAGCCAACTTTAACCGGTTCGTTAACCAGAATAACGTCATCGCCTCTATCAACCTGACCGAAAAGATATTCAATGTCGTCAGGGTACATACGCACGCAACCATGTGACACCCGCAATCCCAGTCCGGATGGACGATTGGTGCCGTGAATTAAATAATTGGATGCACCCAGACGAATAGCATGTTTTCCCAAAGGGTTGCCCGGGCCAGGTAAATAAGTTTTAGCGAGGTGCTCACCACGTTCCAGGGCAGCTGCAACAATCGACGCAGGTGGCCGCCATTCCGGGTCACGACGCATCTCGCCAATTCGGGATTTCAGCAAAGGCGTGGCAAAACCGGACTTTCCAATAGAAACAGGGAACGTACTGACTTTTTCCTGATTGAAAAAATAAAGCCTGAATTCCGGCAAATTAACCACGATGACTCTCGCAGGCTCCGGGACAATACCCGAGTCTGCAACCACTGCATCTGTCAGGGTACTACTCAGACCTGCGGAGACGTGTGCCGATTGCGATGGCTCACGCTGATCACTCACCCATTGACGCAATGCAGAAGGTAGCAACTGTTGTCCCGGGAAAAGAATGCGTTGTCCATCAATCGGCAGATTACCAGTGACATGTGGATTGGCAAGTTGCAGCTCGGCCAGCCCCGCACCGTGGCGCTGCGCTAGTATGGGCAGTGAGTCCCTGCCATCTGCAGTCAGATATCGCAGGTTACCTATCAGATTACCAAATCGATGGGGTCCGGCATCGATCGTTACAGAACTGTGATGTGATTCATCATTTTGGGCCCTCTTTGACAGGGTGTTATCCACCACAGCTGTCGCTTGTAAAATGCTGGTTCCCAGTGCCCACAAGATGAAAATACACACAATTTGACTCATCAGCGACGACAGGTTGCTGACACCAACTAATGGTTTTTTCAAATGCATACGCCAACTGCTTGTAAATTCGGGCAATCCCCGAAAACCTTTGCTTTTCACTGCCAAAAAGGCTCTGATGCGTCGATAAGTCAAAAGTGATACCCTGATTTTTTCTTGCACCAGGGCAGATTCATGAGCTTGTTAGACCTGTTACTTTCCGGCGAAAATAATAGCGCTATGGATAAACTTTCGCAGAATTTCGATCTTACACCAGATCAGACATCTGCTGCTGTAAAGGAACTCATACCCGCGCTATCGCGCGGCCTCCAGAAAAATACCGGTGACGCGCCCGGGCTTGAGGATCTGTTAAGTGCCCTTAAAAATGGCAACCACAGTAATTACCTCGATTCACCCGATGTGCTCAGCCAGGCGGGCACAACCCGCGATGGTAACGATATCCTCGGCAATATTTTTGGTAATAAACAGATCAGCCGCGATGTTGCATCGCGAGCATCAGAACGATCCGGCATAAGCAGTACGATTCTCAAGAAAATGCTTCCGATAGTGGCCACTATGGTCATGGCACAACTCGGCAAAAAGGTGTTAGGTGGTGGTGGCAAGGCCGTTAATCAACGGCAATCAGGTGGCCTTATCACATCCTTGCTTGATGGAGACAGGGATGGCGCCATTTGGGATGACCTGATTGGTATCGGCGCACGTGCCATGCTGCGCTAATGATAAAAGTGTAGATCCCTAAAAAGCACAGAACCAGAAACCGTATGTATCGTTTTCCATCATGAATCAATTTTGTCGTAAAGAAACCATTCGCCTGGCCACACCGGGGGATGCGTGTGACATAGCACTTCTGTCACGCAGCGAAATAGAGTACGGTTTACCCTGGGCGTGGCGTCCAGAGACAGTAACCCGGGCTATTGCGCAGCCAACCATGAATGTGGCAGTGGCAACATGTAATGCCTACTCGCACAACAGCGCCTCAGGAATACATGGTGCTGAGCATTCTCAACACCTGGTGGGATTCGCGCTGGTAGACTTCGGTCGCACACATGCACACATTAATTTGTTAGCCGTACAAAAATCCTCGCGACGACGGGGTATAGGCAGGAACTTACTTGATTGGCAGGTTGCCAGTGCTCGTACAGCAGGTATCAGGTACCTGACACTTGAAGTACGCAAAAGCAATTCGGCAGCATTGGCTTTTTATCGCGATTGCGGTTTTGAACTAAGAGAAACTGTTACGCGCTATTACAATAACCAGGAAGATGCACTGCGTCTTGCGCGCAAGTTGGAAGTAGAACATGAATCCTAAACAACTCGTACTCGATGCGGAAAAATGCACCAGTTGCCTGCAATGTGAAATGGCCTGCTCTTTGGAGCACGAAGGCCTCTTCAACCCGGCAAAATCAAGAATAAAGGTGTTTGAGTTTGAGCATGGTAAACGCTCTATTCCCTACACCTGCACGCAGTGTGAAGAAGCCTGGTGCTTGAAAGCCTGTCCAACCGATGCCATTAGTCTCAACACAACACTCGGTACCAAGGTGATAGATGAAAGTAAGTGTGTCGGCTGCAAAGTGTGCACCATGGCTTGTCCCTACGGCACGATAAATTTCAACAGCACATCGGGTAAGGTAACCAAGTGCAATCTGTGCGACGGTGACCCAAAATGCGCAACCGCGTGTCCGACTGGCGCAATTGAATACCGTTAGGAGCCTGCGCAACAGAACCTCGCCTACTGCGAAAGCACCTGATTGGTCAGCGTTTTAACGTTCATTTTCGTCGCGAAGAATCGACTATGCTTCTCAAATGAACAACAATACAAACCAATCAGGTGCATTCTCGCTACGGCAACTTCTACCGCACAGGCTTCTAGATTCATCGAACTGATGTTCACAACTCCGGATACATAACTATGGGCTGGCAAAATCAGATACTCAGAGTCAACCTCACTGAAGGGACAATTCGCAAAGAACCCCTGATAAAAGAATGGGCGCAGCAATATATGGGCGCTCGAGGTCTGGCCACAAAATACTTGTGGGAAGGCATGGACCCGGCAACTGATCCGCTGGCACCGGAGAACATGCTTATTTTTGCAACAGGACCGTTGACTGCAACCATGGCCTCAACCGGTGGACGCTATACCGTCGTCACCAAGGGCCCGCTAACCAATGCGATCGCCTGCTCTAATTCCGGAGGCAAATTCGGCGCAGAACTGAAACTCGCGGGGTACGATTTATTAATCCTCGAAGGCCGATCGCCGAAACCCGTCTACCTACTGATCCTTGACGACGACGTGCAGCTAGTTGATGCCGAGAAATACTGGGGCACAACAGTCTGGCATACGGAAGAGACGCTACAGCAGGAGCACCAGGATCCACAACTTAAAGTGGCTTCCATCGGCGTTGCCGGTGAACAGGGTGTAAAGTACGCCTGCATCGTTAACGACCTGCACCGTGCTGCCGGTCGTTCAGGCGTTGGTGCCGTCATGGGCTCGAAACTATTGAAAGCTATCGCCGTACGCGGCACCAAGGGTGTGCAAGTCAACGATCCTGCTGCATTCATGCAGGCATCGGTGGAAACCAAAGCCAAACTGGCAGATGACCCCGGGCGTAAGGGGCTGACGAAGTACGGCACCAATGCCATGATCGACACCATGAACGAATTTGGTGGCTTGCCAACCGATAATTTCCGCCGGGTGCAATTTGACGGCACGGAAAATATCAACCCTGCAGCGATGGTCAAACCCAATGAGAACGGCCACGTCAATCTGATCACCAACAAAGCTTGCTTCGGTTGCACAATCGGTTGCGGACGTATCGCGCACATCGACCAAACACACTTCTCGGTACGAGATCGCAAAGAGTACTGGCATGCCTCGGGTGGGCTTGAATATGAAACGGCTTACGCCTTCGGACCAGTAATCGGTGTAGATGATATCGATGCATTGACCTTTGCCGGGTACATGATGAATGAGCACGGCATGGATCCAATTTCATTCGGCGTGACACTCGCCGCCGCCATGGAACTCTATGATCTCGGTCTGATAGACAAGCAAACAACAGATGGAATTGAACTGACGTTTGGTAATGCAGAGGCGTTAACCGTCTTTGCTGAAAAAACCGGCAAACAGGAAGGATTCGGCAAAGAGCTTGGCTTGGGCGCCAAACGGCTATGTGAGAAATACGGTCGCCCGGATCTGTCCATGACGGTCAAAGGACAGGAGTTTGCAGGCTACGATTCACGTGCTTTGCAAGGTATGGGTCTGGGTTATGCCACCAGCAACCGGGGAGCTTGTCACCTCAAGCATGATGTGTTTGCTGAGGACATGGAAGATCAAAGTGGTGCTGGCAAAGCAGAGCCGTGCAAAACATCGCAAGACAAAATTGCCATGGTCGATTCCACAGGCGCTTGCCTGTTCACCATGTCAGCCTGGGACACTGGAGAATTTCAGCAATTGATCAATACTGCCTGTGAAGGTGGAGACGAGGGTCAATGGGACAATGATCGACTGATGCAAACAGGTGAGCGCATCTGGAACCTCGAACGTCAATTCAATCTGGCAGCTGGCCTTACGCGTGCGGACGATAACCTGCCACCGCGACTCATGAACGAGCCATCACCATCGGGTGTCGCAAAAGGTCGTGTATCAGCACTGGATACGATGCTGCCAGAATATTACGAGCTACGCGGCTGGAATGCTGAAGGCGTACCAACAGCAGACACTTTGGGACGCCTGGGTCTGGCCTGAGGCATGAAAATATCCCTGAAGTTGGCCGCTGCTTTACGCGAGTATGTGGCTGATTCAAATCTCAGTGCTACGGTCATCGGTGACGATGGACGCGGAGAGATTGAGGTTCAGGAAGGCACGACACCGGCTGATGTGATGGCGATCCTTGCCATCCCTGCAGATCAAAGCTTGATGGTTATCGTCGATGGTTCGATGGTAGCGCGCACGGAATATGACTCTTTCAAATTGACAGAGGGACAAACCCTGTCCCTCAATCCACCGATCCGCGCGGGCTGAATTCAGACCAAACCTTCCTGCGTTTAATTCATGTCAGAGCGAAAACGTACGCTCACAGCCATTGATAAAATTAGCAGTATAAATAAGGCTACCAACGAAGTCAGACCACTGGAACCGCCACCGCCACCTGAGCTTTCACTGCCAGCATTTGCCTGCGCAGATATTTCGGTCGTACCACCGATACCACTCCCACTTTCATCAACCGCATCGGATTCATCCGAGTCGCTATCAGCTTCGGCATCTGCATCTGTTGCATCACCTTCGCCACTTAGAGCACCTGTCTCTTCGCCGTCAGTCCCATCAACCTGATCAGGATCGTTTGTCTCTGAATCGACCTCTGTTTCTGAATCCGTGTCCGCATCTGTATCTGTATCTGTATCTGTATCTGTAACAGTTTCTGATTCCGCAGAATCGTCGGTATCGGTTTCGGTATCGGTTTCGGCTTCAGTTTCTGTTTCCGGCTCGGGCTCTGGTTCCGCAACCGTAA
>CAYPMR010000029.1:18496-21812 GCA_964411665.1 uncultured Granulosicoccaceae bacterium | reverse complement strand
TCGGTTTCGGCTTCAGTTTCTGTTTCCGGCTCGGGCTCTGGTTCCGCAACCGTAAGCACGGTCGGGTCGACGACTTCCAGTATGACGCCATCGCTGTTGTTGGAAGGGTCCGGATCATTGTTGCTTTCAGCAGCAACTGTGTGAATTTGTGTACCAGCCTCGGTAACGGCGATGTCAATGATTGAAGCCTGAGCAACGCCAGCGGGAACAATTCCCAAGTTGCAGGTTACCAAATGCATTTCAGTACACTGACTGGGAATACCCTGAACGCTAGCTCCCTGTGGTGGATCATAGGTAAATTGCACGCCATTAGCGCTATCAGCATCCGGATTGGTCAACGTGATGATAATTTGCGTTTCATCACCCACATCAAGAGTGGCCGCTGGACTTGCTATCGAAACCATCAGATCCACGTCTGGTAATTCCGTCAATCCATTAAGCGTTAGTGAATCTGTGTCGTTGTTCGGAAAGTTTTCAACTTCATCTGCGGAAACACTCGCTGTGACAGTCAATGCACCGATTCCTACTGTTAACAACTCCAGGACGTAATCTTCGGATTCACCAGGTGCTGTCGGTTCCAGGTCTGCATGGGTACAGGTCACAACACTACCGGTGCTCGTGCATTCGTCGAGATCGCCAACGTATTCAAAGCCGGTGCCTACATCTATCGTTGTCACTACATTGGTTGCATGATCAAAAGGATCCAGATTCTCAACCATAGCTGTCAGGATCACTTCACCACCAATAGCTGCTTCCGGCACGTCCGACTCGAGTCGGACCCGCATATCAATCATCTCGTCTGCAAATTCTATCGAACCGTCGCGACAACTGATTTGGGTCGCACCATCAGGCTCACAAATGCGCGTGTTGTTACTAAGGTCCTTGATCAAGACGATCCGGTCGACTTCATAGCCGTCTTCGCGTGCCTGAACGTTTATCGTGTGAGTTCCAGCTGTTGGCACTTCGAGGTAAACAGTTTTTTCACGGCCACAACTTCCATTGCCACCTGAGTCACGTTGAGCACTGGACCAGGTCCATTGATTTTTGCCGCGACACCACTGTATACGTCTGGCCTGTGGCGGGAAATCATCATTGATCCCTATATGTGCGCCGTTGTCTTCGCTACCAGTTGAATAGGCACGTAAGTGAGCGTAGTAACGCCCGGCCTCCGGGAAGTTTATGGTGTAGGTGAGCTCTGGACCCTGGAACGCGTTCCACAGACTGCCGCTCGGATGAAATTCGTCTTCACCTGTAACGCGAAAATCAGGCAGTACTTCCAGATATACCCCGCCACTTGCAGAACTTGAATGATTGCCATCCGGATCAACTTCTTGTTGAGCTGTATTCGACTGCGTACGTACCCAGCGCAAACCCTTGTTGTCGTACTCTTCAGCTTCAAAACCGACTGCAATGTAATCCTCGGTTTGCATAACGGTTTCAGCCTGAAGGCTGATCGGCACGGCCAGAAAACCGGCGGTGACTGACATGGCAATAGCTGCAAGAAAATTTCGCATCAAATTTAGCTCTTATTGGTTCAAGCCGAATCGATGCAACTGATGCACCACTCATAGAGTCTTGAGAGTGACGTACTTTGCAGTTTTGAAAAGTGGAATATGCAAAATATTTTTCACAGGTATTTAACTACTACCGGGATTACTACAAGCGTTGTTTCAAGAGGTGTTAAGACAGGTGATTGGTTAGCACAGCCATCCATTGATGGATATTTTCACAATTCTTTTTGCACTATATGACAGGAATTTAATACGATAGGGGGTGAAATTCCGTCATCATGCCCCAATATCTTCTATAAGTATTACCAATACAAATAACAATATTGCAGAAAAGCTGCACCTGCTTTTCTACGAAACGCCAATGAAAACTAAATCACTGCAGGAAATCAGATCAACGCTGCATAAACTTTGGACTCAGCTCCCGGCGGTTAAAGCTCGTTGTACCAGCGACGTGGTTAAACAGCATGTGGATCTGATCAGTTACTACCAACACCAATACGACCTGCTTATAGAAGCAAGAGCTGCAACCGCAAGAGGCGCAGCTAACTGACCAGTGCTGCCGGTTGCTCCAGCTGCTGTTTAATGGCCTGAACGAAACAGGCTGCGTCATACCCATCGACGACCCGATGATCAAATGACGACGATATATTCATGACGCGCTTGTTAACAGGCTGACCGTCAACAATCTCCACCTTATCCATCATCTTATTCGGCCCGATAATACTTGTTTCAGGTCGATTGATTACCGGTGTTGTCGTCACGCCGGCCAGAGTTCCAAGACTTGTTACGGTGATAGTACTTCCAGTTAACTGGTCCCGTGCCAAGCGCCCTGCTCTGGCAAGTTCAGCCAGTTGATTTACCTCGTTGGCAATTTCCCAAACAGATAATTGAGAGCAATTTTTTATCACTGGAACCATCAGTCCGTTAGGCGTCATTGTGGCAACACCCGCATGCACCTGCTTAAACTGCCGCAATAGATTTTCTTCATCATCGAAATGGGCATTGCACTGAGGCCACTGCAGTACGGTGCGACTGACAGCCAGCAATACAAAATGTAATAACGAGAGTTTGGGCTGATTCTGTTGACGCGCATCGTTCATTTGCTGGCGTAAAGATTCCAACGCATCGACGGCTACCTCTTCTACATAACTAAAATGTGGGATGCGCTGTTTCGATAGCTGCATACGTTCAGCGATCAGGCGACGCACACCGACTACGGGTATATCCTCTACCGCACCTTCGACTGTTGTTGTAGTTTTGGTTGCGACCTTCGTTTCAGCAGCGTCGCTTGCAGCAGCACCTGCCACACTTGCAGCAACACCACTTGCTACGACGGGTGCGTCATTCACTGGTGCGTCAGTGTTTCCAGGCAGATTCAAATACCCTTTCAGATCGTCTTTGGTTACACGTCCCGCAGGACCGGTACCAGGGATCTGGCTTAACTCTAGTCCAAGATCCTGGGCCAGACGACGAACCATAGGTGAGGCTGGCACAATCTCCCGTTGTGGCGTGGACTCAATTGCTGCGACGTTCTGGTTGTTGTGCAAGGCCGAACTGGCTGATGATTGTGCCGGTGCATCAACCGATTCAGCTGATGACTGTTCCTGTTCAGCAATCGCTGTTTGCCTGACAGCAGAGGCAGCTGAGGCTTCCAACTGTTCAGCCGTTGTATTTTCAGCCACGCGGATTTTCGGTTTTGTTGGTGGCAGCGACGGGGTATCAAATTCTCTGTCTGCAGGGGTGACTGCAACATTGTCAGTTGATTCTGGCACCGGTGTGTCAGCAGGCTCGGTTACAGTTGTTGC
>CAYPMR010000029.1:0-18396 GCA_964411665.1 uncultured Granulosicoccaceae bacterium | reverse complement strand
CATTGTCAGTTGATTCTGGCACCGGTGTGTCAGCAGGCTCGGTTACAGTTGTTGCGGCAGTTGTTATTACAGTGGAATCTATTGCGCCAGCTTGAGATTCCGACAAATCGAACTCGACGAAATCAGCACCGATCACCATCTTGGCTCCGGCCTCGCATCCAACTCTGATCACTTTGCCACTAACCGGTGAGGTAATTTCAACCGTCGCCTTGTCAGTCATAACATCGGCGAGCGGTGCATCTTCAGCAACCTCATCACCAGCGGCAACATGCCATTCCACAACTTCAGTTTCGACTATGCCTTCACCAATGTCCGGCATCTTGAATACATACTGTGCCATCAGGCAACCTCCAGCAACTGTTCCATAACAGCTGCCACTCTCTCCTGACCGGGAAAGTAGTGCCATTCAAGAGCGTGTGGATAGGGGGTATCCCAACCGGTTACCCGTTGCACAGGGGCTTCCAAATAATAAAAGCAACGCTCCTGTACTGAGGCTGCAAGCTCAGCACCGAAACCGCAGGTGCGGGTTGCTTCATGAACAACAACGCAGCGACCGGTTTTTTTAACTGATTTAATTATCGCTTCCATGTCCAATGGCACCAGCGAACGCAGGTCGATTATCTCAGCATCAATACCTTTGGCTTTGGCTGCAGCCTCTGCCACCCAGACCATCGTGCCATAAGCCAGAACAGTCACTGCATTACCTTCGCGCAGGATACGTGCTTTACCCAGCGGTATTCGGTATTCCTCATCCGGCACTTCACCCAGTTCGGAACTGTCCCAACCCAGAGCAGGTTTATCGGGATCTCCGTCGAAGGGGCCGTTGTAAAGTCGTTTGGGTTCAAAAAACATAACCGGATCATTGGTTTCTATAGCCGTGTTTAGCAAACCCTTGGCGTCATAGGGATTGGACGGTATGACACTTTTTAAACCGCACACATGAGTGAACAAGGCTTCAGGACTTTGCGAATGCGTTTCACCACCATAGATACCACCACCCACAGGTGTGCGTATCGTTAACGGTGCTGTGAAGTCTCCATTCGATCGGTAGCGCAAGCGAGCAGCTTCCGATGCAATCTGATCGAAGGCAGGATAGATGTAATCTGAGAATTGAATTTCAACCACCGGGCGTAGTCCGGCAGCAGCCATACCTATGGCAACACCTATAATCCCGCCTTCAGAAATCGGCGTATCAAAGCATCGCGTCAGACCGTGTTTTTTCTGCAAACCATCGGTGCATCTAAAGACACCACCGAAGTAACCCACATCTTCTCCAAAAACCAGTACATCATCGTCTTTACTTAACTGGTAGGAAAGGGTCGACCGTATGGCCTCAATCATATTCATTCGCGCCATACACCTGCTCCTGATACTTGCGCCTGTTCTTCAAGTTTCGGCGTCAGATGCTCGTAAACACCTTCAAACATGGTTTTTGGATCGATGCCGGTACCAGCGGGAATCGATCCCAGGGCTTCTGCTTCCTTGTAAGTGTCTCGGACCAGCACGGTCAGTTCTTCAACGAGTGTTTCGTGTTGCTCTTCACTCCATTCATCAATGCTGATCAAATATTGTTTCAATCGCTCTACCGGATCCCCATAGGGCCATGCATTGGCTTCCTCGGACGCTCGGTATTTGGAAGGATCATCACTACTGGAATGCCCCTCGGCTCGATAGGTGTAATGTTCGATCACTGTGGCTCCACCACCACGACGAGCACGTTCTGCAGCCCAGCGCGTGACTGCATATACAGCAAGAAAATCATTGCCGTCGACACGCAAACTGGCGAGACCATAACCGAGTCCACGCGATGCAAATGTTTTACTTTGACCACCAGCAATACCCTGGAAACTCGATATTGCCCACTGATTGTTGACGATATTCAATATGACAGGTGCCCGGTAAGTTGATGCAAAATTCAGTGCGTAGTGAAAATCACCCTCTGCAGTCGACCCATCGCCGATGTAGGCCACCGCCAGGTCATCGCGTTTTTTATAGGCTGATGCCATTGCCCAACCAACAGACTGAATAAACTGCGTGCCGAGATTTCCTGAAATAGAAAAGAAGCCATATTCCCTGGATGAATACATCGTCGGCATTTGTCTGCCAAGTGTCGGATCACCCGCATTCGACAGGCATTGGCACATCATGCGCTTGATCGGATAGTCTCTCGCTACCAACATGCCTTGCTGACGGTAGGTAGGGAAAACCATGTCCGTTTTACGTATCGCCAGCGCCTGAGCAACCGATACAGCCTCTTCACCACGACTTTTAAGATAGAACGAGAGCTTGCCCTGACGCTGCATGGAAAACATTCGATCATCCATCAGCCGGGTGAGCAACATCGAGCGCAATCCGTGATGTAGCTTATCGGCAGGTATCTCTGGCATCCAGGGACCAGACGCCTTACCCTGCATATCCATAACCCGAATCAGACCACCTGCATGGCGTTCCATATCGTAGGAATCAACCAGTACATCGGGTTTATCGATATTGTCGTTTTTTCGCACATGAACATGCGAGAAATCAGGTGTGTCGCCAGGCCTGAACAGGGGTTCCGGGATATAAAGTTCCGGGCCTGAACCCGAATTATTCTTACTCACAATTTCGTCTCTCCCACATGATTACCATTCGGTTTGATGGCCGATGCGGTTTCTATAACGCCGGCTCTTGTAGAGACAGCTTTAAAGCACACTTGTAGTAATGTGCATAATGTGCGCAACCGCACATTTCTAGTCGAAATATGCCAGGCAGGACAGCATTTTACGTACAAATTTCTCAACACGCGATCCGACTATCGCAATCCAATCCCCGAGTTCTTTATCATCCTGATCATTACGGCACCCCAACCAGAACACAGGTTTTGTGCCGGAAAGCGTTTTGCCAACCCAAGATAAAAAAATCACCTGAATAACAAACCGGGGCCAAACAACAATGAACACCTTTTTGACCGTTTTGATCATGTGCCTGCTCGGCTACGTGGCATTTGTATTTCTGGCGGAATCATTCAACCCGTTTAAAAAAAACCGATTTTCGATCAATAGCGACAGGCGCCGCGGCGCCAGCATTATTGCCAGTCTGCTGGCTTTGTCCGGGATAATGGCATTCGTTGATCAATCCAGCGAACTGTCGAGCAAGCTTGGATCAAGTCTGGGTTTGGCCATCGTACTGGTAGCTCTGTCAATTATTTTTCTAGCGACCGTGCAATTATTTCAGTGGTGGTCATTACGCCGGGAGACCCGGGCAGAACAACGCTATATGTTGCAAAAAAGTAAAGCTCATCAACAGGCGAAGGAGCAGTCAGTTGCAAAGCAAAACCCTGACTATGATCAAACCACTACTGTGGCAGAGCAAAAATTAAGCGACGAGCAGATGAATGATATTCGTCACGCTAAGCCCACAAGTCATCAAAACAAAACAATAGATGATATTCTGCTGGAGCCAGGATCCAGGCTGAACGCACAAACGGCAGCAAACCAGAGCAACTTTAGGAGTACACAATTCGAGTTGCAAACACCTTACAACAAAAAGCCTGCTGATCACTCTGATGTGGTTGCCGACGACCTGTTCGACAGCAGTATTGTCTCAAGCGAAAAAAATAACGATGCAGCTGCCAACACAATGGCTGAGGAAAATTTGACAAACGATGCCTTACATGACAGCACAGCAGGGATAGAAATTTTTGAAGCGAATGAAGCAGAAGCTCTGGAAACAAATACGACGACATCTACTAACTACACAGCACCACTGTTTGACGATGACGAACAGGAATCCGATGTGGCTGAGTGGGAATACATAGAGTCTGAATCAGAATCCAGCTCCGACGATGCAGCAAACACAAACAGCGCATCGAGCGACATCGATTGGCCTGCTTCTAACACCACTGATGTACACAACGGCGAAAATATCAACGAATTACAGGAAGCTATTTTTCAAGTATCCGAACATACGGATCAGCTTGATAATTCGGTTCAGACCATCGCTTCCCTGACGCGCAAAGAAGCTTACTACCGTACGCGAATGGAAGAAGCCCAGATTGCATTTGAACAAGCGCAGCGTAAGCAACTGGATAGCCAGCATCTTGAGATACAACGATCTGACCAGGCACGTGAGAAGGAAGTACAATCACGTATCGAAGTCGAAAAGAACTTGAGTGATAAGCTTTTTCTGCTGCGCCAGGCCCAGATGCGTGTTCGGGAGCTCGAAATTGAGCTCGCAGAACGCCAGAGCGTATTTACCGATCAGATGGAATCTCTGGAAAAAACCAAGGCAATGGCCCGTGATGCAGCCTCTTTAGCCCGTCGCGCTGCTGTCGCACAACACCGGGCACGTACTGAAGCATTAAAGGAACGTGCTGCACGTGAACGGGTAGAAGTATCAGCCAAGAAAGCGGTTGATATCGCTCGCAATGCCATATCAAAACTTGCTGAAGAAGAAAAGCGCAACCGCAGGTCAGCACACTAATTTAATGTCCTTGAGACTCACTCCAACGAACAGGTCGTCATGCGTGCAACTCGGATTTCACAGAAAATGACTAGTGCGATGACTAGTGCGAATTGCGTTATGCGGCTATCTCTGAAAGAGCAAACACTCTAATCGTCAGCTGTGGCTTGTTCAGAGGACGGGGCAACTGCGGTTTCTGTCTTTGTTATTGCAGGGGCAGCAATGACAATTTCTTCGTTCGTTGACGTCATCGAATACTCTTCTTGCTGACTTGCATCAACCACAGCCCGACCATTGTTAATCCACTGACGAATACCACCCTTAACATCGTGCACATTCTCAAATCCAAGTTTTTTGTCGAGAAATCTGGCTATGCTTGCGGTACGAATGCCTGCTTCACAGATAAGAACGAAAGGCTCACCGGGTTTAACTATTTGGTGAAGATCATTTAACCATTTATCGACATCATAATTTCCCCGTTCATCAAAAAAGGTCAACAGGTGACTGTCCTTGACAACACCACTTGACTGCCACTCATCCGGGCGCCTGACATCAATAATAGGCATTCCTTCATCGAGTAATGATTGCAGAGAATCACCCTGCACAAGCGTCACATCAGCCTGGCTGATACCAACAAACAACAAATAGCAAAATAGTGCTATTGTTGATCCAGGCAAATATTTTAAAACTACGTTACCGGCTGACTTTTTTGTCTTATCAAGCATCTGTGTTATTTGCATAGTATTCCCGGGTTCGCCCGTGTTTTGCTGATACCCGACAGGTTTGACCTGTCTGCCATACAATGGTTCGCTGGTGGATTATAAGCAAATCGAAGGTTCTTCATACGCCCATCGCCAAGCTCAATTTCATTTATGACATTCACGGATTTCGAGTTTAAGGGCGGCATACTGGGTCAAGGTTGCTATATAAACGGTTTCGCGACCAAACCGGGTTTTTATCGCTGTCAGCTACCTGCACTGACTGTCTTGTCACTGATGGATCTGGGGCACTGGCAATTGAAATCTGTCACAGGAGGCATCTACCGTGATCAAGCCATGCAGGACGAGAGTTGGCGAATAGACAATCTGCTGAACTCCATCAACGACGCCCGCTTGCGTTTACGCGAGAACGGTTCGACACAGAACAGTTCGCAAGAAGTTACCTCGCCACACAACGATACACCACGAATCGGATCCAACCCTGACATGTTGCTGCCGCTTGCGACCCAACTCCACTGTTACTGGCGTGCAGACCGAAACGTACGCGAGCAGGCCATCGTGCGCCTACAAAGTCTTGAAACTAACCCATTCAGTAAACGCCTGGCCAGAGTTCTGGCACAGCTACCAGAAACCTCTGGCTCAATGCCAGCGCAACCTGATATCTAACGCCACATGATTTCTACTGTAGCTATATTGTGGGGTTTGCTCGGCGCATTATGTATCGGTGCGTCGGATTGTATTGCTCGAGTCACTACGCAATCAATCAATAGCAATATCCTGTTTCTGTTTATTATGGGTACCTCGTCGATCGTGTTACTCGGCGCTCAATTGCTCACCTCTAATCTACCCCCGTTTGATGCCTATGCCTGGGCGGTCTCTGCGGGCTCCGGTTTTCTTAATCTTCTTGCGTTGTATTTTCTGTATAAGGCGCTGGCACGCGGCCCAGTGACTGTCGCATCCCCTGCCGCATCAACTTTTGTGGTAATGCTGGTATTGATGAACGCCATCGCAGGAGAACCATGGTCATTTACACAATTGATCGCGGTTGCGGTCGTGTTCCTGGGCGTTAGCCAGTTGGCGAGACATTCATCCAGTGCATCTGAAGATAAACCTTACGATGCAAAGTGGCTGCGCTGGACCGCAATTTATGGCCTCGCAGCAGCTGCTACGGTCACTGTTCGATTCTTTATGGCACAAGAAGCAGGCGATGTAATAGGCCCTTTGCATGCTTTAACACTGAACCGAATGTTCGCTTTTATCGGCGCTGTGTGCATTGCAGTGTGGCAGATTGCCAGTCGTATCCAACTGACTTTACCCAAGGGTCGCATGCTAAAACTTGTACTATTGCAAACGCTTTTCGAGTCACTCGCTCTTGGTTCTTTTCTTATCGGCTCGACAAGTGCCAGCCGTATTGGTACAACAATCGGCTTCTCGGCATTTTCAGTGATTACTGCACTAATCGCGTGGATCTGGTTGGGCGAGGCGATTGGCAAACGGCGCGCCTGGTGGATGCTGGTCGTTGTCGGTGGATTGATTCTCGGTAGCTTGCAAACCTAGTACGCTGGATCAAGTGAATGACTCTGCGCAATCGTCACATAACAAATCATTGCAGCGACAGACTGGAGTTACGACAGGTTTTTCGCAATAGCGCGTTGGTTACATAGTTGCTGCAATAGCGTGCAACTGTTGCAGTAATCGATTCGACACTGGCAAGTGCCCTGCCCGTTGGTATTTTTCTGCGGTCGCTCGTGAATGCATTCCCGGCAAATGACCGGTGCCCTCTGCCAGATCAAACTGAGCAAGCATTCGCTGACGAAGTAACAGCAAGCGTTGTTCGAAATCGCCACCAACGCCGACGCTGTCAGGATCGAAAGCAAGTATGAAATGACCGCGTCTATCCATTTCATCGCCAAGCATTGCCGCACCACACAAAGGACCAGTCAGTATCTCAACAGCCAGTGCCAAAGCTGAACCTTTAGTCCCGCCAAATGCATGCAATGCCCCCTCCAGAGCCATCTCGGCAGACACGGTTGGCAAACCATCCGGACCACTGGCAATACCAGGTGGCAAGGTTTCACCCTCACGGCTACGCCGCAGCACCTCGAAGTAACTCATGGCAGCGGTTGCCATATCTATGACCAGAGGATCGCCCGCGGCAGGTGCTGCCAGTGCTATGGGATTGGTGCCCATAGCTGCTTTGGAGCTACCATGCATCGCTACAACTTTGGGGGAGCCCGCCATGCAAATACCGATAAACCCTGCATGGGCAATTTTTTCCGCGTAATAGCCCAGAGCACCACTTGAGCTACTACTTCCACTGCTTGTCACCAGCGACAGACCGCAATCGCGGCAAGCCTCTATCGCAAGGCTTGTAGCTCGATCGAAAACCACCATTCCAATGTTGTCATTCGCTGTGACGTGCGCTATTGCTTTTGTGCGTTGCTCAATTCCGAGCTCTGATTTGGCTGGTCCCGGCAGTACACTTTTCTCGACAATCTTGATGTAGCCTTGCGAGTTTTCACGTAACTGCGCGTACATAAGTACATCGTTCACAATACGTTGCTCATCCGGGTCAAGTCCAAGAACAGACAGACAACGAAGCCCGAGATCGTTAAGATCCTTCAACGAAATTTGCGTGTTACTTGTATCGTTCATGTAAACCCTTACACAATATTATCTCTATGAACCCTGATCATAACGACCTCTGGTTTTTACCGCTCGGTGGTTGCGGTGAAATCGGCATGAACATGAACCTCTATGGCCATGATGACTCCTGGCTGATGGTCGACTGCGGCGTCACCTTTGGGAACAAGGGTGATGTTCATGACTCGCGTGAGCGCCAGACGCAAATGGCAGATCCCGAGTTTATTGAAGCTCGTAGAGACAAACTGGCCGGTATCGTTGTCACACACGCCCATGAAGATCATATTGGCGCACTGCCCTGGCTATGGAAAAAACTAGGCGCGCCAATCTTCACCACAGAATACACCGCTGAGGTACTGCGACGTAAACTCAATGAACACAGACTAACCGATCAGGTACCCGTGCGCGTTGTGAATATTGGCGACAGGATCGAGATAGGAGCATTTATGGTTGAGTGGATTGGCCAAACGCATTCTGTACCCGAGCCCTGCGGACTTGTTATTGAAACTGCCGTAGGCAATCTCTTTCACACAGCTGACTGGAAGCTGGACACCGATCCGGTGGTAGGGGATGCTTATGATGCAAATGTATACCGAAAGCTCGGTGAGCGAGATATCACCGCAATGATCTGCGATTCGACCTGCGCCACAGTCCCTGGCTGGAGCCCGAGCGAGGGCTCCTTACAAGCCGGTTTAAGCGATCTGATTGCAAAGGCCAGGGGGCGGGTAGTCGTTGCCTGCTTCGGAAGTAACATTGCACGACTAACAACACTTGCTGCAATCGCAAACGATACGGATCGACATCTGGGCATTCTGGGTCGCTCGCTAATCAATACCCTATCGGTTGCCCGATCTACCGGGTACTGGAAACATACAAGTACGTTGGTCGATCGTGAACATCTTGGCTTTTTGCCAGCGCATACCTTGTTACTGGTTGCTACCGGTAGCCAGGGCGAAGAACGGACCGCGGTGCATCGACTGAGTCATGGCTCTTTTAAAGAACTGCAACTCGAACCCGGTGACACGGTGATATTCAGTGCCCGGAAAATCCCCGGTAACGAAAAAGACATCGATGCAATGATAGAGCGCCTGCGTGCCATGCAGGTCACCGTCATTACGCCTGACACGACAGAGCGGCTAATCCACACCTCCGGTCACCCAGCCAGGGATGAACTACTGCAAATGTATAGCTGGGTGAAGCCCCAGATATGCATCCCCGTGCACGGCGAGCAAGAGCACTTGAGAGAGCACATCAAGGTAGCCGCAGAGGCTGGTGTGAAACGCAAACTGCTTGGCCGAAACGGTGATCTGTTTTTTCTTTCGCCAGACAAAGGTATTCGTCGTAACGCAATAGCCACGGGACGCCTTGGTGTCGAGAAAAACCAATTAATCCGCCTTGAATAACCGGATAAAGTCTAGACCAAAGGTAGTTAAATTGGCCATACCACAATATTTTTCCCATGCATTAAGCGTCAAAATACCGTAACATGCGCCAATGTCCGCAAATTCACTTTGCGGGCCTTTCGGGACAAAAAATCAACGCAAAGAAATACATACAACCTCTTGAATACGCCCAACCTGAATAATCAGACCCCAGGGGTCGGTAAAAACCCGGTATCGAACAAACGGCGCCAGCTTCTGCGCGCGCTCTCCGGTGCAACTGTGTCCGCAGCCACCCCGCTGGCATTGGGGTTACTAGGCCCTGCGGTTTCTGTTGCTACGGCCGCCAGCACGGAAAACGTGAATACAGGCAAAAGAATTGACCACGAAATTTTTAACGAAGCGACCAGTCGCTCTCTAAGCCTTCGTAATATTCACACACTCGAGAAGCTCGACGTCATTTACTGGCGCGATGGCCAATACCTTCAAGATGCACTATTAAGAATCAGCCATCACATGCGTGATCACCGTGAAAACGAGACACTGATCATGGATCGCTCGTTGATGGATATCCTGTGGGCCGTCGGCCAGCTCACTGATGAGAAGATGCGTTTCGACGTCATATCGGGATACCGAACCCCTAAAACCAACGCCATGCTGCGCAAAAGCTCAAAAAACGTTGCCAAATTCAGCTACCACATGGTTGGCCAGGCAGTTGATATCAGTGCCCATGCAGTACCCATAGACGATCTTAGAAATGCAGGGATGGCGCTCAAGGCAGGTGGTGTCGGTTTTTACCCCGGCTCCCGATTTATACACCTTGATACCGGGCCATTTCGCGCCTGGTAATACCGGTGTCTGCCAGAAGCCTGCGCGGCAGAGCCTCGCCTACTGCGAAAGCACCCGATTAAACGTGAACCCACCAGAGTCCTACGAAGTTTATTCAATCCGTTACGGTCATATGGCCGAACGCACCCGCGGCGACAATTTCATCACCACTGACGATCATGACAGCCCCATGCCGATCGACTATTCGATCTGGGTAATACGTAACGCCAATCGCACCCTTGTTATCGATACAGGTTTTGAGCACAAGGAAGCGTCATTACGGGGTCGCAAACTGGAGCGTCTGCCACGCGAAGGACTGGAGATGATTGGCGTCGATGCAGCAAGCGTTGAGGATGTCATCATCACCCATCTTCACTACGATCATGCCGGTACGCTAGATGATTTCCCTGCCGCGACATTTCATCTGCAAGAAAAAGAAATGCAGTACGCAACTGGACGCCATATGTGCACCGCACACATGTCAATGCCCTACACCGCCGATCATGTCTGCGATATGGTACGAGCCGTATTTGATCGACGCGTCGCATTTCACGACGGTTCGCGAGAGATTGCGCCCGGCATTGAAGTACACCATGTTGGTGGGCACAGTATGGGTGTGCAGATTGTGCGGGTTATGACTCAGCGTGGCTGGGTTGTTCTGGCGGGGGACGCAAGCCACTATTACGAGAATTTCGAAACTGGCTCACCTTTTATAATTGCTTATTCTGTAGCCGAGATGATTGATGGCTTCAGACTATTGCGTGAACTGGCGACAAGTGATTCGCACATCATTCCCGGACATGATCCGCTGGTATCAAAGCGCTATCCAATAGCTAGCGAACAGACGGGTGATGTCATCGTCAGACTTGATCAACCAATGCTTGGAAACTGACGCTTTACCATTGAGTCAGGACCTAGCCACGTTCCAACGCCCATTCTTCGCGAGCTGCGAAAAAACCATTGATATAAATGTGTCGTTCGATAATGAGTTGATCGCCATCGAGTCTGAGCTCGTTGATCTGATGCATCAAACGCGCTCCTTGCAATCCGTCAACACGTGCCTTCTCGGCAAAAACCAGCCCGTCGTCAAAAGGTGTGACAACGTATGATGCGGCAGGCTTGCCCTTGAAAAACTTGCGGTAGGTTTTGCGCTCACCTGGTGAAAGTACAAGACGCTCGAGCGTAACACGGCGTTTCGTACTCTTCTCGGCGCGTAATTCCAGCAAACCACTAAAGTCATTACCTATGTGGGCATCGACATCAAAGTTCTTTGTTATTTTTCTTTTTGTCAGCACATTACCCAGGCAGGTGGTCTCTACGACAACACCAGACCATTTACCTTGCAGTTTGCGAGAGAGTGAACGTATCTCCTGTTTAGTACTTTTCTCGATCGGCTTATCCAGGTAAAGCTCGTAATAAGCATCATTCCCATGATCGAACCCCGGCGCAGTTACATTGCAAATGGCAGCTACAACCTGAGTGGATGGTAGCAGCAGCGCAAACGGTAATAGCAGCGAACAAGAATGCAGAAATCTGCGGATATTGACGAACATCACAATCTCCCGACAATCGGTAACAATGCTCGCATGCTACGCTTGTTATTACAGGATTTCGTCGATTGAATTCACTTTGAGGGTAAGAGCAACTCCGCTTTTATGGTATTCGCCCAGACGACGTCACAAATCCAGAGACTGGATGATCTCGGTGTAGCCCTGACGGAAATTGGGGTATTTGAATTGAAATCCGCTGTTAAGCAGCTTCCTGTTACTACAACGTTTACTGCCGGCTCGTCTTGAACTTTTGCCTGATGTCCTAGCATTTGATACAGAATCAGTATCGCTCAAATGCGGTACAGATACACCTGTTAGCTGGGCGATATAAGCCATTACATCACAACGTCGTGCCGGTGCACTATCACTGGCAAGCCACACCCCTGGCACATTGTCCGTAATATCTGACGACAGCATCAGTGTCGCGATATGAAACAAGGCTTGCGCGCAATCTGCTGTATGAATTCTGTTTGTCCACCCGGTTTCATCTATCGACCAGTTTGATGCACGCACCTGCTCGATCAGGCGCAGTCGATCGGGTCCGTAAATACCGCTGAATCGCACTGCGTTAGAACCTGCGAGCGTCGCTCCCAAGCGCTCTCCTTCGAGCATTAACTGTCCATTGAACGTTACGGGTGCAACAGGACTGTCTTCATCTACCCAACTCCCATTGCTTTGGTGATAGACACCTGTGGAAGAAACAAAAAGCAAACGAGCATCAAGGCTACCGATCACATCAACAACATTAGCAACGCCGTTGACATAGGCTGCCCTGTAAGCGTCTTCGTTGAAGCCAGCTGCGGTAACCTGATAAATCACAAGGTCAGGCGCTAGCGACTCAAGGACACGTACAGAGTCTTTGTCGAGAACATCAATTCTTTGATGTTGCAACCAATTGGGTAATGCATTCACATTGCGGCGCAGCCCTGTAACCTGATGTCCGGCCTCGCCGAGCAAGCGAGCGCAACCGATACCAACCCTGCCGCAACCAACAATAGCTACACGCAAGACAATGATGTCCCGGTCGGGGTCCAACGACGGCGCCACATGAATGTGTTTAAAGTAAAAAAGAACAACATTAACCAGCCTGACGCACCACCACCGCCGCCACCGGAACCCGCAAGAATGGTATTGTCAGGATTCTCAGGCAGATTCTCACCCTCGGTAAAGACCAGAGAGAATTCTGCTGGCGTAAAGCCAAAAACCACAGCTATTGCACTGCCCGCTTCAACAAGACAGGAATCAACCGGGGAATCCAGTGAGAACTGGTTTGACTGACAAACGAGAGAATCGGGATCATCGACATCGCGAATAATCAGATCTGCATCTCCACTTTGCGAAATCAGATCAATCCTGCCCGGGCCACTGAAAGCGTAAAAAGCCTGCTCACCATCACCGACAAAGGTATCAACTCTGTCTCCGTCGAGCAGTGTTTGAACGTTCAGAGGCAGGCCGTTATCAGAGGCAATTTGTCGACTCTCCAGCGAGTAAGTAGAAGGTTCATTGGCGAATACGCGTACAAAGAGTGCTGTGCCGGTAGATACCTGGCAAAGATCTGTCTCGGAGACAACCGATCGATTAACTGATTCACATATCAGTGACTGCGCGTCAAGCTCCGGTGAATCAAACACGGATAAATCCACATCTCCTGACAACGAATCCAGCAGCAACGACTCACTAACCGGTACTCTGTAATAATCCGCTTCACCCAGAGCCAGAGTATTGTTGATCGTTTGATCAGAGGCCAGCGCTTCGAACGAAATCGGCAAGGTGCGACTCGCAGCCGCACCAAGTGTAAAAGACGCGTCGGAGAAGGCCGTGACGACGGCATAGTGAGTATTAGCTGGTTGCAGCGCACATATATCGGCCGTGATTTGTAATCGCGAGTTACACAAAAGCTCGTTCAGGTCAGCATCACTAAAGACAAGCAAATCAGCATCACCATCAATACTCTCAAGTGTTAACGCCGAGGTATCAGACACTCGATAAAAACTTCTCTCACCTTCAGCTAACACGCCTGTCACCGATTCACCAGCGAGCAGAGGCTCAAACGATGACGCTTGAGGCACATCCAGGGAACCTGTTTGTGCGTTCTCATCAGCTATTGTCAACGGGGGGGACATGTTGGATATGAAGTAGCCGTAATTGTCAGCATTGCGCACAGCGGAATCCGGATCAGAGAGCGCCAGTTGCCGTGAGTCCTCTGGACCGAAGACAACGTCTTCAGTCCCACCGATCTGCAGGAAATGCGATAGTTCATGGACAAGTGTGGTTATATCTTCATCCTCAATAGAGAAAAAAAGCGGACACATATTGATGTTGAATGGCCGGCTTTGGCGAATAAACCCAAACAGGAAATCACGCGAGACCAACAAGCAGGTACAGTCAAAGTCCAGCACATTGCTGTCAAGCACCTGCTGCATATTAGAAAGAGTGCGAATAACAGTACTGTGACGATCATCATCAAATTCCCCAAACCAGGCTCTGTATCTAGGGGATACGGACAGTTCGGCTGCGCTGCTTTGGCGTAACGCATTTGTCGCTGTTACAACTTCTTTTTCAACACGGTTGATTGAACCATTGATAAACGTGATTTGAGAGGAACTGCATGTCGAAAAGGTAGGCGGGCGCAGTCTGCCGGTGATGTTGGGTAACAGAGATAAATTATGCTCCTCTGAATGATAGTGCTCTGAGACCGTTGACGAGCCTGCTTTTACAGAACCCATTTTAGCCGCAGCGGCATCCGATAAACCCACGGCACTTCGACTAGCCTGCGCAGTTGTGGTGCACACGCAGAACGTCAGCGCAAGCCACAACGCTAACAACCGTCCCGGTACCATCACCCGCAGAATCAGTTCAATAAGTTTGAGTGAAATCGATTGCATACTGACTATCACTATATCACCCCTGCCACACCATTTAAGCTTCGCAATCGTGAATCAGTGTCAGCTCAGTAGAATCAGGGATAATCTACTGCATTATCAGAGCAAGGAAGGCGTGACAGGTTCAAGCCGCTTTTGCGTGATCGAACCCGGAATTACTGCGATCATCAAGCGGTTCGGGTTTGGCAAAGAGATAGCCCTGAGCATAGTCTATCTCCATACCCTCAAGCAATCGCAGGGTTTCTTCGTCTTCGACAAATTCAGCCACAGTTTTTATATCAAGCACCCGGGCGATATCAGCAACACTTTTGACCACTGTTTGATCAAGTTCATTGTTGACTATATCGCGAATAAACGTGCCGTCGATTTTGATGTAGTCCAAAGGCAGGTCACGGATATGCGACAGTGATGAAAAGCCAGTACCGAAATCATCCAATGCAACCTTGCATCCCTGCAATTTCAATTTATCAAGCAGCGCTACGGTCTCATTGAAACTTGCCATCGCTACAGTCTCAGTCATTTCAAAACAGATATAGCGATTAAGGTGTTTATTATTATCAACTCGCTTTAATAGAAAATCCCTAAATTTGGAATCTGAGAGCGATGCGCCTGACAGATTGATATTCATGCAAAAATCAACATTATCAGAAAGCGTTTGCGTTTCGAGCCACTCAAGCGATTTGTTAACTACCCATGCATCGACCTCAGGCATCAGATCATTTCTCTCGGCAACACCAAGAAAAAGATTTGGTGGCCAGTAGCCTCCATCACCATCTCCCATACGAAGCAGAATCTCAAAATGATCTTCGGGTTGTTTGCTCAACACAGGTGAGATCGTTTGCCTGAACAGTGAAAACTGATCGTATTCAAGTGCATGGAGGATGCGGGAAATCCATTCCGCCTCATCACGAAATGTTGATACTTCACCATCCAGATTAGCGTAATTGATCACCTGATTCTTGCCATTACGTTTGGCGCTAAGACAACAAGTATCAGCGGCAAAGGTTAGTGCTTCCAGAGTCAAGAGACTATCGTTAGCCTGAGCCATACCAATACTGGCAGAAAATCTGTGCGTTTCGTTATTCCAGATAAAACGAAATTCCTCAATCATCAAGCGGATGTTTTCAGCAATCTCCTCAGAACGCTGAGCCTCTGAATTTCGGAGCAAAACAGCAAACTCGTCACCGCCCATTCTCGCTACTAAATCTTTTTCATCGACAACCGTTTGCAGCTTGACGGCAAGTGAGCGTAGCAGCATGTCGCCAGCAGCATGGCCACAACTGTCATTAATAAGTTTGAAGCGATCAAGGTCAAGCGTAGCCAAAGCGAAGTGCTCGCCGGATGCCTTGTAGTTTTCGATGGACAGTTGCAGCTGATTACTTAGCTCTCGCCGGTTCGATAATCCTGTCAGCTCATCGTGTGTAGCCTGATAAGTCAACTCGGCCGATAGACGCGTTTCCTCACTGATATCTGTAACCGTGCCACGGTATCCAATAACTTTTCCAGAGTCTTCTACAAACGGTACCGCCAACATGCGCACTGTTATGGGGGCAAGTTCTTCTGTTTCAGCATCTAATAACTCTGGATAAATTGTTCCTTCCCATTCGCCTGTCTGTCGTAGCTTGGTGGTAATTTCTGCATCATTTCCTGAGCGATTACCCAAGGCATCAAGCAGTTCATCACTGCTACTCCCCGCAATATCTTCAGGCCTCACACCAAACACCCGTTGTGTGTCTCCGGCCACATAGGTAAACCGCATATTTTTATCCACTTCCCAAAAGCAGTCAGCTCCCAGGCTTGCAAACTCTTCAAAGCGTGTCAATATCAGTGTCTTTTCCACTTCTACCGAGACCAGTTGGCTGCGCAGATGCTCAAAAGATCGAAAGACACTGCCTAGTTCATCAGCGCGTGTCAGATCCCGTTTCTCCGAAGTCGCACTACCGATGCCACTCTTCTGACTGCGCACCAACAATTGATCAAGGCGCTCAAGCGGATTGATCAATAATGGTTTGAGTAGTATCAGACACCCAACAGTTACAAAAAGACTGATTAAAGTAATCATACCGAGGATGCGCCATACATAAGTGCGCATATAGGTATTTATCCAGGCAGTGTCAACTCTCAAATGAAAGCTGTCATGTCGCCCCTCGCCACCGGGAAAGTAACGGGTGTAGCGGTTATTTGTGCTGTCATAGTGCGAGAGTTTACTTGCGGAAACCAGCGTTGTGATCGCATCAGTCTCGCCACCGATCGTTTCAACACCATCTGCAGTGCGATAACTGAAACCAACCAGTTTAATTTTTGACTCGGACGAATGTACCAACAACTTGTCCAGCTGTGCAGCGGGATCGTGTTCATCCAGTAGTGATACAATCGAAGCTATCGATTCGTCTGTACGGGTGATAAGACGGCTTCTTTCTGTAAACCAGGAATACAGGAGCAACACAGTCTCGATAAGCAGGATGCTTAAAAAGATACCCGCAGCGATCTTCCAGAAGATCCGGGATCCTGGATGGAAAAAATCCCATTTTTGCGATTCGCTCATAAATTGCAACACCAGCAAGCGTTAACTGACACAGTCAGCCCTGAGACGGTTGGAATTACAACTAGGCTAGCGGCTGGATGCTCGTTAGCTCTAGCGCCGAAATGCAAGTTTGACGCACAAAAGCCAATTAAGGCCTCTTTAAAAAACGAAATCAGCCACGTTTTACTTGCGATAAGCGCGATACGAGACAACCAGAGCAGGTATTACGGAGCAAAAAAGTGCCTGTTTTTCAGCAATAAAATATTCACAGCCCCACACGAGGAACCTGCAAGGCAGAACACCGCCTACCGCGCCGTCTCCTGGACTGTCATAATGATGCACATTGCACCGTTTCCCGAATCCGGACCTTACTGCCCATGAAAACTCATGTGACACCCGCCTGTTCTGTCAACACCGTTGCTTCATCGGATGCATCCGGGCCTGGCGCGTTCATCAGCGGCATCGACATTAATACCTTGGGTGATGCGGATGTCGCGGTAATCAGGGAAGCGCTTGGCAACTATGGCGTCGTGTTTTTTCGCGAACAAAATGTATCGCCAGATGGGCATATCCGGTTTGCACAACACTTTGGTGCTATCAACATAAACCGGTTTTTCCAGCCAGTCAGTGATTACCCGCAAATCGCCGAGGTCAGCAAGGAACCGGATCAATCCAAAAATATTGGCGAACAATGGCATACCGATCACAGCTACGATCAGATACCTGCACTCGGCTCCATACTGGTAGCGCGCGAATTACCAAGCTCAGGTGGCGATACCTTGTTCTCGAGTATGTTCTCGGCTTACAACGCTTTATCACCCGATATGAAAGCACGTCTCGACGGACTAACGGCCACACATTCAAGCCGTCATGCCTTTGGTGTTGAAGCCTATGACGACAATGACAAGGAAGATTTCTCAGGACGTCTGGGCAACACTGATGCTGCTACTCAAGATGCTGTTCACCCGGTTGTTATCAGACATCCGATCAGTGGCAAACAGGCAATCTATGTAAATCCTGATTTTACGATTCATATTAACGACATGTCATCAGACGAAAGCGAAGCACTGCTAAACCAATTGTACGAGCATTGTCAGCGTGACGAATTTACCTATCGCTTTCAGTGGGAAGAAGGCTCTGTTGCATTCTGGGATAACCGCGCAACCTGGCACATGGCGTTTAACGACTATCATGGACAAAGACGCATGATGCACCGTATTACGGTGGAAGGTGTTGCCCTGGGCGCATAAGGCGCAGTGTCTTAAGCCTCGCGAAAAATATTAGATATCAGTGCAAACCTACGTTTCACATCCATCGAAGCTGGCAACACAGGTCCGTATTCAATCGCGATTACCGTCTCAAGAGAAAATTTCGGTGCAGTGGGTTCAAGTACGGATGTAAAATGTACTCAACCCGCGTACAAACAACATC
>CAYPMR010000028.1:0-43662 GCA_964411665.1 uncultured Granulosicoccaceae bacterium | reverse complement strand
CCGCCTCCTTGATAGAGCGTGATACAAATGATGTCGCTGTCAGGATGACATTATCTGCGATCTCGATATGTCCGACAATCGCCGTTTTTCCGCCTATGCGGCAGCGACTTCCGATCACGGCACTACCGGCAATACCTACGCATCCGGCTATCGCGGTGTAATCGCCAATCTGCACGTTGTGTGCAATCTGAATCTGATTATCCAGAATGACACCGTCACCGATAACAGTGTTACCGATGGCCCCGCGATCAATGGTGGTGTTGGCGCCGATTTCAACATTATCGCCAATGACAACATGACCAATCTGATTGATACGCACCCAGGCGCCCGATTTGTTGGCGTAACCGAATCCTTCTGAACCGATGACAGCTCCCGACTGAACCCGGCAGTCACGCCCGATTGTCGTGCCCTGCCCGACGGTAACATTTGCAAACAATCGGCAATTCTCTCCAAGCATAACGTCCTGATCAATACAGCAGCCAGCACCAATAACACACCCGGCCGCGATGCGAGTGCCTGCACCTATAGTGACTTGTTCACCAATCTCGGCTGTGGGATCAATGTCAGCCCGCGAGGATACGCTGGCACTGTCACTGATACCGCTTTTAGGCGGTGGGTCTGCGTGCACAATCTGCGAGGCTTGCGCATAGCTCAGATAAGGATCAGGGGATATGAGGTAACTGCAGGGTGCGAGGTCCGCCATATCTTCGGGCAGGATAACAGCAGAGGCTTTGCAAGAGCGAAGTGCATCGGCGTAACGAGTGGCAACAACAAAGGCCAATGAACCGGAAGTCGCGTTGTCCACTTCGGCAATGCGATGTATATCGATATTCGGGTCACCTGCTACAGCCAGCCCGAGATGATCTGCCAGTTGTTTGAGTTTCACCCGTAACAGTGATGGTTAGTTAGACGACTGTAATTGCTCGTTGAACCGGCGCAAGCTATCGAGTATGTCCTCTGTGACATCGATTTGCTTGTTAGCATACAAGACACCATCACTGACAATCAGATCGTAGTTATTCGATTGACCAAACTTTGCAATCGCTTCAAGCACCAGTATACGAACTTTTTTAAACTCATTGTTTTTCTGAATATTCAGCTCTTCACGAAAATCCTGCTCATCGCGTTTGATGCGACGTTCCAGGCTTCTGATCTCTCGATCGAGTTGCGCCAGATCAGTATCCGAGAGTTCCAGTGCTTGTGTTTTCAGTTCTTCATCAAGCTCCGCCAGACGCGCACGCTGCACTTTAAGCTCTTCTTCGCGTGGCGCAAATTCCTGTTCCAGGCGTTGCTCTGCATTCACCGCTTGCGGCGCATTATTGATGATGTAGGGAATATCGACGAAGCCGATAGATGTTTTTCTGGTACTACTGTCCTGGGCTGAAGCTGTGCCGAGAAAAAGACAGGTGGCAACAAACAGAGCAGCACTCAACCGTTGCGCTACCTGTCGCAAGTTTGTGCTGTTACCTCTACCTTTTGTTGTCTTGGTCTGCTGCACGTTAGAGAATTTGGTTGATAATCCTTATTTGTATCTTAGTTGGAGCCTGGTTGGCTAATTCACTGCAATTGGCTACGAAAGCGGCACATGCTGTAGCTACATCGCACCCACCAAGTACAGCGTCAGCAGGTTTGAACAGCTTCGAAAAAGCAGGGAATCCGATCCCGCAATGGCTCAGATATTACCCCATTAACAAGTGGCGATGTGTGTTTTGGCACGGATAACCAACATATAGCCACCCCCCTGTATATCACCTCAAAACCCGTATTTTCCGCAAAAATTCAGTCATTTCAGGAAAAAGCCCATCGCAGCGGGATAAAATACCGGCTTTTCCCTCCACCATTGCGCTTGTGCGCCCGCTCACAGCCAGGACATAAATTGTGATCAGGCCTAAAAAATAGTGCCTATGGTGAACTGGAAGCGTCTGTCGCGATCATTACTGCGTTCGTTGAGCGGTAAGGCATAACTGAAAGTCAGTGGCCCGACTGGAGAAAGCCACACAAATGCAACACCATACGCTGCTCTGAATTCGTCCAAATCAAACTGATCCGGTGTTGGAAATACATTACCGTAGTCCACGAACAGGCTAAAACGGGTCGCGCCCGGCTCTTCAACAAAAGGTGGCGGGAATATCAGTTCGGTTGTGCCCAAGGTGCGAAAATCTCCACCACGTGCATTACCGAATTCGTCTCGCCCTTCTGTTTCCGCGCCCCCTGGCGTACCCACCAATGCGTTACCTATACCCAGACTGCCAGTACGAAAACCGCGCAAGCTACGCACGCCACCGGCAAAGTAGCGTTTGAAAAACGGCAAGCGATCAAAATCTCCAAAGCCGTCACCGTAATCAATACGTGCAGTCGACGACAGCGTGTAACGGGAAGTCACAGGGTAATAGAACTCAAAATCGTAGCCCAATCGAAAATACTCGTACTCACTCCCTGGAATAGTGGCCTCCAGGGAAAGACGGTTGACCACACCCTTGGTGGCAAATACTGTCCGGTTACGTGTATCGTGGGTATACCCGAGTATCAGATTGAACGTATTAAATGTATCTCCAAACTCATCAATCGCATCATTGATTTCCGCTGGAGTGCCAGAAGTCGGGGTAATTTCGGTTCGCTCAAAGCCAAGACCTAATCGAAAATTGGTAAATTCCGATAAGGGCACACCGAAGGTCACACTACCGCCAAGCGTGCTGTTAAAAAAGCGGATAGTCTCGTTGTCTTCAGTTGTATCTGTTTCGCGGATAAATGCGTTAATCGTTCTGCTGATCCCGTCATCGGTAAAGTAGGGATTACGGTTCGCTAGTGACAGTTGTGTCGTCGTGTCAGATCGATCGAAAGAGAAGCGGATATTTTGCCCTGAACCGAACACATTTTCCTGATTGAGCGCCAAATTAAAAGTGGCACCATCGGAACCAAAACCGAGACCGGCCTGGAATGAACCCGAGGCCCCTTCCTCTACAGCAACCTCTATATCTACTTGATCATCCGTGCCCGGCACCCGTGGTGTGCGGATACTGACGCTTTGCAAAAACGGCAATCGCTGCAGCCTGACGCGGGATCGATCAACCAGTGCTGGAGAGAATGCGCCACCTTCGAACTGACGCATTTCGCGGCGCAAAACGAGGTCTCGTGTCTTGTACTGGCCGGTAAAATAAATACGCCGCACATAAACTCGCTTGCCCGGTTCTGTCACAAAAGTGATGGCGACTGTTTTATCTTCTTCGTTTATATCAGGCAGTACATTGACATTGGCAAAGGCAAAACCATCCTGACCCAAACGTGCTGTCATCGCACTGGTTGTATTTACAACGTCACGACGCGAGAATGTATCGCCCGGTTTAAGCCTGATTAACCGTTCAAGTTGCGCTTTGTCCGTTTGCAAATTACCGCTGACCGACGTTTCTCTAACGACGTACTTGTCGCCTTCATTGAGATTGATCGTTATAAAAATTTCGCGTTTGTCTTCAGATAGAGAAACCTGAGTCGAGGTAACTTCAAAACGTAGATAGCCCCGGTCCTGATAATACGAGCGTAAGGTTTCTATATCAGCTGACAGTTTGACTCTGGAATACTCATCACGACTCGACAGGGGGTTAAAGCCCGGCTCCCCCGAGCGCAATAGACCCAGCAATCTCTCTTCAGAAAAAGCCTTGTTGCCAACAATATTGATATGCCTGATAGAGGCTACAGCACCTTCATTGATTTCCAGATCCAGCGAGACGCGATTGCGCGGCAACTCTGCCACCTTGGTGGTGATCTGCATACCGTAGTGACCGATGCTGAAATACACCCTGCGTATTTCCCGTTCAAGTGTTTCAAGCACAGATCTGTTAAACACTCGCCCACGTGCTATTTCAGCCGCTTCCAGAGAACCTTCAAGGTCTTCCTTGTCGATTTTGTCATTTCCGTTGATCGTAATATCGGCAATCGAGGGACGTTCAGCGATAGATACGACCAGGATGTCACTGCCACGACGCTTGATACTGACGTCGCTGAACAGGCCTGTCTCGAACAAGGCGCGCAGGGAACGAGAGCTGTCCACGCTTGGATCGAAAGACTCACCCGCTTGCACTGGCAGATAGGTTAAAACGGTGCCAAGGTCGATCCTTTCATTGCCCTGGACCAGCACTTCGGAGATTACAAAATTTGAATTTGACTGGGCCTGGACAATACCTGGCACTAAGCACCAGCCGAGCACCGCAAGCCATAACGTTACGATTTTCACGCGAACGCACAGCCGGCGCGACAACTCGGTGTCGAGCACCCGGAATGTTACTGGATAAGACGGATTGCCTTGCACGCTAATGGTCAATAGAGGTCTGGAAATCGTGCAATCAATTACACATCGTCAGGAGCGACCGGGTCAGGGTCACAGGTAGAAAATCGTTGTTTTCAGTCAGTCTGGATTTATAAAAAATATGGAGCATACGGTTTCCAGGCATTAGACACCAGCGCGGGTAACGCCAATTATTTGCCATTGTTAGATTTCTTTTACATTGACGCACTTATTGCGCAAGCCGCCATATATCATTGTAGAACGCCAGCGCCATTAAGCTACCCAAAATCAGTATCCCCAATTGCTGCCCAATCAGCTGAACTCTATCGGGAACAGGTCGCCTGAAAATCACCTCGAAGGCGTAGTACAGCAAATGCCCGCCGTCAAGCATCGGAATAGGCAACAGGTTAAGCACAGCTAGACTGATACTGATTAACGCAATGAAATTAAGATAATGATCCAGGCCGATACTGGCAGATTGGCCAGCAAACTGCGCGATGCTAATCGGGCCACTGATGTTTTCCAGAGACGCCTGACCGATTAGCAGTTTCTTCAGCATCTTCAGCGTCAGAATGCTCATCTCCCAGGTACGTTGCAGACCCTTGACAAATGATTCGCCGGGCGGGTAACTAACCGTTACACGAGCCTTTTGCGCTTGCTCGAATGAGCTGGTTTCCCAGGCACCAATAAAACCGATAGGCTCACTGCCCTGCACTTCTCTGATGCCAGGCACTAGAGTCAGGTTTGTAATGCCACCCTCGCGCAACACCTCTATGTTCAAGGACTTGCCCGCACTGGCACGTACCAGCATCACCCAGTCTCGCCACGTATCGATGGCAACGCCATCGCTTGAAACTATCTGGTCTCCAATCTGCAGACCGGCAGCCAGTGCTGCACCGTCATCCTGAAGACCGCCAATCACCGCTGGCACACGTGGCCACCATTGTTCAAAACCGAGGGAACCGACAATGTCAGCTTCGCCCTTGAGAATGGTACGGCCGTCGACTGAAAGACGTCGCTCGTGTGTCTGACCGTCCGTTGATTCAACCTTGAACAACACCGAGCGCTGATCTTCTCTACCATCGTCCAGTACGTGCTTGAGCAAAGCTATGCGGGCATCACTCCAGGAAGGGGTCTCGGTGGTTTCAATAGACAGGATACGATCCTCGAACTGAAACCCTGCCTGCTGTGCAGCACTGCCCTCAGTGACATCACCAATCAATGGCGATATGCCGCTGATACCGGTCATCATAACGATCCAGTAGACTGCGATCGCCAGCAAAAAATTGGCTACCGGGCCTGCCAGTACGACCGCGATACGCTGCCAGACATTCTTGCGATTAAAGGCGCCATCGAGCTCTGCAGAATCAACGTCGCCTTCGCGCTCATCGAGCATTTTCACGTAGCCGCCCAGCGGTATGGCACCAATGGCGTATTCGGTACCATCAACCTTGCTGCGTCTGCTCCACAACGGTTTGCCAAAGCCGACCGAAAATTTCAGCACCTTAACGCCGACGCGCCGGGCAACCCAAAAGTGACCAAACTCATGGATCGATATCAGCAAACCGAGCGCTACGATAAAAGCGGCAATACTGAAAAGAATATTTCCAAACATTGGATTTAAACTATCGGCCTGTCAGTAAAAACGGGTGATTAAAACGCGTAACCTAACTTTAGGTAATAAAAACGCTTGTGCTGCTGTGTACCTTTGTCCTCACAGACTTGTGAATTCTCTATTGCCTGATACTACTTATTTATCCTTGTGTTTAGCCGCCTTTAGTGTGTTTAGCGGCCTTAAGTATTCTATGCGCAATTTCATGTGCCTGACGGCTGACATCCGAAATTGTTTCCAAATCGTCAGCAGCCGACACATCACTTTGTTTCGGTGTCGCTTAAACAACGACGGGTATAGATATAAATGCTACATCCTCATCGAGAATGTAGTGCACTAACGCATCATTGCTCGCATAAAGCACAGTTGTGGCAAATCCAGGCTGTCGTTCGGATCAGGACATAGCAACCAACAGCTACTCCTATGCCCATATCCATATCGATAAAAACACCGGACAGGCCGCAACCACGCCATCGATGCGATCAAGCACACCGCCATGCCCGGGTATGATCTGACTGCTGTCCTTGATCCCGCGTGCCCGTTTCAGGCGACTTTCATACAAGTCTCCCGGTACGGAGATCAATGCACCAGCAAGGGATGCAACCACAAAAAGAACAATTTGCCCCTGAAAGTTGGTGGATAAAAACAATGTCAGTAGTAATAAAACGAGCGCTGCACAGACACCGCCCATGACGCCTTCACGCGTTTTTCCCGGGCTGATCAATGGTGCCAGTTTGTTCTTTCCAAATCGTTTGCCAGTGAAATAAGCACCGATGTCCATCACCCAAACCAAACCCAGCACATATAACAGCAGAAAGACTGAATGAGCTGGCACATGCAAGTACAAGGCATTAAGGGAAATTGCGGTTGTTAGCAGTACAAAATAGCCACTGGCCAGTATGCCCGGATTAACAGTACCCTTTGACGAATCAGTTGTTCCGTGCGTTTCCACATTGCCCTGTCTGCTCTCGAGTACCGGCTGCACCTTCATTCTGTAAATCGCAAATAACCAAAAGAACAAAGCCAGTACCGAAGCCAGCTTGGCAAGTGTCAACTGGGCAGGCAAAAACAGCGCAACCAGCGTCACGATCACCAGAGGCACAGTGTAAGTGATGCGCAGAGAAGAGTTTTTAATCCCGGCAAGATTGGCCCACTCCCACATGCCGACCGCGGCTACTGCAACAACAAACAAAGTGAAGGCTATTGGTGGTAAAACAAACAAAATGATGGCAACTACAGCCAGCATCACTATCGCCGAGAGGATACGTAACTTAAGCATCCTTGGCGGTACCTATCTGCTCACCGGTACGACCGAAGCGCCGTTGCCTGTTGCCAAAGGAGACTATCGCGCGATCAAGTTCTTCTTCATTAAAATCAGGCCACAGCGATTCCGAGAAATAAAACTCGGTATAAGCCAGTTGCCAGAGTAAATAATTACTAATGCGTTGCTCTCCACCGGTACGGATCAATACATCCGGCTCACCCCGATCAGCAAGCGACATATTCGCCCCAAAGCTCTCTATATCAATTTGCTCAATATCGAGTTCGCCTGCTTTAACCTGTGCGGCTAGCGTGCGAGCGGCGTTAACAATATCCCAGCGACCACCGTAGTTAACCGCTATGGCAAGCTTCAGTCCGGTGTTGTTGCGGGTTTTCTCCTCGGCTTCTCTCATTTGCTGACGCAGCTTATCCGGGAAGGCCGAGCGTTCACCAATGAAACACATGTGCACGTTGTTCTTCATGAGCTTGTCGACTTCGCTTTGCAAAGCACGCATGAACAGCTCAAGCAATAGATTAACTTCATTGACGGGTCGCCGCCAATTCTCGCTGCTAAAGGCAAACAATGTCAGGGCTGAATGCTGGCGTTTGCCAACGGCTTCGATGATGTTGCGGGCAACATGAAAACCGGCTTGATGTCCGGATGTGCGTGGCAGGCCGCGTTTGCGTGCCCAGCGGCCATTACCGTCCATGATAACAGCGATATGCAGAGGCTCGTCGCTCATGTTCCGCCTATGTCACGCTTATGTGACGATTAAATGATTAACTATGACGCGAGAAAAATGCTCTAGACTTCCATCAAGTCGGCTTCCTTTTTCTGAAGCACTGTATCGACATCTGCTATCGCAGAATCCGTGACTTTTTGTACATCGGTTTCACCCTTTTTTAGCTCGTCTTTGGAAATGTCCTTGGCTTTTTCAAGGTCTTTAAGATCACTGTTAGCATCACGGCGCACATTACGAATAGCCACCCGGGCATTTTCGGCTTCACCCTTGACGAGTTTGACCATCTCCTTGCGCCGCTCTTCGGTCATGGGCGGCACTGGCACCCGAATCACAGTACCTGCGGTGTTCGGGTTAAGACCAAGATCAGAATTTATAATCGCTTTTTCTACCTCGGGCACCATATTCGGCTCCCAGGGAGTTACCGTTAGCGTACGGGCATCTTCAGTGTTGATGTTGGCAACCTGACCTAAAGGCGTGTCGGAGCCGTAGTAGTCGACTTTTAAATGTTCCAGCAGACTCGGATGTGCCCGGCCGGTACGCATGCGGGAAAACTCAGATTCCAGTGCCTCTGCACTTTTTTTCATACGCGAGGCCGCATCTTTCAATATGTCATCAATCATGTTGGCATCCGTAAATTATTCTACTGTCGTACCCACGTTCTGGCCGCAAATCAATTTCATCAGATCACCTTCGCTATTCATGTTGAATACCTTGACCGGCAGTTGATTATCACGACACATGACAATAGCGGTGGTATCCATCACAGCGAGTTTGCGCTTGACGACCTCATCGAAACCGAGCTTGTCAAATTTGACCGCGTCATCATGTTTGGCAGGATCCTTGTCATAAATTCCATCGACCTTGGTGGCCTTGATCATGACTTCGGCATTGATTTCAACAGCACGTAAACTTGCCGCTGAATCAGTAGTGAAAAAAGGATTACCGGTACCCGCTGCAAACAGAACGATGCGCCCCTTATCCAGGTGGCGCACAGCACGGCGACGAATGTAGTCTTCGCACACGGCATTGATGGTCAAACCCGACATCACCCGACAGTAACAGCCGAGCTTTTCCAGCGCGTCCTGGAATGACAGGCAATTGATGACAGTGGCCAGCATGCCCATGTGATCGCCAGTGACGCGATCGACACCAGCTTCTGCAAGCCCGGCACCTCTGAATATATTGCCGCCACCGATAACCAGTGCGACCTCTACACCGACATCACTGATGGCTTTGACTTCGTTGGCTATACGTCTGATGTAGGCTGGATCTATGCCGTAGTCGAGGTCACCCATGAGTGCCTCACCGCTCAATTTGAGCAGCACTCGGCGGTATACTGGCTTGGCTGTTTCCATAGTCATGAAGTCGGTTTAAAACAAACTTTTTCTGTTAAAACCCTGCACGGCAACATCGCGCTACCCATTACAGCTACTCTTTCAGCCCTTAGGACTCGGCTTCCTTGACCTGTGCCATAACTTCTTCAGCAAAGTTCTCTTCTTTTTTCTCGATGCCTTCACCCACTTCATAGCGGGTAAAGCCCAACACTTTAGCACCCTTGTCAGCCAGCAGTTTCTCAACTGTTGTATCGGGATCCTTTACAAAAGGCTGGCCCAGCAAGGTGATTTCGGCAAGATACTTTTTAATACGGCCGCCTACCATTTTTTCGATAATTTCGGGCGGCTTGCCACTGTCTGCGGCTTCAGCCATCAGTATATTTTTCTCTTTTTCGAGCACTTCAGCAGGTACTTCTGCATCGGAGACACAGATTGGTTTACTGGCAGCGATGTGCATGGCAACTTCGCGAGCAAGCTCAACATCGCCACCGTCCATTTCGCACACCACACCAATACGGCCGCCGTGCGAGTACTGGCCCAGCGTGCTGCCAGCGCTCTGGCCCGCAACAAAACGCCTGACTTGAATGTTCTCGCCAATCTTTGCAATAAGCGCCTTGCTAGTCTGTTCAACGCTGTCAGATCCCAACTGCAAGGACGCCAACGCATCAACATCAGCAGGCTTCTGTGTCAGGATCAGGTCAGTGACATCGCTTACAAAGCCGGTGAAGTCTTCGGATTTGGAGGCGAAATCGGTCTGACTGTTGATTTCGACTATAGCGTAACTATTGTCAGCCAGCTTGATCGACACAACACCTTCTGCCGCCGTGTTGTCTGATTTTTTGTCGGCTTTGGCGAGACCACTGATACGCAGTTGCTCGATAGAAGCCTCCATATCACCACCCGACTCCGTCAGCGCCTTTTTACATTCCATCATGCCCGCTCCAGTCCGTTGGCGGAGCTCTTTAACCATTGCTGCGGTAATTGCCATTTTCAGTCCTCAAGCCAACATCCACGCAGGTGTCGGCTGATTTAATTCCAGTTCAAGTAAAACGAGTCCTGTAGACACTGACAGATAGTCAAGTGCCACAGTCATTCATAACATTTAGCTGAATCGATCGATTCTGCCAGCCCTTAAATCAAGGACGGGGTTTTCTGCTGCGCAGGTGGCTCCTAGCTATCCGTTGGTGTGCCTTCAGCACCCTCGGACGCCTCTGGTGCTGCAGTTGCTGCCTCATCCGGTTTAGCTGCTGCAGCTTCCGCTACGAGCTGAGCCTCGGCTTCGCTCTGGGCTTCGGAAGGCGGCTCTTGTGGCTCAGGCTCGGCAATATGCTGAGTGACCGGTGCAGCTTTGACATCAGACATATCAGCGCCACCACCTTTCGGCGCAGACTTGCGACCTTCATCAATAGCACTGGCTACTGCCCCTGAATAGAGCTGAATCGCACGAATCGCATCGTCGTTGCCCGGAATAACATAGTCGACACCGTCGGGTGTGTTGTTACTGTCTACGACAGCAACCACGGGTATACCCAATTTGACCGCTTCAGAGATTGCAATGCGCTCGTGACCGACATCAACCACGAACAGAGCAGCCGGTAGTCGTTCCATGTGCTTGATACCGCCCATACCACGCTCAAGTTTGTCGTACTCACGCTGCAGACCCAGTGCTTCCTTTTTGCTTAATTTCTCCATGCTGCCGTCTTCCTGCATGGCCTCGAGATCAAGCAATCGCTTGACCGAGATCTTGACCGTTTTAAAGTTGGTCATCATGCCACCTGACCAGCGGCGGTTTACATAGGGCATATTGCAGGCTTTGGCAGCCTCGGTGATCGGATCACGTGCAGCACGCTTGGTCCCTACGAACAGAACCTTGCCATTGCGGGAGGCAACCTTGCCTAAAAAATTATTCGCATCTTCAAGAGCAGGCAGGCTTTTCTCAAGATTGAATATATGGATGTTGTTGCGCTCACCGTAGATGTAGGGAGCCATTTTTGGCGACCAGTATCTAGTCTGGTGCCCGAAGTGAACACCAGCTTCTAGCATCTGGCGCATAGTAACCTTTGACATATCTATACCTTTATTCTGGGTTTATGCATACATTTGTCGAAAGTTGCTGACCCATGGACAACCTAAAACCGTCCAGCGAGCACCCAGTCAACCTCCATTCACGCTTCCCAATCCGATAAATCCGATATTCAGGACCCTGTGTAAAAAACAGGACCCTGGATTCCAGGAATCAGGAGAATCGCCTGACAAATGCGAGGATTACCGCTCAGCCCCTCGGGGTGACCTAAAGTTGCACAGGACACAAAAAGGGCCGCCGAGAAGGTTTTTAGTTCTCAGACGCGGTCAACCCACAAGTCTAACACATGAATAACATTTTGACGCGTTCCGAACTTGGTTCAAAATGAGATTAGTCATCCAGCTCGCCTGCGGAGCTAGCTACCGGATAAACGCGAAAGTCCTTTAAAGAGTCAGCTTCAGGGTCAAGGGCAGCTCGGCAAGAAAATCTCCGCGCAATCTGTCAAAATGGCCAACGGATGTCTAATGATCCACAAACCAACAACCTGTCGACCAGCACATCGCGGATTTCTTCAAACCCGTCAACGTCGCGTTTCCGATAATACCAATGTCAGCCGCCATAAAAACCCCTCAGGAAATCGAAAAAATGCGGATAGCCGGCCTGCTGGCTGCCGAGGTTCTGGATCTGATCGAAGAGCACGTCAAACCCGGCGTGACGACCGAAGAGCTAAATCAGATTTGCCATCAGCACATCGTCGACGTGCAACAGGCTATTCCGGCACCGCTCAACTACAAGGGTTTTCCCAAATCCATCTGTACATCAGTCAACCACACCATCTGTCACGGCATACCCAATGACAAGCGACTGAAAAACGGCGATATCATCAATATTGATGTGACTGTTATCAAGGATGGCTATTTTGGCGACACCAGTCGCATGTATTTCGTCGGCAAACCCAGCGCTAATGCACAGCGACTATGTGATGTGGCTTACGAATGCCTGGTTCGTGGCATAGAAGTGGTGAAACCCGGGACGACCCTTGGTGATATCGGCCACGCAATCCAGACACATGCAGAAGCTGCACATTATTCGGTGGTGCGAGAATACTGTGGACATGGCATCGGCAGCAGCTTCCACGAAGAACCACAAATTCTTCACTACGGTCAACCGGGAAAAGGCATGGCACTGGAAAGTGGCATGACCTTCACTATCGAACCCATGATCAATCAGGGCAAACGACACACCAAACTACTGGGAGACGACTGGACCGTCATCACCAAAGATCGCAGCCTCTCGGCGCAATGGGAGCACACGGTACTGGTTACCGATGACGGTTATGCCCTGCTCACCTTGCCAGAGAACCGATCACTTTGATCGGATTCTCTGACAAACGCTAATCGGTATTTGCAATGAACTCAACCGGTGATCGTCGCGCCGCATCACATATAGATACCCCGTTAAGCCAGCAAGATAAATTTCTTGTATCCAGCGGCAACCTTAGACAAGGCATGTCTCAAATCGATCTCAATCGAGCCGGTAGCAAAATCGGCATAGATGCAAAGATCGCCACCTTACGCGAAAACAAATGCTCGCTTGCCATCTGCAAGTCTGTCTTGCAACAGGGACGAGAGGACATCTACAACTGCTACAACGAAGGAGACAGCTCCGCTGCACTGATCAGAATGCAGACCGTGCTAACTGACACTATTTTGCTCGAATGGTGGAACACGGTTTTTTCAACAAATGATACCAGCGACATGGCCTTGATCGCTGTGGGAGGTTACGGCCGGATGGAGTTGCACCCTTATTCCGATATAGACATTTCCGTCCTGGTCACCCAATCGCCAAGCCCGGAGTTGGCCGAAAAGATCAGCGAGTTCATTACCCGACTGTGGGACATCGGTTTTGATATTGGCAATACCGTCAGAACGGTGAAGCAGGCACAAGAAGTCGCACGCGCTGACCTGAGCATCATTACCAATTTAATGGAATCACGCTTACTGACAGGCTCAGATTCCTTATTCAATGAACTACAAGAAGTTATCGCGCCAAATCGGATGTGGCCTGCAGAGGAATTCTTTCACGCTAAAATGGAAGAGCAACGTGGGCGACGCGAGAAATTTCATTCCAATGCGTATCGACTTGAACCGAATCTGAAAGAAAGCAACGGTGGACTTCGGGATATTCAAACAGTCCACTGGATCTGCCAACGCCAGTTTGGTACGACTGAGTTCGAAGAATTGGTAACCGAGAACATTCTCACGAAAGCCGAATTCAATACGCTCTTGCATGGACTGGACACACTGTGGCGAATTCGCTACCTGCTACATCACTTCGCAGGCAAACGTGAGGACAGATTGCTGTTTGATTTTCAGCGTGACCTGGCTCATGCATGGGGTTTTACAGACGACACCAATAACCGTTGTATCGAGCAATTGATGCAACGCTTCTATCGCAACGCCATGCGCCTGCAAAGCCTTAATGAAATCATCTTGCAAGGTATTGGCGGTGTAATCTCGGGTGTAACCGCCAGCACAAAACCAACTGAGATCAACTCCCGTTTCCAGCTACGTAATGGATTTCTTGAGGTCAAACACGATCGCGTTTTTATCAACTACCCGCCAGCACTCCTTGAAATATTTCTGATATACGGCGAGACGCCCGATGCCGACAAAATCCGCTCTAATACGGTCAGACTTATCGGTGCGCATCTGGATTTGATTGACGACAGTTTCCGCGGTGATATGCAGGTGCGTGATCTTTTCCTGCAAATATTTCGTCAACCGGCCAAGCTCACTCGCAAGATTCGTATGATGACCCACTACGGTGTACTGGCAGCTTATCTGCCGGCTTTTGACCGTATCGTCGGGCGTATGCAGTACGATCTGTTCCATATCTATACGGTGGATGAACATACAACACGCGTCATTCGAAATCTGCGCCGCTTTGCACTGCCAGAATTCTCAGACGAAATGCCGCACTGCTCAGACATCATGTCGTCCATTGAGAAGCCTGAACTGTTGTATCTTGTTGGCTTGTTCCACGACATCGCTAAAGGTCGCGGTGGTGATCATTCAGAACTCGGTGCGATCGATGCTGAAGAATTTTGCGATTTTCACGGCCTGGGCAAAGCCGATACCGGGTTGGTAGCATGGGTGGTGCGACACCACTTACTGATGTCGACAACTGCACAACGCAAAGACATTTCAGATGTTGAGGTTATACGCGAATTCGCAGAATTAGTCAGCTCGATGAAACACCTCAATCATCTGTATCTGCTTACAGTATCCGATATACGCGCAACCAATCCTGAACTTTGGAATTCGTTTAAACAAAATCTGCTTCGCGATCTGTATGAGTCAACACGAAGACGTCTACTGCGTGGTCTGGATAATCCGCTGGACAAGGATGAGGTACTGGAGCAAAAGAAAAAAGAAGCGCTGCTTGAACTATCGAGCTCAGAGTTTCCACCATCGCAAGTGCATTCACTGTGGGATCAATTGGGCGATTCCTATTACCTGCGCTATCAGCCCGTCGAGATAGCAAGACACACCACCACAATACTGGCCCATGATAACAGTGCTCAGCCACTGATCTCACTGCGCACTGCAATCAGGCGTGGATCAACTGAAGTGTTTATATACATGCCGGACCATGACAACCTGATCGCAACGGTGACGGCCGTACTTGGCAATTTGAATCTCGACATCCAGTCAGCGGTTATAACAACCACCTCATCAGGTTATGCGCTGGACACTTTTTTTGTGCTTGATGACGCCGGCAAAATTATTCGCGAATCCAGTCGCGTCGAACGTATCAGAACCACCCTGTTACAGGCCTTGTCAGACCCTGATAGCAAACCCACATCCGGCTTTGCAAGACCACCCCGAATCATGCGTCACTTTGATATCAAACCATTGGTGGAATTTAATGCAATCGAGAATTCGGATCAGAGTTCGGTTTATATTGATGCTATGGACAGACCAGGTCTGCTGTCAGCGATAACAAAGGTATTCAGCGACACGGGCCTACAAATTCACGATGCTCGAATTGTCACCCTCGGTGAGCGTATCGAGGATATGTTTTTTGTCTCAGACAAGAATGGCGAAGCACTTAAAAATGAAGAATTTCTGGATCAGTTGCGCGAACGTTTGCTGGCAGTATTACAACCCTGAACAACCGGACAACCTTTATCATTATGCCCAAACCTGAACCCGCCCTGCTCGAACAAATAGCTCAGTCTACAGCCGAGCTATGCCAGGCACTTATCAAGCGACCCTCTATAACACCGGCTGACCATGGCTGTCAGGCACTTATAGCTGAACGACTCGCAGCGCTTGGTTTTAAGATCGAATCCATGCCTTTTGGCGAGGTAGAGAATCTGTGGGCAAGAAAAGGCGATCAAGGGCCACTTTTTGTTCTTGCGGGACATACGGATGTGGTGCCCACTGGTGACGAGACCCAATGGAAATACCCACCCTTTGATGCTGTGATTGACGGGGACATTCTGTACGGTCGAGGAGCAGCAGACATGAAAGGCGGCGTAGCCGCTTTAATAACCGCAGCTGAGCGCTTTTGTGCAAAGCACGCTAATCATAGAGGCTCGATTGGCTTTCTTATCACAAGCGATGAGGAAGGCCCGGCAGTTGATGGCACTGCCAAAGTAGTCGATACACTGCTTCAACGCGGTGAAACCATCGACTGGTGTTTGCTGGCAGAGCCGAGCTCCACAGAGTTACCGGGCGACATCATCCGCAATGGCAGACGCGGCTCTGTCGGCGGACAACTAACCATTCATGGTATTCAGGGTCATGTTGCCTACCCTCATCTGGCTGACAACCCGGTACACAAAGGTGTTGCCGCGATGCAGGCACTAACAACACATACCTGGGATAAGGGTAACGATTTCTTTCCGGCCACGAGTTTTCAGATTTCCAACATCCATGCCGGCACTGGCGCAACCAACGTTATTCCATCAGCCATGCAGATCAGTTTCAATCTGCGACACAGCACCGAGCTGACCGCCGACGACATTATTACCATCACCGAATCTTTGCTTTCGCAAAATGGCCTCACCGTAAACACCGATTACACTCTCGACTGGCGGGTCTCGGGCGATCCCTTTCTAACCAAACCGGGAGAGCTAACCGAAGCGGCAACACTTGCAGTTGCAGACATATGCGGCAACACCGCTCAACTGAATACTGGCGGTGGCACATCAGATGGCCGATTCATCGCACCCACCGGTTCGCAACTAATCGAGCTGGGACCCTGCAATGCCACTATTCATCAAATAGACGAACAGGTCAGCATCTCGGAGTTGGGCTTGATGTCTGCCACCTACGAGAATATTCTAGAGCGCATGCTGCTGTAATCCTTTGCGCCGCAAATCCTGAACATCTAACAGAACAGCCGGAGAAAAACCTATGGGTATGATGGAAGGCAAGCGTGCCTTGATTGTCGGTGTTGCCAGCAAACGCTCTATTGCCTGGGGCATTGCCGAGGCAATGCATCGAGAGGGTGCGCAGCTGGCGTTCACTTATCAGAATGATCGACTTAAGGATCGTGTCATCGATCTGGCAGCATCACTCGACTCGGATCTGGTTGTCCCTTGCGATGTGGCGAGTGATGACGAGATCGACCAGGTATTTACATCGCTGAAAGAAAAATGGGATTCTCTGGACTGTCTGGTACACGCGGTAGCCTTCGCACCGCGAGAGCAACTCGACGGGGATTATCTGGAAGCGGTAACACGCGATGGCTTTAACACTGCTCACGAAATCAGCTCGTACAGTTTCTCAGCACTTGCCAAGGCTGCCCGGCCGATGCTGGCAAGCGGTGCATCCTTGCTGACACTGACTTATCTGGGAGCGGTTCGCGCCATGCCGAACTACAACGTGATGGGTCTTGCCAAAGCCAGCCTGGAGGCCAATACGCGATTCATGGCCAATGCACTGGGGCCACAGGGAGTGCGAGTTAATGCCATCTCTGCCGGACCGATTAAAACACTTGCCGCAGCTGGCATTGGTGATTTCAAAAAGCTGTTGGGGCATGTCGCAGCCGCCTCACCACTGCGCGAAAACATTACACTCGATCAGGTTGGCAATACCGCAGCATTTCTGGGTTCGCCACTGTCATCCGGCATTACCGGTCAGGTAATTTACGTCGATGGCGGATTTAACGTGGTATCGATGCCGGATGGTTTGTAAATACGTTATCCAACCACAACACCTGCTGTCATCCCAAAGGACGTAACGTCATCCCATTTGCGCAGGCGGGGACCTGAAACTGACGTTTTGTATGTGAATGAAGTGGATTCCCGCCTTCGCGGGAATGACGACAAATTGGGGTGGGTGACGCGCTAAACGTACGCAGGAATGACGAGTAAACTGTCTCAGTAATTCCCGCCATACCCACCGTAAGCCGCTTCACCCGAGATAACAGCATCATTGGTTTCGATCTCGCTCTTGCTTTGTAATGCTTGAATCAACGCACCGAACTCGGCATTTCCAAGCACCGGGTTAGAGGAGCTGTTGTCAGCGCCACTATGCCCTCCGGCAGCTTCTGATGCGGCCGCATCAGCTTCCTCCACTGACACTTTTCGAAAGGCGAGCAATACACGGTCACCGCTATCAAGCGTGTATTCGCGAACTACCGATGCACCCTCTGCCGGTTTGGGCAGTTCGAATACCTGTCCGACGACAGAAATATCCAAGTCATTGGACTGACGCCCAAGAGCCAGGTCTGTTGACAGGGAACCGCCGGTTTTCTCGGCAATATCTGGCAGTGCGGAACCCTCGTCGAATAAGGTTCGGGCTTTTTCGAGCGATTCATCGAGGATCGCGCCCGCTTTTTCATTTTCGAGAATATCTGTCACCTCATCGCGTACATCATCGATGGATTTGAGCCTGGGTCCCTCATATTGTTCTGTGCGCAGCACCATTAAGTCATCCTGTCCCAATTGCAGCGGCTCGGAGTTGTTGCCATTATCTTTAACGTCCTCAGACAAGGCGGTCGAAAGAATCGCCGGATTACTAAGGTCGAAAGGCGTCTCACTACCACCATCAAACCAGTCTGTCTCGACAACATCGAGTCCAGTGGACTCGGCAGCAACATCAAGCGACTCCGGGTTATCAAACGCTTCCTGCTCAAGAATTTCCTGCAGGTCGAGGAATTCATTTTGCGCCTGTGAGCGGGTGATTTCCGTTACCACTTTTGATTTTGCCTGCTCGAATGTTTCACCTTTTTCAGGCAGAATTTCATCGAGTTTTATCAAATGCAGTCCGAACTGTGTACGAATCGGTTCGCTCAGATCTCCCTCAGCCTGCAAGGAGAACACAGCGGATTCAAAAGCCGGCACCATCACACCCGGCGCAATCTGGCCAAGTGAACCACCCAGAGTTGCCGATCCTGGATCTTCCGAATGCTCTTTGGCCAGGTCCTCGAATGATTCACCTGCTTCGATACGTGAGCGAAAATTATTTAATAATTCCGTTTTCTCATCCACCTCGCTGTCGTCGGCATCTTCATCCATTGACAACAAAATGTGAGACGCCTTGCGTTCCTCGGCTGTCAGGTAATTCCCTTTATTGGCATCAAAGTATTCCTGTGCTTCTTCGTCAGTTACTTCAATCGCCGCTGCAAGCAAGTCTGTGTTCAGACGTATGTATTTTATTTTTACCCGTTCCGGAAATTTGAAATTATCGGCATTCTCATCAAAATAGGTTTGTACTTCTGCATCCTCTACTTCAATCGATTCCCGTGTTTCCTCAATAGGGAAACGGATCGTGTCGACGTGTCTGAGCTGCCTGGTAAGACTTTCGATCTGTTCGCGCTCGGATGGCAGCGAAAATGACGTTTGTACGATCCCACTCTGAAACTGACCGATCGCAGCATTCTGGCGATAACTGTTTTCAAAGCTATCAACGCTAGAGTGTGAAGCTGTTAACTGCGCCAAATACCGTTGCTTATCGAACTGGCCTTCAGCATTCTGGAATTCAGGAATACTCTGGATGGTTTGAGCCAGTGTTCGATCACTGACGGTAAAATTATTCTCAGCAACTACATTTCTGACGACCTGCTCACGGACCAAACCATCCAGCGCCTGTTGACGCAAGGCCAATTCGTCGCCGAAGCCCTCAGGAATTTGCCCACCAAACATTTGTGCCAGACGTCGTCTTTGCTGGCTATAGGCGTTTTCAAATTCCTGCGCCGAGATTTCGGTGCCATCGACCTTGGCCGCAAATCCGGGCCCGCCAGCACTGAAATACGAGCCAATACCGAATAACACAAACGGTATACAGATAACGGTGATCAAGGTGTATTTGATCGGTTTGGAGTTTCTTACGGTTTCACGCAGATCTAGCAGCATGGGAATGAAACGATTCGCGGTAGATATCTATTGCCGGTTAACAGGAATTTTTTGCCTTCACAGGAACACAGGCTGACGCAACCGACATTTAGCGTCTTATACAACAAGATGGTAGCAGACGTGGCCGCAGTGGTCACTCGGATCACGGTGTTTGATGGCGCTTCGACATAAGACCCTGCCACCAAGGCCTGGTTAGAAACAGGAATCGATCCGAGGTTGGTATCTGGGTATGAATTGCGACTATTTTGTTGCGGTTTTGGCTACTATCGCGCCGACTTTTTTGTCAATCGTGCATAAAACCGGCTGCTTTACAGCATCAGCTTTAAACAGATAGCTTTAAACAGATTTTGAAAGTTGGCGGAGCGGACGGGACTCGAACCCGCGACCCCCGGCGTGACAGGCCGGTATTCTAACCAACTGAACTACCGCTCCAGTTTTAAACTAGCCACAACTTATAGCGTATACGATGGATTTCGCAATGGCTTTTTCAATCCCATTTTGCCTGAAAACAGACTTATGTGACCCTTGCCATACCGCCTACGCATTTATAGCTGCTTTTGCGAACCCTTTTCTGGCCGCTTTTGTAACCGACCGCTATTGCGACCGCTTTTTTAACCAAGCTTGTGGAAATTAAAAACGGACATTTAACAGTAACGCAGGATCAAGTCACCTGCGATACCTATTGAGTGTCCGTTGCCGATCGATACCCAAATACTTCTATGGTGGGTGCTGACGGGATCGAACCGCCGACCCTCGCCTTGTAAGGGCGATGCTCTACCAGCTGAGCTAAGCACCCGATCACTGCAAGCCGATCAGTTTACAGATTCCTTAAGCGCTTTACCAGCTTTGAAACTGGGCATATTGGATGCTGGTATCTCGATGGCATCACCGGTTCTGGGATTACGTCCTGCACGCGCTTCTCTCCTTCGAACCAGAAAAGTGCCGAATCCAACCAAGGTGATCTGATCTCCAGCCTTCAAGGCGTCAGTGATGGTATCGAGTACTGCATCAACTGCTGCTGCTGCGTCAGATTTCTGCATACCGCCCTTCTCGGCGACTGCATCCACAAACTCTGCTTTCTTCATTTCTTGATCCTCTTTTTTACCCATCAAATAACATGCAATTAGTGCATACTTTTTCAGGGAAGGGTTATTGCGTGAATTCTTGTATTCGACTATGAAGCATCGCGTGCAAAATTGAAATGCCCATTGCATAAATGCTCATTGCATTTAACTACCCGGCCATGCACTGCCCAGTCAAATAGATTGTTTGTTCGTTCATCAAGGATGTCAGGAACACCAAGGGTAGCAACTGTATAACGATTTAGCACTGCCCATGTGAAAAAATACGAAAAATCAGCGTTAAAAAAGCTAAAAATGCCGTGATTTGATTAAAAATGCGTTTTCAACACTGATTTTTTGCTTGATCCTCTGACAAACTTACACTCAGAGTTAGTTCTTACAAACTTGCAAACAACTAAAAAAGTTCGTGATCAAACCTAAAAACTCCACTGTTACATTACAAAAAAGTATCAGTGATGCCTGAACGATTCATTTTTCTCTTCTTCCTTCTCTTCAGATCCGGTTACCCCAGGTGCCAAGTCAGATTTTTCATCAGACTGAGAGCCTGATGGACTTTGGGATAACGCGATATCGAGTACCTCATCAATCCAGCGAACCGGTGTAATTGTTAGACCGTCTTTAATCTCATCAGGAATCTCTGCCAGATCCTTACGATTTTCTTCGGGTATCACCACGGTTTTTATTCCGCCACGCTGAGCTGCAAGCATCTTTTCCTTAAGGCCACCGATGGGCAGCACCTCACCCCGTAAGGTGATTTCACCCGTCATCGCAACGGTTGAGCTAACTTTGACATCCGTCAGGACAGAGACCAAAGCGGTGCACATACCTACGCCAGCGCTGGGTCCATCTTTAGGTGTAGCACCCTCTGGTACATGCACATGGATATCGAGCTTTTCGTGAAAGTCGTCGCTAATGCCCAATGAGCTAGCGCGACTTCTGACCACAGTCATAGCAGCCTTTATAGATTCCTGCATGACGTCCCCAAGCTGCCCTGTGTAACTGAGCTTGCCTTTACCCGGAACCAATGCAGCTTCTATCGTAAGCAATTCCCCACCGACGGAGGTCCAGGCAAGACCGGTAACCTGGCCAACACGATCCTGTTGATCAGCCTGACCGTGTTTGAATTTCTTAACGCCCAGGTATCGATCAATAACTTCCGGCGTAATCAATATGGGTTCAGGTTTTTGTGTTGCAGTTGAATCTTGCTGCCTGGAGGATTCAGTCGACGCAGCAGCTTCACTGATTATGTCACTGTCAGTGGTATTCGGTGCATCAGCGTTAGCACCATCATCTTTTGATGTGCTGTTGCTCTCTTCCAATTCACGTAACACCTGCAACGAATTTTCAGTAACAACCTTGCGACATATTTTAGCTATCTCTCGTTCGAGGTTTCTTACACCGGCTTCACGAGTGTAACTACGTATTACTTCCAGCAAAGTTTCATCAGAGACATCCATTTCCTTCTTGCGAACACCGTTATCCTTTCTTTTTCGTGGCATCAGATAACGTTTGGCTATGTTCAGCTTTTCAAATTCCGTGTAACCCGGAATTCGTATCACTTCCATTCTGTCGAGCAACGGTTCAGGTATATTCATGGTGTTGGCCGTAGCAACAAACAACACGTCCGATAAGTCGTACTCAACTTCCAAGTAGTGATCAGTAAACGTATGGTTCTGCTCAGGGTCCAACACTTCCAGCAACGCTGAGGAGGGATCACCACGAAAATCCATCGACATCTTGTCAATTTCGTCGAGTAGAATTAACGGATTGCGTCGCCCGACTTTAGTCAGGTTTTGTACAATTTTACCGGGCATCGAACCGATATAAGTTCTGCGATGACCTCTGATCTCCGCCTCGTCTCTGACACCACCCAGTGCGATACGACTGAATTTGCGCCCGGTTGCTTTCGCTATTGATTTACCCAGCGATGTTTTACCAACTCCGGGCGGCCCCACGAGACACAAAATCGGGCTTTTTGTATTCTTGGCTCGATACTGCACAGCCAAATGCTCAATGATGCGTTCCTTGACCTTCTCAAGGCCGTAATGATCTTTCTCAAGTATGTCTTGCGCTTGAGCCAGAGACACCTTTAGCTTGGATTTCTTTTTCCATGGCAGACCAACAATGGTATCTATGTAATTGCGTACAACTGTCGCTTCAGCAGACATCGGCGACATCATCTTCAGTTTGTTTAATTCAGCGGTGGCTTTTTTGTGTGCCTCTTTCGACAAGCCGCGCTTCTCAATCTTCTTTGCCAGACCTTCAAGCTCATTTGGAACGTCATCCATCTCTCCAAGCTCTTTCTGAATGGCCTTCATCTGTTCATTCAGATAGTACTCACGCTGGCTTTTTTCCATTTGCTGCTTGACTCTGCCGCGTATGCGCTTCTCTACCTGCAACAGATCAAGTTCGGATTCCATGATGTTGAGCAAATGTTCAATACGCTCATCGGCATTGAACAGCTCGAGAATTGTTTGCTTCTCATTCAGGCGCAAAGACATGTGAGCGGCGATCGTATCTGCCAGTCGATCCGGATCGTCGATGCCTGACAAGGATGTCAGAATTTCAGAAGGTACCTTTTTATTGAGTTTGACGTACTGGTCAAACATATTAGTAACCTTGCGTGAAAGCACTTCCATTTCTCTGGGATCAGGTCGTTCCTGTTCCTGCTCTGGAATCAGGTAGTCGACGCTGAAAAAGCCATCGTTCTCGTCAACCTGCTGGATCAGTGCACGCTCGCTACCTTCAACCAGAACCTTGATGGTGCCATCGGGCAATTTGAGTAGTTGCAGGATCGTTGCGACTGTGCCGACACGATGTATATCGTCTTCCGCTGGATCATCGATATCAGCACTTTTTTGAGCTGCCAACATGATTTTTTTGTCACGCGACATGGCGGCGTCTAGTGACTGGATGGATTTCTTACGACCGACAAAAAGCGGTATCACCATGTAGGGGTATACAACAACATCACGCAACGGCAATGCTGGCATACGGCTGACTTCTCCATCGCCTGATCGCAGGGGGTCATCCGATGCACGATCGCTGATGACAGGTGCATCAGAATCTGAAGCAGCCGATTTCTGTTCCGCAGCCGTCTCATCTACAGCGCTATCGTCTGACTCATCGATTGATTTTTTGTCGTCTGTCTTTCCCACGAATTCCCCGGGTAGCTGGGCTCACCAACGCAAGCACTTATTAAAAGGATACACGACAAGATGGTGACTGCGCAGCAAAATTCAAGGTTGGCAACATCTGTCAGACAGATTCAGTCGCATATCAGCACAGATACACTACGCAAAACTGTCGTATGTAGATTAAAAACAAACACCTGAGAAGAATTTGTTAATACAGGGATGCGACAGCGCACCCAGAGAGATTCTGCAACTACAACCCGCATCAGTGCGAGAAAATCGAAATATCAAAGGCGACTAATCAGACCAGGCATTACTGCGCCAGTAAAACTAAAAATGATGGCTATATGCAGAGTGTAGCAGTCAAGCTAAAACACTGCGGTACCTGCGTGAGGAAAAGATTCTATTGGAAGGCGCAATTTAAAAAAAAGATCGATCTGATAATGCTGCCAGCCCACTGCCCACTAGTTGCCAGTTGACAGAGCAGTTGTGCAGTTGTGCACTTGTGATGTTTTTGTAGCGATCCTGGAATTTCGCAACCGTGCTATTTACAGTTGCGTTGTTACTGTTGTTACGTATATGAAGCGCTTTGCACGTGTGTTAATACGCACAAAGCATGGGTTTGCCGTTGGTCTGCGACAGTCAGTCGTCAGACGCAGCTTTTTTGTATTTCTCTTCGTCCATGACTTTTTCCTGCCCTTCGAGCAACAGATAAGGTTTGGACTCACCTTTGACGACGGCAGCATCGACAATGACTTTCTTGACGTTCTCGAGACGCGGCAGTTCGTACATCGTCTCCAGAAGGACATTCTCGAGAATAGTGCGTAAGCCACGGGCCCCGGTTTTACGTTCCAGCGAACGTTGAGCAACGGCATGTAGTGAGTCCTTGCGGAATTCGATTTCCACCTCTTCCATCGACAGCAACTTTTCGTATTGCTTGGTGATTGCATTCTTGGGTTCAACAAGGATACGAACCAGCGAATCTTCGTCGAGTTCTTCAAGTGTCGCCACTACAGGCAAACGACCCACGAATTCCGGGATAAGTCCAAACTGGATTAAGTCCTGGGCCTCGGTATCAGTCAACATCTGGCCGATATTCTTGGCGTCGTCTTTGGATTTCACCTCGGCTGCAAAGCCAATTCCACCCTTGGCAGAGCGATCGAGAATAATTTTTTCAAGTCCGGCGAATGCCCCGCCACAGATAAACAGGATATTTGATGTGTCTACCTGCAGAAATTCCTGTTGCGGATGTTTACGACCACCCTGAGGAGGAACTGATGCGACAGTTCCTTCGATTAGCTTAAGGAGTGCCTGTTGCACGCCCTCACCAGAAACATCACGAGTGATTGATGGGTTGTCCGATTTACGAGAGATCTTGTCTATCTCATCGATGTAGACAATGCCTGTTTGCGCTTTTTCGACATCATAATCACACTTTTGCAGCAACTTCTGAATGATGTTTTCAACATCTTCACCAACGTACCCCGCTTCTGTCAGAGTTGTGGCATCAGCGATGGTAAACGGTACGTTAAGCGTACGCGCCAGAGTTTCAGCAAGTAGCGTTTTACCGGAACCGGTAGGTCCGATCAAAAGGATGTTACTTTTTGAAAGCTCGACATCACCTTTTTTGTCCTGGTATTCAAGACGCTTATAGTGATTGTATACGGCAACCGAGAGAATCTTCTTGGCGTGTTCCTGACCGATGACATATTGATCAAGCAGCTCATTGATCTCGTGCGGGCGCGGCAATTGACTATCGTCACTCGCCGATTGTTCCTGCATTTCTTCGGTGATGATGTCGTTGCATAAATCAACGCATTCATCGCAGATAAATACCTGCGGACCGGCGATTAGTTTGCGGACTTCGTGCTGGCTCTTACCACAAAATGAGCAGTACAGCAGTTTACCGTCTTCTTTCTTGTCGTCTTCGTCACTCATGAGCTTGTCTTGTGCTTTGCCACGGTCACCATGCCGCTTTTCCGACGCCTTTTCAAGTTTGCGATATTACTTTGTAGCAGATTCGTGCTGTATTTCTGACGCTACTTTTACATTTTGAGCCAAATGTAAACAGATGGCTCAAAACAACAATCCCAATCAGGCGCCAAATCACATCAAAATACTTCACCATTTAACGCCACCTCGCCCCAATCAGTACTTATCTAGCGGCTGATCAGGTCCATGACTGAGCCAAAAATACCTAGGCTTTGTCCAGTTCTCCACTTCGACTGCTAACAATTCTGTCTACCAATCCATAGGATACTGCATCATCAGCGGTCATAAAATTATCCCGATCAGTATCTGCAGCTACTTTTTCCAAATCCTGGCCAGTGTGATGAGCCAGCAAACCGTTGAGCCGATCACGAATAGACAGGATTTCCTTGGCATGAATATCAAAATCGCTAGCCTGACCCTGAAATCCACCCAGCGGCTGATGAATCATCATTCGTGAATGTGGCAAAGTGTAACGTTTGCCTGCCGCCCCACCTGCCAGCAAAAATGCCCCCATGCTGGCGGCCTGGCCGATACAAAGGGTACTGACATCTGGCTTGATAAACTGCATTGTGTCGTATATCGCCATGCCCGCGGTAACTGAACCGCCGGGCGAATTAATATAAAGCGATATGTCTTTGTCCGGGTTATCTGACTCAAGGTACAGGAGCTGCGCAACCAACATGTTGGACATGTAGTCTTCGACCTGACCGACCAAAAATATCACGCGCTCTTTATGCAGGCGTGAATAGATGTCGTAGGACATTGAGCCACGTGGCGTGTCTTCAACGACACTGATCATTCTAGGGTCAAACTGTTTTGGATCCATTTGGATCAACTCTCCTCGAATTAAGTAATCGGCAAGCGCCGTACCGTAGATACCTGTCGAATTTTGAATATCGCGCCAGCAAAAATAGATCTAATACACTTACCGGTCACGTATCGAGGTCGGAGCGTCAGTCTTTGCCCTCCTCTTCGACATCAGCATCGGCTGACTGTTCCGGGTGCATTATTTCCTTAAAAGTCGCGCGACTTTCAGATACTGTAGCGGCCGCCATCACCCGTTCCGTAACAGCTCTTTCCAGAACCATGCCTTCTACATTCTGTAAAAGCTCCGCGTTGTTATAATAGTAGTCAATGACGTGCTGAGGTTCCTGATATGTTGCAGCCATTCGTTCAACTTCCTTGCGAACATCGGCCGAATCGGCACGAATTCCGTCACGACGCACAATCTCGCCAATTACGAGCCCCAAACGTACCCGTTTATCTGCCTCAGAGCTAAACAGCTCGTCAGCAAGATGGTTGACGTCAGCCCCTTCGGGCATTTGTTGCGCAGTTTGCTCGCGTAAACGCTCGATTTCCTGCTGACGCAGAGCAACGGGTACATCAATTTCGTTGATTTCCAGAAGCCCGTCCATCACCTGCTGTTTAACCTTCGCTTCAAGTCGTTGCTCTAACTCTCTTTCCATATTTTTCTGGATATCAGCGCGCAGGCTTTCAATCGTGCCGTCTTCAATACCAAAGCTCTTGATCAGTTCCTCATTTGGCTCCGGGATGACAGCTTCTTTCACTTCATGCACTTTAATGCTGAAGCTGGCCGTCTTTCCAGCCAATTGCTCAGAGTGATAATCCTCGGGGAAATCCACGTCGATGTTTTTTTCTTCGCCAGCGGTGACGCCGGTCAATTGATCTTCAAAGCCCGGGATCATGGCGCCTGAACCCAGCACTAGCGGTGCTTTTTCCGCCTTGCCACCATCGAACTCCTCGCCGTCCAGACTGCCGACGAAATCGATAATAATCTGATCATCGTTTTCAGCTTTGCGCTGTACCGCTTCATACTCGGTTCGTTGTTTCAGCAGGTTATCAAGCATGTCGTCGATATCCGACTCTTCAATATCAACCTGTGATTTCTCTACGCTGATGGAGTCATCGTAGCGTGGTTCAAATTCCGGATAGACCTCGAAGGTGGCAGTGTAGGTAAAATCCACATCTGCCTGTTTGTCTTGCATATCAGCCATATCGCCGACAGGTTCGATTTGGGGATTGCCAGCGGGGCGCAGGTTTTCCTGGGTTACCGCTTCCTGGTAGCTGGAATTGACCAGATCACCGATAACCTCCATGCGAACCTGCGGTCCATAGCGTTTCTGGAGTACTTTGAGCGGGATCTTGCCTGGACGAAACCCTTTAATACGAGCGGTTTTGCCAATCGATTGCATACGCTCCTTCATTGCAGAGGATATCTCCTCGGCAGGAACCTCGACCGTCATTTTCCTTTCCAGACCACTAGTGGTTTCTACTGATACTTGCATCGACTTACCTGTAAATCAGCTGCGCGGACCAGAGCCGGCACTGTATTAATTAACTGACAAAAAAGACTCGCTGACTTTCCGCAGCTGCAGTCGTCTTCACTTATTCACAATTTTCCTACTTACAAACGCCAGATCGGCTTATCAGGTGGCAGGTGACATCTGTCAGGTAGGACAAGAGACAAGCCCACCAGAGAGAACAGCGCACTGTAAAAAGCCAAAACGACAACAAAAAAGCTGACAAAAACAGCTGCTCACGCTGAGATCTGAATGCTTTGGCGATCTGTAAATCAGGAAAAGTGGTGCGAAAGGAGAGACTCGAACTCTCACGTCTTACGACACTGGTACCTAAAACCAGCGCGTCTACCAATTCCGCCACTTTCGCAACCAATCGCAAATTATATCAGTGCTGGCGGATACGGGGAATCACAGTATGCTCACAAAGGGGGAATTCGGCGCATCTGTCAGGCTCCGGAGGCTCCTTTATGGTCACTTTCACGCTATACAGAGCTCCCCCGGCAAATTGGGGGTAATCGTTGATGAGGTGATTTACCAGGGGGTGATCTGAGATTGTGTGTTTAGCACGTGGCCATTTGTTGACATGAGCTCGACACAAACAGTCGCTACCGGCAATGCAAATTGGGGTGGACGATGGGGCTCGAACCCACGACCACAGGAATCACAATCCTGCGCTCTACCAACTGAGCTACGCCCACCACAGCTTTGCCTGATCGGATTTCTCCGACGGGCGAGAGTTTACCGCAGTAAGCCCTTATCGGCAATTTGCCTATTCAGCTATTTAGACTGTTTTGGCAATCAGTCACTTGCGGACACTAGTTAAATTCCTCTGACAATTCATGCCAATTTTTAGCAGATTGACTTGATGTACGCCCCTCATTTAGCATGAGATGGAGGGCTCAGAAGCAGTCCAAACTTGGAGATGGATTATGCAAAAGAAAACACCTATTGCACTTGCAACCGCACTGTGCGCTTCCCTTGGTTTTCCAGCGATGTCTCAGGCAGACGACCTGACACTGTGCTGGGCAGCATGGGACCCGGCAAACGCACTGGTTGAATTATCGAAGGAATTTGAGTCCGAATCAGGACACAGCATGAACTTCGAATTTGTGCCCTGGCCGAACTTTGCTGATCGTATGCTCAACGAATTAAATTCCGGCGGCAAACTGTGTGATCTATTAATCGGCGACAGCCAATGGATTGGAGGCGGTGCCGAGAACGGACATTACGTCAAACTCAATAGCTTCTTTGACGATGAAGGCATCAGTATGGATGACTTCGCACCTGCTACGGTTTATGCCTATTCGACCTGGCCCAAGGGCACCCCAAACTTTTATGCTCTGCCGGCAATGGGTGATGCCAATGGCTGGTTTTATCGCAAGGACTGGTTTGAGCGCGATGATATAAAGGCGGCCTATAAGGATGCTACCGGTAGTGAACTGGGCGAACCAAAAACGCAAAAAGAATTACTGCAGATTGCGCAATTTTTTCAAGAGCGCGAGATAGACGGCAAGAAAGTATACGGTGCCGCCATCTTTACAGAGCGTGGCTCGGAAGGTATCACCATGGGTGTGACCTCAGCTCTTTATCCCTGGGGCTTCAAATACGAGAACGAACCGGGCTCATACGATATGGAAGGTGCCGTTAATTCGGCAGAAGCGGTCGAGGCGTTGGAGTTCTACAAACAGCTCTATCAAACTGCGACACCACCGGGATACACCAATGCCTATATGGGTGAGTCTTTGGACGCATTCAAATCAGGTCAGGTTGCTATGGCCATGAACTGGTTTGCTTTCTTCCCGGGTCTGTTTGCTGATCCGAACACCGGTGGCGAGAAAATCGATTTCTTTGTTAACCCACCACAAAACCAGGCGGGATCAACTTTGGGTGGACAGGGTATTTCAGTTGTTTCCTATTCGGATAAACAGGATGCTGCGCTTGAGTACATCAAATGGTTTGCTCAGCCCGGTATCCAGGCGAAATGGTGGGAACTGGGCGGTTACTCTGCGCATAATTCGGTGCTTAACGATCCGGGTTTCACAGAGAGTGCGCCCTTTGCCGGTGACTTCCTGACTGCCATGGGCGCTGTGCAGGATTTCTGGCAGGAACCCGCTTACGCAGAACTGTTGCTTGCGATGCAAAAGCGCGTCCATGACTTCGTGGTAGCTGATCAAGGCACTGCGAAAGAAGCACTCGATAAATTAATCGAGGACTGGACGGAAGTATTCGAAGACGAAGGCAAACTCTGACACCCCAGTGCAAAGTGGCGAGCGCATTTAATAGCGCTCGCCACCCTTAGAATGGCGGCAAGTATTAACCGCCAAATTCAGTACTTTTTCAGAGATACCCACACCCATGGCGAATGGGACATTCGATGGCGTTGCCAAGGCGACGCCGCCTAGAGTTGCGCGCAAAATTCGAGGACTTTCCGACCGGGCGATCGCCTGGATTTTTGTCGCGCCAACAATTTTTCTGTTGTTGGCCATCAATATTTTCCCACTGATCTGGACGATTAAACTCAGCTTTACAAACTACAAAGCCAATCGTATCGGACGTGAGATCAAGAATATCGGTCTGCGCAATTACGAGCGCATACTGACAGATTCTGATATCTGGCTAAACATGCAAGCGACAGCACATTTCCTGATCTGGACAATCGTGCTGCAGGTACTGATCGGATTTACCCTTGCCTGGTTAATTCATCGCAACTTCAAAGGCAATGCATTCTGGACAACCGTTATCGTGTTGCCAATGATGCTAAGCCCGGCCGTTGTCGGCAATTTCTGGAAATTCCTTTACCAGCCGCAAATTGGTTTGTTCAATTATGTAATCGGTTTTTTTACCGGCCGTGAGGCATCCAGTTTTGAGATGCTCGGTTCCGTCAATCTCGCACCCTGGTCTATCGTGATAGTGGACACCTGGATGTGGACGCCGTTTGTGATGCTGATATGTCTTGCCGGTTTACGTTCCATTCCCGATTATATCTACGAGGCTGCCGAGATCGATCGCGCCTCCAAAGTGCGGCAATTCTTTACCATCACCATACCCATGGTATTACCGTTTCTAATGCTGGCCGTACTGTTTCGCGGCATTGAAAATTTCAAGATGTTTGACCTGGTTGTGCAACTCACCGGTGGTGGTCCCGGATCAACAACTGAATTAACGTCAATCAATCTCAAACGCGAAGCCTTTGAAAAATGGCGCACAGGCTACGCATCTGCCTACGCAATAATCCTGTTTGTCACTGTTTTTGGCCTGGCATCTATTTATGTCAAAGCACTCAATAAGGTGAAAGAGCGATGACGGCCTTTGCAGTCACACAGCCGTCTTCCCGATCCAGGTGGCTCGCGGGTTTTCTGGTGATTACCTATGCCGTAATTACCATGATGCCGTTGGTCTGGATAGTGATGACAGGCTTTAAATCACCCGCTGATGCCATCAGTTATCCGCCCAAAGTAATTTACGAACCAACACTTGAAGGTTACGTCAATCTATTCACTACACGCACGCGCCAAACAGATGATTTCCTGGCAGCCAACCCGCCACAAAACTGGGCAGATGAGATTGTGCGTCAGTACGATATGGTTATCGTCGGACCGTCGAAATTCGGTGAGCGTTTTCTTAACTCGGTGATCATCGGTTTCGGTTCAACTTTTCTGAGTATCTTTCTCGGCACACTTGCAGCTTACGCATTCAGCCGCTTCAAGATTCCATTTGCAGATGATTTGTTGTTTTTTATCCTTAGCACCCGAATGATGCCGCCGATTGCAGTGGCCATCCCAATATTCCTGATGTATCGCAATCTGGGTTTATCGGATACACATCTGGGAATGATTCTCTTGTACACGGCAGTCAATATCAGCCTGGCGGTCTGGTTACTAAAAGGATTTATTGACGAGATACCGCGAGAGTACGAAGAAGCCGCGTTGATAGATGGCTATACAAGATTCCAGGCGTTTCGCAAAGTCGTGTTACCGCAGGCAGCAACAGGTATTGCATCAACAGCAATCTTCTGTCTGATTTTCGCCTGGAACGAATATGCGTTTGCTGTACTACTGACTTCGGCCACGGCGCAAACAGCCCCACCGTTCATCCCCACCATCATCGGCATCGGTGGACTTGATTGGCCAGCTGTTGCCGCAGGTGCAACGATCTTCCTGTTGCCTGTGATGATATTCACTATCGTGCTAAGAAAACACTTGTTACGCGGAATCACTTTTGGTGCGGTGCGTAAATGAGTAATTTCTTTAAAGGATTGTTTCGCTTTCGACGTAGCCCATGGGAAATGGTGGCAACACTTATTATCGCCATTGGTGTTTTCATGCTCATGCAACCGTTTGCGATGTGGGCCTATACCTGGTCTTTCATTACAACGTTGGTCGGAACGGTAATGTTCATCATTGTCAGCCATTTCCCGGAGTAGGCAATGGCGCAAATTATCATTGACAATGTACGCAAGGAATTCGGTGACTTCGTCGCCGTCGAGGAAAGCTCGTTTACCATCGAAGATGGTGAATTCTTTATGCTTTTGGGTCCATCAGGTTGCGGTAAGACCACAACCTTACGCATGATCGCGGGTCTCGAGCTACCTACCAGTGGTGACATTTTGCTGGACAACGAAAATATTACGCAGATGCCGCCATCGCAGCGTGACATTGCTTTTGTATTTCAGATGTTCGCGCTTTACCCACATATGAACGTGCGCAAAAATCTTGGCTATCCATTGGCATCACAAGGAATGCCTCGTGCGAAGATAAAATCAAAAGTCGCTGAGGTCGCATCCATACTGGGCATTGAAGACCTACTCAATCGACCGGTCGGTGGTTTATCGGGCGGTGATCGGCAGCGAGTTGCATTGGGCAGGGCAATCGTACGCGAACCCAAAGCCTTTATGATGGATGAACCACTCGGCGCACTCGATGCCGAATTCCGCGAACATATGGCTGAGGAACTTCGTGCACTACATGATCGAATGGGCGCGACCACTGTGTATGTTACTCACGATCAGCTTGAAGCAATGCAGATGGGTGACAAAATCGTTGTTATGAACAATGCATCGATTGAACAGTTCGGTACGCCAAGAGAAATTTATGACAAGCCCACGAGTTTATTCGTGGCGAGTTTTATCGGCTCGCCTGCAATGAATCTTCTCGAATTTGATGGACAAGTGGCCGTTGGTGATACGCAAGTGCATTTATCAGAACTTAACGTCACCGTGCCGCAGATACGCCAGGGAGCGCAAGGCAGACTGGTTTTCGGCGTACGACCTGAGCATGTGTTTTTACAGGACACGAGCCGCTATCGCGGCGAAGTAATCGCAGCGGAGTATCTCGGCACCCAGCAAATCGTGACCTTTGCCACACCCAATGGCGAGCTCAAAGCACGAATTGACTCGACACAAACCGTCACACCCGGAGAAACCGTTGGCATTGGCTTTAAAGGTGAAACAGTTACCTTGTTTGAACACTCTACAGGTAAGGCGCTTCGATCAGCTCTAAACGAAGGGGTGATCAATGGCTGAAGTACAGCTCGAAGGTGTCAATAAATCCTTTGCTACAACCAAAGCGGTTGTGGATATGAACCTGACAATACCGGACGGCGCTTTTGTTGTATTGCTGGGGCCAACCGGCGCTGGCAAAACGACAACCTTACGCCTGATTGCCGGATTGGAAAAAGCAGACAGCGGCACTATTCGCATTGCAGGTAACATGGTAGATACCTTGACCCCGGCACAACGCGATGTGGCGATGGTTTTTCAACAATATTCACTGTACCCACATATGAGCGTAAGAGAGAATCTTGCCTTTCCTCTACGCTCGCCCATCTTGCAAACACCTAAAGATGAAATTGAAAGCAAAGTACAAGCTGTCGCTCGCGTGTTGCATATAGAACACAAACTCGACAGTAAAGCGACAATGCTCTCTGGTGGCGAAATGCAACGTGTCAGCATCGGCAGAGCTTTAGTTCGTGATCCGGCAATCTACCTGATGGACGAACCCTTATCGTCACTTGATGCCAAGCTACGTGCTGATCTTCGTATCGAGTTGAAACGCACACATGCTGAACTTGCAGCAACACTGTTATACGTGACACACGACCAAATAGAAGCCATGACCATGGCGACACATGTTGGTGTACTCGATGAAGGCTGTTTGGTGCAGTTCGGCACACCACGTGAAATCTACGAGAACCCTTGCTCGGAGTATGTGGCCGCAAGACTCGGGCAACCACGCATCAATCTGCTGCCAGCTGATTTGTTGATTGATCGACCACCAGCCGGGGCAGCAACTATTGGTTTGCGCCCGGAAAATATACGCACAGGCGAAGGACACGCGGCAACGGTTGTACGCACAGAACATCTTGGCGACCAAACTCGGCTGCACATGACACTCGCCGGACATAACATTGTCACACTAACCGATCCACATAGTGCGCTGTCCGCTGGCGACACGATTCGGATCGCTGCACATAATCCCGTTTTCTTCAATGCACAAGGTGCTCGTATTGTTTGAAGGAGAGATGACTCATGGCTCAATTCGTTAACGCGAAAGACGATCTTGTTAAAGAAGCAATAGACGGGCTGCTTGCCTGTTCCGGTGGCGAGCTCTCTCGTCTGGACGGTTATCCGCACATCAAAGTCGTACACCGGACTAATTGGAATCGCAGTAAAGTCGCACTTGTATCAGGCGGTGGTTCCGGGCACGAGCCAGTGCATGCCGGTTTTGTTGGACAAGGCATGTTGAGCGCAGCCGTGTGTGGTGAAGTTTTCGCATCCCCATCCGTTGAGGCTGTATTGGCAGGTATTCTGGCAGTAACAGGAGAACCGGGATGCCTGTTGATCGTTAAAAACTATACCGGCGACAGATTGAATTTCGGCCTGGCCGCCGAGCGTGCCAGAGCACTTGGATTAAAGGTCGAGATGGTGGTTGTAGATGATGACATTGCCCTACCCGATCTGGTTCAAGCTCGCGGCCTGGCGGGTACACTGTTTGTTCACAAGATTGCCGGTGCGATGGCAGAAGCTGGAAAACCACTGAGCGACATCGCTGCAACCGCCAGAGCAATCATTGAAAAAACAGTCTCAATCGGTACCAGTCTTGACACCTGTACCGTACCGGGTGCCGCCAAAGAAGATCGTATTGCAGCAGGCAAAGCGGAACTTGGCCTCGGCATTCATGGCGAACCGGGAGTCGAACAAATTGATTTTGTTGATGCCCGCACGTCGATGACGATCATTCTGGACAAATTGCGCCCGCATCTTAATGAAGGACCTTGTGTTGCCCTGCTCAACAATCTCGGTGCAACCACTCCTCTGGAAATGTCAGTGCTGGCACAAGCGCTGTCTCAGGAAAAAGCGATAAGTCATGTGATTGGCCCTGCAGCGATGATGACCTCACTGGATATGCATGGCTTTTCAGTATCCCTTCTCAAAGCCAGTGCAGACGATATGTCAGCACTGGCTACATCGGTACCGATAACTGCCTGGCCGGCGATGCAGGAGATCGCACCCGTACAGGTAAACCCTCTTCCCGATGGGCTCTCACCAATGAGTGCCAAAGCCTCAAGCAATGACCAACATCGCGCCGTCATCGTGCAGGTGGCAGATTTGTTAATTGCCGCAGAATCAGATCTAAATGAACTTGATGCAAAATCCGGTGACGGAGACACGGGAAGCACACTGGCAACTGCTGCGAAAGCTTTAAAAGGCAATGTGGATAAATTGCCATTGGACGATGTTGCGCAATTACTTCCAGCACTGGGCAATGAACTCGGCCAGGTTATGGGTGGCTCTTCCGGTGTGATACTGGCGATCTTTTTCAACGCAGCAGGAGACGCCTGCAATAACGGTTCGGAAGTAGTTGATGCATTACAGCAAGGGCTTAAGCGTATTAGCGAAGTTGGAGGAGCGGTAGCGGGTGATCGCACGATGATAGACGCCCTCGCCCCGGCTCTTGATGCATTACCTGACGGGATAGCTGCTGCATCCGCTGCTGCACGAGACGGTGCTGAGTCAACCGCTTCGATGCTACAGGCCAGAGCTGGACGCGCCGCCTATGTGCCTGCAGAAAACCTGCAAGGTAACAAGGATCCCGGCGCACAAGCTGTTGCACTTGTGTTCGAAGGCCTGGCTAGCGCGCTTTAAATCTAAATGTCTGCAAGTGACGCAAAACCGACTGTCAACGACGTAGCAAGAGTTGCAGGTGTTTCACTTGCCACCGTTGACCGGGTGTTGAACGAACGCTCGGGTGTGCGCTCGATAACAATCGACAAAGTACACAATGCAGTTGAGCATCTGGGTTACGTAAGAGATACAGCGGCTGCAAACCTGGCACGCCAGCGATCCTACCGGCTGGTTTTTATTTTGCCAGATACAGACAACGGATTTGTTCTTGCTCTGCAACGCGAACTGGCTGAACAAAGTGCCAGACTGAAACACGAACGCACCATCATTGAATGTATATGTGTATCACCCTTCGATCCGGCTGCCGTGGTTGAAGCACTTGATCGATTACATACAAGAAGCATAGATGGCGTTGCTGTTTTCGGACCAGCCTCTCCTGCTGTGGATGATGCTGTGCAACGTGTTAGTGATCTGGGAATCGCCGTTGTCGCTCTGGTTGCCGATCAACCTGAATCGGCATGCGATCATTTTGTCGGCATTGACAATGTTGCGGCAGGACGTACGGCTGCGAAACTGCTGGGTCGTTTTATGGCAGGTAATGGACAAATTCTTGTTATTACCGGATCACACCTGGCAAGTGATCACGTTGAGCGGGTAAAAGGATTTGAAGAGGTGATCGCAACGGAATTTCCTGCGCTCGAAGTGGTGGCTTCGATTGAAGGTCACGATGATAGTGATGTTGTAGAAGATCTTTTACCGAGCGCCTTTACAAACTATCCGGATATTTCAGGTATCTATTCAGCAGCTGCGGGCAATCGCGGTCTGATACGTCATCTACAACAAACGGGGCGACACAATGATTTTATGATCGTCGCCCACGAACTTACTGACAATTCGCGTGCGGCTTTACGCGATGGAATTTTTGATGCTGTGATATCGCAAGATTCAGGGCATCTGGTGCGCTCTGCAACGCGTGTGCTTAAAGCTACCGCTGACCGCATTGCCTTCGATCAAACACAGGAACGCATACGCATCGATATTTATCTGCGCGAAAACATGCCTGCGCAAATTTCCGAGGAGGAAACCGTGTCATGAATACAATCAAAGGCCCCGCACTATTTCTGGCGCAGTTTGCCGGTGACGAAGCGCCATTTAATTCCTGGGATGCCATTACAAAATGGGCTGCCGACTGTGGCTACAAAGGTGTGCAAGTACCAAGCTGGGATGCACGCTTGTTTGATTTAGCCAAGGCTGCATCGAGCAAAGACTATTGCGATGAATTCAAAGGGCAGGCTCAAGCCAATGGTGTTGAAGTTACAGAACTCTCGACACACTTACAGGGACAGCTGGTAGCCGTACATCCGGCATACGACAAAGCATTCGATGGATTTGCCGACCCATCCGTGCATAACAACCCATCAGCTCGACAGGAATGGGCAGTGGATCAGATGATGAAGGCAATATCCGCGTCTGCCAACATGGGTATAAAAAACCATGTGTCGTTTTCAGGTGCTCTGGCATGGCCCTACATTTACCCGTGGCCTCAACGCCCAGCCGGCCTGATTGAAACTGCGTTCGACGAACTTGCACGACGCTGGCGTCCGATTCTTGATCATGCTGAAGATAATGACGTCAACATCTGTTATGAAATACATCCTGGTGAAGATCTGCATGATGGCGTGACCTTCGAGATGTTTCTAGAACGGGTTGATAACCATGCACGTTGCAACATGCTCTACGATCCTTCGCACTATGTGTTGCAGTGTCTTGACTATCTGGACAATATCGACATTTACAAAGACCGCATCAAAATGTTTCATGTCAAGGATGCAGAGTTCAACCCCACCGGACGTCAGGGTGTTTACTCCGGTTACCAGAGCTGGACAGATCGGGCAGGACGGTTTCGTTCACTGGGTGACGGACAAGTTGACTTCGGTGCGATCTTCTCAAAGATGGCTGCCAATGACTTCGACGGCTGGGCCGTGGTTGAGTGGGAGTGTTGTCTGAAACATCCAGAAGATGGTGCGCGCGAAGGTGCTTTTTTCGTCGCCGATCATATCATTCGTGTAACCGAAAAAGCGTTTGATGATTTTGCAGATAGTGGAACAGACGAGGCAGCCAATCGCAAGATGCTGGGAATAAACTAATGGCACAGACAACACCACCTGCACGCATTCGTCTTGGCATGGTCGGTGGTGGCAACGACGCATTTATAGGCGGCGTGCATCGCATAGCTGCACGCATTGATGATCGCTACGAGTTAGTAGCGGGTGCATTGTCATCAACGCCCGAAAAAGCGCAAGCCAGTGGAGAGGCTATTGGGTTGCAGCGTATCTACGATGATTTTAAATCCATGGCGCAGCGCGAAGCTAGACGTAAGGACGGTATTGAAGCGGTCAGTATTGTCACACCCAATAATGTGCACTTCGCAGCGGCACGCGAATTTCTCAAACGCGGCATTCACGTCATCTGTGATAAGCCTCTGACCTCGACATTGGCAGATGCAAAGAAACTGGTTAAGGCTGCTGAGGACTCGGACGCGCTGTTTATATTGACGCACAACTACACGGCCTACCCCATGATTCGTCAGGCACGGGAAATGGTTGCCAAGGGCGAGATAGGTAAGGTGCGTGTCGTGCAAGTTGAATACCCGCAAGACTGGCTGACAGTGCAACAGGATTTCAAACAGGCCGAGTGGCGTACTGATCCGGAACGCTCAGGCGCTGGTGGTTCAACCGGTGACATAGGTACACACGCGTTCAATATTTCCTGTTTTGTTACCGGCCTTGAAGTTGAAAGCCTCGCTGCAGATCTACAGTCATTTGTAGACGGACGACGAGTCGATGACAATGCGCACGTCATGCTACGCTTTGCCGGTGGCGCACGTGGCATGCTTTGGTCTTCCCAGGTGGCACCCGGCAACGAAAATGCGTTACGCCTGCGTGTCTATGGTGAGAACGGTGGACTGGAGTGGGCGCAAGAAGATCCCAACTATCTTTGGCATACGCCGTTTGGCGAACCCAAACGTCTAATCACCCGAAACGGTTCAGGCGCAGGCGATGCTGCAGCACGCTTGAGCCGCATACCGCCCGGACACCCGGAAGGTTATCTCGAAGGCTTCGCCAATTTGTACGGCGAGGCAGCTGATGCCATTGTCGCGATACGCGATGGAGGCAAGCCTGCGTCGGAGGTTATTTATCCAACTGTACAAGATGGTTTAAAGGGTGTGCAGTTTGTCTCTGCCTGCGTCAAGTCCTCTGCTCGCAACGCCGCCTGGGTTACATTGGAACACTGATGTATCTCGGTCTCGATTTAGGTACATCGGGGGTTAAAGCACTCCTGATCGACGAGTCGCAAATCGTCGTTGGCAGTACGCAAGCGCCATTGAGTGTGTCGCGTCCCAGCGACGGCTGGTCTGAACAGGATCCAGCTCACTGGGTCGAGGCAACAACCAAAGCAATACAGGAATTGCGCGACTTACATGATTTATCGAGCGTTAGGGGCATCGGTTTGTCTGGTCAGATGCACGGTGCGACATTGCTTGATAAAGATGACAAGGTCTTACGCCCTTGCATGCTATGGAACGATACGCGCTCGCACGAACAAGCAGCCACAATGGATGCCGATCCACGTTTTCGTTCCATCACTGGCAATATCGTGTTTCCCGGATTCACAGCGCCGAAAGTCGCCTGGGTTGCCGAGCACGAGCCAGCAGTTTTTGAAGCAACCAAAAAAATGTTGCTGCCCAAAGACTATCTGCGCTTGTGGTTAAGTGGCGACTACCTGTCAGAGATGTCAGATGCAGCAGGTACTGCATGGCTTGATACAGGTGCTCGCTCATGGTCGGAACCCTTACTGGAATTTACCGGACTGACTCGCCAGCACATGCCGGATCTGGTTGAGGGATCGCAGCTTGCAGGCAAGCTGCGACCGTCACTGGCAACAGAACTTGGCTTGCCTCCTAACACACCAATAGCTGGAGGCGCTGGTGACAATGCTGCATCTGCTGTAGGCGTAGGTGTCGTTAAAGCAGGAGAAGCTTTTGTATCACTCGGTACATCAGGCGTCCTCTTTGCAGCGAGTGAAAATTTTGCACCCGCTGCAGATTCCGCATTGCACACCTTTTGTCATGCCTTGCCTGCTCAGTGGCATCAAATGGGCGTAATCCTCGCAGCAACCGATGCCCTCGACTGGTTCGGCAAACTGGTCGACGAGACGCCAGCGAAACTGACTGAACTGGCTGGCCCGCTACAAGTACCGGGACGTACGATGTTTCTACCCTATCTCGGTGGCGAACGTACCCCGCACAATGACGCTAAAGTGCGTGGTGCATTTATAGGGCTGGAACATATCACCGATCGAACAGCCGCCACGCGTGCCGTACTCGAAGGCGTTGGTTTTGCGTTCCGCGATTCTCTGGCGGCGATGCACTCCTGTGGCACACAGCCATCGCAATTGATAGCGGTCGGCGGTGGCTCACGCGCAAACAACTGGCTGGAAATAATTGCAACCACGCTAAACCTGCCGGTAGCCGTACCAGAAGCTGGAGACTTTGGTGCAGCCTTCGGTGCTGCAAGACTTGGCATGATGGCGGCAACAGGTGCTGGCAACGAGGTCGCAACGCCAATAAACATTAGTCACATCATTGAGCCGGATAAGACGCATAGCGCGGCATTTGCAGATGCATATGATCGCTATACACGCACCTATCAGGCAATAAAGGAGCTCTCATGATTGATTTTTTTGAAGGTATTCCTACAGCGAAATTTGTCGGTGCAGAGTCGACAGAAGAATTCGCATTTCGTCATTACAACCCGGATGAAATGGTGGCTGGCAAGCGCATGGAAGAGCATTTGCGATTCGCCGTTGCCTGGTGGCACAGCTTTGCCTGGCCAGGCTCAGATCCATTTGGCGGTCAGACTTTTGAACGCCCGTGGTTTGGCGACACCATGGACCTTGCGCGTATGAAAGCGGACGTTGCCTTCAGACTTTTCGATATTCTGGGACAGCCCTACTTCTGCTTTCACGATGCAGATATACGACCGGAAGGTAGTGACTTTGCAGAAAGTACACGCAACCTTGAGGAGATTGTTGATTACATCGGCGAGAAAATGGAGAGCGGTGGACCGAAGTTACTTTGGGGTACAGCAAACCTGTTCACCCATCGCCGTTTTATGTCAGGTGCTGCGACCAACCCGGACCCTGACGTTTTTGCATGGTCGGCTGCAACGGTTAAAACCTGTATGGACGCGACCCAGAAACTCGGCGGTGAAAATTACGTGCTGTGGGGAGGACGTGAAGGTTACGAGACGCTGTTAAACACAGACCTTAAACGCGAACGTGATAATGCAGGCCGTTTCCTTCAAATGGTTGTCGAGTACAAACACAAAATCGGTTTTAAGGGTGCCATTCTTGTCGAACCAAAACCGCAGGAACCGTCCAAACATCAATACGACTACGATGTTGCCACTGTATTCGGTTTTCTTAAAGAATTTGGTCTGGAAGGCGAAGTACAAATGAACATCGAGCAAGGCCACGCCATTCTTGCCGGACACAGTTTTGAGCATGAACTGGCACTGGCTGCTTCCCTTGGCATATTCGGCTCAATTGATATGAACCGTAACGACTACCAGTCAGGCTGGGATACCGATCAGTTTCCGAACAGTGTGCCCGAAGTGGCACTGGCCTATTACGAGATTCTAAAAGCCGGAGGCTTCACCAGCGGCGGTACCAACTTCGACGCCAAAATCAGACGCCAATCCCTTGATCCAGCAGATTTGGTCGCAGCTCACATCGGAGCAATGGATGTTTGCGCACGTGGCTTGAAGTCAGCCATGGCAATGCTCGAGCATGGTGAACTTGAAGCCGCCAGAGAAGCACGTTATGCGGGATGGGATACGCCACAGGCGAAGGCGCTTCTCAAAGGTGGGCTTGATACCTGTTTCGAAAACATCATGAATAATCCCACTTCTCCTGAACCACAATCGGGACGACAGGAACGATTGGAAAATCTTGTTAATCGATTTATTTAGTGAGGGTTAGCATTTAAAAAAACTCACGTGAGTTTTTCTGCGCTTGAATCTACTACAGAAATGACAAAATTGATCAATTATCAAAAAGTCGAATCATGTCTGAATAGCCTCGTGATTTCGCATGTTCGAGTGGAATCACACCCTGCGCATCACCAATTGACTGATCAGCACCAGCTTCGATGAGTAATCTGGCCACCGCTATATGATTAGGCCCACCATTTCCGAGTACTACCGATTCCATTAACGCTGTCCAGGTCAAGTTATTAACATGATCAAGTGGTGCATCGGCTTTAATCAAGATGTCTACCACTTCATGATGACCAAGGTGTGCGGCTGCGATTAAGGCCGTCCCATCATAAGGGCTTGTGATATTTTTCGCACTCGCTCCGAGTTCAATCGCCAATTTGAGTAAGGGCACATCATTAGCTACGGAAGCTATGGTGACTATGTCATAAGCGCGTGATTCCAGCGCGTTCATATCGGCTCCGGCCATCGCGAGACTCTCAACAATTTCATCATGTGATGCGAAAGCGGCAACGATTAACGGCGTCCTGCCTGATCCATCACGAATTTCAAGATCATTCCCATCCTTGATTAGCTCGAGAAGGCTATCAGCGTCCCCTAAATGAGCAGCCTTTAACAAACCACTATATCCAGCAATATCATTTGCGGTTGGTGCACTCTGCGCTAACGCACTACTAGAGACGAACGCGAGCTGCAAAATCAAAGATGCTGCTAAAACGAAATGGCTGCTTAACCGTTTCATATAACGTTACTCCCGCTTTATATGACTGGGGTCGGACAATAATATGTGGCTGACATGTGGCTGACATGAGGGAACCTACCACTAGTATATACACGTATAGACTGATTAAAGTTTATTTTAACGATCAAATACCAATAGTATTTTGATAAGACATTTATAACTCAAGAGCTGGAAAAGCGCATTGACGCTGCCATGCTCAAAGGCGTATCAGATGATTCCAGTCTGGTTGTTTGCACCTGTTCGTCGATAGGAGGGGTTGCTGAAGGAACAGGATCACGTCATGGTTTCAGGTCGATGTGTATCCGCGACCGTCAGCCGTAGAGGCCCGAAAGTTTACATTTTACATTGCATTGTATCCTTGGAAAGGCTGCCTTTTGCATCGCTTCAGCAGATATGTGATTATTTGCCCGATGAGCAGAAGATCGAATAATTTGAGCCAAGCTAGCGTAGAAAAGCTAACGCTAGACCTCGCAGTTTCAGTAGGTTACTCGACGTAAATCCCGAGGCTTTTTCATATATAGAAATCGATCGTTTTCTAGCCTATTCCTTTGATCCGAGTTTACAAGCAACCGACACTGGCGAACAGGGTTT
>CAYPMR010000027.1:42504-44819 GCA_964411665.1 uncultured Granulosicoccaceae bacterium | reverse complement strand
GCTCCGAATCCGAGCCACATTTTATTTCAGCCCTGCAGCGCCTGACTCATCTTGATACCAACACCGATAGCCAATCCATATCGTTGCTTGATGACAGAATATTTGACTATCCCATGCTCTACGTTGTCGAAGCCGGCTTTGCATCTTTTGGTGAAACGGAAACAGCCAACCTGAGGGAATATCTCAACCGGGGTGGATTCTTAATGGTTGATGACTTTCATGGCAGTTATCAATGGGAACAATTCAGCCGTTGGATCGGTGCGGTGTTCCCTGATCGCGACATAGTGGATTTGCCAGCTAATCACGAAATTTTCCAGGTGCATTTTGAGATTGATGATTTTATTCAAATCCCGGGGCTACGGGCTCTGTGCCTCAACCCTGGTCAAACCTGGGAGTTGCCTATTACCAAGTCAGCTAACGTCATTGAAAGTCATGCGTCCAGGCAACAACCACGCTGGCGAGGCATCCTGGACGATGAGGGGCGCGTGATGGTGATGATTAACTGGAATATGGATTTAGGCGATGCATGGGAACATGCAGACATGGAAGAATATGACGCCTTGTACACAGCAACAGCCTATCGACTCGGTGTTAATTACGTCATTTACGGTATGACGCATTGACGGACGCGCATTGACGGACGGTATCGTCTGCCATTGTCAGCTGGTCAGCTGATGTTTTGCAGAAAATACCCCGTGCCACCCAGTAACTGCGTGGCACGGGTTGAGTTGGATCAGCTAGCCTGTGCTAACTGATGACCATGGGTCGCAGGAATATCCTGAATTTTCAAGCCTGCCATTTGCTGTAACACACGCAGTACCTGCGTGCTGTAACCAAACTCGTTGTCATACCAGACATAGGTTACGCAACGGTTGCCATCAACAATGGTTGCTACAGAATCAAAAATACCTGGTTCCGGTGTGCCGACAAAGTCAGATGAAACAACCTCTGTTGAATAGCTATAGGCAATTTGTTGACTCAGTGGTGAATCGAGAGCTGTGCCACGGATGTAATCGTTGAGCTCATCCTTGGTCGTCTCTTCAGCCAGATTTATATTCATGACCGCCATTGATACATTCGGCGTCGGTACGCGAATAGCGTTACCTGTCAGCTTGCCTTCGAGTTCTGGCAGTGCCTTGCTAACTGCTTTTGCCGCTCCGGTTGTTGTTAGAACCATGTTTAGTGGCGCACTGCGTCCGCGACGTTCAGCTTTATGATAGTTGTCTATCAGGTTCTGATCGTTAGTGTATGAGTGGACGGTTTCTACATGACCGTTGACGATACCGTAGCGATCGTTCAGTGCTTTGAGCACTGGTGTAATGGCGTTTGTAGTGCAAGAGGCTGCACACAGGATATTATCGGCTGGATCTATATCGTCGTGGTTAACGCCATAAACGATATTTTTAACTTCGCCTTTTGCCGGCGCGGTTAAGAGCACTTTAGAAGCACCCTTGGGAACCAGGTGACGTGATAGCGCTTCCTTGTCCTTGAATACACCTGTGTTATCGACAATCAGGGCGTTGTTTATGCCGTATTCGGTGTAATCGATATCTTCTGGCTGCTTGGCGTAGATGACTTTGATGAAGTTGCCATTGGCGATGATGGCAGAATTTTCTTCGTCGACAGCGATGTGGCCATTGAACGGACCGTGGATTGAATCACGCCGCAATAGGCTGGCACGTTTTGCCAGATCACCCTCGCTACCGCCTCTGACGACTATCGCACGCAAACGCATGGGATTGGCGGAGGTTGTGCGCTCGATCAACAAGCGCGCCATAATGCGACCGATCCGACCGAACCCGTACAGGACGACATCAGCTGGTTCGTCCAGTGACGAGGAAGGTATGTTGGCCACTGGTCGAAGTGCTTCACTGACAATTGCTGCAGCGGCCTGATTGGTTTCTTTGCCTTGAACTGCCAGACGACCGATATCAATTCTGCATGATCCAGGTGGCTTGGCAGATACGGCATCGAGAAATTCAATGGTGTCAGTCAGCAGAATCTCGCATCTTGCCATCTGATGAGAGAGTCTGTGTGCCTTGATGATTTCGATCGCTGAGGAACCCATTAGTTTTCGACCGAAAACCGTGATAATCACGCCGTGTTCACGATACAGGTTACCCACGGCCGGGATCATGCGCTCCGCAAGACCTTGTTCGTTAATATAAGTTTGCAGGTAGCTTTCAGGTGTCTGTTTCACAGTAGAAACTCGCTAAAGGTGGTAGTCATAAGAATATAAGGGTGTATCGGCGGTTAAGGGCATTTACTGCAGTATCCATCATCCGTGAAATGAGTCGCATTCGACACAATGCAAA
>CAYPMR010000027.1:27029-42404 GCA_964411665.1 uncultured Granulosicoccaceae bacterium | reverse complement strand
CATTTACTGCAGTATCCATCATCCGTGAAATGAGTCGCATTCGACACAATGCAAATTCCGAATCATTAAATTATACCTCGACCGATCGCTAATTTATCCTGATAAGGCGCTTTTACAGCTGATGTTTTACATATTCGTAACCGCTTGAAAGGCCGCATCCACCCTCATTGGTCAGCATTTGTCGCTTCACTACTCACAGCAAAAAACCGCTACCTGCAGTAATAAACGCACAACTGGACTATCTGGGTCGTCACACAGGCAGGATTCGCCGTAAGAGCGTCCTATCTCGTGTAATTTTGCTACGTTCTGGTAAATTGCGGCACACGAGCAGTTTTGCAGTTGCTCGCCGAGCGACATTGCGACACAGTTTTTGGCAGAACTCGTCATCGCGGGAGTCGGCTTCGCTCCAGTGGTTGTATAATGGGTGGCTAATTATTCAATATTAATGCTGGAAACAATTCATGCCAAAAGTGATATGGAAACTGCCCAATGGCAGTGACCTTGAGACAGAAGTCGATAACGGTACAACCCTGATGGAGGCGGCGCTGGATAATGACGTCCCTGAGATTATCGGCGAGTGTGGTGGTTGCCTCTCATGCGCTACCTGTCATGTCTTTGTCGACAGCGAATGGTTTGAGAAAACCGGGCAACCGGACGAAATGGAAGAGGCCATGCTGGATGTAACAGACGTGGCAAAACAGCAGTACAGCCGTTTGAGCTGTCAGATCACGATGTCTGACGAGCTCGATGGACTGGTTGTGCATGTACCATCCTGAGCCAGGTTCTTGACTGAGGGTCAAACAGACTGAGCCGGGGCTGCGCCAGTTAAATCAAGTCGGAACGGATGTTTGGCAGACGGATTGTCAACGTTTTTCAACAGCCTGTTAGTTAGTGATTCGTACTTTTGATGAATGTGGCACGGGAGCCTCCTCGTGGAGCACACCACCGAGTTTCAGATCTTCCCATAGGGAATCCCTGATTGGCAGATACAGCCAATCAAGTAGTTGATCTATGCCATGTGTTGCCGGGTTGGTTACAACAGATATAACTGCCGGATGAGCGAGCGGAAACTGTAATGCAGCGGCTTCCAGAGGCACTTCATGCAGCTGGCATATGTGCCGTATGTTCTCCATGCGTGCTTCTACAAAAGCAGGCGCTGGCTTGAAATTCCATTGGCTTGTGCCTCTGAGAATTCCTGAATTAAAAGGGTGCCCGGCAACAACACTGGTACCGGCCTTTTCGCACGCAGGTAGCAGGTTGAAAAGAGGCCATTGCTCGAGCAGGGTGTAGCGGTGGTTGAGAACAAAAAGATCCCAGTGGCCGTGCAACAAGGCGCGCTGGCAGTATTCAGCATGATCAGCAACCATGCCATAAGCGCGTATTCTGCCATCCGCTTTAAGCTCTTCCAGAGCTCTCAGCGTCTGTGACATGGCAACTGCAAAATACAACTCGCTATGCAAATCCGGTCTGCCAAGTGATGCTATGCCTTCAACAACAAGCATATCTATCGTATCGTCTGCGAATTGCTCTTCGTGCTGTGTCACTGCATTTATTATGTTGTCGTAGCTAAAAGCCTGAACTTGCAGCTCGTCCGTCGAGCCTGAGCCGGGTGTCAGGCCAACTCTCACCATACAGGGGGTTTGGGAATTTTTGATATCAGCACCTAGTCGATAATCAAGTAAAAAACTATTGTTGAGAGCAGCGTGCGTCGAACAATTTTTTATGGTGTCACCAGTAATGCCTTTTGCAGGCACTTCTCTGTAACTTAAGCCAAGCGAGGGTACTGTTAAAGACGTGTTTCCAACACGCTGTTGAGGCTGCTGAAAAAGGCCCAACGCAGATGGATTAAATGTCTTATTCGGGCCGTTATTGTGTCTTTGCGGTGGTAGCGAATTTGTCATGCGCTTATTGTCATGGCGTACACTGCATTATGTCGAGTGAGCCAGTTCACTTATTTCATGCATAAACATGCTATTTTGTGGTCACCTTATCATTGGAGTATCAGCGTCTGTGCATGGGTCATGTGTACCTTTCGCAGTGCGGGACATTCTGACTAATCCAAAGAATATTTTGACCCTGGAGTCAAGGGATGGAAATACCCTGGCAGGAACTTGAACCGGACACCTTGCGTCGACTGCTCTCGGAGATAGTCACTCGCGACGGTACTGATTACGGTCTGATAGAAAAATCCACTGCAGAGAAAATTGAAGTTGCGCGCAAAGCGTTGCAAACTGGCCGAGCTCGATTGTTCTGGGATCAAGAAACCGGTACTGCAGCTCTGCTTGACAAAGAACAAGTTAGTGAAGAACAGGCCGCTTATGAACGTTTGGCAAAATCAACGGGGTTGCAATCAGGCCCGAAGGAGAAATAAATCGCTGATTTTTCCTTTGTCGAGCGCGTGAAGATAAATCAACTACAAGTTTGTGTAAGACCCTGCCGCTACTTACTTTACGGACGAGCCGATCTAATCCACGGCCTTTATTGCAAGATTGTATAAAAATGCACTTTGGTACTAAAGAGTGTTTCTAACTTATACTCTTGTCGGGCAGTTGCTTGAAGTTGGCTTAGTACTTGTTGTGCAGGTTATTGATTCAATTACGCAACGCTGACAACCGAGGAAAAACAATGTTCAAGAAACTGATATTTGCAGCATCGTTTGCTGCGTTGGTCGGGTGCTCTAGCAGCGGAGAGAGTTCCGATGCAAATGACGGCAACACACCGGTAACACCGCCTGTCATGACGCCGGTGACACCACCGGTCATGACCCCGGCAACACCGCCTGTCATGACACCGGCAACACCTCCCAACACTCCAACTAATCCCACAGCTGGTGCCAACCCGAGTGGTGGTGTTAGCGGCGTCTGGTTTGGCACTACCAACTTTGGTGACGGTGTATTCGTTATCAACAGTAATGCACAGCTCGTAGGTCTAAGTAGCAACAATGGCAGCTACGAAGCAGTTCATGGCACAACAGGCGGAGGTGATCGCTTTTTGCACAGAACCAGTGATAACCCGGCGCATGGTGATTCTTTCACCCTTGTCGGTGATCTTCCGTCTGTGGTTGACCCTGCGCAATCGGACACTGTGACTTACGGCCTGAGCGTGGTTAATGATGGTCAGCAACTCAACAATGTCGGGGGGCCAGGTAATTTTTCACTGACTTTTGCTACCGATAATGATATCGCACCTATAGACAATGCTTTTCTTAGCGGTACTTGGCGCGCATTAACGTCTTTCGCTGCGACCAATGCAGATCTGGAACTTAATATCACTTTTGATGGCAACGGTGGTGTTACCGGATTTACCAATTTCGATAATGGTACTGACCAGTTTAATATCCCCTTTGAAGCAGGTGGCCAGACTACTGTACCCGCTGATTCATCACTCTACATGGGTATCACGTTTACCTGGAATGCATCTCAGAATCATTCAGGTGTTGTTTATCGTGATAGAAATGACAGCAATCGCATCATACTAAATACACTTGCTCCTGCTGACTCCAGCAACTTCACAGCGATTCTGACTCGTCAGTAACCGAGTTATCAGGTACTCAAAAAAGTTTTTCCAACCCCGCTCTCTGCGGGGTTGAGTTTTCCAGGCTTCCCCCAAAATTTGCGGTATTTCCCTTTAGCTGATCCTCTCTCAGTAGCAAACTCTCTCATAGTGACGTTGTAAACCGTGCCAGTTGTTTGCAGGCAATAGCCAGTTGCTCGGTTGGAACACACAATCCCAGACGCAGCAGATGATCACAATTACTGCCAAAACCTGTGCAAGGCAGTGTGGCTATTGCTTCATCCTCTAGTAGTCGTAATGCAAAGTCCTGTGCATTCAAGCCACTGTCCGTCACATCAAGTACTAAAAACATGCCGGCACCTGAATCCATCAGTCGAATGCCTTGCGCCTGTGACAAGTGTTCGACAGCCACGGCTCGCCGTGCATTCATGGATGAGCGAATGTCCTCTGTAGTGGCTGTGTCTTCAGTGATGGCAGTTATCGCTGCATCGGTGATAAACGGTGGCATGCCGTAGTGCATGATCATTGAGAGTTCGGCAAGTGAATTGGCCAGGGGTGTTGGTGTGACAGCCCAACCGATTCTCCAGCCGGTCATTCGATTGGATTTAGACAGACTGTTTATTGTCACGACACAGGAGCAATCAGGGTCAAAAGCGGCGGGGCTTGAGCGATCATCAGGTGACAGCAACAGAGAATAGACTTCGTCACTGATCAACCAGATATTTCGTTCGCGACAAACATTAACCAACAATTCCAGTTGTTCTGGACGATAAAAAGAACCTATCGGGTTACCCGGTTGGGTAATGACGATCGCCCGTGTTTTTTCAGTGATAGCCTTGACGATCGCCTCAATCTCACTGAGATATAGATTGTCGCTATTACCTGATACTTTGACTGCTGTCGCACCAGTACAGGTAAAAACGCCGGGGTAGGTGGTGTAATAGGGTTCTGGCAGGATAACTTCATCGCCTGGCTCGAGCAGGCATTGAGCGACTGCAAACAGAGAGTTTTGTGCGCCGGCATAGACAGTACATTGGTCGGCATTGACTTTTTGGCCTGCAAGACAAGCATGCCGTTCAGCGATCAAAGTACGTAATTTTTCGGGGCCACGTACGTCCGAGTAATGATGTCTGCCATTATTGAGGCTATCTATTGCTTTGGCGACGACAACCGGTGCGGTCGTCTCGTTGGCTTCCTCACCAATGCTTAGCATGACCACATGCTCGCCGCGGTCACGTTTCTCGCAGGCAAGCGTGTGTACATGCCAGGCATTCGCAGCATCATCCCCGAGACGACGAGTCAATCCAGCCAGCTTCATCATTGTCGTTTTGTGTCCATGTTGTTTAGTATATACAGGAGCGCCCATGTGTCATTAAAAATAGACATCATTAAAACGGCAAACCAAGTGGAGAAGTGCATTTGTGAGAAAACGTATGGTTGTAGAATTTGGTATGGGCACAGATCTGCAAGGCCAGGATTACACCAAGGCTGCTGTCAGAGCCTTGAAGGATGCGCTGTGGCATAACTCTTTGACGATTGCACCTGCCTTTGGTGTTGATCGTGAAAAAATGCAGGTCGAAGTTACTATTGGCGTTGCCGATCCATCTGCAGTGGATCAATCAGTCGTACTGGATGTGCTCCCTTACGGTGAATCCACTATCAAAGTGGTTGAGGGAGGGCTTGATATCGCATCCCCTGATGGCAAGAAAGTTACCGTGATTGCGAATGCATCGGCTGTCGTCTATCTCGAGCTGAACGATAACTCGGCTGGCGAATCAGTCGAAGGGGCAGGTTCATGAATTTACGACGGATAATACTTGAAATGGGTGCTGGCAATGATCTGTATGGCGAGGACTATACAAAAGCTGCCAATCGCGCTGTACAGGATGCGCTTCATCACAGCTCCATCAGCCTGTTTCGATCCCTGGATATCGATTCAGCAAGCATGCAGGTAACCGTCACGCTGGGCGCTCAGGAACCCGCCAAGGTGGATGTGGACGCTGTCGCGGCTACGTTGCCGCACGGACAGATAACTGTTAAGGCAGTAAAAGGTGGTCTGAACGTGTATGACGAAGTGCGCGACTCAACCAGTGTTGTGGTGACAGCTGGTGTTGAAGCCTGGATAGATATACCTGAGCGCTGGATGCAGGATTAGCAGTCCTGCCAGTTTCGCTGATCGGCAGAAACTGCAAAAGCAGATTGAAACAGCGCATTTGCTGGAAAGCTGAGCAAATATGCTGTCTCACTATCTGTTGTTAACTGCTGACAGCGACAATTTTTTCCGCCAGTCGATCGATACTGTCCGGTGAGTTCTCAGGAATCCCGGCTACGTTGAAACGCCCGTCCCCGACCATATAGATACCGTTTTCCACCCGTAAGCGCGTCACCTGTTCCTCGCTCAGCGGTAGGCGCGAAAACATGCCTCTTTGTTTTGCGATGTAGTCGAATCGATCCGAGTTGGAGCGTTTTCGCAGAGCAGATGCAAAGTTTTCTCGTAAGCTGACCATGCGGGAACGCTGGGATTCGAGTTCTTCGTGCCAGAGTGATGTTAACTGCTCGTCTCCCAGTACGATGCGCCCTAGTGCTGCGCCGTGATCAGGTGGCATGGAGTAGTTAGCGCGAATTGCCTTGATGGCAAGGCTTGCTGTATTGGTGGCTGCTGTCTCTGTCTCCGCAACCATCAAGGCGCAACCGGCTCGCTCGCGATAGAGCGCCATGTTTTTCGAGCTGCTCGAGGCGACCACCATCTCTGGAAGTTCCTGTGCGAGCAGGCGCAAACCAGCTGCATCCTGTTCCAGTCCATCACCAAAGCCCTGGTAAGCCTGATCCACGAAGGGTAACAAACCTTTTTCCCTGCACAGATCTGCCAGTGCTTGCCATTGATTTAAATCGAGATCGGCGCCGGTGGGATTGTGGCAACAACCGTGTAGCAACACGATGTCGCCTGCCTTGGCCTGCGAAAGTGTATTGTGCATGGCATCGAAATCGACTTCTCCGCGCTCGGCATTGTAATAAGGGTAACGTTCGAGTCGGTGTCCAGCCTGCACCAGCAATGGCAGGTGATTTGGCCAAGTGGGGTCAGATACCCAGGTGGTGGCTTGTGGGTTTGCCGCTATGAGCATGTCTGAGAGCACGCGCAAAGCACCACTGCCACCGGGTGTCTGTATCGCTCTGATGCGCTCTGTCGGTATGGCCTGACCGAAAGTCAGACGCTCTATGGCATCACAATATTCGCTATCCCCACTCGGGCTGACGTAGGCCTTTGAATGCTGCTCTTCGTGCAGTTTTTTCTCAGCCAGTTTGATTGCCTGCATGACGGGTGTTTGACCATTCGCATCCTTGTAGATGCCGACGCCAAGATCGATCTTGTCGGCTCGTTCATCGTTGCGATAGCCGAGCATCAGGGCGAGGATAGGATCGGCGGGGATGGCTTGCAGTGATTCAAACATGGGTTTGAGCTCGTCGAAGACTAGTGGAATTAAACAAAAAGCGGGTGTTTTCGCTAGTGTAGCTTTTTTTAAGTCAAGAGGTGAATACTTCCATTGCGCAGGGGCTATCGCGCGATAATATCGATTTCGAAGCTCGTCAGCCCCACACAAAACTAGACCTGTATCAAGGCCAGACTTGCCCGGGCGGCATTGATCATGGCTTCCTGATGGGGTAATACTTCAGCGGCCCAGGGACTGGTTAAGGCCTTTAAAAACGGGTCCTCCACCTCTGTTTTCACGCCGCTTAATTCCTCCAGAACAGCGTGGGCCAGAAATGGCACCAAATGCGGTGCATAGCCGCCCTCGTGGGTGAAGACCAAGCGGCTGTCGCACAGATGTTTTGCCGCTTTCTGAAGTTGCCTTGTCATCCAACGGTAGTCTTCACTATTGAGTAACATTCGCCCTAGTGGATCATGTCCACTGGCGTCAAATCCGCAGGGCACCATAATCAATTCGGGTTGAAATTTCTCCAATGCAGGCAGGATGACTTGATTGAAAGCGAGCTGATAGACAGCAGTACCACTGGCCGGCGGTAAGGGTATATTAATATTATTGACGAACGGATCCTTGGCTGTGACCACCTGTCCCGTGGTCGGTGGAAAGTGTCGATCTTGATGTATAGAAAGTGTCAAAACCGATGGTTCCCCGGCAAAGATCTCCTCAGCACCATTGCCATGGTGTACATCTATGTCGACAAAGGCGATTCTGTCGATGCCGTGTGCCTGTTGGGCATGGCGTGCAGCGATGGCGGCGTTATTGAAATAGCAAAATCCCATAACGCGTTCTGTCTGTGCATGATGCCCGGGTGGTCTGCACAACGCGTAGGCGTGTTTGCTGGCGCCGGTTAGCACATCCGTGACAGCATTAACTGCTGCTCCCGCTGCGAGTTGGAAAATGTCCAACCCTCCGGGAGGCACCGGGGTGGTGGTTGAATTTACCGTGCCTTCACCACCGCGGGAAAGAGCGCTCAATTCGGCTATGTGTTGCCAGTGCTGTTCTGTATGAACGGCAAGAATTTGCTCCCGGCTGGCGGCTTGAGGTTTGACTATGTTCAGCGCATCAGCCAGGCCCGAGGCATCCAGCAGATTCTTTATTCGGCGCTTACCTTCGACCGTCTCCAGATGCGGGTAGGGTTCAAACCAATCGTGCTGACCGGCAGGACCGAACAATCTGCCGGTGTCATGCCACATCAGTTTTTCATGCCAGTAAAGAGAGGTCTGCATGCGATATCCCTTTTTTTGCTGTTTATAAGCTGACTATGTTACTCCCAGTTCGCATAGCCGTCTGGAGGTATTAGCACTGCCCGTTAAGCTCCTGTAAAATAGCCCTATCTACTGACCTATCGGAGAAAACCCTGCAGATGAGCAAATTATTGGACTTGTTGTCGATCGCCCAGGAAGAAGAGGATGGTGATCTTTTTAAAGTCCTGGACGGCATTTACGACAGAGCTGATCTCGCCCCCGGTGGCGATTCAAATGCGGTCATCTGGCAGGGTGGTGACATGCTCGGTGATGTCACGCCTGTGGCACATGCGTTTACCGATCGCTTTGCACTGAATGGCACCCTGATGGCACTTGATGTACTGGGTTTGCCATTCGTGGGCGTTCCAATGATGGCGCAATATCGTCATGACACCTCTTTAGCTCCGCTGGACTGGTTCGGTAATCTCGAATATGTATCGCTGAAATGGTCGACTGCTGGTGATTTTATGGTCAACGAGAATGGCCAAAAAGTAGTGGTAGCTGGTAAATCAGGTAATGCGGCATTGCGCACAGCTGCTGGGGTGTACTGCAATGTACGTCCCTATGGGTCCGTAACTACCGTGCGCTGCATGCCCTGTCTGCCGTATTCACAAGACAAGAAGAAATTCGGTGTTGACAAGACGACCGGTATAATCCATAGCGAAATGAACACCCCGGGTGTTCGCATGGCTTATGCTGCGCGGCGCTTTTTGCAGATGGTAGATGAGACAGGACAAATCGGTCGTGTTGCGTTGAAACCAACGCAGGCACAGGAGGATACGGTTAATGCCGGACTCTTTCGCTGGCTGATCGCTGGTACAAAGTTCGAGTTTAAAAAAACCTATTCTGTGGACGCCTATGTCGAACAGAAAGAAAACATCGATAACATTATTGCCTTGTTGCCAGGAGATTTTAAAGCTGGCATGGAAAACTGGGGCGGCGAAATTTACGAGCACATTTCAGATACCAATTACGGTGTTCTATTGCACGATATGATTCGCCAGAATAAAGCGATTGTTTATACATCTGATCTCGATGGTGACCGACTCACGGATTTAATGGCGGACGGGCCGGATGTACTGCGTGATTGGGGGCAAATGGTGCTCGATCATGCCGGCGCCAATAAGTCCATGAAGGATGTCTGGAGCGAGATGGGATTTACCATGAAAAGCGGACACGATATGACCAGTGTGATGTACCGTATGCAAGGCGATCCGATCTTCGAACAAACCTTGGGTTCGGCCGATGCGATGTTGCTGCGACTGCTTGCTGGTGACGAGACAGTGGGTGGCACGAAAAACCCCTATGACCCCAGAATTCACTTCTTGCTGATATCTCAGGCCTACAAGACAGCAAATCCTGACCACAATGCGTTGCACGCCTGGCTTGATGAGCAATTGGGCATATATGATCAGGTGTATTCCGGCGAACGCCCGCGGTATCTCGACGGTTACGCGAAGCTCAAGCAAGCCATAAAACCCTGGAATACAGCCGCTTAAAAATTATGCCAGTGCTTTGGCGCACTGGTATTTGTGTCAGCAAGATCGGTGATTGTAAAATCGGCGATTGTAAAAAAAGACAAGGGTTCACTAGACGCATGCTCACGTGTCGTTTGTGAACCCTGGCTTTACAATTCAGGATACGGCTTGGCTTGCAAACGGAACTCGTTTATAAGAGGAACCCGTTTACAAGAGGCGGAACTCGTTTACAAGTCGTCTGTTTCGTCCGTTACGACCTGACCGGTGGCTCTGCGCCAGAGAATCGCCCCCGAGAGCCCGATGCCAAGGAATAGACTGTAAAGAATAAGTCCCATCCAGCGCAGTGAGTCCTTGTTGTCAGCCGCTACCCATCCTTCCTGTAGTGACAAGTAAACAAGGGCGCCAAAAAAGATAACCGCGATAATTGTCCCTATCATGCCAAGTGCTTTCCAGGCTGCGATGAGCAATCCGATATGAACAAGGATTGTAATGATGGCAACGAGTACGACCCAGGCGTCTGTCTTGTTTGTCTGGTCCGCTATCCAGTGAACTATCGAAGTTCCCGTCGGGTTGTAGGTTGCAAACACTATGGCGGCCGTGAGCGCCAGTCGAGTCAGTAGGACCCCGGGTGAAGAATTTCGTATGGCATCAATCATTTTTGTCCGTCTCTTTTCAGGATTTTCGTATCAGTAGAGTTTGCACTGCTCGACCAACTATACCTTTCTCATCTAGGAGTGTAGCATCGGCCAGACCAATGCCGTTGCTCGCCCAGTGACCAATCGCCTCGCTGCCCATCCATTCGCCCTCAGGAAGTCGGTATAAAACAATAGTTAAGTCCGCATTCGGGAAGTTAACCTCCCACGGTTCAGCGTTGCGGCCGAATGCGTTCCCGCAATCGGCCATCGGGCACATACGCTGAAACGGAGTGGGTGTTTCGTCAGGTAGCAAAGGCACGGTTTTTATCCATGCGATCGTTGGACCAGGTGCGGCATTGTTGCCCGGTGCGTAGCGGGTTTTTACACCGTCTCCGGTAAAAGACGGTAAATCGTGCAGGGTTCGTGTGATTGGAAATTCGCCACTGGTGGCCGATTCGAATGGCGGTAAATCGACTTGTGCGGTGAGGTATTGTGTTTCTGGTTGTGGCGCAATATGCAGAGATTCGCTGCTGGCGCATATGCGTTGATCGCTATCCAGTAAAGTGCTGCGTGCGAGCGACACATGACGGCCCGGCTTAGTGATTTCTGTGGCTATCCGGAAACCTGCAAACGGAATAGGGCGTTGTAAATTTACCGTCAGGCGAACCAGTTGTTTGTCGGGCAGAGCCAATTCGGCAGAGCGTGCCAGCAGGCCGGTAGGTGGTCCTGCATGACAATGATCAGCGTGCCAGGGGCCTCTACAATGTCCTGTTGGTTCGAACCATTGTTTATCGTTGGATATAAAGAAACTTTTGGGTGTCATTGTGACTCGTGAATCAGAACGTAAAGACCGTATAGATCAGGCTGGTGCTGTGATGTTGGTATCTTTTTCGGCATTGCTCGGTCTCAATCAGGTATTGATAAAACTTGTTAACGCAGGTTTGCAGCCCGTGTTTCAGGCAGGCTTGCGATCAGTGTGTGCGTTTTTTCCGGTGCTGTTATTTGCGTTGATAATGAAACGTCGTCTGGATTTACGTGATGGCAGTTTGTTGTTTGGCGTTATCGCCGGGATTTTGTTCGCGGTAGAATTTGTGTTCATGTTTATCGGGCTCGATTATACGTCTGTCGCACGTGCTTCGATACTGTTTTACACCATGCCGTTGTGGGTGGCTCTGGGAGCGCATTGGCTAGTTCCTGGTGAGCGCTTGACGCTGAGTCGCAGCCTTGGTGTGGTGTTGGCTATTTGCGGCGTTTGTGTTGCCATGTCCGGACAAACCAGTATCGGTGGGAATCAATTGACTGGAGATCTGTTGTGTTTGGCTGCTTCTTTTTTATGGGCAGCGATTGCATTAATGGTCCGTACAACCGCCTTTTCACGCGCGAGTCCCGAGATGCAATTACTTTATCAGCTTGGTATTTCCGCTCCTCTGCTTCTGGTTGCTTCGTTATTTTTTGGCGACTGGCTGCGTGAGCCGACGGTGTTCATTTGGGCAGTTTTTGTCTTTCAGGCTCTGGTTGTTGTGGCTTTCGGGTTTTTGCTTTGGTTCTGGGTTTTGTCTGTATACCCGGCTTCCGATATGGCGGTATACAGTTTTCTTGCACCTTTGTTCGGGGTGATTTTCGGTTGGCTGATACTTGATGAAACGATAGATATGCGCGTTATACTTGCGTTGATTCTTGTGTCAGCTGGCATTGTACTGGTGAATCTGAAAAAGCCGGTCAAAACTGATTAGAACTAACTGGAAGATTTAAAGAATGAATAATCCGCTGTTTGAACTTCTGGCCGCGCATGCCGCTTCTGACCAACCGTTGATTGTTAGTCCGACAACCGCCGGCGGTACGTCAAGCCTGTCATATGCTGATTTCTTTCAGCTTGTCGGCCGCACAGCTTCTGTACTGATTGACCTTGGGATAGGCCCAGGTGACAGAGTTGCGCTTCAAGCAACAAAGAGTGTTGAAGCACTGGCTGTCTATCTGGGATGTGTACAGACAGGTGCAGCATTCCTACCTCTCAATACAGCTTATACCGAACGTGAGATTGAATACTTTCTGACAGACGCCGGCGTATCCGTTTTTATCACTGACCCTGGGTCGCCACTTGTGCAAAAATCACAGAGTGACGCCGCAGACGTTGTGGAAAGTTGTCGTGTTGTGTCGCTTGATGGTAGCGGTAGCGGTAGTTTTGCAGAGCTTGTAAACAGCGCGACACCCACAGACAGCATCGCGTCGCGAGAACCTGCGGATCTGGGAGCAATACTGTACACCAGTGGCACAACTGGTCGGTCGAAAGGCGCAATGTTGAGTCAACAGAATCTGGCATCCAACACAAGTGTATTGCTCGACTATTGGCAATTTACCAAAGACGATTGCTTACTACACGCATTACCGATTTATCACACTCATGGATTGTTCGTGGCCTGCAATGTTGTACTCGCAACTGGTGCTGCAATGATTTTCCATCCAGCTTTCAACACTGATCAGGTTGTGAAAGATATACCAGCCGCTAATACCATGATGGGCGTACCCACTTTCTACACTCGTTTATTGGATGATCCACGTTTTGATAGCCAGCTAACCAGCCATATGCGGCTCTTCACATCAGGCAGTGCGCCAATGCTTGCCGAAACGCATGTGACATTCGAGCAGCGTACCGGCCAGCGTATTCTGGAGCGTTATGGTATGACTGAAACAGGGATGCTTACCTCAAATCCTTACTCACCACAGGATGGGCCGAGAAAACCCGGGTCTGTAGGCACACCCTTGCCAGGTGTCGAGTTACGCATAGTGACGAACGATGAAGTAGATGAGGAAACTGATACAGATAACCAGACAAAAGCACAGTCGCAGTCAATCGGAATGATCGAAGTCAAAGGCCCCAATGTGTTCAGTGGTTACTGGAACATGCCGGAGAAAACTGCAGAGGAATTTCGCGATGATGGTTTTTTTATTACAGGCGATCTCGGATTTACTGACGAAGACGGTTACGTGACCATTGTTGGCAGAAATAAAGATCTGATAATCACCGGTGGTTTTAACGTCTATCCGAAAGAAGTTGAGGCATTAATTGACGAAAAGCACGGTATCAGGGAATCAGCAGTGATTGGGCTTTCCCACAAGGATTTTGGTGAAGCGGTAACTGCAGTCCTGGTACTTGATGCAACAATTGCTGGATCAACCAGAGATGATGCAGCATCATCGCTTATTGATAGTCTGAAGCAGGAACTAGCGGATAGTTTGGCCAAATTTAAACAACCGAAACAATATTTGTTACTTGATGAGCTGCCGCGAAATACGATGGGAAAGGTACAGAAAAATGTATTAAGGGAAAAATTCGCGAAGCTCTATCTGGCAGATAGCTAGTGCAACGTGTGCCGTATTCGCTGGTGGTTGGTGGCTAGCCTGACTTTTTCACGGCTAGCCTGAATCATTCACGAGAATGCACAATTCTCACGTGCCACCGGCATGCCGAGGGCTTTGTGATAATCGCACATTTGATGAATAGTCCTGGCTAGTGCTTATACGGTTCAATCGTTTTTGCCAGTTGCACGATTGTTTTAACTCGTTCTAGATCTCCGATTTCATTCGCCAATAGTAAAACAAGTCGTGCATTGAGTGTTGTACTCTGGTCTATATTCAAATCGCGATGGGCTATCAGCAAGGCGCTATAAAATTCATCACTATCAGCCAGAGACGTGACGTTGTCATTATTATCTAACTTTTCTGCTGTGCTGGTATTGCTCATAAGTCCTGATCTCACTACCGATATATATGACAGTACTTGCCAATCTTCGTGATCGGTATCTACGTCAACACTGTTAAGTTCCTTGCGCTCCAACGGAACCTGCTTGTGGGCTAATCCAACGCAGGATACAGTCCTGATTGCCTGTCTTTTTGATTCAGGACTCAGGCAAATGTGTCAAAAGCAGGTGCGTATCACACTACGGTACTAACTTGACTACAACCGGTATGCGAATCGATGTTCGCCCGATCGGTTAGTCGCGGCTAGATTGGATAGATTAAATCCGACACAGGATAAATACAGCAGCATGTTGGCTATATAGTGAGCGGCCTATTTGCTAAAGCCAGCCCACTGCCAGTACAGGTCTCTTGCACGCCCTGCAACCGGTCCTGGTTGCAGGTTTTTTTCGTCAAGCGCAGAGACAGGTGTGACTTTGGATATATTGCCGGTCAAAAATATTTCATCCGCCTGCATGAAGTCTTCATATGTCAGCGTGTCTTCTCTAACCTGCATGCCGTCATCCTGGAGTAAGTCCATGATGCGCTTTTTGGTAATACCGTTGAGGAAGGTACCGTTGGGCGCCGGAGTCAGAATAATGCCATCCTTGACCATGAAGACGTTGGCTGTTGCGGATTCGGCTACATTACCATCCACGTCCAATACCAACGCATTGTCAAATCCTCGCTCTCGCGCTTCACGCATCATTCTGGCATTGTTGGGGTATAGACAGGCAGCCTTGCAATTGACTGTCGCTGTAGCGAGTGTCGGGCGCGTATAGCTCGAGAGTGTCAAGCGCACAGTTTGTTCTGCAGGTGGCATGGGTACTTCTTCAAGGCACAGACAGAATGCGGTCGATTCAGGATCGGCAACGATGACACTAAAGCTGTTCTCGGTGGACCAATACATAGGGCGTATATACACAGGGGCTCCGTTTTCCATTCGGGCAAGACCTTGATGCGTCAGGTCCACTATGCTCTGTGCTGTCATCGTGGGCTTCAAGCCCATACTCAGTGCGGAATCGTTAATCCTCTGACAATGAGAATCAAGGTCAGGGACTTTGCCTTGCCAGGCACGCGCGCCGTCAAACACCAGTGTACCTAGCCAGGTAGCGTGATCAGCAGAGCGTATGATTGGCAGATTTCCGTCATGCCACTGACCTTCAAACCAGGTTTGGATATTTTTTCCAGCTGCCATTAATTACTCACTCGGTTGATTTGCTGCTCTCGATTTTCATCTTTACCTGTCGATTTTACAGGCTTACTAATAAAAACGTGCTAGAAC
>CAYPMR010000027.1:0-26929 GCA_964411665.1 uncultured Granulosicoccaceae bacterium | reverse complement strand
CAGGTTTGCAGCGATGATGCTGTTGACGCTTTTATTCTGTGTATTGTTCAGCGTATTGTATGATCTGTAAGCAGGCAATGCCTAGCCCTTGGAGATTTCATCATGTCGCAGGTTTTTGGTCGTAGCTCAGCTGCCGGACTACCCGTTGTCGAACGCGGTGAAGGTATGTATCTGGTTGATACAAACGGTAAACGCTATCTGGATGCCTGTGGCGGTGCAGCCGTTTCCTGCCTTGGGCACGGTCATACACCCTTACTGGAGGCTGTCAAAGGTCAGGTTGATCGTATTGCTTACGCTCATACCAGCTTTTTCACGTCCGAACCTGCTGAAAAACTCGCTACTAAACTGGTGGCACATGCGCCACCGGGAATTGAGCGTGTCTACTTTGTCAGTGGTGGATCAGAGTCTGTAGAAGCAGCCATCAAGCTCGCCCGACAGTATCACGTCGAGACTGGTGCCAGTCAACGCACTGAAATCATAGCGAGAAAGCAAAGTTATCACGGAAATACACTGGGTGCCCTGAGTGCCGGGGGAAATCTTTGGCGGCGCCGGCAATTCGAGCCACTGCTCAGTAAGTCCATGCATCACATCGATCCTTGTTACTACTGGCGATGGGGGCAAGCAAATGAGACGGCCGAACAATACGCTGCCAGAGTGGCAGCACAATTGGAAGAGAAAATATTGGAACTGGGTGCTGATCGCGTTGCAGCCTTTATAGCGGAACCTGTCGTGGGAGCAACCTTGGGTGCAGTACACGCCGAGCCAGGCTATTTCACTGAGATTAGAAAAATCTGTGATCGATACGGCGTCTTGCTGATACTGGATGAGGTTATGTGCGGAATGGGGCGAACCGGATATCTGTTTGCCTGTGAGGCAGATGATGTGAGGCCCGATATTGTTTGTATTGCAAAAGGATTGGGTGCGGGTGTTCAGCCAATCGGTGCGATGCTGTGCAGCGGCAGTATTTATACGGCCATTGAGTCAGGTAGTGGCTTTTTTCAACACGGACATACTTATCTGGCACACCCTGCGGCTTGTGCTGCAGGGCTTGCAGTGATGGATTGTTTGTTACAGCGTGAGGACGACAAAGAAAACTTGATCCAGTCTGTGCAAAGGCGTGGTGAGGATTTCATTGAAAGATTAAAGAAAACATTCGGCAATCATCCTAACGTTGGTGACGTTCGTGGCAGAGGTTTTTTTGCTGGCATCGAATTTGTTGCCGATCGCCTGGACAAGAAACCTCTCGATCCATCACTTCGCCTGCATGCGAAGTTGAAGAGCAGGGCTTTTGCAAATGGTTTGATGATCTACCCGATGGGTGGGACTGTAGACGGTCGTTCTGGCGATCACGTGTTGTTAGCACCGCCATTTATTGCAACTGATGCAGATTTGGAAAATATCGTTGATTTACTTGAGACCAGTGTCAATGAAGTTTTATCGGAATAAAAAATTTAAACCGATCTCAACATTGATTCTGCGTGCAGATGCTGTGTTGGATTCCGTTTAGGCGGGGCGCGCAGGCATGTTCATTTACTGGCATGTAAGCAATGGGGACGGCCCAGCCCTTGTCGAACGAAATCCGCCCTGTCTCTGCGCATATGCTCTAATTTTCAGATGAGTTCTAGTTTTTATAAGTGCCAATCAATTCAAAACGTCCGTCGTCAATCTTTTTGAATAGTTCTTTGATTTTCGGGTGTTTTAAATCGTCACCGGAATCATCGGGTATCAAATTTTGCTCTGAGACATAGGCTTCATAGGCAGTTTTTTCGTTCTCTGCATACAAATGATAGAAAGGCTGATCTTTCTTAGGCCTGACATGTTCTGGTATCGCTTGATACCATTGCTCAGTGTTATTGAATTGTGGATCGACATCGAAAATCACACCACGAAACGGGTAGATTCGATGACGAACAACTTGTCCGATGCCAAATTTTGCTTCTAAGATCATTTTGTCCGTTTACTGGTTTTGTTGAAACGTATTGATTCTTAAAATGCCTGATTAATTCTAACACGTAAAATTGGGATTTATTAATCTGGATTCAGACAGACTTTAGATACACCAGAGTCGAGTCAGTATGTTGTACTCTTGCTGATTCAGGCAAACCAGTGGTATCACAACTCAATCGAGTGCGCATAGGCTGACTGACATGGGTGGACATAGAAAATTGCCAGGTAGTTTTGAGCGTGCGCAAAGCGGATCTTCGGTTGTCATCTCCAAATACCATGTTCGTTTGAGATCGGGAAGATTAAAATTCTGCTCTTCCTCAAATCCGTTAATAATAATTAGCACGATACCATCGGCCTTGACTGATGTTGCGGATGTGTCTGCAGGTGCTTTCGTCGATGCGCTTCCGTCCAATGGGTCTTTAGAGGCTTTGTGCTCAATATTTGTCGAGTCTGCTTGTGAAAAATTTGTTGTTTTTGATGTTTGATGTGCACTACAGGCAGCGTTTATCTCACTGATACCATCATCACCGGCATCACCACAGAGTAGTATGGCAACAAAGCGATTTTCCTCATTGTGCCAATCTTCATCGCTCATAGGCGATGACTCCCTGTTTAACCAGCTAATGTCTGGCAGGCCAATCGATCGGGATTTGTCATTGCCGTGTAAATAGTGCGTACGCCTCAGAGCTGGGTATTTTTTTCTCAGCGCAATCAGTTTTTTTACAAATTCAAGATGAAATTGCCATTGACTGGCATGCGACCAATCCAGCCAACTTAATGGGTTGTCCTGGCAGTAGGCGTTGTTATTACCATTTTGCGTGTTTGCAAGTTCATCACCGGCGAGCAACATCGGAACACCTTGTGACAGGAATAAGGTGGACAGCATGTTTCTGCGTTGTTTCGCGCGTCGTTGATTTATTGCTTCATCATCTGTTGGACCTTCAATACCATTGTTATTGGAATAGTTGCTGGAGTGACCGTCGCGATTATCTTCCCCATTTGCCTGGTTATTTTTATCTGAATAACTAACGAGATCGAGCAAAGTAAAACCATCGTGTGCTGTAATTAGGTTAATCGATGCATCGGGACCACGTCTTTGCCATTCAAATACTTCACTTGAACCGTGTATTGCTTTGGACAGTTGTTGTAGTTGAGCTGGTTCGCCTGACCAGAATTTTCGAACTGTATCTCTGTATTGATCGTTCCACTCAGAAAAGCGGGGAGGGAAATTTCCAAGTTGATAACCATCATTGCCGCAGTCCCAGGGTTCGGCTATTAGTTTTGAACGGGCTAACTGTGGATCTTGCATAATCGATTCAAAGAAGCCTGAATTCTTATCATAACCCAGTGCTCGTCTTGCGAGAGTGGAGGCAAGATCAAATCTAAAGCCGTCTACGTGCATTGATTCGGTCCAGAATCGCAGACTGTCCATTATGAGTTGCACGACACGTGGATGCGCTGCTTTTAGCGTATTCCCACAACCACTGTGGTTTACGTAATACCGGGGGTTTTCATCAAGGCGATAATATGAAGCATTGTCGATTCCACGATAGCTTAGTGTTGGGCCGAGTTCATTGCCCTCAGCTGTATGGTTGTAGACCACATCCAGGATGACTTCGATATCAGCAGCATGCAACGCCTTGACCATACGACGAAATTCCTGAATAGGATCTACCTCTGCATAGTTTGATGATGGGGCGAAAAAACAAAGCGTGTTGTAACCCCAGTAATTGCTCAGTTGCTTATCCAGAAGGAAAGAGTCATCGATAGAGGTATGAACCGGTAAAAGCTCAAGGGCTGTAATGCCGAGTTCTTTCAGGTGATTGATCACGCGATTGTTTGCTATGGCAGCATAGGTGCCGCGACGCTGTTGACGTAGTCGTGGAAATTGTTCGGTTAAACCCTTTATATGTGCTTCATAAATGATCGTATCTGCCAGAGCATGATCCGGGAATTTGTCAGATTGCCAATTGAAGTTATCACTTGTAACAATGCATTTGGGAATATTGTGTGCGTTATCTCTTATATCGAATGATAAATCACTGTCCGGGTGCCCAGGGGTGTAGCCGAAATTCTCATCTGAATCAATGTAGTTTCCGTGTAAACGACGCGTGTAAGGATCTATAAGCAGCTTGTGATGATTAAAACGATGACCTTGCTCTGGCTGATAAGGTCCATAGACACGGTAGCCGTAACGTGTGCCTTCTGTTACGCCGTGAACGAACCCATGCCAAACATCGTTGCTTCTACAGGGCAGTGGTATGCGCGCAATTTCTCGACTACCTGATGTATTAAACAGACAAAGTTCAACTTTTTCGGCGTTGGCAGAAAACAACGCGAAGTTGGTTCCATCACGCTCGAGTGTTGCCCCCAACGGATAGTTTTTTCCAGAGCAGACTATCACGCGAGAGAATATTTCAGTTGCAGTGATAGTGGAGTATGAGCAAACATTTGAATGATATTAGTTGCAGGCTGTGAATTCATCACAATACATGCGGGGCTGATCAGTTTGCAGTCTGAAACAGACGGAAATTGTCTGGTATTAATTCCGGTGCTAATCACAGTTGTAATTTCAATCATAATTTTAGTCTCGTGTATTAATATTTCCTATCTATACTTTTAATACACGAGACCTATTTATCAGGGCGCACTGTGGAAATGCCATCTAGGCAGAGGCTTTGCCGTGCAGGCGCCCGGAGTTTCATTGTTAGAACTTCGTCGTGGCAATTATCAAGCCGTTGATAACGCAGAGACCTGACCTTTACATCAGGCTGGAGATTGAACTAGTTAGATGCATTTTTATTCTTTGTAAATGTAGGTATTTTACAAGCTCAAGCCAGAAGCTAACTCATAATCAGAGTGGGGCGCAGGCAGTGCGGCTCGCATGTTGTAGCGTACAAGATCAATTTTGAGACAGCTTCTAGTATTGAGCGACAAATTCCTTTGTTACAGCACAGTTCGCTTGGCATACAACGTGTGACAGATCAAAACTATGGTTCAGTCAGCAAAGTCCAAATCGCGCAACATATCGCGTCTGTCTCAGCAATCACTTGCTCTGGTACTCGCCGGTGGACAGGGTAGTCGATTGCATGAATTGACGACCTGGCGTGCAAAACCTGCAGTCCCTTTTGGTGGGAAATTTCGAATCATAGATTTTGTGCTGTCCAACTGTATAAACTCCGGCATACGACGGGTAGGCATAATCACGCAATATAAATCACATTCATTAGTGGCGCATATTGTTGGCGGATGGTCTGGTTTTAAAGCTGAGTTTGGAGAGTTTATCGAGATATTGCCCGCCTCCATGCGAACCGGTAGTGAGTGGTACCGGGGTACGGCGGATGCTCTGTATCAAAATCTGGATATCATTCGTACGCATAAACCGACTTATGTATTAGTGCTCGGTGGTGACCATATATATAAAATGGATTACGGGCCGATGCTCGCTGACCATGTTGCCGTGTCTGCCGATGTTTCGATCGCGTGCACTGAGGTAGATGCTGAAACCGCTGCTGATACCTTTGGTGTAGTCGTTGTCGATCAGGATAATCGCGTTATCGGCTTTGAAGAAAAGCCGGAGCGTCCAACCGAGATCCCTGGAAGACCAGGACGTGTATTGGTCTCAATGGGCAATTATGTATTCAATACTGACTTTCTTTATAAACAGTTGATTCAGGATTACGATGATGCTGACAGCAGTCATGATTTTGGAAAAGATATATTGCCCCGCATAGTAAAGCAGCATCGGGTATCGGCCTATTTATTTGCTGAGCCAGATGCTCTGTCAGAGTCAACTGAGGCTGGGTTGCAAGAATCACGTCAGCCTTATTGGCGCGATGTTGGAACACTTGACGCATTTTGGGAAGCCAACATGGAGCTGGTTGCTTTAGAACCTCAACTGGACCTGTATGATCGTAATTGGCCGATTTATACCTACCAAATGCAACTCCCATCAGCAAAGTTTGTACATGATGAAGACGATCGTAGAGGTATGGCTGTCAATTGCATAATCTCAGGTGGTTGTGTTATTTCCGGTGCTTCGCTTAAAAGATCGCTGCTGTTTTCCAATGTTACTGCCAGATCGTATTCAACCGTAGAGGATTCAGTCATTCTGCCTGATGTGACGATTCAAAGACATTGTGTTATCAAGCAGGCAATTATAGATCGAGGTGTTAATCTGCCTGAAGGCACAATTGTTGGTGTTGATAAGGATCGAGACCGTCAAGCGGGATTCAGGGTAACCGAAGGTGGAATTACTCTGGTGACACCGGATCATTTGAATCAATCTGTGCATCAATTGAGATAACTGTGTCAGGCAAGGAACAGAGCTCCCCTGTATTTAACGAGGTTGACCGTTATCTTTTTGCAGAAGGTACGCATAAGACTCTCTATAAAAAGCTTGGAGCACATCGGATAAAGTTAAACGGCGTAGAAGGTACACATTTTTCTGTATGGGCGCCAAATGCTTCATCTTGCGCGGTGGTAGGCGACTTTAATCACTGGAATGATTGCAGCCACCTTATGCAGCTGCATGCTGAATCGGGACTATGGCAATTGTTCATTCCGAAAGTGGAAGCCGGTATACGTTACAAATATGCATTGCGCAACAATGCCGGGCAACAATTACCACATAAATCCGACCCTTTTGCCCGATTCCATGAAGGTCCACCGGGTAATGCATCTGTAGTTTCTGAATCCAGCTATAGCTGGAATGATGGACTTTGGATGCAATCTAACGAATATCATTCCCGTACAGATAAACCGATTAGTATTTATGAAGTTCATCTGCCGTCGTGGCGCCGACATGACGATGGAAGCTCTTATAGTTTTAGAGAATGTGTTGAACATTTAATTCCTTATGTAAGAGATAACGGCTTTACTCATTTAGAGTTGCTGCCGGTTAGCGAACATCCGTTCGAAGGCAGCTGGGGTTATCAGCCTATTGGTTTGTTTGCACCTACTCACCGGCTCGGTACACCTGATGACTTCCGTTATTTTGTGGATAGCTGCCATCAGGCAGGTCTGTGTGTCATTATGGATTGGGTGCCTGCTCACTTTCCGTCAGATGAACATGGTCTGGTCTGTTTCGACGGAACTTGCCTTTACGAGCACGAAGACCCCAGGCAGGGCATACACAGAGAATGGAACACCTGCATATTTAACTATGGTAGAAAAGAAGTAAAAAATTATTTGCTTAGCAACGCACTTTTTTGGATAGAGGAGTACCACCTGGATGGGCTACGTGTTGATGCGGTAGCCTCTATGTTGTATCTAAATTACTCACGCGAGGATGGTGACTGGGTACCTAATCGACTGGGTGGACATGAAAATCTGGAAGCTGTCGAGTTCCTCAAAGAATTAAATCAATGGGTAGAATCAATTGGAGGTGTTACGTTTGCAGAGGAGTCAACCTCCTGGGAAGGTGTGACCAGAGCGGTTGATTTGGGAGGTTTAGGTTTTCGATACAAGTGGAACATGGGTTGGATGAATGATGTTCTTGGTTACTTTAACGAGGATCCCTTATACAGGAAATTTCATCACAACCGGCTGACATTTGGTCATAGCTATGCATTCACAGAAAATTTTGTGTTGCCGTTCTCTCATGATGAAATGGTTTATGGCAAAAAGTCTCTACTGGAGAAAATGCCCGGTGATAAATGGCAGAAGTTTGCAAATCTACGACTGCTTCACATGTTTCTATTTGCGCAACCTGGAAAGAAATTACTTTTCATGGGGGGGGAGATAGCGCAATCGAAAGAATGGAATCATGACGCTCAGTTGGATTGGAATTTACTGGGTAGAGTCGAGAATGGCCAGATTCTTAAACTGTACCGGGAATTGAATGGTCTATATCGCAAGGAGCGATCACTGCATCAGGGCGATTGTCATGAATTGGGGTTTCAATGGATTGATTGCGATGATAATGAACAAAGTGTTATTTCATTTTATCGCAGAGTTCCTAATTCACCTGAATCAATTATTTGCATTTTTAACTTTACGCCTGTTGTACGGAAAAACTATTCCCTGGGTGTGTACGATGCAGGAAATTACGTTGAAATTATGAATTCTGATGCGGCGTGCTATGGAGGCAGCGGCGTTGTATATGAAAATTCTTGTTATAGTGAAGAGTGCTCTGCCAGTTACTATATTTCCGTCGCGCAAGAAGTACAGGGTAAGCCACATTCAATAAATCTCACATTGCCACCACTGGCTGCAGTATTCCTAAAGCGCGAAATAGCTAGCGCCCCCCTCAGTAATTGACGCGTTTCCAGTCGATTAAATATATTTCATTTACTGTTTTTAATTTTACAGTCGCTATGCCATTAGTGGAATAGAAAATTTAGAACAAATAGTTGTGATAAATAGCAATATATTTATTTAACGAGTACATGAAATATTTACGTTTATTATCAGCAAGAATGCATTTGGCGATGGGTTTGTCATCGTTGACTGTGAGCATTCTAATGCTGGCAGTTTTTATTAAACTGATCCCTAATACGGCTCAAATACACGCTGAGAATCGGGCCACGATAGCCGAATCTGTTGCGTCTGCTGTAACTCTGTTTCTCAGGGACGATAGTTTCGAAAAAATTAATGAACATCTGATGTTTCTTATCGAAAGAAATAGTGACCTGGTTGGTTCAAAAATTCTGAGAGTGTCAGATGGCTCAAGAGTCATGTTGGGTGATGAAGATGAAATCGAGAGGATATTTGAATTAAATTACGATCAATCTATCGCTCTAACTGAATCGAATAGTGAACAGGAAATTCATTCGACAAGGGATATTATTATCGTACCTCTGACACGTGATGGTAAGCGTTGGGGAGAGGTGACTTTAATCTACCATCCGCTCGAATACAGAGGGGTTGTCGATCGATTCAGAAATTCAGTTTACGCACCGGTTTTTTTTACTGGTTTAATGGCGTTCGCATTGTTTTACTGGTACCTGGGTAGGATGTTAAAGCAACTAAATCCTTCCAGTGCTGTTCCGGGCCGTGTCCGCTCTGCACTCGACACTATCGCTGAAGCCTTACTTGTTACTGATCGTAATGGCGAAATTGTGTTGGCCAATAAGGCGTTTTCCAATCTCGTTGGTATCGATTCTGAGGATTTGGTGGGTAAATCCTCAGACAGCTTCAAATGGGAATTCGATATTGCCAAGAATGATATAGCTGCCGGAACTGACCAAGATAAGGACAGTGCCATAGATGGCCAAGACAGCACAATTGATAGTGAATCAACAGAGCTGGAACTTCCCTGGTACACAGCTCTGTCTACAGCAAGTATTGTCCAGAATTCACTGATGTGGCTTGAGGATCACGAAGGTAAGCGTCGAAAATTTCTTGTTAATTGTTCACCCGTAATGGGCAACGATGATTCTGCTGGCGGTGTTCTAATCAGCTTTGATGATATTACACTGTTGGAGGAAATAGAACTGGAACTCATTCGCTCTAAGGAAGAAGCAGAGTCGGCGAATGATGCCAAAAGTAGTTTTCTTTCCAAAATGAGTCATGAAATCCGCACACCTATGACGGCGATACTCGGTTTTACCGAGGTGCTACGGCGAGGCTACGATACAGATGCGCAATCTTCGAGAAAACATCTGGACACAATCGCGTCAAGTGGCGAACATTTGCTTGAACTTATCAATGATATTTTGGATATATCCAAAGTTGAATCCGGGGTTCTGGAAATAGAAGAAATTCCTTGTAAACCTTATGTGGTCGCACATGACGTTTTTACAGTGCTTTTAGTCAAAGCTAACGAACAGTCCATTGGTCTTAATATCAATATCCATTCGGATTTACCGTCAGAGATTTTAAGTGACCCTTCTCGAGTCCGCCAGATTATTACCAATCTGGTAGGAAACGCGATTAAGTTTACCAGTGAGGGTCAGGTCGATATCAATATATATACAACGACTGCAGTAGATGGCGAGAGAATTCGATTCGATATAGTTGACTCTGGTATTGGGATGACACCAGAGCAGTGCGATTCCATATTCGAAGCATTCGTGCAGGCTGATTCGTCTATTACCCGTCGATTCGGTGGTACTGGTTTGGGATTATCAATCAGTAAGAAATTGGCACTCGCATTAGGTGGTGACATTATCGTTACCAGTAAGCCAGGCATAGGGAGTACTTTCCAACTGGATCTTCCTTGTCAGCTTGCCGACGGGGCAACAAGACTGTCTGAAGCTGAATTAATAGCGATGGCTGAACAAGCCAGTAGAGATGAAGACTTATCCTGGCGGATTGACAATAAGTCGGTGCTGATAGTTGACGATGGTGCTGAAAATAGAGAACTTCTCACTTTGGTTCTTGAAGACATGGGCATATCGTGTGATTGCGCAGAAAATGGAAAAGAAGGAGTAGATACTTATTCTACTGGTGAATTTGATGCCGTATTGATGGATATCAATATGCCAGTAATGGATGGATACAAAGCAGTGTCACTGCTTAGAGAAATGGGTGCGAAAATCCCGGTTATCGCTTTAACTGCAAACGCAATGAAGGGATTCGAAGCCAAGGTGCTTGAAGCCGGTTTCTCTCACTATATGACCAAACCAATCGATATTGATCAGTTAAGTAACTTGTTAGGCGAACTTCTCGATGGTCGCAAAGAATTAACTAATAGAAAAACGCAAAAAGTAGATACGCCAATTAAACCTGTATTGGACACATCAGATGAATCGGATGAATTATTTAATGAATTGACATCCAAGGATCCTAGATTCAAGCCGATGGCTGATAAATTTGTTGAAAAAATAGTATTAATTGCACCAGACATGCAGGCAGCTATTAATGTTAGTGATTTTAAAAAATTGGCGCAGCACGCACATTGGTTAAAGGGTGCTGGTGGCAGTGTTGGGTTCAAGGCGTTTACACTCCCAGCAGAGAAACTTGAAAATGCTGCAATGACAGCGGACATACCATCTATGTCGGAGTCAATGGAAAAAATCCAGCAATTAACCAATCGTCTGGACCCTGCATTTACAGATAAGGCTCCTCACTCACTTGATCAAGAGAAGAAAGGTTCTCATGATAATTCGTTTGCGAGTTCGGTTTTAGACTCTGAAAAACAAAATGATAAGGCAAAGAGTGCTGAATCAAATAGTGGAACGCCTATCGTTAGTAGCCTTGTTAACGGTAATCCCAGAATGTTGAAAATCGTAGAAAATTTTATTGTCACTTTGAAGGACAGATTGCCTTTATTCGAAAAGACCGTCGCTGAAAAAAACTACGAGGAAGTGCGCCATCATGCCCATTGGCTTAAGGGCTCAGGTGGTACAGTTGGTTTTCAGATTTTTACCAAACCTGCTAGTCGCCTTGAGCAACTCGCAATTGATGAAAAATACGAAGGCATGAATGATCTCGTATCAGAGATTACCTCGTTGACTCAACGTTTGACTGTTTCTACAGATGAGCACAATGAGATCGACGGTCATTCAGACAATCTACGTAAAAGTGCTTAAAAGTAGTTTTTGTAATGATTATTTGTACAGATATTACTGTTATAAGTTTTTAGTAAATGGATTTTGTATTTTACCAATAGTGTTTTTACTGGCATTGTGTAAAAGAAAAACTAAAGGTTTAGAATAGATGTTAGAAGTTAATGAAAATAGTCTTCGAGATGCCAAAATATTAATGGTTGACGATGAGCAGCTCAATATGGAAGTCATCATGACCCATCTTGAAGACGCTGGCTATACTAATTTTGTTACTACAACAGACTCTGTTAATGCGTTTGATTTTATCTGTTCTGAAAAGCCGGATATTGTACTGCTTGATCTAATGATGCCAGATGTAAACGGCTTTGAAATTTTGTCTGAACTACGGTTGACAGAAGATACAAAACATTTACCTGTTATAGTGCTGACATCCAGTAACGATTCTACAACCAAGCTTAAAGTTTTACAGATTGGAGCAACGGATTTCCTTCATAAACCAGTAGATGCAAGCGAACTGGCTCTTCGACTAAGAAATACTCTTGCCGCCAGACAGTATCAGAATCAATTGCTAAACTACGATTCCCTGACAGGGTTGCCTACTCGTCAGCTCTTTGATAGTACGTTAAACAAAATATATGAACGAACTTTGCAACGTGATTTGCAATCTGCCTTGATATTGGTTAATCCAAAAAAACTTACTGTTGTTAATAACTCGTACGGAAGAGAAGTTGGCGATTCAATTTTGAAATCTATCTCAACCAGAATATCAACTGTATTTAGTGCTGGATCTTCAAAAACCAATCAAGTTGATGTCATGAGTAATCAGGTCTTTAGAGTTGGAGGAGATCGATTTGCGGTAATAGTGCCAGTAGTACGCGATACACATGAGCTCATAGAACGTATCGAAAAATTGGTGACTGAGTTAAGCCTGGCTTATCCGGTAGAGCAAGAAGATGCTTTTATGACTTTTGGAATAGGTATATATGTCTGTGACAGTGATCTGGAGAATGCTGATAAAATTATCACACATGCCGAAGCTGCCTTGCACAGATCTGATGAGAATCTTGAAACCAGTTATCTGTTTTATAATAAGGAAATGGATAAAAATGCAAGGGAGTACATGAAAATTGAAACAGCCTTGCGTTCAGCGTTGCCTGAAAAACAACTTTTTCTGGTTTATCAGCCTAAGGTAGATGTACAAACAGGCTTAATTGTGGGTGCAGAAACGTTAATACGATGGAATCATCCTGAATTAGGTATTGTGTCTCCTGAACTGTTTATATCGTTTGCAGAAAAAACAGGATTAATTGTAGAAATTGGTCGCTGGGTTTTGGAAGAAGCGTGTCAACAGCTTGCCAATTGGCAGTCTGCCGGTAAAAACAACTACAAAATCGCTGTCAATGTGTCTGTAAGACAGCTGGTAGATCCTGAATTTGTATCGATTGTTCAGGAAACGATTGATTCTATCGGCATCGACCCAGCCAGGCTCCAGCTAGAGCTGACTGAGAATATGATAATGGAAAATCCGGAAAGCGCTGTTAAAATTCTGCAACGCTTAAAAGATATAGGCGTCATGTTATCTGTAGATGATTTTGGTACTGGATACTCATCATTAATGTATTTGCAAAAATTTCCAATTGACGAATTAAAAATTGATAAATCGTTTTTAAACGAAATTCAAGGACCATTGGATAAGGCGCCTATTGTAAAAGCCGTTATTTCCCTGGGCCATGATCTGGGTTTGACACTTGTTGCCGAAGGTGTAGAAACCATTCATCAGCTAGCCCGACTTAAGGCATTGAAATGTCAGATTTATCAAGGCTACTTTTGTAGCCCTCCGATAGCTATTAGTGAATTAGATGTCTTGATTGATAAACGCCTTCAACTTGCAGATCAAATGCCGAGTGAAATGAAAAAAGCATCTTGAATAGTTGTTGATAAAAACGATATTAACAATCACGCCTTAATATATTCTATGCACTACAGCCAGAAAATGCTTTAGTCAGTTAAATAACAATACAGACAGCCATGTTGTTATGGTTTCCGGATCAGTCCCTATTACAAATAGATTATAGTTAGCTATATCATTATAGATGAGAATATGTTCTGAAGATCCTGGCAAGTTCCCGGGATTGACTTTATTTTTGGCAGTTTTGATATTCTAATGTCCCTTCGATTCATCCACATCAGTGATAGCCATATAGATCTGGTGTCTCAGGAGAATGCTACAGTACTGTTGCCAATAACCACTGGCAGTAATTCGAAAGCCCTTAATATTTTTAGCCCTGGCTTTACACGTGTCACTGAGAAAATAAAAAATCTGGTGAGTGAAGGATTAGCTTTGGATTTTATAATTCATACAGGAGACGTCTGTAATTCTGATGATTTGTCGGGTGCGACGCAAACTACCGCACAGCTTGCATCTGAACTTCTTGGTCAGTGTGGCGTTGATTATATCTGGATGAATGGAAATCACGATCGACTTGATCATGTTCTCCCATATAGATGCTCTTCCCGGAATTTGACGATAAATAATATTTCAGAAAGGACAACTGGATCTTTTTGGGTCGAACACCAAGGTACAACTTTGCTTTTTTTGGATGCAAGACCTCGATACGCTTTGACGTCTTCTGTTGATAGTGAATCTCAAGCATCGACCAACGTTACGTTGCAAGTTGAGAGTTTTGAATGGGATGGTAGACATCCTCATGATCCAGAAGGATACCTCGATCCTGAGGAGCTTGATATTGTAGATAAGCTTATCGATGACGCTCCGGGGCAAGTTGCGATATTCACACATTACCCACCACTCGGTTTGGATTGTCCTTGGGTAGATACGAGTATGTGCATCAAAAATGGGTGCCTGTTACACGAGATACTGAAAATCTACCAAAAAAAAATCAGCGGTGTATTTTTCGGACATGTCCATCATAGCCAGCAAAGACTCCATGATGGTGTGTTATATGTTGCAACCGGTGCGATTGCACATCAGTTTGATACATCTTCTCATTTGTCTGAGGCCAGGGTCTCTGAGTCCAATATGCATCATTTAAATTATGTGCACATAAATGAGGGCGGTACATTTGTTAAGCAATATAGTCTGACGTCCGTTTGACAGATAGACATGATGCTACAGGTGTATATGTATAACCAATTTCAAAATTAGCATATCCAGGTGCAAGATCTAGCGCATCGTTTGAGATCGGTTCCAGTGGGATGATGGGTAAAACTAATTTACAGTCAAAATATTTACTCGTCCCTGAAACATAGTACTTGTGTAAAAAATTAACAATGTTAGCTAGTCAAAAGTTTGAGTATATTTTCAAAATTTAGTTGTTCGTATTGGATGTCATCGTTCATTCATATAACAGATCGGTGTCATTGAGCCGATAAACTAAGAGTTAATGACGCAGTAGTGTACTAAAAATACACAAATTCTGTGTTTATGTATTTGTTAGTGGATGTTAGTGTGACATTTGATAATTTCGAAAACAGCAACATGCTGGACATACTTGCAGTCCATCAGATTACTATTCGTAATAGTGATGAATCGGCGCGTGTTTGGTTCTGTAACGCCTTATCAACTCTGTCTTTAGACCTGATAGAGCATCAGGAAATAAAGGTAGCAGATCTTGAATTCAGCTCAGATGTTCCACCATCTATGGTTATCAGGATTGTTGGTGAAGATGCCAAGTACTTTGTCATAAAAGGGCGTTCAGTCTACACAATCCGTTCAGAACACTCGCCTGGTATTACTCCTGGTATTTTTAATATTTCCCTTATTATTGATTGGCCTGAATGTTCAAACCAGGAGTCTCAGTTCCTGACCCATACTGTGTCAATATTCGCTAAAGGCGAAGTTCCTCGTTTACTGTTAGCTGACCCTGTTCAGTCAATATCTTTTGGTGATAGTTCAGTAAGCGGTAGCCAAGTAGCTAGCCTGGTTTTGTCTAACAATCTTTCCCTGTCTGAGATATGCCTTGCAGGGCCTGATGCAGAAAAATTTCATATTGAAGGTAATAAGGTGTTTGTTAAAAACGCCATGTTCGATGAAAAAATGTCGTCTACAAATATTGTGCTGATTGTTGCTGCTTATAAAGTAACTCAAAAAAATAAGTTCGAACCCCAGACAATACAGATGTCTCCTGTGCTGATGTCGATAGAATCCTATCCGCTTATGTATGTGGAGACTCAGGCGGCAGTATCTGTATCTGATACCATTCTTGCCTTATCACCGGGAACTGGTGTTATATCCTCAGCGTATATAACTATTGTCGATGGATACGATAAGGGTAATGACTTTCTTGTCATGGTTAACCAGTCCAGCGAGCATAGCGGAACTACTCAATTCAGTAATGATGATCAGTTCGATCAATACGTGGATTTTGATAGTCAGCGTGGTATTTTACGGATAAGCGGTGAAGGTACTGTCTCACAATACGTTAGCCTGTTGCGTAGTATTAAATACTTCAATGCTGGAGATGATATTGATGGTGTTACAAGGTCTATAGAAATTTCTATTGAAGAGGCTGGTATTTGTTCAAACGTTCTTAAAAGAGAACTGTTTGTAGTTCCCGCCAGATATTCAGCTGATTACACAGATTCCATAAACCAGTTTAACGATTCTGTTTATATGGAAGACTTTGAGTCTTTGATCTTCGATCAGGAGCTTATGCTGGGTATTCTTAAAAATAGTATTTCTGACAAAATTCAATTGAATGATACTTCTGTGTTTCAAATAACGGAACCACCACCGGGTATTGAAATATATGTTAACAATGAAAGTGTCAATACTTTTACGTTGCAAGACATCAGTGAAAAGAAAGTTGTTCTCAAGCATGATGGGTCTAATCGTAAAGGTGGCACCCTGTTCTTGGAGGTTGATAACGGCGATGAGGCAATATTTGCCTTAACTCTCCATGTGTTTGTCTATGCTGAGGGCAAGCGGAACCCGAATACTGTGAGCTGGAATGATGAAGGAAGGCCATTAGGTCTAGCTGATCTGGATGAAACAAAACCGAGTCATCATTATTCTATTGATAAAAGCAATATAGCTGCTAACACAAATTTTCATCTTGATAAAAGGGCCGGTAGCGATCGCCCTGATAGCGTAATAAAAAGATTTGCAGCGGCCATATCTCCTATTCGTTCTGAACGAAAAAATATGATGTTCTGGAACAAATCCATGTTTCAGGATGTTCTACCTTCGAATCTGGAACTGCTCGCTAGTTTACAGTTACCTCATCTACCAGCAATGGTACATGTATATCAGAAAACGCCAGGCGTATTCGAATTGGCAGACATGATTGTTAAGCATACGAGTGGTAGTGCTGAATCGATGGGTTACCGATCAGAATTATTAACGACACTATTAGAATTAAATCCCTTAGTGCTATCAGTAGATGCAACACTGTGGTCAGACTGGTTTAGTTGCAATCCTCTATTCCAGGCAGGAACCGTAGATCTGCGGCAAAGCTTTGAAGATTGTGCTGCATCACTTCTGGGAGAGAGTGATTTACAATCGGTTGTAAGCTCTAATAGCGCGGATGGCGTCTCTAATGAGTTTATTGCCTGGTTGCTTTCAAGTGGTCATCTGCTATCTGTTCTTCAGACCCATCCAGATTTGTATTCTCGTACCGCTTGATGTCGTTTGATTTTTAACTGCTTTTGCCTGCGTCGCTTCGACGACAGGTGGTTGCTAGCTGTGTTCCCGTGGCGGCAGCCCAGAATGCTGCGTCAAAATTGTCCCTTTACGTGGCCGAGTATTTTCTTCCTTTTGTTTGACATTTGCCTTTTTTGATCCTGGCGTCTGTGCGGCATGCTTTGGATTAATGCCTTTTTTATTTTTCCTGTTTCGCGCTGATGTGGAGCTACTGTTCGTTGGGGTGCTATTTTTGCGCCGTGGACTACTGTAGCCCTTATCTGCGGGCTGGTACGCTGGTATTAGTTGTTCGGGTTTACTTCCGATTAGATCCTCTCGACCCATTGAACGCAGAGCATCTCTGAGTAAGGGCCAGTTTGCAGGGTCATGATATCGCAAGAACGCCTTGTGCAATTTTCGTTGTCCAGCGGCTTTGGCGACAGGTAAAGGCTCTGAATCGCGTCGGATCTTTTTCAGGGGATTCTTACCTGAATGATACATTGCGGTAGCCGTTGCCATGGGAGAGGGATAGAAATTCTGTACTTGATCAGCACGAAAATCATTACGCTTAAGCCAACGAGCGAGCTCCATCATATCTTCGTCTGTCGTGCCTGGGTGCGCCGCAATGAAATACGGGATCAGGTATTGCTCTTTACCGGCTTCTTTTGAGAATTTATCAAATAAGCTTTTGAATCTGTCGTAAGTGCCTATGCCGGGTTTCATCATCCGGGACAAGGGGCCGCTTTGTGTATGTTCTGGCGCTATCTTCAGGTAACCACCAACGTGGTGTGTAACCAGTTCGCGCACGTATTCAGGCGACTCGACGGCAAGGTCATAACGCAGCCCGGAGCCGATTAGAACCTTTTTTATGCCAGGTAATTCACGCGCACGTTTATACAAGCTAATGGTGTGTGAATGATCTGTATTCAGATTTGAACAAATGCCGGGATAGACGCATGATGGAAGGCGGCAGGCAGCTTCTATCTCTGGGGATTTACATGCCAGGCGATACATATTGGCGGTGGGACCGCCTAAGTCTGATACCACGCCAGTAAAGCCCGGTACCGTATCCCGAATACTCTCAATTTCGCGAATGATGGAGTCTTCTGATCGATTTTGAATAACCCTTCCTTCGTGCTCAGTGATTGAGCAGAAAGTACAACCACCGAAACAACCGCGCATTATGTTGACGGAGAAGCGGATCATTTCGTAAGCGGGTATTTTTGCCTGCTCGTAACTGGGGTGTGGTATGCGGGCATAGGGTCGATCAAAGACAAAATCCATTTCGTCAGTAGATAGCGGCCAGGCAGGGGGATTCAACCAAAGTTTTTTTCCTCCCTGGTGTTGTACCAAAGCTCGCGCGTTGCCGGGATTGGTCTCCAGATGAAGCACCCTGTTGGCATGTGCATAAAAAATGGGATCATTGCTGACTACGTGGAAAGCAGGCAGTCGAATAACTGTTTTGGCGCGTACATCGGCCTGCCACTGTTTGCGTTGGGCTTTATCCAGAAACTTTACAGCGGTTGCGACACCTTCTTTTCGAGAGTCGACTGGTACTGAATTGCTTGCGCAACTGTCTGCTTCATTCGTCCCCGTAACCGGTTTGTTTTTCTCAGATGATTCAACGTACTCGTAGGGATTGGAATGTTTCTCGATACGACCGGGTTTGTCGATATTGGTTGAATCTATTACAGTCCAGTCGTCCGGGATATCATCAATAAAAAATCCGGTACCCCGTATGTCGCGTAAGGCTTCAACACTGTGGCCAGCTGCCAGGCGATGAGCTATTTCAACAATAGCTCGTTCTGCATTGCCATATACCAGCAGATCGGCTTTGGCATCCGCCAGTATTGAACGTCTGACCTTGTCTTGCCAGTAGTCATAGTGCGCTATGCGGCGTAATGATGCTTCAATACCACCAAGGATTATCGGCGTATCACGATAGGCTTCCCGGCAGCGGTGGGAATAAACAATTGAGCATCTGTCAGGGCGTTTGCCACCTATGTTGCCTGGCGTATAAGCGTCATCTGAGCGGATCTTTCTGTCTGCCGTATAACGGTTGATCATGGAATCCATATTGCCGGCGGTTACGCCGAAAAATAGATTTGGCTTGCCCAGTGCTTTGAACGGATCGGCAGAGTGCCAATCTGGCTGACTAATGATGCCGACTCTGAAACCCTGGCTTTCAAGTAGACGCCCGACGATTGCCATACCGAAACTTGGATGGTCCACGTAGGCATCACCACTCACCAGAATGATGTCGCAACTGTCCCATCCCAGTTCGTCCATTTCCTGACGCGACATGGGAAGAAAGGGTGACGTGCCGTAGCATTCAGCCCAGTACAGTGGATAGGCATTAACCTGTCTTAGGGCCCTTCTGCCCGGTGCTGCACCGATTTTACCCAACTGAGTGCTCGTCTGAGCATCGTTGGTTGCCATTTCGGTTGCACAATAGGGCTCTGCAGTAGTCACAGATTCATGCTTGCCCTGATCAGACTGATTTGATGCTTGTTTGTTTGAGTTTGATTGAACGATGGGAATCTCACCGGTCTAATTGAGATGACCGCACATTGTACGTGTTTTTGCCTGCCCGCGGCGGCACAGAAGCAGATCTGTCGCGGGACTAGGCCTGAATCACTCTTTTTGCATGAATATTGTGATCTATTAATGACTATCCTTGAAACCAGAGCGGTAGAAGTCGGCGTAGCCACATCTGGGTTAAAGCGCCAATACTGGCTGTGTTTTAACGCAATATAATCACCTATGGATCCGACAGGCTTCTTGCCCCGTAAGGGACTGGCCATGGCACTATAATTGTTGAGCTTGAGTACTACATCTGGCTATACCAGTCTGCCCAAATCGCGTAATGCAGTTATTACTTAAAATTTTGTTGCCAGTGATTATTTTTGTCACTGCGATTTTCGCAGCGAAAACGATCCGTGAAAATGCACCTGAGGCGCGCAAGCGTCCTCCGGTTGAGCGGGTACGTGCTGTAGAGGCGTCAAAATACGAACAGGGTAAATACCAAATTACCCTGGCCAGTCGAGGAACAATCCGTCCATCCAGGAGAATTGCACTGGTTCCTGAAATAACGGGCAGTGTTAAAAGTGTGTCCAGTAATTTTGTTACTGGAGGGCGTTTTGAGGCTGGTGAGGTTCTGGTTGCGTTTGATCAACGTGATTATGAAATTGCATTAACCCAGGCACGCGCAAATGTCGCACAGGCAGATGCAACTTTGCAGCAGGAGCGGGCGCGGTCACAGCAATCTGTTGCTGACTGGAAATCATTAGGCCGTACTGGATCACCCTCGGCACTCACTGCGCGCCTTCCACAAGTGGCTGCAGCGCGTGCGGCACTGTCGTCGGCCAATGCACAGGTACAGCGCGCCGAGCTCGACCTCAGTCGCACGCAGATCATTGCGCCGTTTGATGGCCGGGTAGAGCAAGCCGGTGTAACGACAGGCGAGTTTGTTGCACGTGGCGCAGCACTTGGCAGTATCTATGCGATAGATGATATGGAGATCCGCCTACCTGTTAGCAGCACAGATTTGGAGTATTTGATTTTTCCGCCCGATCCTGCACTTGCAAAAGCCAGCGCTAATGTAATATTGAGTGCACAGGATGCTAGTGGTCAAATGTCGCAGTGGTCAGCGACGCTTATGCGATCAGAAGGAATCAATGCTGCAACTCAACAAGCACATGTTATCGCCCGCGTCGACTTACAGGCTGATACTAACGGCAGTACCGTGCGTGTTGGGCAATATGTTAGTGCTGAGATTCAGGCAGCCATGCTATCGGATGTATTTGTTATTCCGCGAAGTGCGATTCGCGAAGGGCGGGAAATTGTTTTGGTTGATGAAGAGCAAACCTTGCAACCGACTAGCGTGGCGGTTCGTTGGACCGATGATCAATTTGCTGCTATTGCCACAGAGGGTTTGCCAAAAAATCCGGTGATTGTCACGACTGTATTAGGGACTGTCTTACCCGGTATGAAAGTACGAGCTACTATAGATGGGGAGGCTAACCCCGACAGTAGTCCAGGCAAGCGTAATAACAGAAAAGAAAAGCCTGACGACAGTACTGCAGCTGTTGCCGATGGAGTAGATAAGTGACCGGCGCAATTGCGTGGTTTACTCGCAATTCAGTAGCAGCAAATCTTATGTTGTTCTCCATCGTTGCATGGGGATTGTACACACTGACCCAACTTCCACTTGAGGTATTTCCGAGCTTTGATCGTGACGCTGTCACCATCCGTGTTGCCTTCAGAGGTGCATCGCCTGCTGAAATTGAAGAAGGCGTCACTATCAAAATCGAGGAAGCCATACAGGACGTTGAAGGTATCAAGCAACTGAGTTCAGTTGCCAGTGAGGGTTTGGGTACTGTCACGGCGTCCATGAAACGAGGTACTGACGCCCAACGTATGCTTGATGACATCAAGCAACAACTGGATCAATTGAACGATCTACCTGATGAAGCCGATCCACCCCGTGCCTATATTCCCAAACGTAATCGAGAGGTCATCAGTGTTCTGGTAGCAGGCAACAGACCTGAAAGCGAGCTGCGTGCTGTTGCCAGTCGGATTCGTGACGGGATTGAAAACCTGCCGGATATCTCGTCCGTTGAGCTCTCCGGTGCTCGTGACTATGAACTGGCTATTGAAGTGTCTTCGCGCGCATTGGTCAGTTATGGACTGACGCTTGCCGATATTGCCAATGCTGTTTCCGAATCGTCGCTTGATCTTGCTGGTGGTGCGATTCGTACAGCAGGTGGCGAAATCCTGTTGCGTGCTAGTGGCAAGGCTGATACTGCACAACAATATGGCGATATTGTCGTCGTGTCGAATCCCGATGGTACACGTATTACCTTGGGACAAATCGCCACTATCACCGATGGGTTTGATGAAGCATCTCTTAGCCAGTCTTTCAATAATTTGAGTAGTATCGAAATAGATGTATTCAGACAGGGAGACGAGAGTGCAATCAAGGTCGCTAATCGAGTCAAGGGCTATCTCGCGACGATTGAAAATGACTTGCCAGATGGTATAACGGTCGGCTATTGGCGAGATAGATCCCGTGTTGTCAAAGCACGATTGAACACACTGCTAAAAAGCGCAGTGCAGGGCAGTATTCTGATATTGCTGCTATTGACTCTTTTTTTGCGTTTCTGGGTTGCTGTGTGGGTATTTGTTGGTGTTCCTGTATCGATACTCGGTGGCATAGCACTAATGCCGCTTACAGGTGTAACTATTAACCTGATTAGTTTGTTTGCTTTTATATTGGTGTTGGGGATTGTGGTTGATGATGCGATCGTTACTGGCGAGAATATTTTCAAACGCATGCGCGAAGATCCGGATCGCATCAATGCCGCGATTCGAGGCACTCATGAGGTGGCCGTGCCTGTTACTTTTGGTGTGCTCACAACGATAGTAGCTTTTACACCTCTGCTCATGGTTGAAGGTATTCGCGGTAAAATATTTGCGCAAATTCCAATGATAGTGATACCCGTATTGCTGTTTTCCCTGGTTGAATCCAAACTCATCCTGCCATCGCATCTGAGTCACCTTAATTTCCATTCCAATAAACGCCCTAATCTGTTTTCCCGCATTCAACGTCGCATAGCAGATGGTCTTGAATGGTTTATTGAAAATCTTTATCAACCAGTGCTGGCATTGGCTCTTCGATTCCGTTATACAACGATGGCGTTATTTGTCGGTGTTCTAATAATTGTTTTCAGTATGGTTAGTGCGGGTCACATACGTTTTATATTTTTTCCACGTATCCAGAGTGAGATTGCACAGGCCCGGCTTGTCATGCCTGAAGGGACACCTTTTGAAGTAACTGAAGGTCACATTGCAACTATCACTGAAGCTGCGCAAAAACTTAAAGATAAACATATTGACACTGAAACTGGTGAGAGCGTCATTATGGGTATTCTTTCCAGTGCTGGTACCGGTGGGGGGAGTGAACGGGGTGATCATATTGGCAGAGTGTTGTTTGAAATAGTGCCACCTGAAGAGCGTACGCTTGCCATCACAAGTTCTGAACTAGTGAAAGAATGGCGAAAATTGATTGGTGCCATACCTGGTTCAAAAGAACTGGTTTATCGAGCAGAGTTCGGTCGAGGTGGCAGCCCGATAGATATTCAACTACTTGGTAGCGATTTTGATCGGATGAGTGAGGTAGCCGATATTTATAAATCCGAGCTACGTAACTACCCGGGTGTCACGGATGTGACTGATTCGTTTGAAGGTGGTAAGCAGGAAATTCAAATGTCGCTTAAACCCGAAGCCGAGCTCCTTGGCATGTCGCTGGCCGATGTTGCTAATCAGGTGAGGCAGGCGTTTCTGGGGTTTGAGGTACAGAATATTCAGAGAAATCGTGACGATGTGCAAGTCGTCGTGCGTTTTCCCAAGAGCGAACGTCAATCATTGCAGGATCTTGAGTTAATGCCTATCCGCACGCCGGATGGATCCTATGTGCCATTCTCATCATTGGCTGAAGCCAGTAATGGTCGTGGGTTTAGTAGAATTCGCAGGATTGATCGTAACCGTACGTTAAATGTAACTGCTGATGTTGATAAAGCCAGTGCCAATACGGAAGGTATAAAAGCTGATCTTAAAAGTCTGGCAGAAGAATTAGCCACCGATTATCCGGATGTGGCGTTCAGTCTTGAGGGAGAGGCTCGCGAACAGAGGGATTCTTTCGGTAGTCTCAATACCGGTCTTTGGTTTGTTCTGGCAGTTGTCTATGCACTTCTGGCGATTCCGTTCAGATCCTATTTGCAGCCTATACTCGTTATGGTGGTTATACCCTTTGGTGTGGTTGGTGCGATACTCGGCCATATGCTGATGGGAATGAACCTGAGCATCATGAGTTACATGGGCATGCTGGCATTGGTGGGAGTGGTCGTTAATGACAGCTTGGTCCTGGTTGATTATGTAAATAAACGACGCCGTGATCCAGATGTGCAAAGGGATGCTTTCGCTGCAGTAAAAATGGCTGGTGTAGCCAGATTCAGGCCTGTGTTGTTAACCTCGCTAACAACGTTCTTTGGTTTGATCCCGTTAATATTCGAAAAAAGTACGCAAGCGCAGTTTTTGATACCGATGGCCGTTAGTCTGGGTTTCGGAATTCTATTCGCGACATTTATTACGCTATTTCTTGTGCCTGTAAACTACATGGTGCTCGAAGACATCAAAAAAGCATTTCGTAATTTATCGAACGGTTTTGATCGGCTGTTTACGTCAGCTTGATTGCACACTCAGGCAGCAGGGTTAGCCAGGAACATCCAGGTTTCAATAATGGTGTCAGGGTTCAATGACAAACTGCTGATTCCCTGATCCATCAACCATTTTGCGAGATCGGGATGATCGGACGGACCCTGGCCACAGATACCCACGTACTTACCCTGTTTGTTTGCAGCGGCGATTGCATTGGCAAGTAACTTCTTGACTGCCGGGTCACGCTCATCAAACAGATGTGCAATTAAACCTGAATCCCGGTCAAGGCCAAGTGTTAGCTGGGTCAGATCGTTTGAACCGATAGAAAATCCGTCAAACTTCTCCAGAAATTCTTCAGCAAGAATTGCATTACTTGGTACTTCGCACATCATCACGATGCGCAGACCATTCTTACCACGCTCCAAACCGTGTTGCTTCATCAAATCAAGAACCTGATCTGCTTCTTCTAGCGTGCGGATAAATGGCACCATGAGTTCTATGTTGGTTAAACCCATTCGATCGCGTACACGTTTGAGTGCTATACATTCCATCTCAAAGCACTCATGGAATGAGGAAGAAACATATCGAGAAGCACCGCGAAATCCGATCATCGGATTTTCTTCATCCGGCTCGAATAGCTGGCCGCCGACCATATGGGCGTACTCGTTACTTTTGAAGTCGGATAGGCGCACGATAACCGGATGTGGGTGGAATGCAGCCCCCAGGGTTGCTACACCTTCGACGATTTTATCTATGTAGAAATCTCGCGGACTTTTGTACCCTGCAATAGCGTCATCTATGCTGGATTTAATATCCTCCGGCATGGCATCGTAATCGAGTAACGCTTTGGGGTGAATGCCGATAGTTTTCGAGATAATAAATTCTAGCCGTGCGAGTCCAATGCCGGCATTGGGCAATTGGCTGAAACTGAATGCTTTCTCAGGATTGCCTACATTCATAGTCAATTTAAAGGGTAGTTCCGGCAAAGAACTCAATTCGGTTTCGGTGACTTCGAATTCAAGTTTTGTGTCATAGACAAAACCTGTATCGCCTTCGGCGCAACTAACCGTGACTTCTGTACCGTCGCTTAAGAGTTCTGTTGCGTCCCCACAGCCCACTACAGCAGGTACACCCAGCTCACGCGCAATGATGGCAGCATGACAAGTGCGTCCACCTCTATTGGTGACAATAGCTGCCGCTCTTTTCATCACCGGTTCCCAATCCGGGTCTGTCATGTCCGTGACCAGAATGTCCCCGTCCTGCACACTGGCTATATCATCCAGACTAGGCACTACCCGCACGGCACCACTGCCGATACGTTGTCCGATACTGCGGCCAGTGGCGAGTACTTGGCCTTTATCGCCGTTTAGTTTATAGCGCCGGATGACGTTACGATTACTGCGCGACTCTACTGTTTCTGGTCGAGCCTGTAATATGTACAATCTGCCGTCGTTACCGTCCTTACCCCATTCTATGTCCATGGGTCGAGCGTAGTGTTTTTCGATTGTGACAGCCATTTTGGCTAGTGCCAGTACATCAGCGTCGCTGAGTGAGAATTTTTTCTGATCTTCTGCACTGACATCAACCGTCTCGACAGACTCCGCACCACCGGCTGAGTCAAAAATCATTTTTATCTTCTTTGAACCTCGTGTTTTTCTAAGGATGGCTGGTTTGTCGTTAGCGAGTAATGGTTTATGCACATAGAATTCATCTGGGTTGACAGATCCCTGAACCACACATTCACCAAGTCCCCATGACGAAGTAATAAAGACGGCATCTTCAAACCCGGACTCAGTGTCTATGGAGAACATAACACCACTGGCATCAAGATCACTTCTTACCATGCGTTGAATGCCGGCAGAGAGAGCTACGTCACTGTGCGCAAAGCCTTGATGAACGCGATAGGAGATGGCTCGGTCGTTATATAGCGATGCAAATACGTGATGTATCTTTTCAATCACATCATTGATACCGACTACGTTCAGAAAGGTCTCCTGTTGCCCTGCGAATGATGCTTCCGGCAGATCTTCTGCTGTAGCAGATGAGCGCACTGCAACGGATAGGTTGCCGTCATCGAGTTTTGCATAGGCAGTTTCGACTGCTTTTTGCAGGGGCTCAGGTAGGGGTGTATCCAGTATCCATTGACGAATCGAGCTACCTGCTTCTGCGAGGGCAACGACATCGTTACTATCGAGCTTCTCAAGCTTTTGCTCAATTTTTTTGTCGAGACCTTTCTCGGCTAAAAATTCACGGAAAGCGTGACTGGTTGTAGCAAAACCACCCGGCACTTCGATACCCGTGCTGCTGAGTTCACTAATCATTTCACCCAGCGAGGCATTCTTACCGCCGACATCAGCGACATCGGTCATTTTCAGTTCTTCAAACCAGCGAATATAATCAGGCATCTTTTTCGTTATCTGTGATGTGCAACGGTGATGTGCAATATACTGTATCGTCGAATGTAGCGGCAGAATCGTGCAGGACTTTGATCAATCAGAGAACTGTCTTGACAGCCGGCAGCCAACTCTGAGGACCAGTTTCACATTCTGTAATTTAATTGTATCGGCCTGGGTGTTAATCCAGTCGGTGCATGCGTAATAATGCATTTTAAAGGTGTCAATATGAAACAGGACAGAACGGCTTTTATTGTATCTGATCGCACCGGCCTGAC
>CAYPMR010000026.1:0-46600 GCA_964411665.1 uncultured Granulosicoccaceae bacterium | reverse complement strand
TGCTGGTATCGATTGTTTGGTTGGAGAAAGTATGCGTGTTACCAGTCGATACGTAGCCATGACTGCCCGGATTGTCAGCAAGCCATGTCATGCCGTTGGCAATGACCTGTGGGCCACCCGCATTGATACGTATAGGTTGCTGATTGATGTTGGCCGAACCGCCCGTGTTGTTTGTCGGATTGACAGGCGTTGGGTTAGCAGGCGTTGGATTAACAGATGGTATGTTGACAGTCGTTTGTGGCGGAATTGCTAGAGGCAGTATTTCAATGGCTTTAATAGCCGGGTTTTCCGTCACATGGGTGAAGTCGATATCGAGATTGCTGTCGCTGTTAACAATAAACGATTGCATAAGTGCTGTGTTGCCACCGACAGTTGCAAAGATGTCGACATTGTCAGCAACACTGTTCCCTTCGATAGACACAGAAAAAACACGCGCACCGATAGCTCTGGTCGGCCCGAAAGTCTCGGCATAGTAAAGCCTGACGTCGTAGGTTCCGGGTACAAGTGGAATATCCCACTGCATTTCAGGACCTGATGGTGCATCCCAGCGTTCAGACTGCAGCAGTTGCGCGGGGATGGCCTCAGTCAGTGTGCTGGTATCGATTGTTTGGTTGGAGAAAGTATGCGTGTTACCAGTCGATACGTAACCATGACTGCCTGGATTGTCAGCAAGCCATGTCATGCCGTTGGCAATGATCTGCGGCCCGCCAGCATTGATACGTACAGGCTGCTGGTTGACGTTAGACGAATCGCCCGTATTGTTTGTCGGATTAGGGGGCGGCGGGTTAACAGGCGCTGAGTTAACAGGTGATGGGTTAGCCGGTATCGAGTTGTCAGCTATAGTTGACGTTGAAGCAGGCACTACCTCTATAAAATCCCAGGTCGCACTGAAACTCGACGCACGAAAAGCTGTGGATATTATCCCGACAGCCAGGCGTGTAGATCCTGTCAGCCAACTCATTGGGAAGTCTGTGCCGTTGCCAAAGCTTTTTAGCGGACCACTCTGGTTGCCGTTTATGATTTGGTAGTAGGGTGTTGCAATCAGGGTAGCGGGATTTACCTCGATAATTAAATCAACAGCATCAGATCCAAACACTGCATCCTGTACTGAGTTTGAAAGAGAGAAACGACCGTTAACCTCTTTCGCGAACTGGAATCCGCCATTCTGTCCATCAGTGTTGACCACCAGTTTTATATAGTTGTCCTGATCACCAGTACCAATGAACAATCCCATGGATTGAAATCTCTGCGGCGTGACCCCGGCGAAAGGAGCAATGATACGAGTCCGAGCCTGGAAGACAGGGCTGTTAGGGGTCACATCCACACCAAATTGAAATCCATGCTCTTGTGAGTTTAAAGCGTTGAATGGATCGCCGGTGCTAACGTTATCAATGGTTAAGACTCCGGCTGCGCCACCGATCGTCATTTGGTCCAGGTCAAAAAGGTCCTGGTAGTTATCTATGCCATTAATAAGCAATCCTGAGAAGCCGAGATTTGCGATAAATGGTGCTGGAGCACTGTTATTCTCCCAGTCATAGAGAATGCCTAATGCTGTATTTGCACCATTGGCAGGATCTAGTGCAAACGGATCATCTTCATCATTGAGGCCATCGTTGTCATCATCGGGATCGGTTAAATCAGAAATCTGATCCCCGTCTGCATCTGCAGGTAAATCTGCTGCCGAACATGGATCGGTATTATTGGCCAGCTCATCGCTGTTGCTGAAACCATCCTGATCAGCATCAGCAGTGCCGCCTGTCGCAGGGTTACAAACGCCGCCTGTATTGGTGCCGAGATAGTCGTTGGGTTCGAAAGCAATAATTTTCGATTGTGCAAAGTCAGCCACCCAGATGGTACCTGGAAACATTCCTGAATCAGCCACAGCGGTTACATCCAGCGGTATTCCTCCGACATTGGAGAAAAGGGTTGTTGTGGAAGTAGCTGCTGTGCCTCCTGCGTTCAGTTTTACCCGGACAATTTGATTGTTGAAGGTTGCCGCCAGGAGATTACCCTGCAAGCCGTTGCTGAAATTCCCGGCCGTGTATTCAGTTAGTCCGTTTGTTGATGTCGGTAGCGCAGTCAGCGATTGATTTAGCGGGTGTTTGTTTGCGGATGATCCTTGGGCACCGCGAAACTGGCATTCGATCGGGTTGCTGGACGGTACTGGCGACTGCGGGTTACTGTTGTTGAAGGTATTGTTATCGTTTCCACGTGTTGGATTGGGGTGGCCGCCGTAGTAGCCGGGGCCGGGTATAAAGTGCAGTGCGTCGAAACGTGTATCGCCTGGTTCGTTTCTACCATTGCTACATACTCCCCGTGGTCCTTCCCCTAGAGGCCGAGCTCCCCAGCCTGCGTTCGAACCATTGTCCCAGGTATACATTCTCCCACTCTGAGTAATAACGATGTCATACGGGTTTCTAAAACCGGGTGAATAGACCTGTACGGGGCCTCCGGGGACTAATATCGCCTGGTTTTTACCACGGTTGCCACCAAAGGGATCGTTTCTATCGTTAGAACCGGCACGATTCTCATCATCCAGCGTGGGTATATCGTAGGTAGAGTTGCCGATTTGTGCCAAATTAATTTCCAGGATAGCGGCGCTCAAAGCATATTCGGGTAGCAGGGCGAAATTGTTTGATGGCGCGCCTTGGTTGGTATTACCAGCCATTGCCACATACAGTTTGTCACCTGCCTGGTTTATGGCAATTCCGTTAGCTTGGTGATATTCCTCGGAGCGTGGCAAGCCGCGTACAAGATCTGTCTTCTGCCATGTGTTACCGTTTTTGGTTAAACGTGAAAGCACGGTTGAATTGGTATCGAGATTTGTGCTTGCGCCACTTGCACCTCCTCCAACGCGGGGGTCACTTGAATTGACGTAAATGACCGGATTGGCAGCGGTACCAGTAACCAGCAATCCGGAAACCAGACGTTCTGTCAGGTTGTTGTTAAGCGAGCCGTTGTCATTGTGATTTTGTATGTTTTTTATATGATTGAGTGTTTCAGTTGCAGTCACTACATACCGATTAGCATTGTTGCGCTGCACACTATGAATTTTGATCTGACCATCGATCTCGGCAACGTAAAGTCGGTCGTCGGGGCCGAACTGCAATGAAGTTGGTCTGAGCACATTAGTACCACTGAGCTCACTTTTCCCAAATGCTGGTGCTGCACGGGTTGTGACACTTGGCAGGATGATATTTTCAGCTAACTGCGTTTGGCTGGCGTCTGTGTGTTTGGGATCGCCGATACCAGATAATGCAACCAGTGTTGTACCGTAACTGTGCGTGATAAACAAACTGGCGTGCGTCATACCTGTTGTTATTGGACTGAAGCTTATTTCAACGCTTAGGTTTTCACCTGGCCAAAGACTTTGTGGGCCTCGAAAGTCTGTTTTGAAACGTTGTTCGTCGTGTTCATCAAGGAACAGTGTGTCGATGACTACAGGATCATCTCCAACTGACCCGCTATGCGAGAGAATTAGCTTGCGAGTAAAGATATCCCCGTCATCCCATGTTCCGAAAAAAATACTATCGAGATTAGTGGTAAGTGGAGAATCGCCGCGTTCAGCCACTGTATATTGTGAAGCTGGCAGCTCTGGTAATGCAGCTATTGAATTGTTGTAAGGGTCAAGATTTGCTGAATCGGTAGCGGCGTAAACTTCAGTGTTGATGCTAAACGCTGCCAGAACAAGCGTCAGACATACAAGCGCCAAAAAGTCTGGTCGTTCACCGCTGCAAAAACTGCAGCAATCCACCAGTGTCAGAACCTGACGCTTTGAATTGAAAGTTCTGTTGCACATGTAGCCACCCTGATTTTTCTACATCGGATAGCAGTGAAACTGTTAACAACCGAACCAGCAATGAATGTTGGTTGAACCTGTCGGACAGATCAAAATCGCCTTTTCAGAACTGATAATCAGTCGACATTTGAACGTTTTGAAAGCGAATTAGAGGCAGTGTTGAAGTAGGTTGAGTGAAGTGAAATTTAATTTTTTCTGCTGCGCAACAACCTGCGTGTAGTGATATATAAACAGGCTAAGTTGCCAAAGATTTATGCACGTAGCAGATATTCAATACTTGCCTAATCAAACTTGCTCCAACTCAACCAGAGTGCCGCAAAAGTCCTTTGGATGAAGAAACAGTACAGGTTTGTTGTGCGCGCCAGTCTTAGGTTCACCATCGCCAAGTACGCGAGCACCTGAGGCTACCAACTTATCCCGCGCTGCGTAGATGTCTGGTACTTCGTAGCAAACGTGATGCATGCCACCTTGTGGATTCTTTTCCAGAAAGCGGGCTATGGGAGAATTGTCGCCTAGCGGATAGAGTAGTTCTATCTTGGTATTTGGCAGTTCAACAAAAACGGTAGTGACCCCGTGTTCAGGCAAGTCCATCACATCCGAAACCGTGGCTCCTAATACGTCGCGATAACAGGCTGTAGCTGATACCAGATCAGCTACCACGATAGCCACATGATTAAGTTTTCCAATCATTTATTTTAACTCCGGTATCAGCATGTAATCAGTGTTTCAAATGCTATCCGGTTCCGGATAGCTGAAGTATGTTTCTGGAAATTACGCCTGTGTAGAAAGCGCTTCCGACATGATACTATTGCCTTATTGAAAACTCCGATTTTTTACCAACCGGGAAAGGTTACATTGTGACTAAAGCATCTGACTTATTTATACAAGCACTTGAAGCTGAAGGCGTAGAGTATATCTTTGGTATCCCAGGCGAGGAGAATCTTGATTTTCTGGACAGTTTGTCGCGTTCAAAGAAGATTAAGCTCATTCTCACGCGTCACGAGCAGGCAGCCGGTTTCATGGCTGCAACTTATGGCCGATTTACTGGTAAAACAGGTGTCTGTCTGGCGACACTGGGACCCGGTGCAACCAATTTTGTAACAAGTGCTGCCTATGCCCAATTAGGTGGTATGCCCATGATGATGATCACAGGGCAAAAGCCGATCAAAAAATCCAAACAAGGTCGTTTCCAGATACTTGATGTTGTTGATGTGATGACACCCGTCACAAAATACGCGTCGCAGATTGTCGCAGGCGATAACATCCCGAGTCGGGTACGTGAAGCCATTCGTCTGGCAGAAGAAGAAAAACCAGGAGCTGTGCACCTTGAATTGCCGGAAGATATCGCTGACGAAGACACGGATGAGCAATTGTTATCGCGGCCGACAACACGCAGGGCTGTAGCTGAAGACAAGGCGATTGCAGCTGCGATCGCGAAAATTGAAGCATCAAAAGCGCCCTTGATGGTCATCGGGGCTGGGGCGAATCGTAAACGTACCGGGCGCATGTTGACTGAACTGATTGATCAGACGGGTATTGGATTCGTCACTACCCAGCTTGGGAAGGGTGTTGTAGATGAGCGTCACGATGGTTTTATGGGAAATGCAGCTTTGTCTGCCAATGATTATGTGCATCGAGTCATAGAAGCTGCCGATTTAATTATCAATGTCGGACATGACGTGATTGAAAAACCACCGTTCTTCATGTCGCAAGGAGGAACTGAGGTAATTCATATATCTTTTCGTACGGCTGAGGTTGACCCTGTATATTTCCCTCAATACGAAGTTATTGGCGATATAGGTAATTCAATCTGGCGCATTAAGGAAGGCCTTAAAAAGGACACTAAATTTAGCGTCAAACGTATGCAGGATGTTCGGAGCGCGGGAATCGCTCACGAAGCAGAGGGTATCGATGATGATCGCTTCCCTGTCTATCCACAACGGCTTGTTCACGAAGTGCGACAGGCTATGCCCGATGACGGCATTATCTGTCTGGATAACGGGGTTTATAAAATCTGGTTTGCGCGTAACTACAAAGCTCACCAAGCCAACACAGTGTTGCTGGATAATGCGCTTGCCACTATGGGTGCCGGATTGCCATCCGCCATGGCCGCGCGACTGGTTTATCCGGATCGTAAAGTTCTCGCGATCTGTGGTGATGGAGGATTCATGATGAACAGCCAGGAACTCGAAACAGCTGTTCGCTTGCAACAGAATATTGTCGTACTGGTACTTAACGACAGTTCCTACGGAATGATTCGCTGGAAGCAAAGCAATATGGGCTTTGATGACTGGGGGCTCGAATACGGTAATCCCGACTTTGTTAAGTATGCAGAATCATACGGCGCACATGGGCATCGTGTTGAATCAGCTGATGGCCTGTCTACATTGCTAACCAATTGTCTCAATTCTCCGGGCGTGCATCTGATTGATTGTCCGGTTGATTACAGTGAAAACGATGAGATACTGAACAACCGTATCAAGGAATTGAGCGCTAAAATCTGAACTGGCTGATCAGTGCTTGGATAACTTTGCCCGCAAGCTGACAGATCTTCGCCACGAATTTCATCGGGATCCCGAACTGGGATTCAATGAAATTCGTACGCGCGAAAAAGTTGCCGCCTTTCTGAACGAACAGGGTCTGGAAGTCCATCAAGGGGTTGGTGTCGTTGGCGTACTTAAAGCCGGGCAGTCAACGCGGGTCATCGGATTGCGCGCGGACATGGACGCGCTGCCTATTAGTGAGACCAGCACGCATGATCACGTTTCCGAAAACCCGGGTGTCATGCATGCCTGTGGCCATGATGGCCATACCAGTATGTTGCTCGGTGCTGCAGAGCTGCTTTGTGAAAAACGCGATTTTGACGGTACAGTGATTTTTATTTTCCAGCCCAATGAAGAACATGGTCTGGGTGCTCAAGCCATGCTTGAGGAAGGATTGCTGGCACGTTGGCCACTCGATGAGGTCTACGCCATACATAATCTGCCAGGCGCGCCAACAGGTCAGGTGTCAACGCGTTATGGTCAGATTTGTGCCAGCGAAAGTCTGTTCGAGATCAGCATAAACGGGCAGGGTGGACATGCGTCCATGCCACATGTCGGAGTGGATGCAATAACCGTTGGCGCAGAGATGGTGACTGCCCTGCAGACTATTGTGTCGCGCAAGCTACCTCCATCTGCCGCAGCAGTTGTCTCGGTCACTGAATTTATCAGTGACGGACAACGTAATGTGTTGCCGGGCCACGCAACACTTAAAGGTGATGTGCGAGCGCGTGTGCCTGATGACCGATTAGCCATCGAGCGTTATATGCGCCAGATCGTCGAAGGTGTAGCAGCCGCTCATGCAGTGGACGTAATACTTGAATTCAATACTGAATTTATAGAAACAATAAATGCCAAAATTCCAACCGATGCGGTAGTGGATGTAGCACGAAGTCAAGGATTGGATACACTGGCTGATCGATCACCGATGAGTTTTTCGGAAGATTTCGCACACTTTTGCGCTGCTGTGCCAGGTTGTTTTCTGTTGATGGGCAATGGTGAAAGTGGATCCCATGCCCAACCCCTGCATGCATCTGATTATGATTTTAATGATGACTTGCTATCCATAGGTGCTAACTTTTGGGCTGAGCTGGTACGAGCGCGATTGCCGTACAGAGAAAGTTAATGACAAAGCCGCTTAAAAATCTGTTACCCGATGTACGTCTGCCGCATGTGGCAGCTACACGCACTGAAACCGGTGCAGCTTTTAATGTTATTACTGAAGAAACCTTTGCAACCGCACGTGCTGAAATCACTAGCTGGGAAGGTTATGAACCCACGCCACTGGTGTCGCTAAGCGGTATCGCTGCCCATATCGACATTGCCGACATACACTACAAGGATGAGGGGCCGCGATTTGGCATAGCCAGTTTCAAGGCACTTGGCGGTGCTTATGCTGCGCTACGTGTTTTGCAACAGGAAATATCGTCGGTGACCGGAGAAAGCGTATCACTTGCAGATATTCGCACCGGTAAATACGCATCAGCCTGTGCTGGAATCACATTGGTGTCGGCAACTGATGGCAATCATGGCCGCTCACTTTCCTGGGGTTGTCAGCGCTTTGGAGCTCCGTGCCGTATTTTTATACACAGCGAAGTTAGCGAAGGTCGTGCTGAAGTCATGCGTGGATTTGGTGCTGAGGTTGTGCGCATTGATGGTGACTATGATGAGTCTGTGCGCTTGGCAAAAACTGAAGCTGATAAGCACGGCTGGTTTGTTGTTTCCGATACATCATGGCCCGGTTACACAGATCCGCCGACCGATGTGATGGCAGGGTACGGTGTGATGACGGACGAAATCCATACTGTTTTATCGCAAGCACCCACGCATGTTTTTTTACAGGGCGGTGTCGGCGGTTTGGCGGCTGGTGTGGCTGCAAGTCTCAGGCAGATTTGGCAAGATCAGTCTCCACGCGTTGTAGTCGTAGAACCTGAACTTGCTCCCTGTCTTTTCGAAAGCGCGCTGGCAGGTCAAATGACTACGGTATCCATTGATGACGAAACAATAATGGCTGGTCTTTCCTGCGGAGAGCCTTCACCCATCGCCTGGCGTATTCTCTCCGATGAAGGGCAGGACTATCTAACTATACCGGATACACTGGTTGCACCAACCGTGCGTTTGCTAGCGCGAGCTGAAGCTGGTGATCCACCAATAGAGTCCGGAGAGAGCGCTGTTGCCGGACTGGCTGCCTTGATAGTGGCACGCCAGGATGCGGCCTTAAGTGAAAAGCTTGCGCTTGATAGTGCGTCTCGCGTGTTGTTGATCGGATCAGAGGGTGTTACCGATCAAGACATTTTTGACAAGATTATGGCCGGGGAAATTTAGCTTATCTTTTTTGGAAAATGAGTTACAAGTGTCATTCAAATTCCATAATGACTTCATCAACACTTAGACTGGCACCTCCCTCATGCTTGATAGATTTTACAACGCCATCTTGTTGTGCGGTCAACATGTTTTCCATTTTCATCGCCTCTACCACTGCCAGGTCCTGACCGGCTTTTACTTCCTCGCCTTCATTAACGAAGACTTTGATTAATAACCCTGGCATGGGTGACAGTAAAAAGCGTGATAAATCCGGTGGTGTTTTCTCAGGCATTAGTTGCAACAATGCTGCGACCGATGGTCTCATCACACGATAGCTCTGCGTTTTCCCACCAAGGGTTACGACCCATACACCTGCCTTGTGGTCTATTTGTGCAATAACGTGTTGAGTAGCTGCGTTTTGTGATTGCTTAAGTGTGCCTTCAAACAACAGCTGTCCGGGTGTCCATTCAGATTCAAGTAGCTGAGTTTGACCATTGTGAACATGGGTTATACCGAGGCTCACAATGCCCGCATCCTGATTTCTGGATCCGTGTTCCACAGTAATGCTGTCATTTTCTTTTTTGTCAACATTCAACACGGTGTATTCGAAAACGCTGGGTAATTTACGAGAACGGCGCAATTGATTGTCGATTTCTATAGCGCGGTTGTCTTCCATTGTCTGGGCAAAGGCCGCTATCAGGGTGCCGATTTCAGCATTCTGTTGTCCTGATGTGTGATCGTCAGAATGTACATCTGCGGTGCTAATGAAACCATCCGGGTAGTGTTCATCAATGAATCCGGTGGTTAGATCACCATTTCTGAAAGCCGGGTGGTTTACCAATGCATTGAGAAAAGCGATGTTATGATTAACACCTCTGATCACGTAGCGATCCAGCGCGTCGCTCATGGCGTCTATTGCAGCTTCCCTGGTGCTGGCATGGGTCACGAGCTTGGCGATCATCGGATCGTAATACATACTGATCTCGCCACCTTCAAACACACCAGTGTCAACGCGCACAGTAGCACCTACGGTACCTAAAGCGGTACCAACAGCGGTATCGTCCCTTTGAACAGCACCCGCGTCTCCTTCTGCCGGTGGCTGGTAGTGCGTCAAACGACCAATGGATGGCATGAAATTGCGATCCGGATCCTCAGCATAGACGCGCGCTTCGATCGCCCAACCCTGCATCTGCACATCACTTTGCTTTATCGGCAGAGTTTCTCCTGCGGCAACGCGGATCATCTGCTCGACCAGGTCCAGACCTGTGACTAGTTCGGTGACCGGGTGTTCTACCTGCAAACGTGTATTCATTTCCAGAAAAAAGAATTCACGATCCTTGTTGACGATAAATTCGACAGTACCGGCGGATTGATAATCGACAGCACGAGCGAGTGTTACCGCCTGCTCACTCATAGCCGCGCGTGTTTTTTCGTCGAGGAAGGGCGATGGCGCTTCTTCAAGAACTTTCTGGTGGCGTCGTTGAATGGAACATTCGCGCTCACCTAACGCAATGCAATTGCCCTGTGTGTCAGCGAGCACCTGAATTTCAATATGGCGTGGGCGTTCGATGTATTTTTCAACGAAAACGCGATCGTCACCAAACGCACTTATTGCCTCGCTTTGCGCACTGCTAAATCCGTTTTCAACATCATCCAGTGTCCAGGCTATACGCATGCCTTTGCCACCACCGCCAGCGGACGCTTTGAGCATGACAGGGCAGCCGATATCGGTGGCTACCTGTAAGGCTTGCTGTGGGGAATCCAATGCTTCAGTGTGTCCGGGAACTGTGTTGACATTGGCTGTGGCTGCGAGCTTTTTCGATTCTATCTTGTCACCCATGACTTCGATGGCGCGAATATTGGGACCGATAAAGCGTATACCTGCTTGATCCAGTGCCTGTGCAAACTCTGCGTTTTCCGATAGAAAGCCAAAACCCGGATGCACTGCCTCTGCGCCGGTTTGCTTGCAAGCATCGATGATGGCATCAATTCTCAGATAGCTTTCGGCCGATGTCGCACCGCCAATTGCTACCGCTTCGTCAGCCATTTTTACATGCAATGAATGACGATCAGGATCCGAATAGACAGCGACGCTGTTTATCCCCAAGCGCCTGGCAGTTCGCATAATGCGGCAGGCGATTTCCCCGCGATTGGCAATCAGTATTTTTTTGAACAAAGGCATGTCGTTAACGTAAGCTATTTTGGGCCGTGCTTTTATTTATCAGCTAGTATCGTGTCAAGCGCATTGACTAGCGTGTGAATTTCCTCAGACGAGTTGTAATGTGCAAAGCTCAATCGCACAACGCCATCTTCCAGATCAGCAACACCCATACTCTCCAGAACACGAGGTGCGTAAAAATTACCGTTGCCGGCAGCGATCCCGTGTTTGGCCAAAGCCGTATTGATATCTGCAGAGGACATAGTGTGTGCGCTAAACGCTATATTCGCCTCGCGCGTAGCATCCGCTTTATCTGATCCATGGATGCGTACCTTTTTGTTAGCAAGGCATTCCAGCACAGGTTCTATGAGTTTGTGTTCGTGATTTTTAATCAGTTGGCTAACAGCTCGCGCCCGATCTGCAGTGGTAGTTTTGGTGTCGCCACCGATTTCCAGATAAAGTTTGTCCATATAATCGGCTATACCAGCCAAGCCTGCGATGGCTGCGTGATCCGGGCCGGCCGCATCAAAACGATAAGCAGCTGATTTGCTCGCGTTGAAGTAATGGCATTGAGGAGTTAGTTGCTCGGTAAGTTCCGGATTGACATACATAACACCCAAGTGGGTGCCGAAAGTTTTATATGTGCTGAAGCTGTAAGCATCGATACCATTGTCAGCCAACCTGGCAATGTCGGGCAGGCCATGTGGTGCGTAGGATACGCCATCGGCAATAAGGTACACGCGTTGAGCGACGCAATCACGGAGCCTATGCGCGATAGATTCCAGGGGATTGATGGCGCCGATAATGTTCGAGCTGTGGGTCACGCTCACAAGGCGTGTACGTGCATTGAGCAGCGGCTCTAATGTATCGAGGTTTAGTTGCCCGCTCTGTGGGTCGACCTGCCAGAATTTCGCTTCAGCACCCGCTAACTTTGCAGCTCTTAGCCAGGCACCGATATTCGCCTCGTGATCCTGCGCTGATACGATAATCTCATCACCCGGTTCTAGCAGATTGGTAAATCCGCTCGCCAGTGTATTGAAGTTCTGTGTGGTCGATGGGCCTATGACCAGATCACCAACCGCCATATCCAGCAATTCGGCCATGCGGTTGCGGCCAAGATCCATAGCTTCTCCCGCAGCTTGTTGCAAAGGTGTTGCACCGTAAGGCTGAACCTTGTGTTGCAGGTAAAACTGTTGCAGGTGATCAATGACATAGCGTACTGGAAAGGTGCCACCAGCGTTCTCGAAAAAGCACGCAGTCGAAGGTTGCTCGCTGTTTACCCGATCAAATGCCGGAAAATGTTTACGTACCGTCTCGACAGGTAGCGATTGTGCGAGCGTGTTTTTCTCAGATGCAGGTGTTGCGCTTGTCATAGCGGTAGGTTGTCATGTTTTTTCCACGGGTTTGAAAGATCCTTATTGCGCAGCATTGCCAAATCACGGCAAAGGTGTCTGCGTGTGTCTGCAGGTTCGATCACATCATCAATAAATCCTCTGCTACCGGCAATTAACGGATTGGCAAATTTTTGTTGGTATTCCTCGGTTCGCTGTTCAATTTTTGCTTCATCGTTCCGGTCTGCACGGAATATGATTTCAACAGCTCCTTTGGCGCCCATAACAGCAATTTCTGCGCTGGGCCAGACATAGTTGATATCTCCTCGCAAGTGCTTTGATGACATGACATCGTAAGCACCGCCATAGGCTTTGCGCGTGATGACAGTAATCTTCGGTACAGTGGCTTCGGCGTAGGCAAACAACAACTTTGCCCCATGCTTGATGATACCGCCGTACTCCTGCGAGGTGCCGGGCAGAAAGCCGGGTACATCGACAAACGTCACGATGGGTATATTGAAGGCGTCGCAAAAACGCACAAAGCGAGCAGCTTTGCGGCTGGATGCGATGTCGAGACAACCTGCCAGCACCATGGGTTGATTGGCAACAAAGCCGACGGTTGAACCTTGCATACGACCGAAACCAGTGATGATGTTGGCGGCGTAGTCAGGTTGTAACTCGAAAAAATCCGCTTCATCGACAACCTTGAAAATGAGTTCACGAATGTCGTAGGGCAGGTTGGGATTCTCGGGTATCAGAGTAGCAAGTGACTCCTCGCGTCTGTTAGCGTCATCAAAGTGAGGTCGAAAGGGAGGCTTCTCTTTGTTGTTAGGCGGCAGGAAGTCTATAAAGCGTCGCGCTTGCAACAGTGCTTCCACATCGTTTTCAAAGGCAACATCTGCCACACCCGATTTGCTTGTATGTGTTTTCGCACCACCGAGTTCTTCCTGCGTTACTTCTTCCTGAGTAACTGTTTTGACAACCTCTGGTCCTGTGACGAACATATAGGAATTGTCGCGCACCATAAAAATGAAATCAGTCATGGCAGGTGAGTAGACTGCGCCCCCGGCGCAAGGGCCCATGATCATCGAAATCTGCGGTATTACGCCAGAGGCAAGGACATTCTTCTGGAACACATCTGCGTAGCCTGCGAGTGAGTCAACCCCCTCCTGTATGCGAGCTCCCCCTGAATCGTTCAGACCGATTATAGGTGCGCCGACGAGCATGGCTTTGTCCATGACCTTGCAAATCTTGCGCGCATGCGCTGCCGACAGCGAGCCGCCAAATACGGTGAAGTCCTGGCTAAATGCAAAAACCAATCTACCGTTGACAGTACCGCACCCGATGACGACACCATCCCCCGGGATTTTCGTTTCTGTCATGCCGAAATCGTTACAGTCATGTTCGACGAACATATCCCACTCTTCGAATGAATCATTATCGAAGAAAACGCTCAGTCGCTCGCGCGCCGTCAGCTTGCCTTTGCTGTGCTGGGCCTCAACCCGTTTGGCACCACCGCCGGCAAGCGCTGCCTGGCGTTTTGATTTCAGGAGTTCTTGTGTATCTGACAAAGGAACTTGCACCTCATCGTTTTATGTTTTTATACCTTCGCGCACAGTGTTTGAATAGCATTAAGCACCTGCATATCCCATGCGTTGCAGTGTATCGCTAATTTCATCGAGGATCGCCGGATCGTCGATTGTTGCAGGCATCTTCCACTCGCTACCATCGGCAATTGCTCGCATGGTGGCTCGCAAAATTTTTCCAGAACGGGTTTTTGGTAGTCTGGTGGCGACTGCAGCAGATTTAAAAGCCGCTACTGGCCCGATGCGATCTCGGACCAATTGTACAAGCTCGTTCACTATTTCGCTTTCGGATCTGTTGCATCCGCTATTTAACACAACAAGACCCAAGGGCAGTTGCCCTTTAAGTTCATCAGCTACACCGATAACGGCGCATTCTGCGACATCCGGATGTGAAGCCAGAACCTCTTCCATCGCTCCGGTTGAAAGCCTGTGACCGGCGACATTGATGACATCATCTGTGCGGGCCATAACAAACGCATATCCATTGTTATCCAGGTAACCCGCATCACCGGTTTCATAATATCCGGGGTAGGTTTCGAAGTACGACGATAGAAAGCGCTCAGGTGCACCCCATAAATTGATGAAGGTACCTGGTGGTAAGGGTAACTTCACTACCAAAGCGCCAATATCACCTGCGGCAACCTGATTTTGCTCGGTGTCGAGAACCTCCAGTTTATAGCCAGGTACTGCAAGCCCCGGTGATCCGGGCACCACAGCATTATCATCAAGGCCTTTGCAGATCGCGCAAATCGACCAGCCAGTTTCGGTTTGCCACCAGTGATCTATAACCGGCACGCCCAATGTTTTTTCAGCCCATTCCAGCGTTGGTGGGTCACAGCGTTCTCCGGCAAGGAAAAGAGTTTTAAAATGCGACAGATCATATTGGCGAGGCAGTTCACCTTTAGGGTCCTCACGTTTGATGGCACGAAAAGCTGTGGGAGCGGTAAAAAGGGTCTTGACCTTGTGCTCGGCAATGACTCGCCAGAAAGCGCCGGCATCGGGTGTGCCAACCGGCTTTCCCTCGTACAACAAAGTGGTATTGCCAGCAAACAGAGGCCCGTAAATAATATAGGAATGACCCACAACCCAGCCAATATCGGACGCCGCCCAGTAGACGTCTCCTGGCTCGACATCATAGATGTTTTTCATGGTCCACTTGAGCGAGACAACGCTACCACCGGTATCACGCACCACCCCTTTAGGAGCCCCGGTGGTGCCTGAGGTGTACAAAATATACAGAGGATCGTTACTGTTAACGGCGACACATTCAGCCGGTTTCGCGGATGCGACTGCATCATGCCAGTCAAGATCCCGGCCTGCGGTCATCGCGGCTTTGCATTGTGGTCTTTGCAAGACGATACAGTGATCCGGTTTGTGTGTTGCGGCATCGAAGGCGGCGTCAAGCAATGGTTTGTACTCGATAACACGACTTGTTTCGATACCACAGGAAGCGGCAACAATGACTTTTGGTGTTGCATCGTCAATCCGCACTGCTAGTTCATTGGACGCAAAACCACCGAACACAACAGAATGAATTGCACCGAGTCTGGCGCTGGCCAATACAGCTATCAACGCATCCGGTACCATCGGCATATAGATAAGAACGCGATCCCCGCGTTGAACACCGGCATCTTGCAGCGCTCCCGCAAAAAGCGATACACGCTCAAGCAGCTGTGCGTAGGTTATGACTTCCTTGGTATCTGTAACCGGGCTGTCGTAAATGATGGCGTTTTGTTCGCCACGACCGGAATTAACATGGTGATCTACGGCATTGAAACAGGCATTGATTTCGCCATCGGGAAACCACCTGGAAAACGGAGAATTTGAGTCATCCAATATGATTTCGGGCTTTTTGTACCATTCGACATCGTCTGCCGCCGTTCGCCAAAAGCTATCAGCGTCGTTGATCGACTGTTGGTAAAGGGTTTCGAAATCACCCATAGAACCTACTCCCCCATCGGATTGAAATACTGATTACGCTCTTCGGTTGAGCGCCTACCGACGATTATAACGGGGAAGCCTGTGCAGGTTCCATATGGCAATCCCTTGCCACATGAGGCGATGGCTCGAATCAGTCGTTCTTGCTGTGGAATCTGCGCGCTGCCAGTAAGCGCATCGGTATCAGCAGAGCAAGTAGCGGTATCAGCAGGCTGGTGCTGCCGACATGCTCGCGAACGATTGCGTCACGCGACCCGCTTGCCGTAAACGATGGGCTATTGCCCGGTCCGTTCTGTGATAAAGCGTTGCCGTTACTTCCAGGTTGAATACCCGGACCAGGCAATTCAGCCAAATCCCGTGACTCTAGTGGCAGAGCTGCTAGCGACCGCGTTGAGGTAGCGTCAACGATATCGAGAACTCTGTCACTGTAGGCGTCAATCAGTTCAAGTCTCACATCGTAATAATCAGCCGGGTAGTTGGACAGCAGTTCACTTTCAAAACGGTAGACATCGCTATTTAAGCCGCCGTAGATAAGGAACGATTCCGAGGTGTGAAAGGCCAGATAGTCTTCACCCGGGCGACGCAACCAGATACGCACCGCAACACGGATATCCCAATAGCGGCTGTCCAGCACGTCTGCATCCAGTCTGAGACCAAACTGTGTATAGAATCCGTCGCGATCGATATCATCAAATACGGTTGTATCAACTGCAACGATCAGTGCCAGTGGCTTTGACGAGGGGTGATAGGATCGCTCCTCAACTGGCGGCAACGGCGTTGACGGTGTCTGGGAAGTCCGTGAATTCACGTCTGAGGAGAGCGTATCCAGGTCGCCTGCGTATCCTTCGGTAATGGTCGCATCGGTTCGATTAAGACCGAACTCCAAGTGTGTGACGGCCTGGGCCGTCTGTGTCATGAGAAGCAAAACAAGCATTGGCAGAATCTGCTGGCAATGCAATTTCACCCACGAATTTGCACGAAAACACTTTCCCGTTGAAGCGTGGTAAGGGTGAGAACCCTGCGTATTTATGACAGACATGGCGTACCTCTGATACTGAGTTGCAGTCAGTATGTGTGGCTTCGCCTGAATTCTTACTGAACCTCTAGGTGGAGCAGCATTGCAATATCGACATCCTTGCTGTTGATCAACGAAGGGCAAGCTTTGCACTCTGGTACCGCGGACAAGTAGCCGCTTCCGCGATTTTGCAGCTATCCTGATATGTCATATGTGGTTGTGTGTCCTTTGTTTTTTGCGATATCAGCACAATATTTCACATATTGTAGATTTATCTAATTTATTTCTTTTGCAGTGTACGAAGACGCCCTAAACGATTGACATTGTTTGGAATGTCGTTGACTTTACAACCACTGATGTTGGAAAATGACGCGGGTATAGTGCCAGCCAGTATTCGTCACAAGCGCTTAGCTTGTTTTGCAGTGATCTTTGACGAGAGGACCTGCATTGGCGAAAGGAGCCGTAACCACGTGCGTATCTGTATCTATCTGACTGACGCGCACGTTGCGGAATTTTAGTTTAATAATAAATTGCCACGGATTAGGGCAAAAAGGCAATGTAAGAGGATCTGCGTCATGGCAAAAGGGCAATCGTTACAAGAACCCTTTCTCAACACGCTCCGTAAGGAACGTATCCCGGTATCGATCTATCTGGTCAACGGGATCAAGTTGCAGGGACAGATTGAGTCGTTCGATCAGTTTGTTGTATTGTTGCGCAACACTGTTAATCAGATGGTCTATAAACATGCTATTTCGACCGTTGTGCCGAGTCGACCGGTTAAAATCGCGGCTCCAGGCGAGGAAGAAGAAGCTGCCGAAGCGTAATCTGATCAGGGTCAACCGATTATTCTGTATGGACTGGGAAAGGTAGGTATAGTTGTTCGATAAGTTCAACAGACTGTTTAATGTGGTTGATGCATCCGCGTTGAAAAGCCTAATTAATCTGTTAATTCAACAGTCCAAAGCTCGGTAGAACTCCTGATTTTAGTCTCCCCATACGATTTACTTATCCAGTTTCTGATGTCTGGCTGCAGTTATGTTTGAGCGGCCATCTGATGGTGAGCGGGTTTTACTGGTTTTCATATCCGACAGCAGAGAGTCGCAATCCGAGCAAGACTCGGCGCGTGAAGAGTTTATCGAGCTGGCCACGTCGGCAGGTTTGGAAGTAATCGATTGCATCAATTGTAATAGCTCGAAACCAAACCCACGTTCCTACGTCGGGCGAGGTAAACTGGATGAGATTGAGGCCCTGGTGCAAATGCATCACGCTGAGGCCGTGCTATGCAGTAAAGCGTTAACACCGAGCCAGGAACGAAACCTGGAACAGCAATTGCGGGTCAGGGTGCTGGACAGAAATGCACTGATACTGGATATTTTTGCGCAGCGAGCCAGAACCTTTGAAGGGAAGCTACAGGTTGAGCTGGCGCAGCTGGTTCACCTGTCAACTCGACTGGTTAGGGGCTGGACTCACCTGGAACGCCAGAAGGGCGGAATCGGGTTGCGAGGGCCTGGTGAGACTCAGCTTGAAACCGACAGACGGCTTCTCGCTGCCAGGGTCAAGACCATCAAGCGACGCCTTGAAAAGGTTCGTAAACAGCGTGAGCAAGGGCGACGCATGCGTAGTAAGACTGGCGTACCGACGGTCGCGCTGGTTGGCTACACAAATGCAGGAAAGTCGACACTGTTTAATCGTCTGACACAAGAACATGTGTTTGTGGCAGATCAATTGTTTGCAACCCTCGATCCGACGCTCAGGCGATTGAACCTGGGTGCGGGCGAGCATTGCATTCTTGCCGATACGGTTGGTTTTGTTAGCGATCTGCCGCACGAGCTGGTTGATGCGTTTCGGTCCACATTGGTCGAAACCCGGGAAGCTGACTTGTTGTTGCACATTATCGATGCTGCAGATGAGGAAAAGGCAGCAAAGATCGAACAGGTGAATGCGGTGTTGGCAGAGGTTAGTGCAACACACGTCCCTCAGGTATTGGTTTTCAATAAGGCCGATCTTATCGACCAGAAAGCACGTATCGATTACAGTGATGACGGTCAGATCTCTGCGATCTGGTTGTCAGCCATGACAGGCGAGGGATGTGAACAGTTGCCGGATGTGATTTCGTCGGCACTTGGCGAAGAACGTGTCGCTGGCTGGCTGCATCTTGAGCCAGCACAAGGTAAGCTTCGAAGTATGATTTTCTCCGCAGATGCGGTGATTAGTGAAGAAGTATTAGAGGATGGTTCATGTGTCCTCGAAATCAGTATAGATAGAATTTTATTTGAGAGTTGGTGTAAGGGGTTTCCGCAAATTGGTAATCAATTTACAGAAAGCTCATCATTACCTGACGAAGCCAGAGCTGCCGGTTCTTCCAACTGATGATCCAGAAAATCGGATTTATCGTTTGCAAGCGCTTGTGCTATCTGGCCCTTAATACCGGAGTCTGAAGACTATGGCTTGGAACGAGCCTGGTGGGAATAACAACAATAACGATCCTTGGGGAAATCGGAATAATTCCGGTGGTCCACCCGATCTTGATGAGGTGTTCAAGAACATCAAGAAAAAGATTGATGCATTGCTCGGTGGCAAGGGTGGTGGTGGCAATTCTTTTGGTGAACAAAATCAATCCGGCGGCGGTCAGAACGGATCCGGAAATAATTGGGGCTCGGGTTCAGGATCCAAAGGGCCCGGTTTTCCCAATGGTGTGTCACCGATGTTGGTCGGGATAGTTGCCTTTGCACTTTTGTGTTTGTGGTTGTTCTCGGGCATCTTTATTTTGCAGCCTGCAGAACAGGGCGTTATAACCCAGTTTGGCCGCTACAAGAAAACCGTTGCCAGTGGTTTGCACTGGCGGGTGCCCTGGCCGGTTCAGAACCTCGAAGTACTCGATGTTGAACAAATCCGTTCTGTCAGATTAAGTGATCAACCGATCCTGACGCAGGATGAGAACATCGTCGATATTGATATGGCGGTCCAGTTCAATATAAAAAATGCTGAAGATTATCTGTTCAATGTGCGTTCACCGGACGGTACGCTCGAAGAAGTCGTAGAAAGTGCTGTACGTGAAGTTATCGGTCAAACCAACATGGAACCCGTGCTGACAACAGGTCGAGATGCGGTAGGTATCAGCACACGCGACAGCGTTCAGGAGATTCTCGATGGTTACGGCACTGGCATACAGTTGACCGCGGTCAATCTTGAACGTGCGCAACCGCCAGAGCAGGTGCAGGCAGCTTACTCCGATGCGATAAAAGCGCGAGAGGATAAAGAGCGTTTCATAAACGAGGCCCAGGCTTACCGCAATGCCGTGTTGCCACAAGCACGTGGTGAAGCACAACAGGTTATTGAAGAATCCCTGGCGTACAAATCACAGGTAGAAAATGCTGCAGAAGGTGAGTCGCGTCGATTCAGCGCTTTATTGAAGGAATACCAAAAGGCACCCGAGATAACTCGCGACAGATTGTATCTGGAAGCTATGGAATCCGTGTTGTCCAATAGCAGCAAGGTATTGATGGATGCTGAAGGTGGTAACAACCTCATGTATCTGCCGTTGGACAAACTGATTGAAGGCGGTAGCGGTAATAATAGATCGCAGCCTGGTACGTCTTCGTTACCTTCGACCCCTCCGTCGAGAGGCACGCAGTTGCCATCGAGAGTAACCGACACAGCCCGCGATTTGTCGCGTAGTCGTTCGCGAGGTACCCAATAATGCAATTCCTTAGAAGACTGCCCATGACGGCCTGGTTAATCCTTGGCCTGCTTATCTTGTTTTTACTGTCATCTATTTTCTTTACGGTTAGCGAAAAGGAAAAGGCGATTAAATTGCGACTCGGATCGGTTGTACGTTCTGAATACGCACCTGGACTGCACTTGAAATTGCCGTTGATCGAATCGGTCAGAAAGTTTGACAGCCGTATCCTGACGCTTGATTTGCAGCCAGAAAGGGTACTGACCAGCGAGAACAAGAACGTTATCGTTGATTCTTTTGTCAAGTGGCGAATCGTCAACACGGAACAGTTCCTGGTCACCATGCGCGGTGATGAACGCCTGGTCAATTCGCGTTTGACGCAGTTCATTCGAAACGGTGTTAAAGACGCCTTTGGTAATCGAACGGTGAAGCAGGTTGTATCTTCCCAGCGTACTCAACTGATGGCTGAAATTCGTGAATCAGTGAATACTGAAACATCGAATCTTGGTATCAAGCTCGAAGACGTACGGATAAAAAAGGTAGAACTACCTGAAGATGTTCGTGAATCTGTGTACCAACGGATGGACAAAGAACGTGCAGCTATCGCACGTGAGATACGTTCCGAAGGTGAGGAGCTTGCGAAAAAGATTCGTGCTGAAGCTGATCGTGTCCGAGCTGAGACGATTGCAGCGGCTTACAGTACATCTGAGCAGAATCGTGGTGCGGGCGACGCCGAATCAGCACGTATCTACGCTGAAGCTTACACAGTAGATCCGGAATTCTATCGTCTGTATCGAAGTCTGAATGCCTATCGTGAAGCCTTCAACGGACCGGGGGATGTTTTGTTGTTACAACCGGATTCCGAGTTTTTCAATTATTTCAATGGCCCTGCGGCTAAATAAAAAGTGACGTCACAACGTTAACGTCGTTTAATCGCCCGGGAAAATGGCTCTTAAGCATCCCGGGCAGCATCCTCCGTGCTTGGTGGGTGCCTTACGCGCTTTGCGTTTTTCAAGCGTGTACTTTTCAGATGATTTTTCAGTCGCCTCTAGCTGTATACATGATGCGCTACCAGACGTGTCCTTCAGACACGTCTGCCCGATGCTGCTCGTTTGCAGCCTGTTAACAGGAAAGTCAACGTGAGTGAATTGATAACGGCCCTGGCGCTGGTGTTGGTGATCGAGGGAATTTTGCCTTTTCTCAGCCCGCATGCGTACAAGCGAGCTGTGGGTCAGGTGTTACAAATGCCAGCGCAAAGCGTGCGATGGTTTGGTCTGGGGCTTATGACCGCAGGCGCTGTATTGTTATACTTTATGCGTCATATCGGGTGACAGCTGTTGGATTGACCTGCATAGTAGGACTGTTTGTTTAGCAAGCTTGAGTGACAAATATAAACCGGTAACCGGCAATATGAATTGCCAGCATCTCGCACTTGCCGTCTCTTTTAATTTTTGAAGATCAGATACAGATCGCCCGCTATGGCTAGAAGTATTGTCGTTCTTGGAACCCAGTGGGGTGATGAGGGCAAAGGAAAAATTGTTGACTTTCTAACCGAAAAGTCTGGCCTCGTTGTACGTTTTCAGGGCGGTCATAACGCCGGCCATACACTGGTGATTGGCGATGTGACAACCGTGTTGCATCTGGTGCCTTCCGGTATTTTGCATGAGGGCGTTGAATGCCTGATCGGCAATGGTGTGGTCCTGTCTGGCGATGCCTTGATCAAGGAAATCGAAACACTCTCAGGCAACGGCATTGATGTTAACGGACGATTACATATCAGCGAATCCTGCCCGTTGATTATGCCTTATCACGTAGCGCTCGATCAGGCACGCGAAAAGGCAGCCGGTAAATCCGCTATTGGTACGACTGGTCGAGGCATCGGCCCCGCTTATGAAGACAAGGCAGCTCGGCGCTCGATTCGCCTGCACGATCTACGTGACCTTGGCCAATGTCGGCAAAAGCTTGAAAAAGTCATGGACTTTCATAACTTCGTGTTGCGTGAGTATTTCAATACATCTGCATTGGAAGTCGATAAGGTTATGGACAATCTCGAGGTTCTTGCAAAACGACTCCTGCCGATGGCAACTGATGTATCACTGCGCCTGGATCGTGCATTTGCCAGTAACGAGCCCGTGCTCTTTGAGGGCGCACAAGGTGCTCTGCTCGACATTGATCATGGAACCTATCCCTTCGTCACATCCTCGAATACGATAGCCGGTGCAGCAGCAACAGGCAGTGGCTGTGGACCCGCTATGATCGATTACGTTTTGGGTGTTGCCAAAGCCTACACCACCCGTGTTGGTGCAGGTCCCTTTCCGACAGAGCTATTCGATGAGGTGGGTGATTTTCTTGGTGAGCGTGGCAATGAGTTTGGTGCCACCACCGGTCGTAAGCGTCGTTGTGGGTGGTTCGATGCGGTTGCCATGAATAAAGTGGTCAAACTCAATTCTTTATCGGGTCTTTGCCTGACAAAACTCGATGTCATGGATGGATTGGAAACAGTTCGGATTTGCACGGGCTACAGGATTGACAACCAGACAATCGACACACTGCCTGTGTCAGCCGAGGAAGTTGCACGTTGTGAACCCGTTTATGAAGATATGCCCGGCTGGAGTGACTCTACCGTTGGAGCCACGGAATACAATGATTTACCAGCTGCGGCGCATAGCTACATTGAACGCATCGAGACATTGCTTGGGGTTGATGTGCATATGATCTCAACCGGTCCGGAGCGGAACCAGAATATCGTGCGGCGCAATCCTTTCGACTGAATACGAGGAAAAACCCGTTATTTGTTCAAACACAGAGGGTAAAAACCCTGTTTCCTGCGTGTCTCTCACGGTTTCAATTGACAACTGTCTGGTGTACTTGTACATTCGCGCATCTATTCCATCTCTGATGCCGAGGTGGCGGAATTGGTAGACGCGCTAGCTTCAGGTGCTAGTGGGGGTAACCCCGTGGAGGTTCAAGTCCTCTTCTCGGCACCATCAGTATGCTTGAAAACGCATTAATTGCTGATATTTCTACATCGATTATTGTGTTGATACCAATGATCGCTTCGATCCATACATTCGCGTTGATCCCGAAATCCGCGTCGATTGTAAAATCCATCAACTTTAAAATCGATCCCGGGATCGACATCAACGTTGTTCCAACCACGCTGGCAAAATCGTTTTACGGCAACATACAGTTGTCACGTCGGCTGCAGCCGACGGTAATCTCCACACCGGTAACTCATGAAAAAGGAAGGTAGGCGCCAAGGCTCCGACAAAAAAGCTCGCTCTGATAACAAAGACACGGGCAAAAAACGCGCTGGCAAAAAACGCACTAGCAAGAAAGATCCGGCCACGGAAAAGACGCGACGTGCTGATACAAAGAAAAATGCCGATAAGCAGTACGATGTCGAAGTGGCCAGTCGCGACAATATTCTAGATTTACTGGTCGAGTCTGGCGCACCAGCGGATATGGCAGATCTGCTGGATCATTTCGGTTATAAAGCTGAAACGGATGAGGCTGAGGGTTTGCGTCGCAGACTTGTTGCCATGTGCCGCGATGCGCAACTAATACGCAATCGCTCCGGTGCCTTCGTACCTGTCAGTGCCAGTGATCTGGTTGCAGGCTATGTATCTGCGAATGCCGGCGGATTCGGCTTCATCATTTGTGATGACGACAAGTCTGATGTGTATCTCAACGCTTCTCAGATGCGGCTGGTACTGCATGGTGACAAGGTGGTTGCCTGCATTACCGGGACAGATCAAAAGGGCCGCCGTGAAGGCCGTATCACCGATGTTGTTGAGCGGGCTCACAGCGAATTAGTCGGGCGTCTCGCCATAGAACCGGGTGTTATTTTCGTCAGACCTGAAAACAAGCGTTTAACCCGGGATTTTCTGGTGGATGCTGACAGTATCGGCGAGGCAAAACATGGTGACATGGTGATTATGGAGATCGTTGAGCAACCCTCGCGTCGTCACCCGCCGGTTGGTCGTATCATTGAGGTGATGGGTCAGCATCTGCAGGCAGGAATGGAGATAGATGTAGCGCTGCACAATCACTCAATCCCGTATCTTTGGCCCGAAGCGGTAGAGAAACAGGTAGACGGGTTTAAATCCGAACCGGGTAAAAAAGACAAGCTGGGTCGCAGAGACATTACCCATCTGCCACTGGTTACTATCGATGGCGAGGATGCGAGGGATTTTGACGATGCTGTCTATTGCGAACCGACGGATGGCGGCTGGCGTCTTTATGTGGCTATCGCCGACGTCTCGCACTACGTAACTCCGGATTCGGCACTGGATAATGAAGCCGTACGTCGAGGTACATCGGTTTACTTTCCGCAAAGAGTCATACCGATGTTGCCTGAAACCCTGTCAAACGGATTGTGTTCCATCAATCCGGACGTCGAGCGACTTTGCATGTTGTGTGTCATGTCACTGGATCAGCAGGGCAATCTGAAACGCACCCGTTTCCAGCGTGCTGTGATGCGTTCTCATGCCAGATTGACCTACATGGAAGTCGGTAAAATTATTGAACAACAGGATAGTAAACTTCGCCAAAAACATGAGGCGGTAGTCAAACACCTTGAAAACCTGCACAGCTTGTACGAGTTGTTGGCTGAACTGCGTAAAGGCCGTGGTTGTATTGAATTCGCCAGTCAGGAGACGCGATTCGCATTCGATGACAATCGAAAGATTCAATCGATCGTACCGGTACAACGCAATGTGGCTCATCGCATGATTGAGGAGAGCATGATACTGGCGAATGTGGCGGCGGCGGCTTTCCTGCTTAAACGTAAAATGCCTGCGCTTTATCGTGTTCACCAAGGCCCGACTGAGGACCGTCTTGATGATCTGCGCAGTTTTCTTGCTTTGCGCGGTCTTGAAATCGGTGGCGGTGATAAACCTGATACAGCAGATTTTGCCAAACTAGCAGCGCTGGCAGATGATCTGCCGGATGCCCGTGTCATACACGCAGTCATGCTGCGCTCGATGCAGGCGGCCGTATATCAACCCGACAACGATGGGCATTTTGGATTAGCTCTACCGCACTATGCGCATTTCACCTCGCCGATACGTCGCTATCCTGATCTATTGGTTCACCGCGCTATTGCGCATGCAATTGAGGATGGAAAAGCGTCTGATTATTCCTTGAACCATAGTGACATGGTGCAGCTAGGCGAGTCCTGCTCGATGACTGAACGGCGTGCTGATGAGGCAACACGCGAGGTGGATGGCTGGCTCAAGTGTGAATACATGTCCCATCATATCGGTGACACTTTTGACGGGATCGTCACCTCGGTGACATCGTTCGGGATGTTTGTTCAACTCGAGGATCTTTTCGTCGATGGTCTGGTGCATGTCTCCTCATTAGGGTTTGACTACTTTCATTTTGATTCAGCTGGTCTGACGCTGACTGGTGAACGCACCGGTACGCAGTTCCGATTGGGTGACCCGGTGAGCGTTGAGGTCACGGCGGTCAATCTGGATGAACGCAAAATTGATTTTGAATTGCAGGGTGTCACAGTAGGACGGGGTAAACGGCGAAAATCGTCGGATCGAAAAAGGGGCGCAAAAGATAAAGTTCGTGGCAAGGACCGTGGTCGTGATAAATGGTCGGATAAATCTGCTGATGACGATGAAAAATCTAATCAACGCTCTGGCAAAAAATCGAAACGAAAATCGACAGAAAAACATCCTGAAAAACGCAAATCAAAATCAAGCGACAAACCGAAGGATCGAGGAAAGTCGAAAAAAAAGTCGGGCGAGAAAAAACCAAAGAAAACCGGGGCAGGAGCGGCCAGAGCAGAGAATCGCAAGGCACGAAAAAAGAAAAAGCAGGCGATGAACAGAAAGAAAAAAGCCGCAGCCGCTCATTCAGGTACCAGTTCCAAATCCAGCTCTAAAACAAATTCGAAAACTACAAAAAAAGTAGCAAAGGGTAAATCCCTCTACCGAAAACCATGAGCGGGAAATCGAGTTCGAAATCTGGCTCGAGTGCTCTATGGCTCTATGGTCTGCACCCGGTCAAAGCCGCTTTACGTTTCGGCTCAAAATATATAGAGACGCTTTGTCTAGGTGAACAGCTCGGTCAGCGACAGCGTGACGAACTGACGTCCCTGGCCAAAGAAAATCAGGTAAGCGTTCAATGGGTTAACCGGCCTTGGTTCGATCAGCGCTTCCCGGACGTACCACATCAAAAGGTTGCTGCTCTTTATCAGCAGCCGCCAGCAAAAGATATGGCCTGGTTGCAGGCCAAACTGCGTAACTGTGACGGTAATAGTCTGATATTGGTTCTCGATGGTGTACAGGACCCTCAGAATTTCGGCGCCTGTTTGCGGGTGGCTGAAGCGCTTGGCGTGCTGGCCATTGTCCAGAGCAAATCTGGCCAGGCCAGTCTCAGCGCGACCGCGCACAAGGCCGCAGCAGGCGCAGCTGTGTTGCTACCAATTGTCGAGGTGACCAATCTGGCTCGTGCCCTACGCGAGTTAAGGGATGCGGGTAGCTGGATCTATGGTGCTGCCGGTGAAACCGATCTGGGCCTCGCTGATATCGAGTTTGCCGCTTCAAGCGTTGTGGTCATGGGGGCAGAAGGGCAGGGATTGCGTGCCAATACCCGCGAGCACTGTGACCAGATCTTCGCCATACCCATGTACGGTGAGACCGAAAGCTTGAATGTCTCTGTCGCCACGGGGATTGTGTTACACAGTATTCGGACGCAGTGGGGCTGATTCGGGCTCTTTTTCATCGTTGAGCTATATGATCAAAACCATCTCTCTGATATAATTGAGAGTCTTTGCAATCTGAAACCTCCTTGTCACGCATCCTTTGAATTGCTGGCAAAACCCGAAAGGAGATACTGTGAAACACTACGAAATCGTATTTCTGGTCCATCCCGATCAGAGCGAACAAGTACCCGCGATGGTTGAACGCTATCGCAGCATTATTGAAACTGACGACGGTGTAGTTCACCGCCAGGAAGACTGGGGGCGTCGTCAACTTGCCTACCCGATAAACAAAGTCTACAAAGCGCACTACATCCTGCTCAACGTCGAATGTGAAAAACCGGCACTAGATGAGCTGACCAGCGCGTTTCGATTCAATGATGCTGTTATTCGTCATATGGTCATGAAAACTGCGAGAGCAGTCACTGACGCGTCACTTCTGATCAAGAAGGATGAGCCAGCGTCTTCGTCCGATGGTGAGCGACCGGCACGTCAAGATGATAGCGACAATGCGGCGGATTCTGATTCAGAGGATCGCATGTCGCCCGACGAAGCTGATGCCGAAAGCTCAGCTTCCTGATCATTGTTGCAACCAAATTAAAGACTGAGGGTAAAAAACATGTCCCGATATTTTCGCAGACGTAAATATTGTCGCTTCACAGCAGAAGGGATCACTGAGATCGATTACAAAGATATCGAACTGCTGAAAGGCTTTGTCACTGAAACCGGTAAAATCGTACCCAGCCGAATCACCGGTACCAAAGCTCGTTATCAGCGTCAGTTGGCTACTGCTATCAAACGCGCTCGATACCTTGCTCTGTTGCCGTACACAGATCAACACTAGGTTACCGACGGCACAATCTCCATATGACTCGGAAAGTCGAGGCAGGAGAGTAGAGCACCGAGTAACGTCATGTTGAGTCTGGCACGGCTAGCATTAAAAGGACCTCTAGCTGCAGCCAGTGTGGCCAGCGGTTTATTGTTTTTAGGTTTACTTTTACCCCTGCTGGCTGGACCAATCGGGGTATTTATCACGCTTCCACTAATTGGCTGTAGTGCAGCAGTTGTATCGCTGGTCTTATTGCGTAGAGGGCCTGGTGAGGCCATCAGTGCAATAGTCCCTGTATTGTTAATGGTGGTGGTCATGGGGCTTTTGTCCCGTGGTGGCGGTGGCATAACGCAGTTAATGGCGATACTGCTGCAGTTCTGGTTACCAGCGATATTGGTTGCCTATGCATTACGCCTAAGTGTCCGTCTAGATGTGGCAGTCCTGGTAGCCGCCTGTGTTGGTGTAGCAACACTGGTGGTCATGCACATCGCATTTGGAGACACGACAGCTTTCTGGGAGCGCGTAATGGGTGCTCATATTGATACCTCCGTGCAACTTGCCGAGGAACAGGCAGGGGCGGCGGGCACTGACCCACGACTGCAAGCACAGGTTGAAGCGTTGCGATCCAGTTTGGGTGTTATGGCCCGGATTGCGACCCCGGCAACAGCCGTGATGATGATGATGACTGGGCTCGGCAGTGTGTTTCTTGCCCGCTCATGGCAGGCGCAACTGTTCAACCCGGGTGGGTTTCAGCAGGAGTTCCACAAGCTGCGTCTTGGAAAAACTGTGTCACTCGGGGTGTTGGTAGTAACCGGGTTGTCACTGCTCGCTGAATGGACGTTTTTGTCTGACGTTGTGGTGGTATTGCTTGCTGCCGTGATGATTCAGGGACTAGCTGTGTTGCACGGTATCGTCAAGATTCGTGGTATGTCTGCTGGATGGCTGACAGGCACGTATCTGATGATGATTCTGCCACATACGTCAGCGTTGGTAGGAGCACTGGGGATTGCTGACAATTGGTTGAATATCCGTCAGTTGCCCAATGATGAAACAAGTGATTGAGTTGATGAACAAGCGATCAAGCGCAATTATAAAGCGTAGATCAAACTGATTATTGGTCGGTAACCAAGCCGGCAGGAGCTTGAAATGCAAGTTATTTTGCTAGAGAAAATAGACAAGTTGGGCGAATTGGGCGAACTGGTGGACGTTAAATCAGGTTTTGCACGAAATTTCCTGCTGCCGCAACGCAAAGCGGAACCGGCAACCAAGGATAATATCCAGGCGTTTGAACAACGCCGAGCGGAGCTCGAGAAAGCTCAGGCCGAGGCTTATTCCTCTGCTCAGGCGCGTGCCGAAAAACTCGAAGGTGCTGTCGTCACCGTGACCTCCAGAGCAGGTACTGAGGGTAAGCTTTTTGGTTCTATAGGTACTGAAGACATTCGCAGTGCTGTGTCCGATTCTATCGTCGTGGTTGAAAAGAAAGAAATTCGCATGCCGGATGGTCCACTACGCTCCATAGGCGAACACGAAATTGTCTTGCACCTGCACGCGGATGTTGATGCGACTGTGACTGTTCAGGTTGTTGCCGAGGCTGAATAGGGCAACAGCTAACCGCAGCAGCTAGCCGGTTCCCTGTAGATACCAGCTAGTGCCAAGCCCCATTGTTGTTTGATCAGGGTGCCACAAGTCTGTGTACGGGCGACGGAATTTTGTTATCTTGTGCGGCCGGATTGAAGGTGATGTAAAGGGTCGGTAACGATGGCAAATGGTGGTGCTGATAGCGGTGGTTCTGATGATCGTGGTGCGGATGCCTCAGCATCCCAGGCTGATCGGGCCAACGATGCGCTTGATGCAGCTGCAGCGCTTGATTCGGAACAGGCCGGGTTTGATCCCAGCGAGCTTATGCCTGCAAAATCGTCTGCTACAACAACACCAGACAATTTCTCCTCTTTTCGCAGCGATATGAGCATGCCTAAAGCGCACATGACGCGCGAGGCGATTAATCATGCCACCACGCGCTTGCCGCCGCATTCGATCGAATCAGAACAGGCAGTACTGGGCGCTTTACTGATTTCACCAGACGGTCTTGATCAGATCGCTGATATTGTGGCCGAGAACGACTTCTATCAATTCGATCACCGTTTAATCTTTCGCGCCATCGTGGCACTGACTGAAGCGAACCAGCCGACAGATGTGGTCACCGCCACTGGCTGGCTGGAACAGAATGCAGTGTTGCAGGACGCTGGAGGATTGCTATACCTGTCTGCTTTGGCCGAGGAATCTCCCGGCGCGGCCAATATTAAATCTTACGCAGGCATCGTGCATGAGCGCGCCATGTTGCGAGAGCTGATAGCGGCAAGTAATGAGATTTCCGACGCTGCATACCAGCCTGAAGGTCGCAGTAGCAAGGCCTTGGTGGATTTTGCCGAAAGCCGGATTTTTTCCATTGCCGATGATTCGGTTTCCAGCTCGCAAGGATTCACCAATATCAAATCAGTGCTCGCTGGTGCAGTCGATAGAATTTCCCTGCTGTTCGAAACACAAGAAGCCATTACCGGTGTAGGAACGGGCTTTATTGAACTTGATGAAAAGACATCAGGGCTGCAACCGTCGGATCTGATCATCATAGCTGGACGCCCGTCCATGGGTAAAACCTCTTTTGCGATGAACATTGCCGAACATGCAGCCATCTCAGGTGATCATCCGGTTGCCGTTTTCAGTATGGAAATGCCGGCCGAGCAGTTGGCTATGCGTATGATCGCATCCTTGGGCCGAATAGAATTACAGAAACTTCGTACCGGTAGACTTGCAGAGCAGGACTGGCCGCGTGTCACCTCTGCTATCAGCTTATTGAACCAGAAAAAAAATCTGTTTATCGATGACTCACCCGCACTGACACCGACTGAAGTACGTGCAAGAGCCCGACGCTTGAAACGCGAGCACAACGGACTGAGCTTGATCGTGATCGATTATCTGCAATTAATGCGAGTGCAGGGCACAGCTGAGAACAAGGCAACGGAAATTGCCGAAATCTCCCGCTCACTCAAAGCACTGGCCAAAGAACTTAATGTGCCGGTAATTGCGTTGTCGCAGCTTAACCGTAGTCTCGAGCAACGCCCCGATAAACGTCCCGTCATGTCTGATCTGCGCGAGTCCGGCGCGATAGAGCAGGATGCCGATATGATCATGTTTGTGTATCGTGAGGAAGTCTATGAGCCGGAAAAAGAAGAGGTAAAAGGCGTGGCGGAAATTCTGATACGAAAACAGCGTAATGGCCCTATCGGTAGCTTGAAGCTGACGTTTCTGGGTGCTAACACGCGTTTCGAAAACTTCTCGCCGGAGCTAACTGCGGCGCGCCAATTTCAAGGCAATGCGAATGCGAGCGGGACGGCCAGTGCTCAGCCTGCCGCTGTCGCTCCGAGTAAAACACCCGACCTTGAAAATTTCTAGGTTACAGCAAACCCGGACATCTGACGCAGTAGTACCTTGGTTGTACCGCAGTTGTACCTCAGTTGTAGTGTTGCACTGTCGGTTCCATGTATCAATCGCCCACGGATCAGCGTTCCAGGTGCTGCAGTTTATCGGGCACATCCTCCCATTCCTTGGCATCATCCGGTGGATCCTTTTGCATGGTGATGACCGGCCAGGTTAATGATAATTCTGCATTCAACTGCAGGTATTCCGACATATCATCCGGCAGATCTTCCTCGGCATAGATTGCATTAATCGGGCACTCAGGCTCGCATAACGAGCAATCAATGCACTCCTCGGGGTCTATAACGAGAAAATTCGGGCCTTCGTGAAAGCAGTCGACCGGACAGACCTCTACGCAGTCTGTGTATTTGCACTTGATGCAATTGTTGGTCGTCACAAAGGTCATATTGGCTATCCTCTCGTTCGGCTTACAAGTTGCAAATAATAACAAATAATTCATTCATTTAGATAGATTAGCACCGTAACCACGGCTTATTATTCATTTGGGCAGTGATGTTGTCCGTACCGCTGAATAGTTCGTGATCTCGGCCGCTATACTCTCAACATTATTAGCTAAATCAGCCATCTCTCTTTGTGTGGCTGGTTACAAAATAAAGAAGCTGGCAGCGAACGCCGGGGTAGTCAATGAAAAGTATAAAGAAATGTGTATTTCCTGTTGCTGGTATGGGCACACGCTTTTTACCTGCAACCAAAGCAAACCCAAAAGAGATGCTGCCAGTGGTTGACAAGCCGCTGATCCAATATGCTGCTGAAGAAGCTGTAGCAGCCGGGGTTGATACACTGATTTTTGTTACTGGCCGTAACAAGCGATCCATAGAGGATCATTTCGATACGGCATACGAGATGGAACGTGAGCTCGAAGCCAAGGGCAAGAAAGAAATGCTGGCTATTTTGCGGGGCATCCTGCCAAGCCATGTCAATTGCGTATTCATCAGACAATCTGAAGCCCTGGGATTGGGCCATGCAGTGTTGTGTGCCAAGCCAGTGGTAAATGAGGAACCCTTCGCTGTTATTCTCGCTGATGATCTGATTAACTTCACAAGCAAACCCTGCTTGTCACAAATGGTAGATGTTTTTAACTACCAGCACTGCTCAATACTGGGGACCCAGAACGTTGCCAAAGAAGCTGTCAGCTCCTACGGCATCGTTGATGGAACGGAAGTACGAAAAGGTTTGATGGAAGTCTCCGGTATCGTCGAGAAACCCGCTGTTAAAGATGCGCCGAGTACAACCGCGGTTGTTGGTCGTTATATCCTGATGCCGCATGTCTTTGACAAGCTCGAGCAAACCAAACGTGGTGCTGGTGGCGAAATCCAGCTTACTGATGCCATTGCTGCATTGCTGCAGGAACAACGCGTGTTGTCCTACAACTTTGACGGCAAGCGATTTGATTGTGGAAGCAAGCTTGGATATCTGCAGGCACAGGTTGAATTTGCACTGGAACACAATGAAGTTGGCAAGGATTTCCGTGCTTACCTGAACAACCTTTTAGATGCTGATGCCAAGAAGGTTGTATCGATGAAAAAAAAGGGCTAATCAGCCCTTATCCACAGGGTTTAAAAGTTGAGTAGCTATTTTAGCTACTCAGGTTTTTGTTCAATCATGCTCTTAGTCGAGCGTTATCGGGATCGTATAACGGTTCGTTACCTATCGTCGCTGCTCTATCCATTCCGAAAATTTTCACACTGACCTTCGTGCCTGCCTTGGCAAGGTCAGTACGTACGTAGCCGAGTGCTATGCTTTTCTGGATGCAGTGCCCGTAACCTCCTGAGGTTGTATAGCCAACAACTTCCCCTTCATGTGATATCGGGCATCCGTAGACGGCGTCACTATCCAGTCCATCCTCTTTGCTACCTGCGTCATCGAGTGTTAAGGCAACAAACAGATCCGGTAGTCCGGCTTCGACTTCTGCGAGCATTGCCTGCTTGCCGATAAAATCGTTTTTCGACAAATCCACAAAACGATCAAGTCCGGAACGCAGGGGCGAATACTCATGATCGAGTTCCGCTTTCCATGCACGGTAGCATTTCTCAAGGCGCATGGATTCCATTGCATACATACCAAAGTCGCGCAGATCGAAAGATGCCCCGGCTTTTTTCAACTCGTCATACAGAGCAAGTTGCTGATCAACGGCAACATGCAGTTCCCAACCCAGTTCACCGACGTAATTGACTCGCATGGCCATCACTTTGATACCGGCAAATTGTAATTCCTGATAGCTAAGCCATGGAAAGGCGGCATTGGATAGATCGGCATTGGTCAGTGTCTGTAATAGCTCACGCGATTTTGGTCCGGCGACTACCAAAGTGCCGTAGTCCATCGAAATATCCTTGATGCTGATAGCGTTGTCGCTGTTGCTTTCATCGGGCAGATGTTCTTGTAACCATTGCATGTCGTGCCACTTCGCTGCTGCCGCGCTGATCAGAAAGAAGCGGTTTTCGTCGACTCGTGTAATGGTCATCTCTGACCAAATGCCGCCATCGGGTGCGCAAAAGTAGGACAGTGACACGCGTCCTGCGCTGGGTAACTTGCCGGCTATCATTGTGTCCAGCCACTTTGCAGCGCCTTCTCCGCTGACCTCAAATTTGCTGAAACCACCGAGATCAAGGATGCCGACATGTTCACGCACGTGATGACACTCGGCAGCGACTGTGTCGAACCAGCTTAGGCGGTGATAGCTTGGAGTGACCTCAGTTGTATCGTTTTGCTGCGGGAACCATGTTGCGCGTTCCCAGCCACCGCGGGCACCAAAAAGCGCACCTTGTTCCCTGAGGCGATCGTAGACAGGTGTTGTGTGTCGCGGTCGACCGGCTGGCCACTCATCATTTGGGAAGCCGATGGCATATTCGTTTTGATAGAGCTCTGTTGCCCGATCAACGACATAAGCCTGATCCGCATAGTCTGTGTAGCGACGTGGATCTGTTGCCCACAGATCCCACTCGGGTTTGCCATCAATGACCCACTCGGCAATGCTCTTGCCAGCACCGCCACCCTGACAAATGCCAAAGCTGAAACTGCAGCAATGGAAAAAATTCTGTAATCCAAAAGCTGGCCCTATGTAGGGCAGGCCATCCGGTGCATAGGGGATTGGGCCGTTGATTACTTTTTGCACACCCACTGTGCCGAGTATCGGCATGCGTTTACAGGCTTGATCTATGTACCATTCAAGACGTTCAAGATCATCCGGGTACAGCTCATAGGCAAAATTCTCTGGCAATTTGCCATCGGGCCAATGTGGTGTTGCTTTCCATTCATAGGGACCCAGAATAAGCCCGGTCTTTTCCTGTCTCAGGTAATAGGAATCATCCGGGTCTCTGACTAGTGGTATCAGGCCATCGTAGGCTTCAAGTTCCGGTACGGATTCCATAACCAGATACTGATGCTCCATCGACACGACCGGTAGAAACTTCCCGGCCATCGCAGAGATTTCTGCACCGCGGTAACCACCGGCATTGATGACATATTCGGCAACGATAGTGTCGCCTTTGTTAGTGGTGAGTTGCCATTCGCCGTTCGCGCGTTTTTCTATTGCAGTGACTTTGGTGAAGCGTCTGATCTCGGCACCCATCTCGCGTGCCTTGCTGGCCATGGCTTGAGTCAGCTGGCTCGGATCGATATCACCATCATAGGGGTCCCATAACGCACCTTCGAGATCGTGATCTTCAAGGAATGGGTGGCGGCGTTTCATCTCTGCTGTATCGAGCATTTCGTATTCGATACCCATCGCCTGGGCCATGGCCGTTACGTGGCTGAACTCTTCCATTCTGTCGCGGCTTTGCGCGAGTCTGATAGAACCGGTTTGATGGTAGTTGATGGGGTAACTTTCATCTTTTGAGAGCTTTGCATACAACTCGGTGCTGTAGTGCTGCATTTTGATGATGTTACGGCTTCCCGAGAATGTCGGGATATTGCCAGCGGCATGCCAGGTTGAACCGGAGGTTAATTCATCCATTTCCAGCAGCAGGCAATCGGTCCATCCTCTTTTGGCCAGATGATACAGGGCGCTGCTGCCGACGACACCGCCACCGATAACAACTACCCGTTTGTGTAGATCGCCTGTTCCATTTTCTGTTGTTTGTGCGTTCAATTTCCCGGCCTGTCTCTATAGTTTGTGTTAGCTGTGGTGTCTGCGTTTTCTGGCATCGATCAAAATTCAGGCGTCTTTAGGCTGCATTTGATCGAGTGGCAATAACACTTTGTGGTCCTCTCTTAATTTCTCGTCTACTGCCTTGTCAATGTGTTGTGGAAAATGAGAGGCCAGTATGTTGTCGACACGTTCGCGGGCTTTTTGCATCAATACAGGTTTGCCAACCTCTTGCCATTCTTTAGGACTTAGCCTGTCGCCAATTTCTGGGTAGATATATTCTTTTTGCATCAGATCAAGTGTCTGAGCGTGACCCAGGTAGTGACTGGGGCCATCAACACAGACGTCTCTCATGGATTCAATCGAAAGCGTCTCGTCGTTGACTTCGATACCTCTGACAGTTCGATTGATAGCGCCGAGCATATCGTTATCGATAACCAGACCTTCGTAGCTGAATCCTAGTAAAGATGCGTGCATGCCAGCTGATTCGTAAATCATGTTGGCGCCGGAATGTGCAGCAAGCGTGACGGTATAACCTTTTTCATAACCCGATTGGGCATCGGGGAATTTGGCATCTGCCATGCCGGCGGCGATTCCTGTGGGTAAATTATAGTGACGACCCATTTGCCCGCAGGCTGCCATCAGTACTGCTTGTTCACCGCTGCCACCACTCATGGCACCTGTGCGTAAATCAGAAACAAAGGGCCAGGTGCCGTAGATAGCTGGATGTTTCGGTACCATCAAATTAACCCAGACAAGACCTGCGAGCACTTCCGCCACTTCCTGCACCACCGATCCTGCCAATGCAGCCGGGCTGGTTGCGCCTGCCTGTCCTGCTGCCAGCAGCAGAACAGGCATACCACCATGGACAGCAACTTCCATACAGCGGCAGGAGTCTTCAGCAAAACGCAAAGGCGGCACTACGAAACAATTCGACATGCTGACGAAAGGTCTTGCTCGCCATTTGTCTTCACCACCGGCAATGGTATGCAACATCTTCAATGACTCTGTCACGTGCTCTGGTTCGACCCAACTGGTACCAACGTGCTTGCTGGTGCCAGTGACAGCTGCATAACAGGTATTAAAATCGAGGTCGGCCGGTTCAACCATGTCACGCGCTACCAACGGACGCTGGAAGTAGTGCACGTGGTCGAGTTTGTCGACGATCCGTGCTAGCTGGTAAAGATCCTGTAGATTTGATTCGCGGTAACTGTTGTTCTCGTGATCAGCGATGTGTACAGCAGCTCCTGCGGTGCCGAAATATAGCTGACTGCCGGTAAGGTGCATGTCATGGCGAGGATCCTGGGCATGCAGTACGAAATCTCTTGCGCAGTTCGCGATAGTGTCCTCTACCAGAGCGCGTGGAAACATCAGTCGACCGTCCTTGTAACTGCCGCCGGCTTTTTTGACTGCTTCAACACATGACGGGATGGCCTGTGACAAACCGATAGTTTCAAGCACTGTCAGTATTGCCTGATGGATTTTTTCCACGTCGGTAGCTGACAGTGGGGCATATTGCCCTCCCGACATACCGGGCCTTACTGCACGATCCTCGGGCGCAAGTGGCGCTTCACGCAAAGCACGTTTGGCGGCGCGCGCGCCACGTCGACTGACTTTTTTAGGGGTGCTTCCAGTATCCTGCATATCAGCTGTATCCCAAGCAACAGTTATGAGTGACGGAGGTCAGCTAAGACCCGGTTTCGATATTGCCAGTCCAGCCTGCCCACCGTTGGATCTGAGCGACACTCCGGCTAATCGCTGCGACTGGTTTGCACACCGCGCTACAGGTTGCGAACAGGGCGTCACTTCACAGGCGGTGTCAGGTTTCGCTCGGTCCTTGCTTGTGCTTCCCGGTGTGGCTTGTTGCATAGTTATCACGGGCTTCCCGCGGTGTGCAGTCGTATTGCAGGCGAAAGCGCTTGGAGAAGTGTCCGGCAGATAGAAAACCGCAGGCCACGGCTATTTCCACGATAGACAGGGTTGTCTGTTCCAGTAATCGTTTGCTCTCTTTTAAGCGCAAGCTTTGATAGTAATGGGTGGGGGTCTTTTGCAGATGAGCTCTGAATAGTCGCTCCAGTTGACGTTTGGATATGCCAATACAGTCAGCTAATTCCTGCGTGGTCAGCGGTTGCTCGATATTGGCTTCCATCAATTCTATGCAATCGACCATGCCCTTGTGATAAACGCCGTGACGGTGCTGCACGTTCATGCGTTGCGGCTCATCACCGCCACGGATATTACCGCGTATGAACAGTTCGGATACGCGACGGGCCAATTCGTTACCGTGATCCTCTCGCAGGATAGTCAAGGTCATATCCAGTGCCGCAGCACCACCTGCACAGGTAAACAGATTGCCATCGATCTCAAACAACTCACTGGTGACATTGATCGATGGAAACTCTTCGCGAAAACCGCTCATATTTTCCCAGTGCACTGTGCATCTCAGGTCCTTGATCAAATTGGCGCGTGCGAGTAGGAAAGTGCCTGTATCGACGGCACCAAGACGTGTTCCCTGACTGGCAATTTTGCGTAGCGGTGATTCAATGTGTTCGAGGGCAGTGATATGCGGGTCGTGAGGTCCGCAGATAATCAGACTTGCAAGGTCAGTGGCGGATTCAATGCTCGATTCAACCGGTATGCTGATACCGTTGTTGCACAGAGCAGGTTGTGCGGACTGTCCGTAAAAATGCCAGCTGTAGAGGTTTTTACCGCTGTAGCGATTGGCGGCTCGCAGAGGTTCAAGGGCTGATATAAAAGGCAGCATGGCGAAGGTATCGGGCAGAAAAAAACCGACGCGCTGTTGAGCTTGTCCTGACGGTACACCATAGGCCTGTAAATTTGGCTTGCCTATAGTGGCTGGATCGTTTGTTGAGTCACTCATGTCATCTCGCACCAGAGTTTGCTGACAATCCTGCCCTGGTAAAGCATTATCGTGTGTAACCTGTCATACATGCACTTGCTGATCATGCACTTGTCAACATATCCCTTGCAGGGAATGCATCTACCGCACGCACCTATGTGCCCGGTTCCGCAAAATTTTCCTTGGCTGCAGCTCGCGGATAGACAAATGCACGCCACCATCGCCCCGGCACCGTAACCAGCTCTGAATTATAGCGTTGTACTTTTTGCCAGTAATCACGTCTGGCTACGTTGATCAGCTCTGCATTGCTGGTCAAAGTCGATTGCATGGAGATGAATTCCTCCGTTTCTGCCAGATCTGCCAACTCCCCGGATTTTATCAACACGTCACTCAATATGTCAGTAAGTGCTTGTTGTTGCTCCTGAAAATTTGCAAAAGCATCTGGGTCTTCGAGTGTGTCAGGAGCCACATGCATCTCGAACACACGTGTTTCAACAGCTTGCAAATTTGCATACATTTCCGGCTCTTGTGAGCGTAGCGGCTCGAGCAGCTGCATCAGATCCATGACAAGATCTGCGCGGCGTCTGTACTGAGATTGCACCTCGATCCATGATTCATTCACGGCCTGCTCAAAAATAGGTATGTTGTTTATGCCGCATCCCGATGTCCATAGCAGGCATGGCATCAGTAATAGGATGGTAAGCGGGCGTGCAAGCATAAAAGCAACTAACAATCAGTCATCAAAGCAATAGAATAGACCACTCGACTGCAACATCGACCTGGTACGTCCGGGCATTTGCGATAGCGAGATTATTAGACATGCTACTACACTAGGAGCTTGCACTCGCTATATGATGGCCCCGGTTTTGTTATCAATCTTACTCAATATGCCGATCAGGCAATTTCACCATGCTTCGTTTTAGCGAGTTAGCCTGCCGGCGAGACGGCCAGGTGTTGTTCAGTGGCGTGAGCGAGTTTTTCGCGCGTCAGCACAAAGTGGGGTTGACCGGGCGCAACGGGTGCGGCAAGTCGTCGCTCTTTTCCATGATTCTGGGGAATCTCGACGCCGATGAGGGTCTGTTGGAGATCCAGCCGGGCACCTTGTTGGCGCATGTGGCACAGGAAACCCCTGCCAGTGCCTCTACTGCCATCGACTATGTTATAGACGGCGATCGGCACCTGCGCGGCCTGCAACAGGCGTTGAGCGATCTTGGGGTAGTTGTAGGTGGAAATTCGGCAATAGCTGCCAAAGATCACCAGGAGTCTGATTCGTCTGCACCGCAATTGGCAGGCTTGCTCGAAGACTATGATGTTGCTGGAGGTTATACGGCTGAAGCACGCGCAGGCATGTTATTGAACGGCCTGGGATTCAGTGCGCAGCAACATTGTCTACCGGTTAATGATTTCTCTGGTGGCTGGCGTATGCGCTTGAATCTCGCCCAGGCGTTGATGTGCCCAAGTGATTTGTTGCTATTGGATGAACCGACTAACCATCTTGATCTGGATGCTGTGTTCTGGCTACAGAGTTGGTTGCGTCGCTATGAGGGCACGCTGCTACTGATTTCGCATGATAGGGAATTTCTTGACGCGGTTGTCGACAGCGTATTGCATGTCGAACATCAAACTATCACGCGTTACAGTGGAAACTATTCAGCGTTTGAACGTATCAGAGCCGAGCGCCTGGCTCTGGGGGCAGCGATGTATCAGCGCCAGCAAAAAAAGATTGCTCATGTGCAACGATTTATTGATCGTTTTCGGGCACAAGCGACTAAAGCCCGTCAGGCGCAAAGCCGTATAAAGATGCTTGAGCGTATGCAGGTGGTCTCGCAGGCACAAGTTGATTCGGGTTTTTCGTTTCAGTTTGACGCACCCCAAAAAATGTCTGATCCTCTAGTGACACTCGAGGGGGCCAATATCGGATACAACGATCAAACTGTGCTCAAGAGTGTTAATTTCCGCCTCGGTGCAGGTGATCGGGTAGCGTTATTGGGGCGTAATGGTGCTGGTAAATCTACCCTCGTTAAAGCGCTGGTCGGCGAGCTTGCGTTGCAATCAGGTAAACGTACAGCGGGTGCGAATTTATCCTGTGGCTACTTTGCGCAGCATCAGATCGATCAGCTTGATTATAGCGGCACAGCACTCGATCAATTACAAAACCTTGACCCGTCATTAAGTGAAGCGCATTGCCGCAACATACTTGGTGGATTTGGTTTTTCCGGTGAAATGGCGTTGCAGTCTGTGAGTGTTTTGTCCGGCGGAGAAAAAGCCCGGTTGGTACTCGCGTTATTGGTGCATAGCCGGCCAAATTTATTGTTACTGGATGAGCCGACCAATCATCTGGATATGGATATGCGGTTTGCCTTGAGCGAGGCGATGCAATCGTTCAGCGGTGCGTTAGTGGTTGTCTCTCACGACAGATTTCTGCTTGAAAGTGTGGCCGACGAGTTGTGGCTAGTGGCTGATAAACGGCTCACGCAATATGATGATGACCTTAATGGTTATCGCAAATGGCTGTCGAAAAGGGTAGGTGTTGAATCCGATTCCGATTCCAGTGCTACCTCCGGGGTGGCTGACGATCACGACAAGAATAAAACGGCAACTGATCGCAAGGAAGACAAACGTCTGGCTGCGCAGAAAAGGCAACAGCTGGCACCGCTGCGTAAGAAAGTACAAAAAGCTGAGAAAACGTGTGAGTCTTTACAGAAGGATTTATCTACGTTGCACGATAAGCTCGCTGACAATGATCTCTATTCGGGAGAGCGCCAAGCTGAACTAACTGAACTGCTGCAACAACAAAAGCAGTTACAAAGTGGCTTGGAATCTGCCGAAGCCCTGTGGCTGGAATTATGTGAGGAGCTGGAGCAGACTGAGGATGCGAAGTAACCTGCTGGGATGATGACATTTCCTTTCAGGTAGTCGACAGATCCTATAAAAACTCACATAGCAGCAATCTTGTCCCGCTGAGACATAAGCTTTTCACGCGCTGAGCTGGCGTCAGATAATTTTTGCCTCTCTTGATCAACAACTTTCTCCGGTGCTTTAGCGGTGAAGCCTTCGTTGTCGAGTTTTTTGGATAGCCTTGTCACCTCACCATCGAGGCGCTCGATCTCCTTGCCCAGGCGAGCAAGTTCTGCATCCTTATCAATCAGGCCTGCCAGTGGTATGTGAATCTCGGTTTCCTCTGCCAGTGCAACGGCCGATTCAACACGCTTGTCTGATGCGCTGTAGAAATTTATTGATTCAAGTCGACCCAGTGACAGCAGCAGGTTCTCGTAGTTTGCCACCCGTTTGTGCACCTGGCTATCTGCTTTGTCCAGAAAGATCTCAAGCTTACGGCCGGGATTGATATTCTGCTCAGAGCGTATTTTGCGCACACCGACGACGAACTGCTTTACCCAGTAGATCTCGTCGAGTGCATTGGCATCAATAGAATTGTTGAGCTTATCCGCCTCAATTGTCGGGTAGGGCTGCAGCATGATTGTCGGCTTGCGCTGAGAGTCTGTCTCTACTGCTGCCAGCGGTGCGACCTGTTGCCAGAGTTCTTCCGTTATGTACGGCATGATCGGATGTGCCATACGTAGCACGCTCTCCAATATGTACAGCAGCATTGAGCGAGTGCGGATCTGTTGCGTTTCACTTGAGTCATTGAGCAACGGTTTGGTCATCTCGACATACCAGTCGCAGTACTCGTTCCAGATGAATTCATAGATATCATTGGACGCGAGATCGAAACGATATTCGGTTATATGAGAATTTACATCGATGATGGTTTGGTTAAGTCGAGAAAGTATCCACCGATCAACGGCTGAGTCATCAGCTTGTAAGCCGTCTTGTCTAATAGCTGCACAGTCAAGTTTATGTTCAGCGGTGTTCATCAGTACGAAACGGGTAGCATTGAACAGCTTGTTGCAGAAATTCCGTGACCCTTCAACTCGCTTGATATCGAAACGTACATCACGCCCGGTAGAGGCTAGAGAGGCAAAAGTGAAACGCAACGCATCCGTTCCATAACCTGCGATACCGTCGGGAAAATCGTGACGCGTCTGCTCCTCGATCAGTGGCGCCATGCGCGGCTGCATCAGATTGTTGGTGCGTTTCTCAACCAGTGCATCTAGTTCGATACCGTCGATAATATCAAGTGGATCAAGCACATTACCCTTGGATTTAGACATCTTCTGACCCTGGGAGTCGCGCACCAGCCCATGCATGTAAACTTCGCGGAACGGCACATCACCATCCATGAAGTAGGTGCCGAACATGATCATTCTTGCAACCCAGAAGAAAATGATATCGAAGCCGGTTACCAGTACTGATCCCGGGTACCAGGTTTTCAGTGCATCGGTTTGATCTGGCCATCCAAGGGTTGAGAAAGGCCAAAGAGCGGAGGAGAACCAGGTGTCGAGTACGTCGTTGTCCTGTGTCAGCTCTACCGAATCATCGAGTGCATATTTCTCTCGTGCTTCGGCTTCATTCTTCGCTACATAAATGTGCCCGTCCTTGTCATACCAGGCGGGAATGCGATGACCCCACCACAGTTGTCTGGAGATACACCAGTCCTCAATGTTTTCCAGCCACTGGAAATAGGTTTTCTCCCAGTTTTGGGGCACGAAACTGATCTTGCCGGAGCGTACTGCATCGATTGATGGCAGGGTGATCAATTGCTTGCCACCGGGTCGCCCATCAGGGGTTGTGTCACGCGTCAGGTCAACAAACCATTGATCCGTTAGATAGGGTTCTACAACGGTTCCGCTACGGTCGCCTCGCGGTACTTTAAGCGTGTGATCCTCGGTCTTCTCAAGCAGGCCGGCCGCGTCGAGCTCGGCAACGATTTTTTTGCGCGCCTCATAGCGATCGAGCCCGACATAGGCTGCGGGGCAGTTATCGTTGAGACTTGCATCATCTGTCAGTATGTTGATCTGTTCAAGATTATGGCGAATGCCCACTTGATAGTCGTTGAAATCATGCGCCGGGGTGATTTTTACACAACCGGAACCAAATTCCGGATCGACGTATTCGTCGGCAATGATTGGTATGACACGGTCTGTCAGGGGAAGGTTGATCGATTGGCCAATCAGATGCTGGTAGCGCTCATCATCAGGGCTCACTGCAACAGCTGTATCACCAAGCATGGTCTCTGGTCGTGTTGTAGCAACTGTCAGGTGCGTGCCGTCAGTAAGTGGATAGCGTATATGCCAGAGATGGCCTTGTTCTTCTTCGTTCAGGACTTCGAGATCTGACAAAGCGGTGTGTAGCACGGGATCCCAGTTAACAAGGCGTTTACCGCGATAGATAAGTCCCTGGTCATACAGGCGTACAAACACCTCAAGTACAGCAGCTGACATTCCCTCGTCCATGGTGAATCGTTCACGCTTCCAGTCCGGGGATGTTCCCATGCGTCTGAGTTGGCGGGTGATTATGCCGCCTGATTCTTCTTTCCAGTCCCAGACTTTTTCAACGAATTTCTCACGGCCGAGATCATGGCGGGTTTTATCCTCGGCGTTAAGCTGTCGTTCCACCACCATCTGGGTGGCGATGCCAGCGTGATCCGTCCCGGGTTGCCAAAGCGTGTTAAATCCGCACATTCTGTGATAGCGGATCAATGCATCCATGATGGTGTCTTGAAACGCGTGACCCATATGCAGGGTGCCGGTCACATTGGGGGGCGGGATCATGATGCAGTAGGGATCACCCTGTCCGGAGGGTGCGAAGTGACCTTCTGATTCCCAGAATTCGTACCAGCGACTTTCTAATGTCGCAGGATTATAGGTTTTGTCCATGCCGGATTGGAGGGCAGAGTGCTGTATGCACTGTTATCGGGTTGATTAGGGATGTAACCAGGATGATTCTAACGCAAATTCCACGTGCGTCTAGCGACCTGTTTAACGTGTTCGCCAGCGTGTCCTTTGTTATCAGTGAGGAGTCGGCAAAAACAGGGTGTGCATAGGCGTTTCAGCTGGGGGTAGATGGGTCGCTTTCGTCGTTCGCCTGAGTTTCAGTGTGCAACCAAAGAACAGCTTTGATTTCTGCTCTCATGCTGTTGACGTGTTGCATAATTATTGCCTCGATAGTTTGTTCGAGATCACTTTCGCATACCATGCCTTGCGAATTATCCGCGTCGCTGAAGTCGCCAAGAGTATCAAAAGCCGCCTTTTCTTCATTCTTGTCTGGGCTTTCGTCTGTAATTGCAGCATGCTGCCCGGTTGATTGGCGGGCAGATTTTATCAACTCGCGGTCGCCGCTTTGAACCACAGCTTTTAATACGGGTATGTCCCCGTTCAAGACGGGATTCTCGCCGTTCTCGCCGACTGGCGCATCAGCGTTTTGTTGGTGATTCTGTGTTCGGGCAACTGCGTCGCGGGCCATCTTGGACTTCCGTCTTGGTTAAACAATTACTACCTTTAGAAGTGTAGACTAAAATTTGCAATCTTCATGCGAGCACATATCTGAGCTGGAGACACAGGAGAGGGCTTCTAGTTGCCAAGTGTGTGGTGCTGCAGAGGATAGCCGCGTTTTTGGTAGAAGCGGTAGCGATCCCGGCTTTGTGCACGTGCAGTGTCGCTATCGTCGACGATTTCCAGCGTGCGCTTGAATCGGCTGAAGAATGTCGGCACTGTCTGCGCAAGGTTTATCAGCACACCGTCACAAGCCTGTGGCGTGACATCCGTACCTATAGTTACTTGCATATTGGGTGGCAGCAGATTTAGTGAAGATGGCGTTAGTGCAAGATCGTGAGTGGGAGTTGCATGCATCACATCTTGCTGCACCGCTTGTTCTCCAACTTGTTCAAGCACGATATGCGGAATAAAGCTATCAGCACGAAAATTCCATAGATGCTGATCGATTGATTTAGCCAAAGCGGGGTCATCAGTGTGCGTGTGCACTCTCTGGCCACGGGAGCAGGCTTTTTCAATCAGCAGGCAGGTGGTTGCGACAATATCGTGGCGAGAACCGGATACCAGTGAGTAGAAATCGATGCGTGTCATCTGCAGTAGTCGAGCTGTGTTGGTTTTAGTTTTCGAGCAGGTATTGCATCAATAGCGGCACCGGCCGCCCGGTCGCCCCTTTGGCTGCTCCTCCCCCTTTCCAGGCAGTACCGGCAATATCCAGATGTGCCCACGGGTATTTGTCAGCGAACTGTTTCAAAAATACACCGGCTGTTATTGCACCCGCTGTACGCCCACCTATGTTGGCAAGATCAGCGAAATTACTATCAAGCTGAGGTCGGTATTCATCCCACAATGGCAGTTCCCAGGCCTTGTCCCCACTTATTCTGGAGGCTTCGAGTAACTGATCTGTGAGTTTGCGATTGTTGCTCATCAATCCGGTTGCGACACCACCGAGAGCCACAACACAGGCACCGGTTAGTGTGGCTACGTCAACAACGGCTTTAGGTTTGTATTTCTCAATATAAGTCAGAGAGTCGCAAAGTACTAATCGTCCTTCAGCATCGGTGTTGAGAATTTCTACGGTTTGGCCTGACATGGTTTCAACAACATCGCCAGGTCTTGCAGCATCGCCATCAGGCATGTTTTCAGCCGCTGCAACAACGAACAGTATGTTCTTTTTAGGTTGAATCTCAAGACAGGCAGCCATCGCCCCGAAAACGCTGGCCGCTCCACACATATCGTATTTCATCTCATCCATGGTTGCCGATGGTTTGATCGAGATACCACCGGTATCAAAAGTAATTCCCTTACCAAGCAGTACGGTCGGTTTGCTACTCTTGGAGCCGCCACTATATTCCATAACGATTAGTTTGCCTTCCTGTCTGCTGCCGCGTGAAACTGCCAGGAACGCTCCCATGCCGAACTTTTCCATCTGCTTTTCACCAAGAACGGTAACTTTCAATTTCGCATTTCCACGGGCATGGTCTTTGGCGACGCCTGCAAGATAAGAGGGTGTGCAGATATTGGGTGCAAGATTGCCAAGATCACGTGCCAGAGCAGAGCCTTTAGCGACGGCCAGACCTTCATTAATTGGTCGCATAGCCTGGCGTTCAGTTAAGGATTCCGCCAGCAATGTTGCTTTGATCTTCAGCGAGCCTGTTTGTCCGGCCTTGGCATTTTTGGCTGATTTTTGGTGGCCAGTGAATGTGTAACGACTGTCTAATAGCAATCGGGCTTGTTGTTGCAGTTTCCAGCCCTCAATCGCAGCAGCGGATTCCCCGATATCGTCTTCGGGTTCGTTAGCTTCTTTTATGGCGACCTGCGCCAGCGCACTGAAAACCTCTGTCGCTTTGGTTGTACCGGCTGTTTTGAAAGCTT